>CAWKKE010000001.1:0-224536 GCA_963850185.1 uncultured Acidimicrobiaceae bacterium
GGACCCTCGTGGCGCCCCGCTGGAGGTCGAAGCCCAACGCACGGGTGGTGCTGGCGGATGGCCCTGACGGCTCACATCTGGTCCATGTCGCTTTACGGCCATCAATGCGTCTGTTATAGCTAAGACAACACATCAACAATTTGGGGCGGAAGTGGGGATTTTCATGTTGAGTGTATCTCGAGTCTGGCGGGTTGGCGCATGCGCAACCGCGGTCATGGCGGCAGTACTGGTTGGATCGAGCGGGGCCGGAGCGGCGTCCGCCGGCTCCAGCGCCCAGGACCGGGGCTCTTCTCGGGCCATCAATGGACCGGAGGCGGCTCAGGGAGCTCTCCTCATGCCGTGACCCCCAAGACGCCAGGGCTGCAGGTCGTGGCGTCGGGCCTCAATCAGCCCCACAACCTGACCATCGGACCCGATGGGAACCTCTACGTGGCCGAGGCCGGCGATGGGGTGATCGGCGCCGGCTGCGTGACCGGGAACCGAGGCCGCCTGTGCCAACAACTCGGGCACCATCGACCGGATCACGCCACAGGGCGCGGTGACCCACGTGGTCACCGGGCTACCTTCGGTTGGGAGTCCTCCGGGCGGGTCGGCGAGCGCCGGCGTGGCCGATGTGCAGGTCGTCAACGGCAAGATCTACGGAGTCATCCAGAACCAGAACATCGATCCGACGACAGGCCAGCAGACCTACGGCTCGGCCGGGGCCCTCCTCGGGGACCTGGTCAGCGCCCCTCTCAGCGGTGGGACGGCCACCTCGGTGGCCAGCTTCGGTCCCTACGAGGCGGCCAACAATCCCGACCAAGGGGCCGGAGCCGGCGGTCCCGGAGATCCCGCCATCGACAGCGATCCCTACGGCGTAGTGGCCTACAACGGCGGGTTCGCCGTCGCCGATGCGGCAGCCAACGACGTGCTGTTCGTCAACGCGGCGGGGCAGATCTCGACGCTGGCCGTACTCCCCCTGATCTCCGAGCCGACGACTGGTGGGCCGGTGATGGCCCAGCCGGTCCCCACCTCCTTGGCCGTCGGGCCCGACGGGGCGCTCTACGTCGGTGAGCTGGGCGGAGTCGGAGGCCCGGGCACCGGCAACGACGTCGGGGACGTCAACGTGTACCGCATCGCCCCCGGTCGGGACGCCGACCGTCTATGCCAGCGGGCTGACCATGATCGGGAGCATCGCCTTCGACCAGGCCGGCCGACTGCTGGTCATGGAGATCGACACGGCCGGCATCCTCGACCCGGCGACCTAAGGATCGGGCCTGCCGGCTCCAGGTGCGATCATCAGGATCAACGCCGACGGCAGCCAGACCACCCTGGCCAGCGCCGGGCTCGAATTCCCCCTCGGCATCACCGTGGCCAGGGACGGGTCGGTCTACGCCTCCAACTTCGGCGTCATCCCGGCCATCGGGCCCGCCCCGGGTATCAGCGGCGAGGTGGTCCGAGTCTCCGATCCCGGATCCGGCCGGCCAACTCGGCGCCAACCTCGGTGGCTATCGCCTGGCCGCCTCAGACGGCGGTGTGTTCACCTACGGAGCCTTCGGCTTCTACGGATCGAAGGGAGGCACCCACCTCAATCAGCCAGTCGTGGGTGTCGCATCCAACCCGGTCGGACCCGGGTACTGGTTGGTGGCATCCGACGGTGGGGTCTTCAGCTACGGGACGTCGGACTTCTACGGCTCGACGGGTGGGATGCACCTCAACCAGCCCATCGTAGGGATGGCTCCGACGCCGGATGGCCGAGGGTACTGGCTGGTGGCAGCGGACGGTGGGGTCTTCAGCTTCGGTGACGCCACCTTCCACGGCTCGGCTGGGGGCATCCATCTCAACAAGCCCATCGTGGGGATGTCCGCCACCCCGACCGGGGGCGGCTACTACCTGTTCGCCTCCGACGGGGGGGTGTTCACCTACGGGGACGCCACGTTCCAGGGCTCACACGGCGGGAGCCACTTGAACGCCGCCATCGTCGGCGGGGCGACCACCTCCACCGGAGGCGGCTACGACCTGTTCGCCGCCGACGGGGGCGTGTTCACCTACGGGGATGCCGGGTTCTTCGGTTCGATGGGCGGCGTCCACCTCAACAAGCCGGTGGTCGGGGGCCAGATCACGCCGGACAACGGCGGTTATCTACTGGCCGCGGCCGATGGCGGAATCTTCACCTTCGGTAACGCCCAGTTCGTGGGCTCAGCGGGAGGTCTCAAGCTCAACAACCCGGTGGTGGGGATCGGTTAGTGATTTGAGTCGAAGGGAGTCCACTGTCGGGCCGTGCTGCGCAGACGAGGTTAGAGGAACTGGTCTGCACATAGCCCATGTGTATTGCCTGGTGGCACCCTCGTATCGGTTCGGATACGGGTGGTCGTCGCGGTGGCCACGACCACCTTCTTGCCACTGAGCGCCGCCGGGACGAGGTAGGCCAAGGACTTACCGGTCCCGGCCTGGACCACCAGGTGGGTTCGCTTCAAGATCGCCTCGGCCACCGCCCGGCACATCTCCTGCTATTCGGGCCGGTGCTCGCCGCCCGCCATCTGGGCCGTGATCTTGTCCAGCCCGCTGACGCCGTCGTCGCCGGCCTGGCGGGCCTCCGCCTCGCTCCCGAGAGAGGCGCCGAAGACATCGAGGTCGTCGAGTCCAGCGGGATCGGCGAAGGAGTCGAAGTCCTCGTCAGTCAGCGCAGATGACGCTATCGCCAGGATGGTCAACCTGACTTCCGGCCCTGGTCGAGCCCTTGCCGATGGCTGCATTATGGGAGGTGAGGGCAGGCGGGCAATCAGCGGGAGGCGGAGGTCGGTGAGCGACGAGAAGACGGCATCACCGCCGCCCCCACAGCGCGGCTGGTACCCGGTGCCGGGCGAACCGAACTACCAGCATTTCTGGGACGGGCAAAAGTGGGTCTCGCAGCGCTACTGGGGCGGCGCAGGCGACGACGGATCCGTCGTCGTCTGCCGGGACATCTCCGTCGGGTTAGGGCCGCGCCGACCCTCCCGCCGGCTACCACCGGCCGTCATTCGATGCACCTGTCCAGCGCAGCGGGTTCTTCGACGCGCCACTCAACCCGAGGAGCCCGGCGCGCCAGATCGCCGTGGCCGTTCTCTCCTTCGTCCTTCTCCTCGTGTACCTGTCGCTGCACATCTTTCCCGCCAGGGTCGTCATCGTGTTGTTCGCGTTGAGCCTCGTGTTGCTGTTGGTCGAAGTGCCCGCCCGCCTCCGCTTTCTCCGGGATCCGGCGCGGCGAGCGGCCATCCGGGAGCCGATCACGTTCCAATCGAATGTGTGGCTGCAGTTCAGGTATGCCCCGAGTCGGGTGCCGTACTTCCAGATCGGCCAGCGTTGCTTGGCCGTGCGAACAGATTCGTTCCAGCTGACGAGCTGGATCTTCGGATCGCGGAATCGGGCCCGCAGCACGTTCTTCAATGCCGCTGAAGCGGTCATGTGGCAGGAGGTTGTTGACGGTCGCCCGTGCACCGTGGTGTCCGGTCCGACGTACAACCGCAGCAAGGTCGAGTTCGTGTTTTCCGCGCAAGCCGACAACGCCGCGGCGGTGGAATGCACTGGCAGCCGCCGGCGTGCGGATGGGGCCCGTTCCCGACGACCAGCGGCGGGGAGACCACAACCGCACCAACCGATGAAAACACCCCCGCCCCGGCGGCACGTCGGTTTACCCGCCTCGGATCGGACCTGGGAACGACGCGTTCGACCCGCTTCGACTCCCCACCGACGGGTCATTCTCCCGACACGGCGGACTCGAATTGGCGAAGCACACCCGCTGTCGGCAGTCGGCGGCGCAAGGCACCGATCCCCGCCGGCCGATGGACACCGGCCTTCATCGTCGGGGCGGTGGTCTTCGTCGTGGTGGTTCCGCTCCTTCTCGCCACCATTGTGCGGGTGACGACCTTCGGGCAGAACGGGATTCAGACGACGACGACGCCCCTCCTCCTGACCACCCAGTGCGCACACGAGCCGGGGTCGACGCTGGTTGTCTGGAGCGGCAGCGTCACGAAGACCAGCGCGCGCTCGCGGCTCAGGGTCATGTGGATGTGGTCGTCGAGGCGGTCACGCCGGAGCACGCCGAGCTGGGCGTCGCCCGCCCGGAGCTGACCGTCCCCGCCGCCGCAGCCGATGTCGTCCCGCTCGGGCCGGTCGACGTCACGGTGCCCCCCGGGGCCACGGGTCAGGTCACCTGCCAGGCCTCACTCGCCTATCCCTCCGGGACCGGCTGAACCACCACACCCCTCAGGCGTGGTTGACGACCTCCACCTCGACCACCGAGGAGTAGTCCTTGAAGGCCTGCTGGCCGAACCCGGTCCACATCTCGAGGGCCGGCGGCGGCATGTGCGCCATCATCGCCGCCCGCTGCTCGGCGGTCATGCGCTCGCGGATGAGGCCGAGGATCAGCCAGATCTTGTCGCCGTGGAAGTTGGCCATGCCGTGGTCCGGCAGGGCGCCCCACTCCTCCATGGAGAGGTACTCGGCGGCCAGGGGCAGCACCTTCTGCTCCTCCTCGTCGAGATGCTCGTCAGAGGTGGAGCACAGCGTCGTCCAGCCGCTCCTGGGCCGCCTGCTGTGCCGCGGCGTCACCTCCCGGCCACGCCGCCAGCGCCGCCTTGGCCTCCTCTAGCAGCGCCATCGCCTCGTGGTGCTGCTCGGCCATGTCGTCCATCGAGCTCACCGGCGCCGGCCGCACGCTCCCGCAACAACGGGAAGACGAGGAGCTCCTCCCCGTCGTGGTGGGCCTCCAGGAAGGACAGGATGTTCTCGTAGTAGTTGGCGATCAGCGCCACCCGCTCCGCATCGCCGGGGGCGATGCCCCCGACCAGGGTCGGTGCGGCACCCAGGGTGTCGCGGAAGACGCCGTGCACGGCGTACATGTCGCTCGTGTCGGGGCGTGGTGCGGTTCCTGCCTCTGGCATGGCTCCTCCTCGGATCCTCCACCCGCACCGCCTGGCCCGGATGCTCAATAGTGCAACACGGATGTATGGGTCCGTGCTGGGAATCCGGGAGGCGCAGGCCGCGGTAGGTTCATTCGGTGACCTCCGCCGTCCGCGACCCGGGGAGTGACCGGGGACGTGACCAGGGCCAGGACCCGAAAAACGGCACCGACCCGGCCACGCCCGATCCGGTCCCTCCGGAATTGGACCTCTCCCGCGTGCCCGTCCACGTCGCCTGCGTCATGGACGGCAACGGCCGCTGGGCCAACGCGCGGGGACTGCCCCGGACCGAGGGGCACGGGGCGGGGGAGATCGCTCTCCTCGACGTCGTGAACGGCGCCCTCGAGATCGGCATCAAGTGGATCACCCTCTACGCGTTCTCCACCGAGAACTGGCGCCGGCCGCCCGACGAGGTGCGCTACCTCATGAACTTCAACCAGTCGCTGCTCATGCGCCGCGCCGACGAGCTCAACGAGAAGGGCGTGCAGATCCGCTTCGCCGGCCGGCGCGACTGGCGGGTGCCCCGGCGGGTGCTCAAGCGCATGGACGAGTCGATCGAGCTCACGAAGCACAACCGGCGCATGGTGATGACCATGGCGTTCAACTACGGGGGGCGGGCCGAGATCGTCGACGCCGTACGCGCCCTGGTCGAAGAAGACACCCCCGCCAACAAAATCGACGAGAAGGCGATCCGCCGCCACCTCTACTTCCCCGACATGCCCGATCCCGACCTCGTGATCAGGACGTCGGGCGAGACGCGGATCTCGAATTTCCTGCTGTGGGAGATCGCCTACAGCGAGCTGGTCTTCCCCGAGACTCTCTGGCCCGACATGCGCCGCCGCCACCTCTACGAGGCGGTCATCGACTACCAGCGCCGGGTGCGCCGCTTCGGAGCCGTCAACCCGTAGAAGCCGTCAACCCCTAGGCGGAAGGGGCGGCTGGCTCCGCCCCACCGCCGGACCCGGTGCCCGGAGGTGCACCACCCGCTCCAGCGGCTTGTCTCGGGCCCCGGACTTCACGAGGTCCGGGATGCGCCCGCTCGTGCCAACCAGGGTAAATGTACAACGGGTCCCACCACGAGGGTCCGGACCCGACGCCGCCCGCCCGACTGCGAGAATGGAGGTGTGAGGATCTTCAGCCGGATCGCCATCGCTGTCGGGATCCTCCTCCTGGTCGCCACTTCGCCGTCGTCGTGATCGCCGAGGGGCAGGCCGGCGCCGGCGCGGCCGTCGTGGCCTTCATCGCCATCGCGGTGCTGGTCGGTGCCGGCAACGCCCTCTACGGCCGTCACTCGCACGGGAAGAAGGCCGTCGATCGCGTCCGGCCGGCGCAGGAGGCGCACGACCGTGCCGCCGACCTGGCCGCCGAGGCCCGCCGGGCCGTGGCCGAAGCCGAGCGCCGGGGTGAGCGCTACTGCCCCCTCGATCCCGCCCGCCGCAGCACCCCCTCCGACAAAACCACCTCCGACGTCACGACGTGAGCCTCTTTCGCGACAAGGGCGTCGTGCTGCGCACCTACCGTCTCGGCGAGGCCGACAAGATCATCGTCTTCTTGACCGAACGCCACGGCAAGGTGCGCGCCGTGGCCAAGGGCATCCGCAAGACCACCTCCAAGTTCGGCGGCCGGCTGGAGCCGCTGACCCAGGTGGACCTGCTCCTGTGGCAGGGGAGGAGCGACCTCGACATCGTGAACCAGGTCGAGGTCGTGAACGCCTTCCGCTCCATCCGGGAGGATCTCGACCGCATGCCGAGGGGCGTCGCGCTCTTGGAGGTGACGGACCAGATGGCCCAGGAGCGCCATCCCGACCCCCAGCTGTACTCCATGCTCGTGGGTGCCCTCAGTGCCATGGCCGACGTGCAGGCGGACTCGAAGCTCGTCGCGCCGTCGTTCTTCTTGAAGGCGCTCGTCCTCGAGGGCGCAGGCCCGGTGCTCGACGAGTGCGCGTCCGTGCGGGGAGCCCGACGGTGTGGTCGAGTTGGTGGCCTTCGACCTCGTGGCGGGGGGCACGCTGTGCCGGGCCCACCGCAGCGGGCGCCATATGAGCCCCGGCGCGCTGGTGCTGCTGCGCCGCATCCTCGGTGGCGACCTGGCCGCTGTCCTGGCGGGGCCGCCGCCCCCGTCCTCCGAGGAGGTGGCCGAGCTGGCCACGGAGGCGATGGAGGCGCACCTCGACCGGCGCATCCGCTCGGTACGCTCCACGGCCGGCCTTTGAACCCCTTCGGCGTCTACGTCCACATTCCCTTCTGCCGGGAGCGCTGCGACTACTGCGCCTTCGCCACCTACACCGACCGCGACCATCTCATGGAGCGTTACGCCGACGCCTGCGTGCGCGAGCTGCGACAGGCCTTCGGGGCAGCCGACCTCCCGCTGCCGACGTCCATCTTCTTCGGAGGGGGCACCCCGTCCCGCCTCCATCCCGACGCCCTGTGCCGCATCCTCGACGCCATCCCGCGTACCTCTGACTGCGAGGTCACCGTCGAGTGCAACCCCGAAGATGCCGACGAGGCCCATCTCGCCGCGTACCGGCGTGCCGGCGTCACCCGCGTCTCGTTCGGCCTGCAGTCCACCCAGGCCCACGTGCTGGCGGGACTGGGCCGGCGCAACGTGCCGCACGCGGCCGAGTCCGTCGCCGCCGCGGTGCACCACGCCGGCTTCGCCACCTGGAACCTCGATCTGATCTTCGGCGCCGCCACCGAGAGCGACGACGACTGGGCCACCACGCTCGATCACGTCCTGGCGTTGGACCACCCGCCGCCGCATGTCAGCGCGTACGGCCTCACCGTCGAGCCCGGCACCCCACTGGCCGCCGACGCGGCCCGCCATCCCGACGACGACGTCGAGGCCCGGCGCTACGAGCGCGCCGAGGCTGTCCTCGCGGGCGCCGGCTACCACTGGGAAGAGATCTCCAACTGGGCCCGGCCCGGTCACGAGTGCCGGCACAACCATCTCTACTGGGAGCAGGGTGACTACATCGGCATCGGCTCCGCCGCCCACTCCCACCGCAGCGGGACGCGCTGGTGGAACGTCCGGACGCCCGACCGCTACATCGCCGCCGTCGAGGCAGGGCGCCCGCCCGAGTCCGCCCGCGAGGACCTGACCGTGGAGCAACGCGACTTCGAGGCGCTCTCGCTGTCGTTGCGCACGCCGCGCGGCGTTCCCTGGGCGAGCCTCGAGCGACCGGAGGAACTCGAGGGCCTCGTGGAGCCGATCGAGGGGCGGGCGGTGCTGACGCTGCGGGGCCGGCTGCTGGCCAACGAGGTCAGCGGCAGAATCCGCTCCGGTATCCTGCACCGATGACAGAGACCGCCGAGGCGCCCGAGGCCGGCTCCGACGACCTGATGGAGAAGGTGGTCCGGCTCTGCCGCCACCGCGGCTTCATCTTCCCCTCGGCCGAGATCTACGGCGGGTTCCGGTCCACCTACGACTACGGCCCGCTCGGGGTCAACATGCTGCGCAACGTCAAGAACGCCTGGTGGCGCGCCATGGTCCAAGAGCGCGACGACGTGGTCGGCCTCGATGCCGCCATCCTCGGCCCGCCCGCCGTCTGGGCCGCCTCGGGCCACCTGGCCACCTTCACCGACCCCCTGGTCGACTGCAAGAACTGCCACGAGCGCTGGCGCGAGGACAAAATCGACGGCGTCTGCCCCAATTGCGGCTCGCACGACCTGACCGAGGCCCGCGCCTTCAACCTCATGTTCAAGACCCACGCCGGGCCGGTGGAGGACGAGGGCCACGTGGCCTACCTGCGGCCCGAGACGGCCCAGGGCATGTTCACCAACTTCGCCAACGTGCTGGGGACGACGCGGAAGAAGCCGCCCTTCGGCATCGCCCAGGTGGGCAAGTCCTTCCGCAACGAGATCACCCCGCAGAACTTCGTCTTCCGCACCCGCGAGTTCGAGCAGATGGAGATGGAGTACTTCGTCCCGCCCGACGAGGCGTCGAAGTGGTTCGAGTACTGGCTCGAGGAGCGCCTGCGCTGGTACCTCGACCTGGGCATCCCGGCCGACAAGCTGCACCTGCGCCACCACGAGCAGAGCGAGCTCTCGCACTACTCCCGCGGCACGGCCGACGTGGAGTTCCTGTTCCCCTGGGGCTGGGACGAGCTGGAGGGGATCGCCAACCGGGGCGACTTCGACCTCACGGCCCATGCCGCCGCGTCAGGCGTGAAGCTCGACTACTTCGACCCCCAGACCAACGAGCGCTACACGCCGTACGTGATCGAGCCGGCCGCCGGGGCCACGCGGACCATGATGGCCTTCCTCCTCGCCGCCTACGACGAGGACGAGGTCGGGGGAGAGGCGCGCACCGTGTTGCGGCTGCACTGGCGGCTGGCGCCCTACCAGGTGGCCGTGCTGCCGCTCTCGAAGAAGGACACCCTCGAGCCGCTCGCCCGGCAGGTCCTGAAATACCTGCAGCCGCACTTCATGTGCGACTACGACGTGACCCAGGGCATCGGCAAGCGCTACCGCCGCCAGGACGAGGTCGGGACGCCCTGGTGCGTCACCGTCGACTTCGATTCGCTCGAGGACAACGCCGTCACCGTCCGCGACCGTGACACCACCGACCAGGTGCGGGTCCCGATCGACGAGCTGCTCGGCGAGCTGCGCCGGCGCACCGGCGAGGAGTAGCGCCCGGCCTCAGGCCACTCTGCGGTACTTGCGCACCGCCAGCGGTACCAGGACGATCAGCAACCCGAAGCACCAGGCCAAGGACGCCCAGATGGCACCGGTGTCCTGCAGGGTCCCGCCCACCATGAGCGAGCGGCAGGCGTCGACCACCTGCGTGACCGGCTGGTGGGCGGCGAACGCCTGCAGCCAACCCGGCATGGCGCTCACCGGCACGAAGGCCGACGAGGCGAAGATGAAGGGGAACAGGATCGGGAACACCATCGTCTGCGCTGTCTCCGCGTTCGGTGCCGAGAGTCCGACCGTCGCGAAACCCCAGCAGAGCGTGTAGCTGAACAAGAGCACGATCAGGGCGCCGAGGAGGAAGAGCCCCACATTGGTCGAGATGCGAAAGCCCACGGCGAAGCCGACCGCCGTGATCAGTATCACCACGAAGACGTTGCGCACCAGGTCCGCGGTCGTGCGGCCGCCGAGCACGGCAGAGCGGGCCATCGGCAACGCGCGGAAGCGCTCAATCAATCCCTTCGCCAGGTCCTCGGACAGGCCGACAGCGGTGGTGACCGCGCCGAATGCGACGGTCTGCACGTAAATGCCGGGGATCAGGTAGTCGACGTAGGGGACCGATGTGTGGATGGCGCCGCCGAAGACGTAGACGAACAAGAGCGTGAACATGATCGGTTGGACCGCCGCGAAGAAGACCTGCTCCTGCGTCCGCATGAGTGCCTTGAGGTTCCGCCAGGTAACGGTCAGCGTGTCCTGCACGGCCCAGCTCACCTTGTTGCCGCCGGGTTGCGCGGTCCGCTCTTCCAGCCGGGGGAGGGCGACAGTGGTCATGCGGCGTCCTTTCCGTCGGTCGCGCCGTCCGCGCTCTCGGGGACAGCCCTGCGGCGCTTGCCTTTGCGTGCGACCCGGTCGTCGTCGCTCTCGGCCTCCGTTTTGTGCCCGGTCAGGCTCAAGAAGACGTCGTCGAGGCTGGGCTCGCGCAGCGCGAGGCCCGTCACGGGGATGTGGGCGGCATCGAGTGCCCGCAGGACCTCGGCGCCGACGGCGGGGCCGTTCTCGACCGTCAGCTCGACCGTGACGTTGTCGACAACGGGTTCCTTCGGCGTGAGCGGCGCGAGGAGGCCGAGCGCCGCGGGAATGATGTCCCGGTCACCGATGGTCACCGAGACCACCGAAGTCCCGAGGTTGGCTTTCAGCTCGGCGGGAGTGCCCTCGGCGATGACGTGCCCGTGGTCGATCACCACGATGTCGCGGGCGAGGCGGTCGGCTTCTTCGAGGTACTGGGTGGTGAGCAGCACGGTCGTGCCTTCGCGCACCAGCTCTTCGATCACGCCCCAGAGGTCTTGCCGGCTCTGCGGATCAAGGCCGGTGGTCGGCTCGTCGAGGAACAGGACGGGGGGGCTCGCGACGAGAGCGGCCGCCAAGTCGAGCCGACGGCGCATCCCGCCCGAATAGGTCTTGAGGACCCGGTTGCCGGCGTCGGACAGGCCGAATGCCTCGAGGAGCTCGTCGGCCCGCGTGGTCGAGGTGCGTCGGCTCAGGTGGGAGAGCCGACCGACCATGTAGATGTTCTCGTGCCCCGTCAGATTCTCGTCGACCGTGGCGTACTGGCCGGCCAGGCCGATGAGGCCGCGGACGACCTCGGGCTCGCGCGCCACGTCGTGCCCGAGGATGGTGCCGCTCCCCGAGTCGGGCTCGAGGATGGTGGAGAGGATGCGCACAGCGGTCGTCTTCCCGGCGCCGTTCGGCCCGAGCAGGCCGAGCACCGTCCCCGTCTCGACCTCGAGGGACACGCCGTCGAGGGCTCGGACGTTGCCACGGGGAAAGACCTTGACCAGGTCGTGGGCCTCCACCGCCAGGGAAGGGTGCGAAGAATTAGCCATTACCAAAGAAACTTAGTGATAAAGTTATTTACGTGTCAAGACAATGGTCTCGTGCGGAGCTCGCACAGCAGTTGCGCGCCGAGATCATGGGATACCTCGGCGCCGCCAGCGAGTTCAACGAGGATCTGGCCAAGAAACTCAAGCTGAGCCGGACCGACACGCGCTGCCTGGAACTGATCGGCCGCCTCGGCCCACTCACCGCCGGCCGCCTGGCCGAGGAGAGCGGACTGACCACCGGCGCCGTGACGTTCATCCTCGACCGCCTGGAAGAGGCGGGCATGGTGACCCGCCGGCGAGACACCGAGGACCGCCGGCGCGTCTGGGTCGAGATCGTCCCGGCGGCCCAGGAGCGCCTGCAGTGCTTGCAGCGGCCAGTGGCCGAGGAGATGCGCCAAGTCGCCCAGCGCTTCAAGGCCGACGAGCTGGCCGTGGTGCGCGACTTCATGCGACAGGCGAAGGAGGTCTTCGAGCGCCAGGTCACGGCCGCGGTGATGGGGGACGCCACGTCCCCGCACGGCGATCCGGGTGGCGGCACGGAGCCCTGAGACGATCCGGAGGAGCGCCAAGGGGAAAGTAGGCTGAGCGTGGCCCGTCCCAAGTGGGGAGGGCACCATTTCGAGTGAACGCGCTCGCTACGCGCTTCGTTCGTCCAGGGCAAGGAGGCCCGATGCCGTTCGTCTTCGATTTCGACCACACGCACGCCCGACCGCCGATGGAGCTCAAGGACCTCCTGGGTGGAAAGGGCGCCAACCTGGCCGAGATGACGTCGGTACTCGAGCTCCCGGTGCCACCCGGGTTCACCATTTCGACCGACGCCTGCCGCGCCTACATGGCCGGCGGCTGGCCCAAGGATCTCGACGCCGAGGTGGCGGCCGCCCGCGCCCGGCTCGAGAAGGCCATGGGCAAGTCCATCGGCGATCCGAGCGACCCCTTGCTCGTGTCGGTGCGCTCGGGTGCCAAGTTCTCCATGCCCGGCATGATGGACACGGTCCTCAACCTCGGCCTCAACGACGAGTCCGTCGAGGGCCTGGCCAAGCAGACCGGGGACGAGCGCTTCGCCTTCGACTCGTACCGCCGCTTCATCGCCATGTACGCCCGGATCGTGCTCGAGCTGCCCGGCGAGGAGTTCGACTCGCTCTTCGACGCCGCCAAGGAACTCGCCGGCACCACGTCCGACGCCAAGGTGCCGACCGAGCTGCTGCGCTATCTCGTCGACTCCTATCAGCAGATCGTCGAGCGCCACACCGGCAAGCCCTTCCCACAGAAGCCGGCCGAGCAGCTGCGCGGCGCCATCGAGGCCGTGTTCCGCAGCTGGAACGGTCCCCGTGCCATCGCCTACCGCGACCGCGAACACATCGCGCATGACCTCGGCACCGCCGTCAACGTCCAAGCCATGGTCTTCGGCAACCGCGATGACAACTCGGGCACCGGCGTGGGCTTCACCCGCGACCCCGCCACCGGCGCCAAGGGCGCCTACGGGGACTTCCTGGTCAACGCCCAGGGCGAGGACGTCGTGGCCGGCATCCGCAACACCGAGCCGATCGCCGAGCTGAAGAAGCAGTTCCCCAAGGTGCACGCCGAGCTCTTGAAGATCTTCGGCCGGCTCGAGGGGCACTACCAGGACATGTGTGACACCGAGTTCACCATCGACCAGGGCAAGCTGTGGATGCTCCAGACCCGGGTGGGCAAGCGCACCGGGGCCGCCGCGCTGAAGATGGCGGTCGACATGGTGCGCCCGAGCGATCTGGCGATCTCCAAGGAGGAGGCCGTCTCGCGCATCACCGAGGACCACCTCGATTCCGTCCTGCACCCGCAGTTCGCGAGCTCGGGCCACCTCACCTGGGCCAAGGGCCTCGGCGCCAGCCCCGGCGCCGCTGTCGGCCGCATCTATTTCACGGCCAATGACGCCGCGGCGGCGGCCGAGCGCGGCGAGGCCGTGGTCCTCGTGCGCAACGAGACCTCGCCCGAGGACGTGCACGGGATGCTCGCTTCCGAAGGCATCCTGACCGCCCGCGGCGGACTGGTCAGCCACGCCGCGGTCGTGGCCCACGGCTGGGGCAAGCCGGCCGTGGTGGGAGCCGAGGTCCTGCGTCTGGGCGACCGCCAGGTGACGGCCAACGGCATCACGCTCAACGAGGGGGACTGGGTCTCGCTCGACGGGGGAGCAGGCATTGTCGTGGCGGGTGAAGTGCCGCTCACGGCGGCCAAGCCCCCGGCCGCCTTCGACACGGTGCTGTCCTGGGCCGACGCCATTCGCAAGGGCAAGCTGGCCGTGCGGGCCAACGCCGACACCGGTGAGGACGCGACCAACGCGCGCACGCTCGGTGCGGAGGGCATCGGCCTGTGTCGTACGGAGCACATGTTCCTCGGCGAGGACCGCCTGCCCGTGGTGCGCCGCATGATCCTGGCTGACACGCCGGCCGAGGAGGCCGAAGCGCTCGAAGAGTTGCGGGTCGTCCAGCGCGAGGACTTCATCGCCATCCTGGCCGCCATGGACGGACTGCCAGTGACGGTGCGCCTGCTCGACCCGCCGCTGCACGAATTCCTCCCCTCCACGGAGGAGTTGGCGCACAAGCAGGACACCGTCGGGTTGAACCCCGAAGAGCGGCGCATGTACGAGGCGGCGCTGTCGTGGCGCGAGTCCAATCCCATGCTCGGCACCCGCGGCGTGCGGCTCGGGGTGATCAAGCCCGGCCTCTACGCCATGCAGGTGCGGGCGCTGATGGAGGCGGCCCGCCAGCGGGTGGCCGACGGCGGCCATCCCATCGTCGAGATCATGATCCCGCTGACCGTGACCCGGGCGGAGCTGGCGCTGGCCCGCGGCTGGGTCGAGGACGCCGTGGCCGACGTGAACAAGGAGCCCGCCCCGCGTGCCTCGCGGGGCGCCAAGGCCGCGACGGCGAAGCGGGGCACGCTCGAGGTGACGATCGGGACCATGATCGAGACGCCCCGGGCCGCGCTGCGTGCGGCCGAGATCGCCGAGGTGGCCGACTTCTTCTCCTTCGGGACCAACGACCTGACGCAGATGACCTTCGGCTTCTCGCGTGACGACGTGGAGGGCCGCATGATGGACGCCTACCTGGAGCTCGGACTGCTGCCGCGCAACCCCTTCGACGTGGTCGATTTCGACGGCGTCGGCGAGCTCGTGCGCCTGGGCACCGAGCGGGGACGCTCCACGCGGCCGGGTCTCAAGGTCGGGGTCTGCGGCGAGCACGGGGGCGACCCGCAGTCGATCGGCCTCTTCTACGACGCGGGGCTGGACTACGTGAGCTGCTCGCCGTTCCGGGTCCCGGTCGCCCGTCTGGCCGCCGCGCAGGCCGTCCTGGCCGAGAAGGAGTAAACGAGCGGGCGCACCGTCCCCTACGAGGTGGCCTCCTCCGAGCGTCCCGCGACCTGGTAGCGCCGCAGGGCGATGAGGGTCCAGACTCCCTCGACCACGCCGAAGGGCCAGGCCCCGGACAGGAAGCCGTAGGAGCTGGACAGGGAGCAGCCGAGGGCGAAGGCCAGGACGAAGACCCGGCCCCGCTCCTCCAGCGCGTACATCCCCATCATGAAGGTCAGGGCGCAGACCCCGTAGATCGTGACTGCCATTGGGCGACGCTAGGTCAGTACCGGACGGGGCCAGGCACGGATCGGGACAGCGCCGCGGTACCGTCAAGGTCGTGGGGATACCGGACGAGGAGGTGGCCCAGGTCCGGGCGGCCACCGACATTGTGCAGCTCATCAGCGAGCACGCGGCGCTGAAGAAGGTGGGCCGGCGCTGGAGCGGGCTGTGCCCTTTCCACACCGAGAAGACGCCGTCCTTCAGTGTCAATGCCGAAGAGGGCTTCTACTACTGCTTCGGCTGCCAGCAGTCCGGTGACGCCATCACCTTCGTGCGGGCCATGGACCACCTCGATTTCGTGGACGCGGTCCGCTTCCTCGCCGACCGCGCCGGTATCACGCTGCACGAGGACCAGGAGATGGGGCGCGATCACAAGCGCCGGTCAGAGTTGCTCGACGCCATGGAGCGCGCCGGTCGAGTGGTACCACGAGCGCCTGCTGCGCTCGCCCGACGCCGGACCCGCCCGCGATTACCTGCGCTCGCGCGGTTACGACGGCGACGTCGTGCGCCAGTTCCGCCTGGGCTGGGCGCCCGACGACTGGGACGCCATGGCCAAATCGCTCAAGCTCCCAGAGAACGTCCTCTCCGATTCCGGACTCGGCTTCGTCAATCGGCGCGGCCGCGTGCAGGATTTCTTCCGGGCTCGCGTGTTGTTCCCGATCTGCGACCCTTCCGGGCGACCGGTCGCCCTCGGTGGACGCGTCCTGCCGACCCGTCCGGGCCAGGCGCCGTCCGACCGACCCGAGCCCAAGTACAAGAACTCACAGGAGTCGCCGATCTACTCGAAGCGTCGCACCCTCTACGCGCTCAACTGGGCCAAGAATGGCGTCATCGCGCAGGGCGAGGTCGTCGTCTGCGAGGGCTACACCGATGTCATCGGCGCCTTCCAGGCCGGCGTGCCCTGGGCCGTCGCCACCTGTGGCACCGCGCTGGCCGAGGAGCACTTCACCTTGTTGCGGAATTTCGCCAAGCGCATCGTGCTGGCCTACGACGCCGACGCAGCCGGCCAGAGCGCCACCTCGCGGGTCTACGAATGGGAGCGCAAGCACGAGGTCGACGTGGTGGTGGCAGACCTGCCCGGTGGCAGCGACCCGGGCGAGCTGGCCCGAACCGACCCGACAGCCCTGGCCAGGGCCATCAAGGAGGCCCGACCCTTCCTGCAGTTCCGGGTGGACCGCATGCTGCTGGCAGGCGATCTCTCGACGGCCGAAGGCAGGGCCCGGGCGGCCGATGCGGCGCTCACGGCGGTGGCCGAACACCCCGACGACCTGGTGCGGGATCAGTACGTCATGCAGCTCGCCGACAGGTGCCGCGTCGACCCGATCAAGCTCCGAGAGCGCCTGGAACACCTCCGGGCCAACCCCCCCGCGGAGAAGCCGGCACGGCGCACCCGGGGGGCGCAGGAAGAGCCCCCGCCCCGCGAGTATCCGGAGGACGACGGCGACCTGATTGGGCCGCCCGGGGAGGAAATGGTTCGACCGTTGTGACGGCGCTGCGACCTGGGCCTGGGCTCGAGGCACTCAAGTTGGCCGTCCACCGACCCGAAGATGTAGTGGACCGTGTGCACGCGGTCCTGTTCACGGACCGCGTGCAACGTCAGGCGTTTGTCGCGCTCTTGGAGCACGACAGCGTCCACGATGCAGTAGAGACAGCGTCACCGGAGGTGGCCAGCCTTTTGCGACGCGTCATAGTCGAAGAGCCGATGTCGGGCGACCCTGAGCTGGGAGATCCTGTCGACTCGGTCGTCGTCGTAATGCTCCGTGATGCGGCGAAACGCGCGCTCGCCGACATCACGGTTGAGTCGCGGGTGAGCGACGACTCCTGGGCGGCCCAGGCCGCGGAGTCCGCCCAAGTGGGGCTCTGGCTGGACGAACTGGGGGAATCCGGCTCGGGTCGCGACGCAGCTGACCGATTGGTAGCGTGGTTGGCTCAGAGGCAACCCGAGGAGTGACGACGTTGGTGGGGCAAGCGTGAGCGAAGAGTCAGCGGTCGTGATCGACGACGAGAACGTCGACGCGCCGAGCGCGCCCTCCGACACGTTGGCGCCGATCGCGCATGTCGCGCTTCCGTCCGGCGTGTCACAGGTTGACTTCGACGCGGCCCTGGCGACCGGACGTGCCAAGGGTCAACTCACCCAAGCTGAACTGATTGAAGCGCTGCACGCTGTCGAACTCACACCTGAAGTCCTGACGACACTCATCAATCGGGTCACGGCCGAAGGTGTCGCCCTTGTCGCGGATGAAGAAGAGGACCTCGGCGTTGACGTCGCGCCGCCGAAGGAGACTCGGGCCGTGCCGAAGTCCAATGGTGCGCTTCGCGCCGACGCGCGGCGCGAGACGAACTCCAACGGAAACAGCAACGGCAACGGGAAACGGCCCACCTCCAGCAGTGATTCGAGTGGCAGTTCCGAGGACCCGGTCCACACCTATCTCAAAGAGATCGGGCGGGTTCCACTGCTCAACGCCGAGCTCGAGGTCGCGATCGCCAAGACCATTGAAGAGGGCAATGCTGCGGCGGCCCGGCTGGCCGCCAGCGAGCTGGCCCTGGCGGGCGAAGGGCCGGCCGAGGACCTGCTCGACGCCGGAGGGATGTCGCGGCAACAAGCGGCTCATGCGCAACGGCTTGAAGGCCAAGGACGAGCTCATTGAGGCCAACCTGCGCCTCGTCGTCTCGATCGCCAAGCGCTACCGCAACCGCGGCCTGGCCTTCCTCGATCTCATTCAAGAGGGCAACCTCGGACTGATGCGGGCGGTCGACAAGTTCGACCACACGAAGGGCTTCAAGTTCTCGACCTACGCGACCTGGTGGATTCGTCAGGCCATCACACGGGCGATCGCCGACCAGGCGCGCACCATCCGCATTCCGGTCCACATGGTCGAGACGATCAACAAGGTGGTGTGGGCGCAACGGCAACTGTTGCAGGAGCTCGGACGTGAGCCGACGATCGATGAGGTGGCTCAACGCGTCGAACTTCCGATGGAGCGTGTGCGCGAGATCCTTCGCATCAACCAGGACACCGTCTCGCTCGAGCAGCCCGTCGGTGACGAGGACGACTTCAACTTGTCGGACCTCATCGAGGACAGGGGGGCGGTCGTCCCCGACGACGCAGCAACGCGCTCCCTTCTTGACGCTGCCGTACGGGAGGCGCTCGGACACTTATCCGAACGGGAGCAGGACGTGGTCCGTTTGCGCTTCGGCCTCGACGACGGGAAGATCCGCACGCTCGAAGAAGTTGGCCGGGAGTTCGGAGTGACGCGGGAGCGGGTGCGCCAGATCGAATCGAAGACTCTGGCGAAGCTACGCCGGCCGGATGCGGCGCATCTCCTCAGGGACTACCTCGAAGAGTCCTGATCGCACCCGAATTTTGGGGTGCAACCTGAACGATGACGGCATGGGCCGCTGATATCGTTCGGGGTCTGATTTCTCGACCCCTTCCGGGGTAGCTCAATGGCAGAGCAAGCGGCTGTTAACCGCTAGGTTGTGAGTTCGAGTCTCACCCCCGGAGCATTTCTCTTCGTTTTCGCTGGTCATTGCGTCTCCCGGCGTGAACGGTCCCGTCTCCATGGAGTTCGGGCGCGAACTGGGCGCAGAGACCTGAGAATCGACTACTGAACCGGCGACCGTTTGACTCGGCGTGCGAGCGCCACAAAACGACGCCGACCCAAACCGCCAAGCGCGATCATGCCGATCCCGGCCACGATCAAGATGGGAGTGTCGGCGC
This sequence comes from uncultured Acidimicrobiaceae bacterium, assembly GCA_963850185.1. GTDB lineage: Bacteria > Actinomycetota > Acidimicrobiia > Acidimicrobiales > RAAP-2 > Bog-473. The sequence goes on from CAWKKE010000001.1 coordinate 18,756, forward strand.
CGGGCCCGGGGGGAGGGGGACAGACGGGCGCTTCTTTGAGGAGCCATAATGGTCCGTATGGGTAACGCAGTGATGCTCCGTGTCCGCGGCCAAGCGGACGCCCCGAGACGAACGGCGACGACGTCTCGGTCAGAACTTCTTACAGCCTGAGGTCGCAGAAGATCTCGTCGCTGCGGCCTCGTTCCGACGCGCAGATCTTGTCGTCGAGATTGGAGCAGGCCTCGGTAGCTGTACCTTCCCTCTGGCCAGCCGAGTGCAAAGGGTCATAGCAGTCGAAGTTGATCCCGCTCTCGCAGCGCGGCTACGACTTGCCCTTGAGCGTCGCAAGGTCGCCAATGTGTCGGTTGTGTGCCTCGACGCGCGTCGCTACCGGTTTCCCACCCGACCGTTTCGGGCGTTTGGCTCCCTTCCCTTCGGGGCTACGACGGCACTGATGGGTCGTCTGTTCGACGATCCCGATGGTGGGCTCGTCCGAGCAGACCTCGTCGTCCAGTGGGAAGTGGCGCGGAAGCGAGCCGCGGTTCCTCCAACGACACTTCTGTCGACTGCCTGGACGCCGTGGTGGACCTTTGAGTTAGGCGAGCGGGTTCCGGCTCATTCCTTCCGACCGATGCCCGCAGTCGACGCGGGGGTGCTCACGGTGAAACGGCGAACGCCAGCGTTGCTTCCCGTCGTTATGGCCGCGCCTTACGCCGAGTTCATCCGTGGACAGTGGGGCGTCGCGAGGCGCGTCAAATGATGGCACTGGCATCCCTATGGAAGACCCGGCGTGGAGGGGGATGGGGGCAAATGTGGGTCGCCATCTTGTCGCTGGTGGAGCTCACGTCGCCACCGTTGGATCGTCGTTGCCCCACGGGCCGACAGCGCGAGGGTTTGCAGTCCGGTCAGACCAAGCAGCAACCGGCTCCCGAGGCCAAGATGAGCCCCAGCAGGCTCACACGCGACGACTCTGACCAAGTTGCCCACGCCTGATGGTCAACACAGCAGGATCGCCGGATCCTCAGAAGGGAGATGTCATGGAGATCATCAACTTAGGTACGACGGACGGGCTGCCCCCGGTGAATTGGGAGAGCATCCTGGAAAGGCTCGATGCCGGATCGCCTCCGGCTCCTAACGCCCACAATTCTCGCACGACATGGCTTTCGACGCTGAACGAAGATGGCAGCCCCCATGTGACTGCAGTCGGTGCGCTCTGGGTGGACGGAAGCTTCTGGTTCCAGACCGGATCGGGAACTCGGAAGGCCCGCAACGTGATCCGCGACCCGCGCTGCTCTATCGCGGTCTCGATCCTCGATGCAGACGTCGTCGCCGAAGGTGAAGCAACCCGTGAGACCGACCCGGCCACATTGACAAGCCTGGCTGGGGCTTGGGCGGACCAGGGGTGGCCGGCCGAGCTCGACGAAAGCGGGACCGGCATTACCGCCCCGTTCAACGCACCCTCGCTGGGACCACCCCCGTGGAACGTCTATCGCATCACACCGCGTTCCGTGACCGTGACGCTGGGAACCGAACCGGGCGGGCTGACTCGCTTTAGGTTCTAGCCTGAGATGCCTTTCCGGGCGCCGCAGGGTTCTCAGCGGTGCCCGCCAGCAGGTTTGTATTCGTAGACGGTCGTGTTCAAGATACAACTACCGGGCTGGATGACCTCGACCCGCAAAATGTCCCCGGATCGATCGAAGTCAACGCCCTCTGCTTCGAAGGTGCCGGAGCAACTGCTCTCTTGCGGGATGGAACCCAGGTCCACGACGTGCCCTTTCACGCTGCTGCCGTGAAGGGCTGTCTGCAAGTCGACCTCCACCAGCGGCTTCTCGTTGGGAAAGAGTGTTCGCGAGTCATCATCAGAGGCGCACACCAGTCTGACCGTGGTGACGAAGTCACAACCCTGGACGTCGTTCACCTTGTGGTCGAGCTTGATGTACCCGTCAAGTCGCAACGCGCCGCCATCAGACGAAGTCTTGTGGTTGAGCAGAGGCGTCGGGTAGATCTGCAGATGACTCATCGTCCCCCACTCACCGGAAATCATCCATTGCCTGTTCGGCGAGACCGTGGCGAAGGAGTTGTTGTAGAGCTCGCCGGGAACGAGGGCGTGCAGGTACTCCAAGCTCTGGCCGGAGGGCGTGGTGACGAGGAACATCTTTGACATTCCCGAACTGGGACCCTGATAGGCATCGAAGATGTATCCGTTTGCCGAGTCAGGATCCCCGATGTGGGCCCAACCCTCAGCCTTCAGGTTGCTCGGAACCGATGCGAGCCCTCTGTAGAGCTCGTAGGACTTAAGGCCGTGTTGGGAGACTGTCGCCACACCCTCTCCGGCGGAGAGCGTGTTCTCTGTGTAGCTCCCCACGTTCGTCCAGCCGGCAATGTCGCTCTTGGACTGGGACATGAAAGCACCGACCGCTGCGCCGGCAGCCGACGGCCACGCTCCTAGACCCAATACGACGGCGGCACAGGCAATCACAAGAACGAGGAAGTCGAACTTCAGACCCTCCGATCTGCCTCGCATTCCAGTTCTCATCACAGCTCCTCCGCGTGGTTCGTGAGGCGGCCCACACCACCTGACGAACATGATCATTCCGTCTGGTGCCTTGGCGACGAGCATGTCACTAGAGGGAGTCTGACCAAGACCTCCTCCCAGGGCAGCGTCGCGCGCGATCTCGGTCCTAGCTGGGTGCTGGCGTATCGACGAGCTCATAGAAGTCCACTGCAATCAGGTTAAGGCCTTCCTGCCATACGAGGAAGGAGCCGCCCGTTGCACGGCGAAATCGGTCGTTTATGGCCCACAGCGGAGGAGCCACGGCGATGCGTGAACCCGTCGATGTGACCTTGAATACCACCGGAGGTTGCCCATAGGCCGCTGCACTCCCCAGGTTTGGGCAGTATCGGGGAGAGCAGCGCCTCGGCGTCGGTCGTGCCACGAACCGCGAACAGTGGACTACACAGGCACGGACATGCACAGAACTCGTCGGCCAAGGAGCAGCTGGTCGCAGAACGACCGTCCGTAGTGCACGTCCCGGCTTCACCAGCCGAGCAGCGTGTGTTCCTGGATCGTGTATCCGCCGGTCGCACTCTGGTCGGAGCCAGTTGGTCGGGAGAGTCGTCCTTGCTATCTTCTGACTTCCGGGCTGACCAGGGTGGGTGTCATGAATCATCACCTTCTGATGCGAAGAGTTGTACCGCTTTTTACTGCAACCGTTCTCATTTGCTTTGGCGTTGGTCTGGCTCCTCCAGCCAACGCTGACTCGAGCGGTTCGATGGTGTCGTTCTCCAGCTGGCAAATTGGAACTTCGGGAACGACGCCTACATTCACCGAAGGCAGTCCTTGGACGGTGGGTTGGCAGTTTGATTGTTCGGACTATGCAAATGGTGGAACCTTCAAAGTCGTCGTCAACCAGCCGACCGGCGATAGCAACGTCGACGTCGCGTCCGAGCAGTCTGGGCGCGGAAATGAAGGCGGGTCTACCAGCTATACCGACACTGGCACCTTCAGCATCACGATCACCAGCTCCTGCTTCTGGGACGTCACAGTCCATCCGACAGCCCCGCCGCAAGTACAGCTCGGCATACCGGAGAGTGTGGCGTTCTCCACACCGACGCCAACGGTTGGCATTGCGTCCGACCCCGGCGGCCTCGGATTCTGGACGGTGCAGGCTGGTGGGAACCTGGAAGGCTATTCGGACGCAGTGCTGGTGGGGGGCCCGGCACGCCTGGGTCTCAACAGTCCAATTGTCGCGATCGCTGCGGTGCGCAAAGGTTACGGGTATTACCTGCTCGGTAGTGATGGCGGAGTCTTTGCCTATGGGGGCGGGTTCTACGGCTCGACGGGCGCCATGAAGTTGAACCAGCCCGTGGTCGGCATGGCCCTCACGTCCGACGGGGGCGGTTACTGGTTAGCGGCGCGCGATGGGGGAGTCTTTTCATTCGGGGACGCGCCGTTCCTCGGGTCATTGGGCGCCACGCACCTGAACGCGCCGGTCGTGGGGATGGTGTCCTACGACGGCGGATATACCTTGGTTGCTGCCGATGGCGGAGTCTTCAACTACGGCACCACCTTCATGGGTTCGTTGGGATCGACGCATCTCGACGATCCCATCGTGGGGATTGCGCCAACCCCCGACGGCAAGGGGTACTGGATGGTGGCGTCGGACGGAGGCGTGTTCAGTTTCGGCGACGCCGGCTTCTTTGGCTCTGGAGTGGGCGCAAAAAAGACCATCGTTGGCATGGCCTCGACACCCGACGGTTATGGGTACTGGCTGGCGGCCAGTGACGGAAGCGTCTTGAACTTCGGCGACGCTGCCCCAGCTCTTTCGTGAGCACGTAACCGCCGGAAGTGTTTGCTTGTTTTCAAAGGCGTCCGCCGGGTATCGCCCCGAGGTGACGATCCCCGAAGAGCCGACGCCAATCGAGCCTCAGCCGGAGCCGAACCCTCCCTCTCCGATTCCCGATCCAGAGCCCCTGACCAGCTGAGCAGCCCCGATCTCTGCCGGCAGGCGACGAAACCGTCGGCGTTCTATCCGCGCTCGGGAGTGTCCTCTATGCCTGGTTCGGGCACTTCGACCGGAGCTAAGGGTTCGGGGACCTCGACCGGCTCTGACTCCGGTGGGTCTGGGCGACTGTCGGTGAGTGTCATGAATGTTCCATACCGCATTTGCACTCAATGAAACCACTCAGCGAAACGGACACCGTCGCAGCCTGACGGGGGCCCCTCCATGTGCCCTTACGCCTTCGCCCTCGGAGGCTCCTTTGGGCGGCACCGAATCCTCGGATCCTGGCGCTCCGGCCGCTGGAGAGCTCATAGCGGAGCCGCGTGAGTGTCGGACCGTGCTCGACAGTCTGCCGGCCACACACGAGTGTCGAATCTGCCCACGCGGAAAAGCCAATCCCATTGGCGCTCCGTCAAGCAGCGACCCCTGTTCCCTTCGCCATGCGACGGCGCTTGATGATCAGCGCGCCACCGCCGATACCGACCGCGATGATCGGAAGGGAGGCAGCCACCGGCACCTCGGGAGTCACATCGCCCGGACCGAAGGAGATCGTCTGCGTACCCGTCGTCGCCCCATTCTTGGAATCACCTAGGTAGGTCGCTGTCACGATGTCGTCTCCCGTGGTTCCTGCTGGGAATGTCACGGTGCAGTAGGCGTAGCTGGCATCCAGGTTTTGGGGTTGCGCAGGTTCGTTGTTGCAGTTTCCAGTGATGATGCCCAGAGAGTCGGTGAAGGTGACGGTTCCGGTAGGGGCGGGGTTGTTGGCGAGATCGTTGTTCGTGGCCAGCTCGAGAGCGATCTGTGTCGAGACACCTGTGGTGCCATCGACAGGGTTCGGACTGTGCGACTGCCCAAGTGTGGGGGGATCGACGGTCCAGAAGAGCGTGGGAACTGGTTCGGCCGCCGAGGCCACACTTGGAAACGCAACAGCGAGACCGGCGAGTCCCAAACCCACAAGCCCCGCGACTCGCAAGCCATTGCGAACGCAATGCTTTCCTGCATCTCGTGCATTCATTTCTGATCTCCATTCGTCCAAAAAGAGCGCCAACTAGGAATCTGCCTAGACGTTGACATGAACGACCGTTGGGGTCGCCGCCATTGACCCAATCTCTCGATGAACTGCGGGACCGAACCGAAACGAACGCGTGAACATTCAAAGGTTTGTCACGACTTGGACACGCGAGGACGGATTGGCAAATCTCAGCGTGTCCTGAGAGGAGGCTCCAACGGCGGCACATCGGAGATTGCCGACGATCGCCCTCCGCCACGAACGTTGGCCGGATGGATGCGACCGGTGCCTTCGATTGGCGGCCGGTGCGGCGCTCGAGGCCGTCTTCGCCGTCCTCCTCGAGTTGGAGGCGATCTCGGGAGTCGATTTGTGGGGACCGCCTATCGACGCCGGAGTCAGGCGAACGGCCGAGAGCCCGTTGCTGCAGTGGCGTCGCCCAACTCGAAATCGCTGTCAGGTAGCGATGTGGGAGGCAGATAGGCGGCTCTATCGTCTCAAGCCGTCAATCGTCGCTGGTGGGCGAGTCCTCGGAATGAGTTTCTGTCAGTCTCAAGAGCTTCCGGGTGATTTCGAGTTGCTGGTTCGCTCGTTCGAGTTGGCCGAGAAGAGATTGAAGGCCGACGGCATCGAGGGCGGCACCGGCCATGATCTCGTAGAACGCTTTTGGTGTTGTGACGGATCGGGGCATCGGATAGTTGTCCCGTTCGGCCATCCCTTTCGCAGCCAGCTTGACATAGGGATCGTAGTCAGAGCTGACGACCTCTTGCCGAGTAAGCGCAGCCAACGTCGCGCTCAGTTCGGCCCGTTCAGCATTCAACGCGTCGCTCTCGACCTTGTGCTGTTCTTCGGCCTCGTGATTTTCAGGCTCCACGGTGTCAACATCATTGTGGGGCCGGCTTGCGGTATCAATCGCTGACCCACAGATCACACATTGCTGTCCCTCGAAAATGGCCGGATGTGAAGCGCCGCACTGGGCGCACATCACTCGTCCGTGACGCTTCAAAATGGAAGGCATGCTCATTTGCCATACCCTACGGCTGTCGACCTGAACGCGTCCGGGGTGGTCGTGACATCCCCTGTCGCCTGCCCCTTTCATCTCCGCGCGACCCGCCTATTCGAGGTGCACGTCGCGCGATCGTGAGTCCGTGCGACTGCGTCCAACATGGGTTGCATCCCCTATCTTTGGCTCGGTCGCTCATCCTCGCGAACTCGTAAGTTGCTGCTGTAGAGGCAGTCGCGGCGTTTGCAGCGACATTGCCGTGTCGCCGACGGCCCGCTCGCGAAATGTTGAGGGCGATAGTGGCGCCATCGCCGCAGGTGCTCGTTCCCGTGTCCGGGGACATGGGCGAATACGCCGACAGATGCAACGCAGCCTCTTGCAATGGCGTTGGCCTCCATGGCGACAATCGGATGGATCGGGAGACTGCGGTGGAGCCTGCTACCAGCCCGTGGCGGCAACGATGGACCCCTTGAGGTGCGTCCCCGCCATGCCCCCGTCGTTGGGCGCGTCGCCGAAGTTGTAGACCGACCCCAGAGCCGACGAGACCCAGTAGCCCGCCCCGTCCGAGGTGCTGAAGATGGCCGTGGCGGCGTTGAGACCGCCGAAGGCCCCCGCCGGTGGTGAGCCTGCCCCCACCGCGTCGCCGTAGGCGAAGACCTGGCCGTCGGCGAGGAGGATCCAATAGCCCAGCCCGTCGGGGGTGGCCACCGCCGAGGTCACGGTGCCATGGCCCGGAGCGCCGAAGTAGGCGGCGTCACCGAAGGTGTAGATGTTCCCCGTCGAGGTCACGAGCCAGTAGCCGCGCCCGCTGGCGTCGGGCATGACGGCCACCGCGGCGCCCGCACAGCCCCCGATGCCCGGGCACGAGCCGGCGAAGTGGGCGTCGCCGAAGGCGAAGACCCCGCCGTCAGAAGCCACCATGAAGTAGCCGTTGTCGTCATTGGAGGGGACCATGCCCACGATGGGCGCGTTGAGGCTGTTCGAGAGCCCCGAACCGGCGGGATGGAGACCCAAGCCCGGGATCGAGCCGTAGAACTGCGTGTCGCCGTAGCTGAAGACCCCGCCGTCGGAGGCGTCGAGCCAATACCCGCCGTGGTCAGCCGTGGGCACGATGCCCACCACCGGCCGCTGCAGGTGCAGGCTCCCCGTGGATCCGTAGAACTGGGCCTGGCCGAACGAGAAGATCCCGCCGTCGGATCCGACGAGCCAGTAGCCGTGAGTGGAGGTGGCCGTACCAGGTGATGTGACGGGGGCGGTGGCCGTAGAGATGACGGGCGGCGGCGGTGCGACGAAGCTGAACATGTCCGCCGTGACTGGCGAACTCGAGCCTCCGGGCGTCGTGACGACCACGGGCACCGTGCCTGCCCCTTCAGGTGGAGTGCTTACCAAGAGAAAGCCGTCGGTGTCGAGGTAGTCCGCTGCCTCCAGTCCTCCGAACGTGACCGAGGTCACCCCTGAGAGATAGTTGCCCTCAATCATGACGAGGTCTCCTCCTGCGGTGCTCCCCGAGGCAGGGCTGATCGACGTCAGGGTCGGCCGGGGGGTGCCGTAGAGGACGGAAAAACCGCTGGATGTCTGAGGTGTCGGATAGGCGATGATCGTTCCAGAAAGATCGGTCAGGTCGACATCGGTCAAGCTCGCCAAGGACGTGTCTGCACCACTGAAGCCGAGAGCCGAAAACGTGGTCGAGCCGAAGTCGGCCAACGTGGATTGTGAACCGTCCACCGTCGGAGCCTCTTCGATCCATTCCGCTGTCTGCGCTGAGGTGGCGTAGGAGAACGCGTCCGTGAAGATCCAAGTCTGCGTCTGGTCCTCGATGGTGATCGTCCAGATGCTCGAGGAACCTTCGGTGATCGTGGCAACCATGATGTCCCCGGGTGAAACCGGGGCGTCGATCGTCACCGCGCCGGCGGGAAGGAGTTCGTACCAGGCTTCGTATGTCGATGCGCCCCCCGAAGTGCTTTCAACGGTGCCCGTTTGGATGAGGTCTGTGCTGAGGACGCCGTCGATGCCGACCCACTGAGAGGAGTACTCCGGCGTTGCGGACGCGACGACCGAAGGGACGTTCCAGGTGCCTCCGACCCCGGTGAAGGCCGTACCGCTGGCGATATAGCCGGACCAATTGGTGCTCTCGAGAGATTCCCGGGTCGCTGATGCGATCGCGTGTCCGACGATGTGCGGCCGCTGGCCCTGCTGCCAGCGCGCCGGGGACGGTCCAAGTGGGGAAGGGGTATCTGCCCGCGTACCCACGTGCTGTGTCGATGCGCTGCCGGTGATCGGCGTCACTCCAGCAAGCACGGGCTTCCCAACTGCATCCGCCGCAGCGCCAGAGAGAAGGATTCCGCCCGAGCACAGAGCGACAAGTACGGCCAGAATTCCTACGAATCGCCACGGGCGCGTGAGCCGGACTCCGAGAACGCTCCGGATGCGTCGGATTCCTACCGGGACACCACCGCGGGTGTTCGACCTCAGGAATGTTGCGTTCGCCGACGTGAACCCCATCCTCTCGTTCGGGTTGACCTGATGGTGTCGGAGTCGCTCTGGTCGATCTGGACCAGAGAAGCCGTCCATCGAGGCGGGCCCGGAACGTACCGCAGGAGAGGGGCCGTCGGTCTACGAGTTCACCGAGGTGTCACACTCTGGTTCCCTATCCGTCTCGCTGAGATCGAGCAACGGTCGTCTGCCCAGAGAACCGCGGGAGGCAGTCAGCACATCTCCACTTCTCGACGACGTCCAACCGTGGGACGGTGTCGTCGTCCGATGGCGAAGCCCTCGTGGCGCGAGACGTGTCGGTATTCCTGCGCCTCCGACAATGACCTGGTACACGTCGGGAGAATCCCGCCCAGATCCTGGACGTCCCCGAGACGCATCTTCGCCCCACCGCGGCGAGTCCTGGTGCAAGCTCCCGAGTCGGGGACTTCCTCAACGGTCGGCAGCGCGACCTTGGCTCCGAACCATCGAACACGTACCGTTGGGTCCGCGGGGAACCCGTGGGGACCGGACCCTGTGAGGCCACGCACTCGCTCAGTCTCGGCGCATCGAGGACCGCTGTGGCCGTCGTGCTTCACGTTGTGACCTACGACCAAGGTGACACGGGCTGCCTTCTGCAGCCATCTTTCGATCAGCCGTGCACCACCCACGCTGCCCCACTCGGCAATCGGGTGGTGGTTGATGCGGACACCTTGGCGGCGGTACCGGTGTCGTCACGATGACCGTCGGTCGAGCAGACGGGCTGCCACGAGAGGGGCTGAGCACCTGGGCCTCGGTCCGTTTGAACCGGGCACCATTGGGCCGGCGCCATCCGCCACGCACGGAGAGCAGGCGCATTTCGCACGGCCATCTCCCATTCGACTCAGGCTTGGAAGGCTCGGTGTCCCTGCCTGGACAACCACTGGCAGTCCGTCCTGTCGCCTGCCAAACTGTGCGCCGCACGCCACCAGGGGTCCGGATCCCAACCGCCCCTGGCACCGGGTCCCGCCACCCGTTTGCGTGCAGTGCGACCCCGGCTCGGACTATCGAGCCGGGGTCGCCTCTTAAGTAACGGCGGGTCTCGCCGTATCCTTGACGGATTCACTCAACGCCCTCGAGGTCCTGATCAAGGGAGCGACCGGGTCTGCGGTTTGCCGTTCCAGACCACACCCTTGCCTCGGAGTGTTCATGTTGCCGTCGCTCCACCGTCATGACGACATCGCGGTCAGTTCATCAAGGGTCCGTAGCGTGGAACGCAATGGACCCTTTGGAAAATGTCGTGATCACCCGCCTCGGCCGCGGGCTCCGTTGTCACGGTGAGCATCTGGACCGGGACGTGCGCTCGCAGGACGATGGGTGCTTCGTGCATGGTTGCCCGGAGTCCGTCGAATGGGCGGGCTGGTGGTATTGCGGGAGCGGCGCTCGGCATCTCACCGAGTCCTGCGCCGAGCACTCAGACCACCCTGACTTCACGCCTGTGACGAGGTTCGCCGATGTCGTCTCCCGCGTGCGCCCGCGTTGAGCCTGCCTCTGGGGTCGAGTCCTTTGAGCTGGGTGGGTCTCAGCCGGACTTCGACAGGAGCATGAGCGCTGCACCCTCCGAGCCGGGGATCTCGGTGATGGGGGAAAAGTTCAGGCGTGCGCCACCGAGAATCCACTCCTGGAGCTCCGCGGGCTTCTGCGGCTTGGACAGGTAGTAGCCCTGAATGAAGTCGCATTGGGCTTCCGCGAGCATGGCGCAGGTGAGCTCGTCTTCCGCCCCTTCGGCAATCACGTAGAGCCCGAGGGAGTGCGCCATCTGAATGGAGGAACGCACAATGATGCGGTTGCTCGCCTCGTTGGGCAGGTTTGTCACGAAGGAGCGGTCGATCTTCAACTCGTTGACGGGCAGCTTGTGGAGGTACTGCAAGGACGAGTATCCCGTGCCGTAGTCGTCGATGCCGAGCTTGATCCCCCGAGCGGACAGCTCGTCCAGCACCTTCGTCGCCGCTCCGAGGTCGGCCACGATCTCGGTCTCGGTCACCTCGAGCGTGAGGAGGTTGGGCGCGATGTCGTACTTGCGCAGGCACTTCTCCACGCGGTCGACCAGGTTGATGTCGGCGAACTCCCGTCCCTGACACGTTCACCGCCAGACCGATGGTGATGCCTGCGTCGCGCCACCGGGCGAGCTGCGCGCAGCCCTCGTCCAGGACGAAGTCGGTGATCTGTGGGATCAGACCCATCTGCTCGGCGATCCCGATGAACTCTTCTGGTGGGATGAATCCCTGCACGGGATGGTTCCAGCGACAGAGTGCCTCGACGTAGGCGATCTCCCGGGACTGGACGTCGCCGATGGGCTGGTACATGAGGCTGAGCTCAGTCCCGGTCTCGAGCGCGTGCGTCAGGAGGCCGCCGAGCATGAGCAGGCGCTGCATGCTCTGGTCGTGCTCGACCGAGTACACCTCCACCGTGCTGCGACGCTCCTTGGCCAGGTACATGGCGATGTCGGCCCGCTGCAGCAGCAGGGCCGCGTCGTCACCGTGCTCGGGTGCCATGGCGATGCCGGCGCTGGCGGTGACGGCCAGGGTGAGGCCGTCCATCTTGATGGGTCGCTGCATTTCGAGGTTGAGCTCGTGCACAATCTCAATGGCGCGCTCGGCATCCTTGACGTCGGAGATCACCAGAGCGAACTCGTCACCGCCCAGCCGGGCCACCGTGGCGCGGCCGGAGGCGACGCGGAGGAGTCGTTCGGCCACTTCGCACAGCAGGCGGTCGCCGATGGCGTGACCGAGCGTGTCGTTCACGTCCTTGAAGCGGTCGATGTCCAGCAGCACAATGGCCACCCCGCTGCTTTCGCTCAGGGCGGCAGCAGCGCGGGTCAAGAAGAGGAGCCGGTTGGGAAGACCGGTGAGCATGTCGTGGGTGGCCTGGTGCGATTTGGAGTCGACCTCGTAACGCAGCTCCTCGACCAGCCGGGCACGCTCGAGGCTGGTGCCGGCGTGGGCGACGAGTGTCTCGAAGAGTCGCAGGTCGTCCTCGTCGAAGCTGTCCATCTCTTCGTCGCGATCGATCGCAATGATGGCGCCGATCGCGGTGTGCTGGTTCATGAGGGGCGCCACCATGGCGTCGTGGTAGTCGCCGGCGATGGGATCGACCGGTTCGGAACGCTTCCGGGCCGCGGAGTTGTGGAGCGAGGCCCTCCCTGAAGTGATGGCCTGCGTCACGATAGACGCGCTCGTCGAGGTTGATCGGCTGAATACCCGACGGACCGCGGTCGTCGAAGGAGATCCGACGGGGGATTCCCGAGGGCTCGGCCAGGATGAGCTCTGCTCGGCGTGCCCGCAGGACCGTGCAGACCTCCTTCAGGACGTCCACACTCATCGACGACGGCTCGAGGTTGGCCGTGCTCATGGACTGGCTGAAGTCGTACAGGTGCTGCAGGGACAAGAAGCGGATACGAAGGCGCGCGTACCCCTTGAAGGCCACGATAATCAGGGCCGCGACGACCACGAGAGGGAGGGTCGTCCGAGGATTGAGCCAGGCGGCATCGACGAGCGCGAGTGCGAGGCAAAGGCCCGCAGCCGTGAGCATGGAGTCGATCGCCAGCAGGATGATGCCGGTCCTCTGCTTCGCCCTCTGACCGCTGAGCGTCGCGATGCCTCGCAGCGTCAGGGTAATCACGGCTTCATTGGCCAGCGACGGCTACGGCCGCGGCGGCCCAGCCGAGGAGGCTGACCGGACTCTGCGTGCCCAGGAGCTCCCGAAAGAGCGTCGCGGCCAGTGCCGCCGCGAAGGCGAGCGATGCGACATTGAATGCCACTTTCATCGGGTGCTGCCTGCGCAGGACGGCGAAAGCGATGACCGATCCGCACACGGAGGCGAGTACCAGGACGTTCGGGGCCAGAAACGCCAGTCCGAAGAGCAGTGGCACCTCGTTGAGGACGATGGCGTGCGTGGTGCCACGGAAGGGCAGTTCGACCGGCACGCGGTCGGCGATCACGTACAGCGCACAGACCACGGCGAACATGGCGCCCTGGGGAATGATGAGGCGTATGGGCGCCAAGCCGTGAAGTGGGCCGATCAGGCAGAGCCCGGCCGCGAGCAGTGCGAGGAGGGCCGAGTAGGCGTAGACGGCGACGACGAAACGTGAGCGGGAGGGCTCTGCGGGAGGAGGCGGGGCGTCGTTGGAATCGGCGGTGCTCGAATCGGCAGGGAGGGGCAGATGTCTCGCACTCACGGACTTGCCATCGAGAGATTTCGTCGTATCCATGGAGTCCACCGACTGCGGGGTCGCACGGACGGTCTCCATGCCATCCCCGAACACCCCCGAGATATCGGCAGAATCTGTTCAAGACTTGAGATTGCAGCGTGCCTGCAACTATGGGTCGCGACCGGGGCCGGTGGACCCCGGACGGCGCCGTCTCCAAGGGGCCCTTTGTGGCCTCCCGACCAGGGGAATCGCGGTTGGCGGACCGGCGAGCGGATCAGCGAGTCGGCCGCAGCGGCACCGAGGCGTCCTCCCGGAGAGCTTTGAGGAGAGGGCGGGCCAGCACCAGGGTCACGACGCACTGCAAGGATCCGGCCAACACCAAGGGCAAGCGGAGGCCGGCGAGGGAGGCGAGGGTCCCGGCGAGGAGGGCGCCGACGGGGGCGGCGCCCCAGACGATGCCTCGGGACGCGGCGCCCACCCGGCCCATGGCCTCGGGGGGCGTCAGCCGCTGGCGCAGGGCGACGGACACGACCGCACCCGTGCTGGCGGCGAAGCCGACCACTGCGAAGGCCGGTGCGGCCAATTGCCATCTGTTCGCTGCGGCCATGACCAGGTAGCTTGCGCCGGAGACGATGCCGGCGGCGATCAGGGTCTTGGCGCTCTTGAATCGCCTGACCAGCCTGTTGGCCGCCAGGCTGCCCAGGAGACCCCCGACGGCACCGACGGCGAGGAAGAGCCCGTAGGCGCCCGTGCCGACTCCCCACACGGTCGTGGCGAGGAGGACGAGGACACCGGTCACCATCCCCTGCAGGCCGGCCAGTGACGCCACCATGAGGATCAGGTAGCGCAGGCGGCGATCGTCCCAGAGGATCCGGACGCCCTCCCAGACGGACGGCGTCGATGCGCTCGATTCGGGGGCTTTTGAGCGGAAACCGAGGAGAGGAATGCAGGACAGGACCAGCGAAATGGCGTCGGTGAAGAACGGGAGCGCTTTGTCTATGGCGTAGAACCAGGTCCCGACGATCGGTCCGACAAGCGTTTCCGCGCCGGTCTCAGCGCCGATCAGTACGCCGTTGCTGTACTCCAAGGCGTCCGACGGAACGATGTCAGGGACGACGGCCTGCAGCGACGAGTAGTAGATCGCCCGGCCGCTCGCGTTGACGAGAACGATGACGATGAGCGCGGCGAGGTTGATGTGACCGCCCAGGATCAAGTACGCGCCGATCGCGATTGCAGCGGCTCGCAGCACGTTGGTGATGGCCATGAGGGGCCCGCGCGCGAACTTGTCGGCGAACGCACCGGCGGGCAGGGCGAGCAGGAGCCACGGGACGCGGTCTGCCGCCACCACGCTGGAGACCGCAAGCGGATTCGGGTTCACGAAGACCGCGAGGAGCGGGACGGCACCAGCGAGCATGCCGTCGCCCCAACTGGCCAGCGTGAAGCCAGACCAGAGCCTCCAGAACGGGCGGCCGAGCTTCTTCCTCCTGATGCGATGTTTCGCCCGACTACGAATCCTCATCGAACCTTCGCATCCGTCCTGCCCTCAGCCTGCCACGCCGCGTCAGCGACGACGGGGATCCTCGGCCTCCGGTCCCGAGCGCGACAGCGGCGGGTGCCGCTTCAGCGAAAGACAAATCGCTAAAGACGGCAGCCCGCCGTGCCGAGAACCTCTAGGCAACGCCCCGTTCCAGTCTCAGGACAAGTGCGTGTGCCCGTTAAGGGTGCAGCAGTTGACTCAGTGCCAAGTCTTTCGCATTGCGCCACCTCCTTCGCACGTGGGGACCAAGCTGGGTCGGGAAGGGCTGCAAACCGTGCTACCGGTGCCCTTCTCTTCCCATCACAAGTTTTGCGCAACTTGCAACCTGTTTGCAACCAGTCAAAAGCCTGTCACCAGGTGAATTGATGCGTTCGGTTGCAAAAGCGGGCTCTTTTACGAACGGAATTGGGCTTGACAGAGTGGGTCTGACCCACAACTTGTCCACAAACTTTTCTCAAATCTTGGCCAATGGCCGGTCGAAAACGATCGCTGGGACGCCACGCGTGAAGTTACACGTTTGTGCTTTCGACGGGCTTGGCGTTCTCCTGGGCGGTCCTGCCCCAACCGGCGCGCGCGAGCGCCGCGCTGTCTGCCCGTCTGAATTCGGACCGCACAGTTGTTGCCGGGGCAGAGGTCCGGCGCCGGGGGCCTCGTCCACCGAGGCCAGGCGCCGGCGAGGAACGAGGTCTCGTTGTGACTCGAGCTACATCGTTCCCGTCAACGGACGCACAACGGGAACACAATGGATGCACAACCCGAGTGGACAATGCCGACGTGCGGGCGCGTCCCCTTACGCGTGGAGCGCGCCCTCGGCGGAGTCGTCGCGCAGCACCTTCGAATGAGGAAGCACGGCCGATTCGATCAGGCGGTGAAGCTGGGGACCGGGGTCGTGTGCGCCTTGGCGTCGGCGTCTGCCCGCGCCACCCAGACGCGCTGTCCCGCCTGCAGGCCGAGCTCGGCCGCGCTGCCGCGGCTGAGCTGGACCCAGCACGCCTCGTCGCCGGCGAGGTCCACGTCGACCTTGACCTCGAAGCCCAGATGCGTCACGCGCGCCACGGTGCCCTCGACCGCGCTGGCGCTCGGCTTGCCCTCGGCCACCGGGTGCACGACGAGGTCGTGCGGGCGCACCCACTCGCCACCGAGCCGGGTGGCCGAGCCGAGAAAGGTCAGCACGAACTCGTTGGCCGGGTGGTCGTACATGTCTGCAGGCGCGCCCACCTGTTCGAGGCGCCCATGGTTGATGATGGCCAGACGGTCGGCCACCTCCATGGCCTCCTCCTGGTCGTGGGTGACGAGCACCGTCGTCACCGGCAGGGTGGCGTGCAGGTCGCGCAGCCACAGGCGCAGCTGCGTGCGCACCTGTGCGTCGAGCGCGCCGAACGGCTCGTCCAGCAGCAGCACTTTGGGCTCGATGGCCAGCGCGCGGGCAAGGGCCATGCGCTGGCGCTGGCCACCCGAGAGCTGGGACGGGTAGCGCTCGCCGAGGTGGGCCAGGCCCACCAGTTCGAGCAGCTCGTCCACGCGTGCCTTGATCTCCGCCTTGGGGCGGTGACGGATCTCGAGCCCGAAGGCCACGTTGCGCCGTACGGTCAGATGGCGGAACGGCGCGTAGTGCTGGAAGCAGAAGCCGACGCCGCGGCTGCGGGCCGGCGTGTGGGTCAGGTCCTCCCCCTCAATGGAGACGATGCCGCTGTCGGCCGTGTCGAGGCCGGCGATGATGCGCAGCAGTGTCGACTTGCCGCCGCCGCTCGGGCCGAGGAGCGCCGTCAGCGAGCCGGTGGGCACCGCCAGCGAGACGTCGTCCAGGGCGACGGCATCGCCGAAGTGCTTGGAGATGGACTGGACTTCGATGCTCACGCCGCCACCCTGCCGTGCCAGGCGTCGCGGTCGCGGTCGGTCAGCGTCAGCAGGCTCAAGACGATGAGCGCGGCGAGGCAGAGGACGACGGCGCCCACGTAGGCGGCTTGCGGTTCGAGGTTGTCGATGCTCTGGGAGATGAAAAGAGTGTAGGTCTGCGTCTTGCCGGCGATGGCACCCGACACGACGGAGACGGCGCCGAACTCGCCCAGCACGCGGGCGGTGGTCAGAGTGACGCCGTAGGCGAGGCCTCGGCGGATGTTGGGAAGGGTGATGCGCCGGAAGACGGTGAACGGCCTGGCCCCGAGCGTGCGGGCCGCCTGCTCCTGTTCGGTCCCGATCTCCTGCAGCACCGGGAGGACCTCCCGCACGACGTACGGCAGGGACACCGCGGCCGAGGCCATGATGATGCCGGGCACCGAGAAGATCACGGTGATGCCGCGCCCGGCGAGCCAGTTCCCCCACCAGCCGGTGTGGCCGTACACCAAAATCAGCGACAGGCCGATTATCACGGGCGAGACGGCGAGGGGGATGTCGATGAGAGCGTCGAGCAGCCACGCCCCCGGGAAGCGGTGCCGCGCCAGTATGAGCGAGACCCCGACGCCGAAGATGGTGTTGAGGGGCACGGCGACGGCGACCACGAGCAACGTGAGCAACAGCGCGTGCAGGCCGTCCGGCGTGGTGAAGGCGTCCCATGCCGTCCCGAGACCGGGCGAGAAGGCGTGGTAGAAGACTGCGCCCACCGGCACGACCACGAGGAGCGCCAGGTAGGCGAGCACCACGTAGCGCAGCGGCAGCCGCCAGCGGGAGCCCTTCATATGGTGTCCGGGATGTCGAAGCGCCGGCGCGCCCACCCGATGGCGAGCAGGACGACGAGCGAAATGGCCACCAGCACGACGGACACCGCGCTGGCGCCGACGAAGTCGTCGCTCTGGGCGAGCCCGAAGATGTAGGACGACGCCACTTCGGTCTTGAACGGGAGGTTGCCCGAAATGAGGGCGATCGACCCGAACTCGCCGACGGCGCGGGCGAAGGCCAGCCCCGCGCCGGCCAGGACCGAAGGCAGCACGCTCGGGAGGATGACCCGGAACAACACCTGTCGACGCGTCGCCCCGAGGGAGGCGGCGGCGTCTTCTGTCTCGGCATCGAGCTCGGCGAGCACGGGTTGGACGCTGCGGACGCAGAAGGGCAGCGTCACGAACAGCAGCGCGGCGACGA
This sequence comes from uncultured Acidimicrobiaceae bacterium, assembly GCA_963850185.1. GTDB lineage: Bacteria > Actinomycetota > Acidimicrobiia > Acidimicrobiales > RAAP-2 > Bog-473. Next base: position 36,516 of record CAWKKE010000001.1, read on the forward strand.
CCCCGAGCCGCGTGCCGGCCAGGTCGACATGCAACGGGCTGTCGACGCCGTACAACGTGAGCAACGTCAGTCCGGCGACCACGGTGGGCAGCGCGAAGGGGAGGTCGATGACGGCGCTGACGAGCGACTTGCCGCGGAAGTCGTCGCGGACGAGCACCCAGGAGATGGCCAGGCCCGCGATGGAGTTGACCACCGCCACAATGGCGGAGAGGACCAGTGTGAGCTCCAGCGCAGAGACCGCGACGGGGTTGCTCACCTCCGCCCAGAATTGGCTCCAGCCACCGCTGAACGCTTTCGCCACCACCGCGGCCACCGGCAGCAGCACCAGGAGCGAGAGATAGGTCACTGCGAGCGCGGGGCCGCCGATGCGCCCGACCACCCGTCCGACCGCGGCCAGGGGCGGGCGAGGGGACGCGGCGGGATTCCGGCTTCCCCGCCGCGTCGTCCGGTCAGGGGGCCCGCCGCCGCCTCCCGGAAGACCGAGGTCGTCGACGGAGACGCCCGTGCTGCTCACCGCCGGCTAGGAGCTGGCGGTGGAGACGCCGAGCGATTCCTCGATCTTGGCCACGATGCCCGTGGTCGGGTCGAAGAACTTGGTGTTCACGGTGGTCCACCCCCCGACCTTGTTGATGGTGAACAGCGTCTTGGGCTTGGGGAAGCTGAACTTGGCTGCCACCGACGGCAGCACCGGGCGGTAGCCCTGCTTGCCCCATACCGTCTGGCCGGCAGGGGAGAGGAGGTAGGCGAGGAACGCCTTGGCGGCGGGACTGGCGGTCTTGGTGACAGCGATCGGGTTCTGAATGAGAATCGTCTGCGGCGGCGTGATCACGGAGACCGGCTCGCCCTGGCTCTTCGCGTAGAGCCCGTCGTCCTCGTAGTCCAGCAGGACATCACCTTGTCCAGACAGGAACGTCTGCAGCGCTGCACTGGCGCTCGCGGGCTGGGCCACGGCGTTCTTGAGCAGGCTCGTGAGGTACGACTGCGCCTGTGCGGTCGATTTGCCGAGCGCGAGCTGCGCGCCGTAGGCCGCCATGAGGTTCCACTTGGCGCTGCCGGAGCTGAAGACGTTGGGCGTGATCACCTTGACGCCCGGCTTAACGAGGTCAGCCCAGGTGGTGATGTGCTTCGGATTGCCCGGACGCACAATGAACGAGACGATGGAGTTCGTGACCATGCCCTTGGTCGGCGTGCGGTCCCACGAGCTCGAGACCAGGCCGGCTTTGACGACCTTGGTCATGTCGGGCGCCAGCGAGAAGTTCAGGACGTCGGCGGGCAGCCCGTCCACCACCGACGTGGCCTGGGTGCCCGACGGCCCGAACGAGGAGGAGACGGTGATGCCCGCCCCCGCCTTGGTCTTGGCGAAGGCGGCGGCCAGCGCGCTGTAGGCGGGCTTCGGCGTCGAGTAGGCCACCAGGCTGACGGAGCCGCCCGTGGCGGCACCGGCCGGAAGGGCCGAGAAGGCCAGCCCGCAGAAGGCGAGGACGCTGATGGCGGCGGCGCGGCGGCCGACCCGGTGGCGGGCCGAAACGCCCGTGCACGCGGCGGACTGCAAGCGGTTTTTGTGCATCCGGGTAACTTAATACACGTGGGTCGCTAAAGCTAAGCGTCTTAGTCAGGAATAGACCGAGGCGGAGAGATCGCCCTGCTCAGGTGACTTGTTGGGCGGGCGAGGGGGCCGGAGCTCTAGTCGCGGGCGTGCCGGAACAACCCGAAGGAGGCCTGGCGGTCTTCCCTGGACTCCAGCATGGCCCAGTCGGACCGGTCCACCAGATCCTCGAGCGACGTGCGCTCGCCGCCCTGGCGCGTGGTCCAGCCGCAACGGACCTCAACCGGGGCGCCCACGAACTCGCGCGTCGCGGGCGCGCCGAGGTGTTCGCGGATGCGGGCGGTCATGGTGGCGCATTCGGACTCCTCCAGATGCACAGTGAGCACGAGGAACTGCGTCCCGCCGATGCGGGCCAGCACGTCGTTCTTGCGGAACGTCACCGAAAGGGCGCGTGCCACCGCCTGGAGCGCGGCGTCACCGGCCTGGTGGCCGAGGCGCTCGTTGAGCTGTTGCACATTGCCGACATCGACGAAGAGCGCGTGCACCGGCGCGCCCTCGCGGTCGGCGAGCTGCAACAACTGGGTGCCCGTCGCGATCAGCCCGCGCCGGTTCTGGAATCCGGTGAGCTCGTCGCCCCGCGACAGCTGCAGCAGGCGCGCGCTGAGCTCCTCGAGTTCTCGCTCAATGGCCATGCGCCCGCTCATATCGCGCAGAATGCAACACGTCTGCGCTGCACCGCCATCGTCGCGGAACTGCAGCGTCGTCATCTCGATCTCGATGAACCGGCCGTCGCCTCGTCGGAGGCGCGCCACACCGACAGCCGATCCTGTCCGCTCCCGCTCCGCCACCGCGATACCCCAGCGGGGGTCCTCCTGGTCGACCAGGCCGTCCCGGCCCAGGGCGCCGATCGCCTCGTCGCTCATGTCGAGGATGGCGCAGGCGGCCGGGTTCGCCGCCATGATCCGACCCTCCTGGGTCCAGAAGAGGACGCCCTCGGAGCTGTGCGCGAACAGCACCTGGAAGGCGGCCAGGCCGACCGTCTCTGTTCCCCGAACCACCATGCCGATCGTTCCTTTAAGCGGTGCTCGACTCCCACCCGGAGCGCACCACTTGGGGGCCGAGAATACCGAAGTCCCCGGCTGAACTGCGGTGTTTCGACCGCCCGCGCGCTGTTGTGACTTTCGGCCCTATTGAGGAACGGCGCCGACGCGCCGATGTGGCGGGAAGGTGATGGGCCGTCACGAGCACGGATCGTGCCTGGGTCCAGCTTCCGAAGTCTCGTCGGAGCGTCCGCACGCGCTGATGGTCCGGCGTGCGGCGTGCGTGCAACCTGGCGAGGGACGCGGAGACCTGTGGTCCCAGACGAGGTCCCGCGAAGCGTTTAGGAAGCGCCCAGGCGGCTGTTGTAGCTCGAAATGGAGCTGTTCACGTTCTGCGCGGCGGCCTTGACCGCGGCGGCCGGCTTCACGCCCTGGGTGTACATGGAATTCTCCGCGTTGAGCACGTCGGTGCGCACGTCGGCGTAGGGACCGATGACCGAGCCGGAGGTGGCCGCGTCGTTGGTTCCGTTGTTGATTTCGTTGTAGGCCACCTTGTAGCCCGGGCTCGTGGCCCACAGCTGCTGCACGGTCGCCGTCTGCGTCGAGGACTTGCGCACCGGGATGTAGCCGGTCCCCGCCGCCCAGGTGGCGACGCTCTGGGTGTTCATCAGATAGCTCAAGAACTGCCACGACGCCGCCTGGTCGACGGCCGGGACCTTGTTCGAAATGAAGACGCCGCCGCCCCCCGGCTCGATCCCGCCCTGCACCGACGAGCTGTAGACGGGAAAGGCGCCGATGCCGATCTTCACGTTGGCGTACTTTCCTCCTGCGAGGAGCTGGGTCACGGTGCCCAGAGCCGCCGAGGTCTCGATCGTCATGCCGTACTTGCCGCTGCCGATGCCGAGCAGGTTGTCGTACTGGTCGGGTCCAGTCGACGGGTTGGTCGTGGCGTCGCCCGAGTTCACCAGTGTGCTCAGCTGGCTGAAGATGGACACCGCAGTCTTGTTCTGGAAGGTGGCCTTCGTGGCACGCGCGCTGCGTCCGTTGCTGTTGTTGACGAAGAGCTGGTTGGCCGTGGCCAGCCAGGTTTCGAGATGCCACGGGTCGAGGACGAGGCCCGTGCCGCTGCCCGAGGCCTTCAGTGCCTTGGCGTCCGTGAGGAACGCCGGCAGCGTGGCGGGGGGATCGGCCGGGTTGAGACCCGCCTTCGTGAAGGCGTTCTGGTTGTAGTACAGGATCGGCGCCGAGACCGCGAAGGGCAGCCCCCACTGCACGCCGTTCACCTTCCAGTAGGCGAGCGGGCGGGGCAGGTAGTCGCTCGTGGGGTACTTGGCTGCGTTCATGCAGGACTGGACCGGCAGGAACGAGCCGGTGTCGATGGCGGCCTGCGTGCGCTGGTCCTCCAGCATGACTGCGTCGGGGAGCTGCCCGCTGGAGAGGCCCGCGAGGTACTTCGTCCAGGTGTCGTCGTAGCCCGCCTGGGTGACCAGAGTCACGTGCACCTTGGATTGCGACGAGTTGAACGCACTGGTGATGCCCTGGAGCACCGTCAGGTTGGCCTGAGATGCAGACTCCCAGAAGGTGATGTTCACCACACCCTTGTGGTTGGCCAGTGCCTTGAGGTTGCAGGAGGGCAGGCTGGCCGCGCCCGCCGGCGTGCTCGAGCCGATGGCGGCGCCGGCCGCCGTGCCGCTGAGCGTCGTCACGAACAGCGCAGCGGCGGCGAATCGGGAGAGGCGAACGGTCCGCATGCCCCTTTCCTAGCATCCGGGAGCGGCAGCTCAGCGTCGCCGCGCCCCCTGTCACGCTCCGGTTACTTGACCGCCCCTGCGGTGAGGCTCCGGACGAGTTGCTTCTGGAAGACGAGGAGCAGGATCACCAGCGGGACGAAGGCGATCACCGTCCCGGCCAGTGCGACGGGGATGGTGGACACCTGGGTGCCGAGCAACTGCTTCAGCCCGATCTGCACCGTGTCGAGCGGCGACGTGCCACCGGTCGCCACCAGCGGCCACAGGTACTGGTTCCAGGCGGCGAGGAACGAGAAGACCGCGAGGGCGGCAAGCGACGGCCGGGCCAGCGGTACCGCCACCCGGGTCATGAACTTCATATGCCCGTAGCCGTCGAGCTGGGCCGCCTCCTGCAGGTCGCGGGGGATCTGCAGGAAGGCCTGTCGCAACAAGAAGATGCCGAACCCGGTGGCGAGGAACGGGATCGACAGCCCCGCGTAGGAGTTGAACCAGTGCAGCGAGGTGATCGTGTCGAGGTTTGTGATGAACGTGACCTCGAGCGGGATCATGAGCGTGGCCAGGCACACCACGAAGAGCGTCCGTTTGAAGGGGAAGGTCAGGAAGGCGAAGGCGTAGGCGGCCAACACCGACGTGACGAGCTGCCCCACCACGATGATGGCGGTCATGATGGCCGAGGTCGCCATGTACTTGGACATCTGCCCGCCGTTCCAGGCCGCGCTGTAGTCGTGCCACTGCGGGTCGGTCGGGAAGAGCGGGGGCGGTTGATGGACCAGCTGGTTGAGGGGGAGGAGCGAGTTCACGATCGTCACGTAGATCGGGAAGAGGACGATGACGGCACCCGCGGTCAGCAGGGTGTAGCTGCCGATGGTGCGCAGCCTGCGGCGCGGCTTGCGCGGTGGCCGTCGCCGCCGTCGTCGCCGCGGAAGCCTCAGCGGTGTCGAGCACGTCAGCGGGCATATGTCACCCGCCGCTCCAAGAACCGCAGCTGCAGGATGGTCAGGATCAGCAGAATAAGGAAGAGGACGATGGCCATGATGGCGGCCGCGCCGTCGTTGTTCTCGATCTGCAGCTCGGTCACGATGTTGTAGATCAGCACGTTGGTGTGCAGGCGGGCCGCGTTCTGGTTTCCGATCAGGATGTCGACGGCACCGAAGGCCTGGAAGGCATAGATGGTGCTGATCACCCCGGCGAAGAAGATCGTGGGGGAGAGCAGGGGCACCGTCATGCGCCAGAAGCGCGTCCAGGGACCCGCCCCGTCGATGCGCGCCGCCTCGAGCAGCTCGTCGGGCACCGACTGCAAACCGGCCGACATGATGATGAAGGACAAGCCGAGGAACTGCCAGACGGTGAGGAGCGCCACCGCAGGGAGGGCCCAGGTCGAGCTCTCGAGTGCGGGCGGCGTCGGATTGATGCCGAGCCACGGCAACAGCCCGACGACCGGGTTGAGCAGCGTGCCGAACACCACGGCGGCCACGGCCACCGAGCTGACGACGGTGGAGGAGAAGATCACCCGGTAGGCGGCCATGCCCTTCAGCTTGCGGTGCGCCGCCACGGCCAGGCCCAGCCCGGCGAGCAGGCTGATGGGCACCACCAGGACCACGAAGAGCAGGGTGGTGACGAGGCTCTGGGTGAACTGGGTCGAAGTGATGGTCGGGACGATCTGGTGCAGCCCCACGTAGTGGGCCGGCAGACCCGGCACGGGCGGGGTCTCGTAGAGCATCAGCTTGAAGTTCCGCAGGAAGGGATAGAAGGAGAAGACCGCGAAGAGCACCATCGCCGGCAGAATCAGCAGGTAGGCCAGCAGGGCCTGCTTGCGCCGGCGGGAGCGCAAGGTCGCCGACGGCCCTGGCGGCCCCGGCGTACCGGCGTCCCCGTCGTCGGAGCCCGATGGGGACGCCCCCTGCGCTGGCGCGGTGGTGACCGCCGTCACGCGGTGCCACCCAGCCGGGTACCGTCGGCCGCGTCGAACAGGTGGTAGGAGGCGGGGTCGGGGTCGACCGCAATGCGCACGGCCTCGCCGATCTTCGGCTTGGCGGCCGAAGCGCCCTGGCGCACCACCATGGTGGCGCCCGTCTCGGTATGACAGATGACGTGCGTCTCGGCGCCGAGCAGTTCCACGATGACCACGGTGGCACTGATCGCCCCGTCCTCGCTCAGGTGCAGCGCCTCGGGCCGGATGCCGAGCACCACTTCGGGCCCCGAGCCGCGGACGGCGTCGCCCATCGCGGCGGGCAACGGCACCGACGCCCCGGCGAAGGCCACGCTCAGCGCGCCGCGGTTGTTCCCCGCTTCGGCGGCGGGCGCGCCGCTCTCGACGAGCATGCCCTCGACGAGGTTCATGCCGGGGCTGCCGAGGAAGCGGGCGACGAACGCGTTGGCCGGCCGCGCGTACAACGCCTCGGGCGCCGCCACCTGTTGCAGCCTTCCCTCGCTCATGACGGCAATGCGGTGGCCCATCGTCATGGCCTCGACCTGGTCGTGGGTCACGTAGAGCGTGGTGGTCGAGAGCCGCGCCTGCAGCTCGACGATGTCGGCCCGCGTCTGGACCCGCAGCGCGGCGTCGAGGTTCGACAGGGGCTCGTCCATGAGGAAGACCAGGGGCTGGCGCACAATGGCCCGGGCGAGGGCAACGCGCTGACGCTGGCCGCCCGAGAGCTGTCCCGGCTTGCGGTCCAGCAGCGTGGCCAGCCCGAGGGTCTCGGCCGCCTGCTTGACCTTGGCCGCCCGCTCTTCCTTGTCGACGCCGCGCTGGCGCAGCGGGAATTCGATGTTCTTGGCCACCGTCAGGTGGGGATAGAGCGCGTAGCTCTGGAAGACCATGGCGACGTCGCGATCCTTCGGGTCGACATCGTTGACGACGCGCTCGCCGATGGAGACGGCGCCGCTGGTCACCTCCTCGAGTCCGGCCACCATGCGCAGCGCCGTCGTCTTGCCGCAGCCCGAGGAGCCGAGGAGTACGAGCAGTTCGCCATCGGCGACGTGCAGGGTCAGATCGTCGACCGCAGTGGTGTCACCGAACTGCTTGGTGACCCCGTCGAAGCTGACCTGTGCCAACGTGCTCCTTCGCCTTCGGGCGGCCCGCCTTCGGCCACGGATCATCGCTCCGTCGCACGGTAGCGAACAGCGGGAGGGACGGCACGAAGTCAGGTGTGGGGTCTCAGCCGGCCGGGATCTTCCACCCCATCGACTCGGCGATCTCCTTGCACGTCGGGCACAGGCCGTAGCGCTTCGGGTCCCGGCCCGGCACCCACTCCTTGCCGCAGAGGGCCCGCACGGCGGTCCGGTTGACCATGCCCTCGACCACGCTGGGCCCGGCCGAGACGAACTTGCCCTTCTTCCTGCCCTTCGTGGGCGTGTAGCCCTCCAAGACGATGTGGGCCATCCGGTCGTGGTCGCCGTCGTCGAGGTCGGGGTCCGGCCGGGAAGGGGCGAGCGTGGTCCCCTCCGCCGGGGCTGTCTCGGTGCCGCTCACAGCCTCAGCGTAGGCGTTCGGCCAGGCCTTCCGGCGTTCCTCCGGGCCCCCGACCAGGTGTGGAACACGGCAGGCCGAGGGTGTGCTCCCCGTAAGATGGATGCTGACCATTACACAATTACAGCCGCCTCACCAGGGACTGGGGCGCTCGGGAATGACCTTCCCCTGCACATGGTTGACCAGTCAGACGAATTGCCATTACGGCATTACAAAAGGACAGCCTGATGACGAACGAGAATGTGACACTCCCATTGTTGCCATTGACCTCCGGGGTCGTGCTGCCGGGGATGGTGTTCACCATGGCGCTGGAGTCCGATGAGGCCCGCGCTGCGGTCGATTCCGCCCGCTCCGCCGGGGGCCGTCTCCTGCTGGTGCCCCACATCGAGGGCCGCTTCGCCGGCGTCGGCGTGATCGCCGAGGTCATGGAGGAGGGCGAGCTGCCCGGCGGCCTGGCCGCCGTCGCCATCCGGGGTGACCGTCGTGCCGTCATCGGCACCGGCGTCCCCGGCACCGGCGACGCCCTCTGGGTGGAAGCCGAGCCGCTCGACGAGCCGGAGCCGACTCCGGCCGTCAACGAGCTCGCCCGTGAGTACCGCGCCGTGCTCGAGAACATCTTGCACAGCCGGGGCGCCGGTCGCATCGCAGCGCAGCTGCGTGAGATCCACGAGCCGAGCCGCTTGGCCGACATGTCGGGCTACTCGCCCGACCTCTCACTCACGCAGAAGGTCGAGGTGCTCGAGACGCGCGACGTCGAAGCGCGGCTCCGCCTCGTCCTCGGGTGGGCCCGCGACACGCTGGCCGACTTGACCCTGCGCGAGAAGATCAAGACCGACGTCGAAGAGGGCATGGAGAAGACGCAGCGGGAGTTCCTGCTCCGGCGCCAGCTCGATGCGATCCGCAAGGAGCTCAACGGCCTCAGTGGCGACAGCGACGACGAGGACCCCGACGACTACCGGGCGAAGCTCGAGGCGCGTGACTTGCCCGAGCACGTCCGCAAGGCGGTCGAGCGCGAGGTCGACAAGCTCGAGCGCACCAGCGACCAGAGCCCTGAGACGGGCTGGATCCGCACCTGGCTCGACACAGTGCTCGAGATTCCCTGGGGCACCGAGTCCGAGGATCGGCTCGACATCGCCGAGGCATCGCGCATCCTGGAGGCCGACCACGATGGTCTGGAGGACGTGAAGGAGCGCATCCTCGAGCACCTGGCTGTGCGCAAGCTCCAGGCCGAGCGCGGCCTGGCGCCGGTGGACGGCCGCGGTTCGGGAGCCATCCTGGCTCTCGTCGGGCCTCCGGGCGTCGGCAAGACGTCGCTCGGCGAGTCCGTGGCCAACGCCCTCGGGCGCAAGTTCGTCCGCGTCTCGCTGGGCGGGGTGCGCGACGAGGCCGAGATCCGCGGTCACCGTCGCACCTACGTGGGGGCCCAACCGGGCCGCCTGGTGCGCGCGCTGCGCGAAGCCGGGACCATGAACCCGGTGATCGTGCTCGACGAGGTCGACAAGATCGGCGCCGACTACAGGGGCGACCCGTCCTCGGCGCTGCTCGAGGTGCTGGACCCGGCACAGAACCACACGTTCCGTGATCACTACCTCGAAGTCGACCTCGACCTGTCGCGGGTGCTCTTCATCGCCACCGCCAACGTGATCGACACCATCCCCGGGCCGCTGCTCGACCGGATGGAGGTCATCCGCATTGACGGCTACACCGAGTCCGAGAAGGTCTCGATCGCAAAGCACCACCTCGTGAGCCGTCAGCTCACCCGGGCGGCGCTGCGCGAGGACGAGGTGCAGATCAGCGACGATGCCTTGCGTGCAGTCGTGGCCGACTACACCCGTGAAGCGGGCGTGCGGAACCTCGAGCGCGAGCTCGGCAAGTTGTTGCGCAAGGTGGCCACGAAGCTCGCCTCGGGCGAGCGCGAGGCTCCGGTCGTCGTCGAAGCGGACGACGTGCGGGGCTGGCTCGGCCGTCCGCACTTCTTCTTCGAGGCGGCCGATCGCACCAGCGTGCCTGGTGTCGTCACCGGCCTGGCCGTGACCGGGGCGGGCGGCGACGTCCTCTTCGTCGAGGCCAGCGTGTCCGACGGCCCAGAGGGGCTCACCCTCACGGGACAGTTGGGCGACGTCATGAAGGAGTCGGCGGAGATCGCGCTCTCCTACGTGCGCTCGCACGCCCAGGAGCTCGGGATCGACCCGACGGTCTTCGGCGGCAAGCGGTTCCACGTGCACGTGCCTGCCGGCGCCGTCCCCAAGGACGGTCCCTCGGCCGGCGTCACCATGACGACCGCGCTGGTCGAGTCTCTTGCGCGACGTGCCGGTCCGCTCCGTGGTCGGGATGACCGGTGAGGTCACCCTGCAGGGCCGTGTGCTGCCGATCGGTGGCGTCAAGCAGAAGGTGCTGGCTGCGCACCGGGCCGGGTTGACCGAGGTCATCCTGCCCGAGCGCAACGGCAACGACCTCGAGGATGTCCCCGAGGAAGTGCGTGAGGTCATGACGTTCCACCTGGCGGCCACCATCGCCGACGTGCTCACCCCGGCTCTGTCCGGGGCGGGCGCGGAGGCGTCGGACGGTCCCGGGGAGTCCTCGTTGGGCGCCGCGGCCTGAGGCCGGGCAGACTGGCGATCATGGACGACAAGGACATCGTGGACCGCATCAACCAGCTGGCTGCCGAAGAGCAGCAGCTCGAGGAGGCGCACGTCGGCGAGGGGCTCAGCGAGAACGAGCTGCAGCGCAAGCGTGACCTCGAGGTGACGCTCGACCAGCTGTGGGACACGCTGCGCCAGCGCCGGGCCAAGCGCCACGCCGGGCAGGACCCTGACGCCGCGTCGGAGCGCCCGGCCAGCACGGTCGAAGGGTATCTGCAGTAAGTCCGAAGGGGTGGTGCCGGTTCAGGCCGGCGCCACCCCTTCGTGCATTTCGGCCTTGGTGCGATGCGGCCCGGGCTCAGTCGTTGGGCATGCGCCGGTTGAGCCCCGGGGACACCAGGCCGGCGAGGCCGCGCAGGTTGGCGATCGTCACGTCGAGCCAGTCGAACGAGTCGCGCCAGACGGCGATCTTCCCGTCGTCGCCGACGACGAAGCGACCGTAGACCCAGAACCGCGCCGCGAAGCGCCCGTAGTTGAGCTCGTCGATCCGGTCGGTGAGCACCACGTCCCCCTCGGTCGCCACGTGGTTGAGGTGCACCTCGAAGCCCATCCGTCCGGGCCGCAGCCAGGGGCGGGCGATGCGCTCCAGCCGGTCGCGCCCGTACATGGTGGGCAGCGAGACGTTGCTGTAGACGAGGTCCTCGGCGACGAGGTCGAGCGCCGCGTCGACGTCGAACGCGGCGAGGGCGTGCAGGAAGCGCACGACCACGTCCGCCGGATCGGTGCGTCGGCGTCCGCTCAGGGTCGGGGAGGGTCGTCATGGCCCCCCATTGTCCCCGCGGCGTGGGCGCCCGTCGATCGCCGCAGCCGGCGCCACCCGAGCGGTGCGAGGGCCAGCGCGGCGAGGACGACGACGCCAGCACGAACAGCGCCGTGTACGACCCGTACCCGGCGTAGCTGAACGTCACCGTGTGCACCCCCGGTCCCACCACGACCCCGACCAGTGCGGGCGCCACCATGACGGTCGGCGCCGGCCGGCCGTTCACCGTGGCGTGCCAGCCGGGGTCGTAGGAGGCGCTGAGGACCACGGTGGACCGGCGTGTCGTGTGCACGACGGCGCGCGCCGTGCCGTTGGGCAGGTCGGCGTGCTCCGCCACCACGCGTCCGGGCGTGCCCTGGAGGGCCGAGGCATCCGTCGCCGTCGGGGCGGCTGCGGCCTGCCCGTTGAAGGCCACCGTCAGGTCCCGTTGCTCCTCGAGGAGCGGGGAGCCCAGCAGCGCCTCGCTCTGGGTCCCGACATCGGCCCGGGTGGCCGTGAGCTCGCCCGGTCGTGTCGTAGACGTGGATGTAGCCGGCGTCGGGGAGCGCCCACAGGCAGTAGTTGCCCGAGCAGCCGACCTTGTCGGCCTCCACCGGCGACGCCATGTCGGCGGGGGTGATGATGTAGCCGATGCCGAAGAGCGGGTAGTCGCCCGGATTGCTCTCGTCGAAGTAGTACTCGGGATCGGTCATGAGCGACGCCGTGCGCAGCGTGTAGCCCACCTCGTCGATGTCCTTGCTCTCGAGGTACTTGAACACCGGGACGTCCCCCACCAAGAAGTCCTGCCCCCAGTTGGTCGGCGCACCCGCGTACACGCGGCCCTTGGGATGGGCGTGCACGTAGGCCAACAATCGGTCGATCTGGGGGCCCTGGAGCGCGTCGTCCTCCGCCTGGAAACTGATGTTGGTCGCGTTGTGGGCGTCGTAGGTGTCCATGCTGCTCCAGGCGGGCGCGAGCACCAGGACCAGCGCGACGATGCACAGGCCGGCGACCAGGCCCCGCCCGCCCGGCTGCGTCACCCAGCCGCGGCGGTCCTCGGGGAAGAGCCCCAGCACGCCGCCCAGGACGAGCCGGCCGAGGAAGACGAGGCCGACGCCGGCCAGCAGGATGCCCGACAGCTGCGGGGCCATTTCGAAGCGCCGGATGAAGATGTCGCTGCTGCCCGGCACAACGTCGTAGAGCGACCCGAAGGTCGTCCGCCCGAACGACATGACGAGCGTGACGACCCAGATCACGACGAGGGCGCGGCCGGCCAGGAACGAGCGCCAGCGCGCCAGGCAGACGCCGATCCCGACGGCGACGAGGATCGTGATGACGGGCAGCCAGGGCGGCGAGTGGCCGTTGTCGTAGAGGTTGCCGGTGAAGCAGCCACGTCAGCATCTGCCCGGCGCCGTAGCCGTTCTCGAGCCCCGTTCCCTCGAGCACCTGGTTGCGCGCCGCCCAGTGGGACTGCTGGAGCAGCGGGACGATGACCCAGGCCGACGCCAGCACGGCCGCCGCCCCGAGCGCCACGGCGCGGCCGATCCGGCGCCACAGGTCCGAAGGGGCGATGAAGGGCCACACGACGAGGGGCACGAAGGCGAGGTACCCGGTCTCGTAGTGCAGGGCGACCGTCAGCATGATGAAGAGGACGGCCCAGAAGGCCCCGCGCAGCGACGACAGCGCCCGGTAGGTGAAGCCCCACGCCAGCGGGAGCGTCCACGAGGCCCAGAGCTGGGTCCACACGCCGTAGCCCACCCAGACGTAGGCCTTCGTCTCGTAGCCGATGCCGGCGGCCGAGGCGAGGAAGGGCGCCACCGCGGCGGCCGACGCGGCCGTCCAGCGGCTCAGCCCGAAGAGCCGGCCGCTCCAGTAGACGGTGATCGGCCAGAGCGCGAGCAGCAGATAGAGGGACCACCGGAACACCGTGTCGGGATCGACCACCGTGCCGGCCAGCTCCCGAGACCATGGACGGCAGGCTCTGGTAGTGGAGGAACTGGGGTGAGCCGAGTCCGAGATACGGGAACCAGCTCGTCAGGGGAAGGTGGCCCTGGCTGATGCGGGCGGCGGCGACGCGCACCATCTGCTGGTGCAGGGAGCTGTCGTCGAGGTACGGCACGGCGCGGAGCTCGGGCCGGAGCTCCCACAAGCCCCAGGCCATCGACAGGGCGACCACGGACGAAGGGGCCGAACCGCTGTGCCGGTGCCCCGTCAGGGCTGGCCGTGGGCGGCGCCGGAGCGGGCGACGGAGGACCCGGGCGTCTCCTGCTCGACCATGGTCACGGCGCACCATGATGCCCAGTCCTCAGACTGGTGTCTGATCGCGTTGCAGGACCCGGAGGAGCTCCTCGTACGGGCCGAGCAGGAACGCGGTGTCGCCCCCGGCGAACACCGTGCCCCGACGGGGTGGGTGCTCCAGCACGCCGTCGGCGGCGCGGCTGAGGGCGATGACCCGGGTTTTCGACGAAAGATCCTGCATGGCGAGCCCTTGCAGGCCGCCGTTCGGGGCGACGGTGAGGCCGGCGACCAGGAACGGCTGTTGGTCGACGTAGAACGTGCTGAGGACGTCGAGCCCGAGGGCGGCGCCCACGAACCAGGGTGCGGCGAGGGCGGAGGTGGAGCGGACGTGCTGGAAGCCGAAGCTTCGCTCCATCATGTGGGCCAGCTCGCGGTCGAAGACGCGGAGGACGACCGGGACGGCGTCCCAGCGCTCGCCCAGAGACTCGCGCACGGAGAGCCCGGTCTCGATGTTCGTCAGGTCGGCACTGGTCAGCACGGCGACCGCCTTGGCGTCCGCGATGTTGACCATGCGATGCGTCTGCGACTGCGTGGCGTCGGCGATGACGACGGGCACGCCGAGCGCACGGGCCTGCGCCAGGTAGCGGTTGTCGGCGTCGCGTTCGATGACGACCACGGATTCGCCCTCGGCCACGAGCCGGCGCACCACGCTGATGCCCACGGCGCCGAGGCCGATGACGATCACGTGGTCCACCATCCCGGGCACCTGGCGCCTGCCCAGTGACCGCTCGATGCGGCGGCTCACCAGAATGTTCGTGAAGAGCGCGAACGCGGTCGACACGAGGGCCACGCCCGCGATGATCAACACGATGGCGCACACGAGGAGCCACGGGCTCTGGTGGGAGAAGCTGTAGTCGCCGTAGCCGACGGTCGCCACGGTCTCCACCGTGAAGTACAGAGAAGAGAGGAAGCCGAGGTGTGCGTGCGAGCCGTCGGGACGGAAGGTGTAGTGCAGCACGATGGTCGCCACCACAATCAGCGCGAGCAGCGCGGTGGCCACGACGGCCAGGGCGCGGTTGCCCTCCTCGAGCGCGATGCCGACCTGCAGACGGAGGCGGCGGCGCCAGCCCGATGGACCGCGCCGGGTCGTCGGCCGGCCGGGTGGTCGAAATGCCCATGCGCCGCAGCTCGTCCACCGTGCCGAGGACGGCGACCCGATCCCCGAGGTGGAGCGGGTGGTCGCGGCCGGGGCACAGCTCCATCGACTCGTCCGTGCGCGGGCATGATCGCCACGGGGGCCAGGTGCCCGAAGTGGGCGCGGAAGGTGTCGTGCATGTTGTCCCTCGAATCGACGGAGAGCTTGACGACCGCGAAGTCGATCCCGGCCAGCTCAATGGCGTGGGACGGGCGCAACAGGCAGGCCTCGACGAAGGACGGCGCGGCCAACGACGCCACGTCCAGCACGCTGCCGGGGCCCGAGACCCGTTCCAGTGCATGGGCCACAGACGGGTTGGCGAGTTGCACCACGAGGGGCAGGTCCGGGCGGATCTCCTTGATCCGGAGCGCCGTCTCCAGCGTGTGGATCTCGTCGACCTCCACGCAGACCACCGCGGCCGCCCGCGCCAGGCCGGCCTCCTCGAATCCTTCGCCCCGGTGGGCGTGCCGTCGGACATGGGGGACACCCCAGTCGTGCAGGGTCCGCCAGCGCCGAGGATCGGCGTCGTCATCGATCACCACGACCTGGGTCCCACTGAGGGCGAACTGCTCCACCGCGCGGAGCCCCACGCCCTGGAGGCCGCAGACGATCACATGGCCCTGCATGTCCTCGGGGTCCATGCGATCCATCAACGCATGTTGTCGTTCCGGATCGGTGCGGAGGTTGCTGCAACGTTAAATGTCGATGTTCCGGCCCGGCGTGGGCTAGAACCCCCCTGGGGCTGTAGCTCAGTGGTCAGAGCAGGGGACTCATAATCCCTGGGTCGTGGGTTCGATCCCCACCAGCCCTACCAGGTCAGGTCTACCAGGTCAGAGGGTATTTCTCTAGCGGCCGAACTACAGACCCCCGAGCGGGATCAAGTAGCGGATCAACACATAGAGATCTATCCCGAGAAGCACGACCGGCCACAGAGCGACGCCGATCAGTTCGAGACGTGGGCTGATGCGAGACAAGATGCGAACGCTACCGAGGGTCATGACGATCGCAATGGCAGCGACGGCCACTAGCGCATCCCGAAAGTCTCCTTGCCCGGTGTCCTTGATGATCACGACGAGGGCGACGATGCCTCCAAGGACGCACGCAGGCAACGAAATGCCCGACAAGAGATTGAGTCGTCGCGATACCCATTGGCGGTTTCGAACCGTGATCCAGGCTCCAACGGCCAGGCAGGGAACAGCGAGGACAGCCAGGGCCTCGTCCAACCTTGCCGGGAGGAAGAAGTTGGGTTGGTTGTACCAACCGAAGTCCAAGAAAGTATTCGGAATCTGATGAAAAACGAGATGAACACTCCACTGCTCACGCCCGATGTCAAACACTGGAAGGTATCGCACGCTCGCGTTGGTAGCGAGAAACTGGCCGTAAAGGTGGTGATTCCTCAGGAACCACCACCCAGAAATAACGAAGAAACCGATCACGCCCAGTACGACATCGAGGAAGAGTCGTAGTTGGGTGCGTGAATTGGTGCGCCGGCTCGCACCGCTGAACAGCGGGACAACGGCGAGAACGAACAGCACGCCAGCGATGGGAAGGCTACTGAGTTTGGTCAAGGCCGCGGCCCCCAGCACAACACCCATCGCTGCCACAAAGATGCGTCTGTGACGAAGTTGCCTCTGCATCCGGGCGCGTTCAGAGAGCAGAAAGAGGACCAGTGCCAACGCGTACAATGGGATGATCAGTGCATCGTTCGTTACGCTCGATGCGGCAATCAGATTCTTCGGGTACAGGGCGACGAAGAGTCCGGAAACGAGCGCCAACCACTCGGGCATCGCGATGACCCTTGCCGCGGCGTAAGTGAGGAGAACAGTTCCCACACCGAATGCCACCGACAGGAGCCGAAGCTCATGAACGTGAACCGCATCGGCATGCTCTGAGGGCGTGTAATCGGTCGAATAGAGGAGCTGGTCCCCAAAGAAGCCCTTGAGCCCTTTCGCCGGCACGGCGACGGGTGTGAACGCGGAAATACCAAGAACCTCCTGCCAGGCGGCTGCCAGGAGGTAGTACAGCGGCGGCTGATGCGATTCGAGGCCGTTCGCAACGGCGATCCGCGGTAGCGCATGGTGGGAGACGATGTACTCGATGTTCTGGACATGGGAGGGCTCGTCAGTGGCCTCGTACGCCCTGGTGAGCAAGCTGTAGGTCAGGGCCAGAGGCAGATAAACCACGACCAGGATGATGAGCGACCAACGCGTGGAGGGAAATGCCCGCCACGCGCTGGAACGCCGAAGTAGTTCGTCAGGCTCGGCCGATTCCCTGGCGAAGGGCACCTTCGAGAGTCTTGCAAAGGAAGTTGCCAGGAGGGGGAATCTCTTGCATGGCGACCCTGGCGAGCACAGTCATTTTCCGGCCACCCTTAGTTCGGGAGCGTGTTCGTCCCGGAGGTCGGCGACAAGCGCAGCCGCTCTCAAACGATGCGCGATGTCTTCGGGCACACCGGAGTGCCGCGAAATACCGAAGGCTGCCGCTCCGCTCACCGCGTTCTCGTGCCTCGTCAGCCCATCGTTCCGGCTCGTAGACAGCTACGACGCCGGGCGGCTCAGTGCGATGTTTGCGGCGCCTCATTTGTAGGCCTCAGCCTCGGCGACCAAAGCGCGAAATCGCTGGGCTGCCGCTGCGTAGTCGGCAATCTCGGCGACTTCCAGCATGGTGCGATTCGCCTCGAACTGCGGGTCGGGCAGATCGGGCGGCGGCTTGCGCCTCATCGCGCCGACCGCCTTCCGGCGGGCGCCTAAAGGGGGTGTGCACAGCGCCCCATGTTGTCTCCCTCGGACTCTGCAATCTATCCCGCCACGCTCGGGCAGCCTATGGCCTGCACAACCCACGACGCGGGACGTGGGACAACTTTTGGGACATCTTTCGACCACGAATACGCGAGGATCTCAAGACGAGCGTGCCCACCAACGCGACTGCGGCGCACAAAACCGCATTCAACGCCGCTGGTGTGAGCTGCGTGGTGGGATTCATCCCTGGGTCGTGGGTTCGATCCCCACCAGCCCTACGAAGTGCGAACTGTGGGTGTGACGGTTCGGGAAAACGTCTCACGCCGGCTCGGGCCCTCTGTCGCACCTCTGGCCCGGATGCGGCGACGGGGGCGACACTCGGGGCGAGTCGCGAGATAGTCGGATATCGCCCCTCTCGTATGGAGTCCCGGCGAAGAGGGCACAGTGCACAGGAGGCGAGACCCGCGCATCCAATCGCTGCAGCGGGGAACGTCGTAATTCCGACAGGCAACCGGACATTGAGGTCGAGTCCGTCATGTGCGTCGCAGGAATGGTGAGGGATGCGTAACGACCGGCGCCTGCCGCGCGGTGCTGCGGGCGACGTCCCCGACCGATCGGAGCGGTGTGCGCGCACCGCGGCGGTCAGCTGGCTCGTGATCGCCCTGCTGGGAGTGACGACCCTGACTGCGGCGACAGCGTCCCCTCTGGGAGCCCGTGACGCCGCGGGGGCCGACCGCGCCGACGGCGGGACGGCCGCAGTGGCCGTGTCAGGAGAAGTGGAGGGGACGGCCAACTTCGAGGTGGGCGACACCTACACCCAGCTGTCGCACCTGGCCCAAGGCGGGCAGCCTTCTGCCGTTGGCTCGGCCAAGCACCTGCTCTCCTCCATGGACACGTTCCAGAACGTGTCGTTGATGGGTTGGGGCACCCAGGACCCGGAGCCGGTACCCGGCAGCTATGACTGGGATTCCCTGGACAGCCGGATCGAGGTCATGGCGGCAACCGTGTCGTCGAACAAACGAATGATCACGCTGTGCAGCGCGCCGGGATGGATGAAGGTGGGCGGGAGCAGCCAAGAGTGGAACATGGAATCAGCCGTGGCTCCGTCCCATTATGAGGATTTCGCTCATCTCGCCGCCGAGGTTGCCGAGCGATACGACGGGCGGCACCGGACTCGCGCCGGCGAGCTCCTGCCGAAGGTCGATTTCTTCGACGTGTGGAACGAAATGAAGGGTTTCTGGGACACCGCGACGAACTCGTGGAACGTGCAGGCGTACACGGAGCTCTACAACGACGTGTACGCGGCTATCAAGGCCGTTCGCCCCGATGCGCGAATCGGCGGCCCTTACGCACCGCTCGCAGCCAGTGATTCGTTGACCGCCGAGACCTCACCCGTCCATGGATCGTTCGGTGGCGTCGACCAGCGCGATCTCGACGTCATCACCTACTGGCTCGCACACAAGACCGGGGCACAATTCGTGAGCATGGACGGGGGGCCCTCTTCGACCGACGAGAGCCGCTTCGCGTCGGGCAGATACTTCGCAGCCGTCGCCCACTGGCTGCGGACACTCGACGACACCGCATTCCCCGGAGCGGCCAGCCTGCCGATCATGTGGGCCGAGTTCTATCCCGGCATCGGTTCGACGAGCGGGGACGCGACGGGACAAGAGGCAGTGGCGGTTGACGTCAGCAACGTTGTCGCCGCCGGCGAGGCGGGAGTGAACTATCTCCTGATCTGGGAGATGGAGGGCAACGCGGCGGGCATGAGTCCATCCACCGGCGAGAGCGTGTGGACCGATACGGCAGAGGCTGATGGCGGCCGGCCCACCGCGCTCTACCGGGCCTTGCGCGAGCTGGCCGAAGCCTTTCCGCCTCGCACGACCCTGTTCCGCTCGACGGTCAAGGGTCCGGTCGCCGCGCTCGCCGGCGCAAAAGGAGTCCTTTTGGTCAGTGAGTCGCCCCACGAGCTTGTCGTCACCGTAAACGGAAAGAGGATGATGCTCCACCCGTACGAGGTGACCGTGACGCATCGACCCGGCCAACCGGGAGCATCCGCGTCCGCGAGGCGAATGAACTCGGGCGATGGAGCGACTCGGTCCCGGGAGAAAGGCCCCGTTAGAGTCGGAGTGGAGGTCGAGGCGTACGTGCGATTGGGCAGATGGCTGCTGGGGGGCATTCTGGCGTGCGGCGCCGCCGCCATCGCCTTGGAGGCGGCCGGCGTGCACACGCCGGTCCGACCGGCTTTGGTCCTGGTCTTTGTACTCCTCGCACCCGCGGTCGCGGTCGGCGGTCTCCTGGGCGGTTTTGATCCGCTCGCCCGCGCGGTGCTCGCCGTCACTTCCAGCCTGGTCGTTCTGACCTTGACGGCGATGATCATGGTCGCGGGCGGGTTCTGGAACCCGGTCGGCGGTCTCTTCGCCGTGGCGATCTTCACGGTCGCCTGTCTGGCCGCTCGGTGGCCACCGATCGCACGCCGGCTCAGCCTCGTCGGCGGCTTCCTGCGAGGGCACGGACAAGGCCGTCCGGTCTGAGAGACGGTCTCTCCAGCCGTTCGCGGAGCCTGAAGCCTGGAAGTCGATTGCCGATCTGAGCGGCCGTTGCATCTTGGTGTAAGCCGGTAAGTACTCGCCTCGGCAGAGGTGACCGGGCAGAATCCTCGTTCTGATCGGGTGCCGGTCCGGCCCCACAATTTTTCAGATTTCACAACACAGGGACAATCCACCGGCCGCGCTGCGCCGTAGCCCAGATGTGCTTCCGAGTATCCGCGCCCGCGACGGTCAACGGTCCGCACCCCAGGGGAATACGCGAGCGCTCGTCCGCACATGCTGCGCCCCATCCCGCTCACGTTTCTCGACGGAGGCCGCCCTGCGTGGTGACCGCGCCCGTCGTGGGGTGTGGGCGCGTTGAGGCAACGGGTATTGGCACCAGGCCACCGTGGTGATGACGGCCGTCTCCTCGGCGCCGGAGCCCACGACGCTCGACTCCACGTGAGGCCACGCGCTCCGTGTCGGCCGATTTCGCGTTGACATCTGCCTCGGTTGGGGTAGGTAATTCAGTGAGGTTGGAACCACATCAACGGGCAGCACCGCCGTGATTTGAGAGGGGGTAGGTCGACAGAAGGGTAAGTCGGCATGGGAGGGAAATTTTCGACGGGCGAGAGGGCCGCGTCGGAGGGTGGGGCAGGGGCGTCTGCGGCGAACGGGCATGCTGTCGCGGCTGAACGGGTGGACGGGCCGCCCGGCCAGGGCCTGCGCTCTCAATATCGGCCGGTCTCGCAACAACTGGCGATCGTGCCGACGGTCAGCGTGGTGATCCCCGCCAAGAACGAGGCGCGGAACCTGCCGATGGTGCTGGGGTCGCTTCCCGAGTGGGTCGATGAAGTGGTCTTGGTGGACGGTCACTCGGCGGACGAGACCATTGCCGTCGCTCGGCAGTGCAGACCCGACATCAAGGTGGTCACACAGCCGGGGAAGGGCAAGGGCGACGCCCTCCTCGCCGGGTTCAAGGCCTGTACCAGCGACATCGTCGTGATGATGGACGGCGACGGTTCCACCCCGGGGTCCGAGATCGTGCGCTTCGTGGCCGCCTTGGTGGCGGGAGCCGACTTTGCCAAGGGGTCCCGCTTCGCCAACAGCGGCGGGAGCGACGACATCACCGTCGGCCGCCGTCTCGGGAACCGGATTTTCAGCGGGCTGGTGAACCTGGCCTTCGGCACCCGGTACACCGACCTGTGTTACGGCTACAACGCGTTCTGGTCGGAACACCTGCCGGATCTCTACCTGGACTGCGGGGGATTCGAGATCGAGACCGTGATGAACATCCGGGCGGCCAAGGCGGCCCTGCGGGTCCAGGAGGTCCCGAGTCGAGAACGGCCGAGGGTGCACGGGAAGAGCAATCTGCACGTGGTCTTCGACGGCTGGCGCATCCTCAAGGCCATCACGGCCGAGGCGTCACCCCGGTCTCACCCGCAGCCTCCCGAGGAGGATCTGTACTCACCGGCGGTCAGGGCGGCGATGGCCAAGGCGGAGACCGTCCTCCACCCGGCGGCGGACGCCGTGGAGGTGGAGCGGCCGACCGAACCCGACGTCGGGCCTCTCGGGCGCGACGAGCCCGATCCGGACGGCCCTCTCGAGAACCTGCCGACACCCGCCGCAGCCCGGAGCGCCGTCGTCGTCCCGAGCCGGGGCATGGTCTCTGTCGTCATCTGCGCCTACACCGAGCAACGTTGGGACGACACCCACGCGGCGGTGGAATCGGTGAGACAGCAGAGCTTTGCCAAACGGGAGATCATCCTGGTGGTCGACCACAACCCCGCGCTGTACGCCTCGTTCGCTGCTGCCTTGCCGGACGTCACCGTGATGGAGAATCGCCAGCAGCAAGGACTCTCGGGTGGGAAGAACACCGGGCTCGGAGCGGCCAGGGGCGATGTCGTCGCCTTTCTCGACGACGACGCCGTCGCCGAGCAGGACTGGCTCAAGTTTCTCGTCCATGCCTACGAAGACCCGGCCGTCGTGGGAGTCGGCGGACTCACCCTGCCGTTGTGGGAGGAGCCGCGTCCAGCATGGTTCCCGGAGGAGTTCGACTGGGTGGTCGGCTGTACCTACCGTGGCATGACCGAGTCGCGCGGCGCCGGTCCGCAACCTCCTGGGCGGCAATGCCTCGTTCCGTCGCGACACGCTCGAACGCGTCGGCGGCTTCCAGAACGGAATCGGGCGCTCCAGCGGGAAGCGGCCCCTCGGCTGTGAGGAGACCGAGCTCTGCATCAGGGTCAGTCAACAGTTGCCCGGGTCGCTCTTCCTCTTCGACGACAGAGCCATCATTTGGCACCGCATCCCCGCCGGACGATCCCGCTTCTCGTACTTCCGATCCCGCTGCTACGCCGAGGGCCTCTCCAAGGCACAGGTCACCGCCAACGTCGGCACCCGCGACGGCTTGTCGACCGAGCGACGGTACGCCACGAGGACGCTGCCCAGCGGCATCGTGCACGGTGTCGCCGACACCATGCACGGGGACGCCTCCGGCCTCGAGCGGACGGGAGCGATCACCGTCGGACTGTGCTCGACCGCGGCGGGGTACGTCGCAGGCTCTTTGCGAGAAAGAAGAAGAGGAGGCCGGCTGACGGAGGGCTGGACGCCGCCGGTGGCGACCCGGTCCACCCGCCACAGCAATGACCACGGCCCAGCCCGCTCGGGTCCCGATCCTGATGTACCACGAGATCGCGGACTGCACGGAGACGAGGAGCCGCCTCGCGGTGCGTCCGGATTCCTTTGCGGCGCAGCTCCGCGCCCTGCACGACGACGGCTTCCGCACGCTGACCGCCCACGAGCTGGCCACCGCCCTCGCCTCCGGAGAACAGCGGGTTCCCGAGGGGACGGTGGTGCTCACCTTCGACGACGGGTACGCCGACTTCCACAGCCACGCGCTGCCGCTGCTCGGGGAGTACGGATTTTCTGCGACCGTCTTCGTGACCACGGGCTGGGTGGCCGATGCCGGAGTTCCGCCCGCATCCCCACCCCTCGGCCCGATGCTGACCTGGAGCCAGATTGATGAAGCATCGGCCGCGGGATCGAGTTCGCCGCCCACAGCCGCACCCATCCGCAACTCGACCGGCTCTCCGAGTTGCAGTTGCGAGACGAGCTGACGTCGAGCAAGGCGGAGCTGGAGGACCGGTTGGGCGGCGACGGTGACAGGGCTGGCGTACCCGTTCGGGTATTCCAACAGCAGAGTGCGAGAGGCGGCGCGCCAACTCGGGTATCGCTACGGCTGCGCCGTCAGCAACGCCATGGCCGGCACCGGTTCCGACCTGTTCGCCCTCCCGCGCCTCACGGTGTCCCAATCGACCACCATGGCCGTCTTCCGACAGCTCGTCCACGGGGACAACCTCGGCCGGATCTACCTGAAGGACCGGGCCATGACGAAGGGATGGGCCGTTGCCCGTCGATCGATGGAGACCGTTGGGCGGCATTAAGGAAATGACCGACCGGCAGCTCGTCCCGCGCCGGGGCCGTCGGCGCCCCCGCTGACCGTCGTGGCCGCGGCGGCACGCCGCAGCCCGTCGACCATGGGGAGGTCCCCCGTCCGGCGGGTGGGCGGACGGCTGAACGGCCCTCGGCTTGGGGCCTCGCCGCAGCGCCACCGACGTCCCGGCTGGTGGAGCGTCACCTGCAGCGGTTCCGCCGACAACTGTCGGATCCCCTGATCGCCAATGGGTACGCGCTGATCGCCAACAGCGGCGCGACCGGTGCACTCGGACTCGTCTACTGGCTTTTCATGGCCCGCCTCTATCCGACCGCCGCCGTCGGGAGAGCCTCGGCCATTTATGCGGCGATGAACCTGCTCGCCGGCTTCACGGCACAGAGCTTCAACGGCGCGCTCAACAGGTTCATCCCGCAGGCCGGACTGCGCACTCGGTCGTTCATACTCCGTGCGTACACGGTGAGCGCCGTCGGCTCGGTCGTGCTCGCCATCCTCTTCGTGCTGACGGCCGGCTGGTGGGGCACGTCGTACTCGGGGCTCAACGGGCCGATCATCGGGACGGTCTTCGTCTGCTCGGTGGCGGCCTGGGCCATCTTCACGCTGCAGGACAGCGTGCTGGTGGGCTTGCGGGCAGCCTCCTGGGTGCTCGTGGAGAACGGCCTGTTCGGCGTCGTCAAGTTGCTCCTGCTGATCGCGCTCGTGGCTGCCCTCCCGTTCCATCTGGGCATCTACGTCTCGTGGATGGTGCCGGCGGTCGTCGCCCTCCCGCTCATCAACGTGCTCATCTTCAGCCACCTCGTGCCGCGTCACACCCTGCTCACCCGCGACTTCCAGCCCGCCAGCAATCGCCAGATCGGGCGCTTCCTGGCCGGGGACTACTCAGGTGCGCTCTGCATGCTCGCCACCGGCAGTCTCATTCCGGTCGTCGTGGCCTCGAGCATCGGCGCGCGGCAGACCGCCTACTTCTACATCGCCTGGGTGATCGTGGGCATCGTCGACATGATCGGCATCAGCATGGCCATGTCGCTCACCGTCGAAGGGGCTTTCGACGCGGGTGCTCTGGCCACGAACTGCCGCGCCGGCACTCCGAAAGATGACGATTGTCCTGCTGCCGTGCGCCGTGCTGCTCGCCGTGTTCGCTCCGGTCTGGTTGGGGCTGTTCGGGCCCGCCTACGCGGCCCAGGGCACAGAGGTCCTGCGCCTGCTGACCCTGGCCACCGTGTGCCGAGCACCGACGGAGCTCTACCTGGGCGTCCTACGGGCCCGGAGCAGGACCGCACGCGTCGCCCTCGTGCAGGTCCTCCGGGCGGCGATCACGCTGGGGCTCACCGTGGCCCTCACGGGCGTCATGGGCACCCTCGGAGCGGCGGTGGCCGTGGCCACCACACAGGTGGTTGCCCTCCTCCTGATCGCCCCCGGCCTCTGGCGTGTGCTCCGGGCAGACCATGGCCAGAGAATCCGCACCAAAGAGGGACTCGTCGGATGACGCTGGGGACGGCCCACAGGGACCTCCCTCCGCTGCCGCCCGTCGACGATGCGCCTGGCCCTGGCAGCCGCGCCGATCCGGCGGCGGCAGGGGCACGGTCATGGCCGACCTGGACACCGGACGCGGTTCTCGTGGCAGTCACGGTCGCAGGCCTGGCGTTGTTCGTCGTGTCGCTCCGGGGGATCGATCTCGCCGGCATGAATGGGCTCGGGCTCGATCTCCGTGCTGCCCCTGGGAGCCATCGTCGGTGTCACCATCATCGCCCTGGCCTTCGTCGTCGGGCTGTTCCTGCGCAGGCTCCCGACCGCCGGTCTGGCCGCCCTCCTCGTCGGGATGGTCGTCTGCCTGGACGGTGTCACCGTCTTCGCCGAGCCCGAACCGCGGTTCGCCACCGCCTACCAGATCGCCGGGTTCGTCGACTACATCGGCCAAACCGGTCATACCGCCCCGGGCCTGGCGGCCTACTTCAGCTGGCCCGGATTCTTCGCGCTCATCGCTTTCATCACCCGCGCCGCCGGGATCCACAGCCTCCTGGGGTTGATGAGGATCTGGCCGGTCGCCATCGACCTGGCCTGTCTGCCGGCGCTCTTCCTGCTCTACGCGCCGGTTGTACGTCTCCAGGCGGGCCCGGTGGCTGGCGGCCTTCTTCTTCAGCATCGGCAACTGGGTCGGGCAGGACTACTTCTCGCCGCAGTCGTTCAACTACGTCCTCTACCTCGTCTTCGTTGCCATCATCGTCAACTGGTTCACCGGTCCGACCCGCCGGCTCTCCGCAGGCAGGCTGCGGGTGCCGTGGCCCGGTCGACGGCCCGGGCCGCTCCGGCCCGGGGAGCGGTCTGCCCTGCCGGCGACGACGGGACAGCGATGGTTCCTCTTCGCCCTTCTGGTCGGCCTGTTCGTTGTCTCGACCGTGAGCCACCAGCTCACGCCCTCTTCATGCTCGGGTGCCGCTGCCGCCCTCGTCTTGGTCCGACGTTGCACGTTGCCGGGCTTGCCGGTCCTCCTCGGGGTGATCTTCGCCGGCTACGTCAGCTTCGCCACCATCGGCTACTGGTCGGGCCACCTGTCGAATGTGTTCGGCGGGGTCGGCGACCTCGGTCTGAACGTGTCGTCCAGCGTGGGCAGCCGGTTACAGGGGAGCACGCCGACCCATGTCGTGGCGCTCCACGCGAAGGAGGTCTTTGCCGCCCTGATCGTCGGGCTGGCACTCCTCGGGATGGCGCGCCGCAGAGTCAGAGGCAGGGACGATCGCCTCCTTCTCGCATTGTTCCTGGTGCCCGTCGCCCTGGTGGGGGTGTTCAGCTATGGCGGAGAGATCGCTCTCCGTACCTACCTCTTCCTCCTCCCGCCGGCGTCGATCTTCGCCGCCCTGCTCTTCTTCCCCCGGACGCATTCCGTGCGGCCCGACGGGTAGTCCCGGCGTGACTGGCGGTAGCATTGTGGTGCTCGCCGGGTGCGCCGTCGTCCTCCCGACCGGCTTCTATCTCGCCCGCTACGGCAACGAGGCGTTCGAGCAGGTGCCGCCGGGGGATGCTGGCCGCCACCAACTGGATCTATGCGCACGACCCGCACGGCGGGAGGGTGCTGTGGCTGAGCACGGATCCGGCGGTCGACGTCACCCCGCAGATGCCGTGGTCCTATCGGGACATCGCAACGGTCGCCTACGTTCCGACACTCGCCCCTCCGGACCCGGTTCACGTCGGCGGCCTCGTCTCGGCGCTCCGTCGTGGCGGCCCCGGGTCCTATCTCATCGCCACCCGCACGCAGGTCCGTGCCATGCAGCAGACCGCCGGCTACGCGCCCGATTGGGAGAGCCGGTTCAACGCCTCCATGTCCTCGGCGCCGGGGGTCCGCGTTGCCTTCTCGACCGGCAGCGCCGTCGTCTACACGCTCAACTGGCCGCCAGGAGCCCGGTTCGTGCCGCCGGTGCTCGACACCGGCACCCAGGGCCCCGCTCGTTTTGGATGGACCCGCCTGGGGCTGATCTGGTTCGCGGAGATCATCGCCTTGCTCGTGGGCGCAGAACTCGTGCGCATGTGGCGACCTCGGGCGCGTTCGGCGCTCGCGATGTGGATCGGGACGGTGCCGCTCCTGGTGTTGTTCCTCGGTGATGTGATCCTGCGGTTCGTCGTGCTGTCGTGAGCGACCCAGCCGGAGTGTTGGAAAGGAGCAGGGAGTGAAGACGACCGACGCAGCACGGGCCGACCATTCGGCCCGGCGGGACGACAGTGGGAGAGGAAAGCAGACCGCTGTTGGCACCGCCTCAGCACGCGGGTTCGAGGCTCGCGGTGAGTCCGAAGGGCGCGATGGTGGTCGGGGCCTGGACCGTCCTCGTCCCGCCGACGCGCCGGTCCTCGAGCTTCCATGGGACCATGCTCGACCTCAGCGGCCCGGCTCCGGGACGGCCGCACATCCATTCTCCCTGGACACCGCGCTGACTGCTCGGCTGGTGAAGCTCGCCGCTCGCGAGCGCGTCACGCTGGCGACGA
This sequence comes from uncultured Acidimicrobiaceae bacterium, assembly GCA_963850185.1. Lineage (GTDB taxonomy): Bacteria > Actinomycetota > Acidimicrobiia > Acidimicrobiales > RAAP-2 > Bog-473. The sequence continues at coordinate 63,822 of CAWKKE010000001.1, forward strand.
CGCTCGTGGCCTCGGTCGCGGCGCTCCTTCACCGTTATACCGGCGAGGAGCAGGTGTGTCTCGGATTGAGCGGCGTCGCTGACCGAGACGGTCAAGCTGGAGCGACCCTGGAACCGCGTCGGGCGGGACCTGGTCCTCTGCGCCGACGTCGCCGGGCAGCCGAGCGTCGGAGAGCTGTTGCAGAGGACGCGCAAGGGCATAGAAGCCGGGCTCGGTTGCGAGCTCGCCGACGGACCTGACGCCGAGCCCGCGGCGCGATCCTCACGATCACTTCCGGGCAATGATCAGGTTCGGCGTGCGTGGGCCCCTGCAGCCGTCGTCGCAACGGCGGGACCCGACGGACATGTCCGGTCGGCCCGCCGGCGTCGACCTCTGCCTCGAGGTGGAGGAACGTGTCACCAGGTCGGGCGTCGCCGGCGTCGCCGGACGAATCCTCTACGACACGGAGTTGTTCGAATCGCGGACGATCGAACGCCTCACCGAACACTGGCAGGTCCTCCTCGAATCGATGGTGGCGGAGCACGGGCGCCCGGTCGGCGACCTTCGGCTCTTCACGATGGGCCAGCGTCAGCAGCTTCTTGCCGGGTGGGGCCTTGGTGCGCAGCCGCCGCCCGGTCCGGACGTCGTCGACCTGATCACCGAGCGGGCGGGGGGCCTACCCGACGCCGTCGCCGTGCAGTGCGAGGGCGAGCACTACACCTATGGGCAACTCGAGGCCCGTGCCAACCGGATGGCGCGCCTCCTCCGTGACCGGGGGGCGGGCCCCGACGTGATCGTCGGCGTGTGTCTCGAGCGGTCGACCGACCACGTCGTCGCCCTTCTGGCGGTCCTCAAGGCCGGCGGGGCCTTCGTGATCCTCGATCCAGAGGCACCGCGTGAACGGACGCGGTATGTGCTCCGAGACTCCGCCAGCCCGCTCGTGCTCACGCACGAGTCCCTGCGGAGCAGGATCGCCGGGCTGGACACGATGGTGCTCTGCTTCGACGACGCCGAGGAGGAGGCGCGGCAGCGAAGCGCGAGCCCGCTCGACGAAGCTCCCCTTCCGGAGCAGCCGGCCTACCTCAGCTACACCTCTGGTTCGACCGGCAAGCCAAAGGGGGTGTTGGTCGAACGGGGGCCGTTCTCGGCCCACTGCCGGGCCATGGCCGCGACCTACGGGCTCGGACGGAGCGACCGGGTGCTCCAGTTCAGCCAGTTCAGCGCCGACGCGTCACTCGAGCAGATCTTCCCGACGCTGGCCTCCGGGGCGCACCTCGTCATGCGCGGCGGTGAGATCTGGACCCCCGAGGAGCTTCGCGAGCAGCTGATCCTGCGCCGGGTGACGGTCGTGAACCTGTGGCCCACGTATTGGCAGCAGGCGGTCAGGGTCTGGGCGCGGGCACCCGCGGCGCTGGCCGGGTTGCGGCTGCGCCTGGTGATTCTGGGCGGCGAGCGGCTCAGCAGCCAGGTGCTTGCACAGTGGCGCTCGCTCCAGGTCGAGACGCGACTGCTCAACGCCTACGGACCGACCGAAGGCATCATCACGGCCACACTCTCCGACGCAGGACAAGAGCAGGGACTCGTGACGATCGGCCGCCCGCTGCCGGGGCGAACGGTGTACGTCCTCGACCAGGCCGGGCAAGCCGTCCCGGTCGGTGCGGTGGGCGAGCTGTACGTGGGAGGGGAGCTGCTGGCCCGCGGATATCTGAACCGGCCGGAGCTCACCGACGAGCGGTTCGTCAGCAATCCCTTCGATCCCGGGGGCAAGGGACGGCTCTACCGGACCGGCGACCGCGTGCGCTTCCTGGACGACGGGCGGATCGTCTACCTCGGCCGGGTGGACGATCAGGTCAAGGTGCGCGGCTACCGGATAGAGCTCGGCGAGGTCGAGGCGGTCACCGCCGAGCATCCCTCGGTCGAGGAGGCGGTCGTCGTGGCGCGGGGGGACGGCGAGAACCAGGAGCTCGTGGCCTACGTGGTGGCGAGCGGGACCGAGCCGATCGACGAGCTCGACCTGCGTCGACATCTCGAGAGCAAACTGCCACGCGCCATGCAGCCCGCCGTCATCGCCCAGCTGGCGACCATGCCGCGGCTGGCGACCGGCAAGCCCGACCGCCGTGGCTTGCCCGAGGTGGCGCGCACGCACCGGAGCGACTCCTCGGGCTACGTGCCGCCGCAGCTGCTCGTGCACGAGTACCTGGTACGGATCTGGGAGGATCTGCTCGAGGCGAGGCCCATCGGCATCCGGGACAACTTCTTTCATCTGGGCGGCCACTCTCTTCTGGCTGCGCAGCTTGTGCAGCGAGTCGAGCAGACGCTGGGGAAGAGACCCACTCTGTCCACCCTCTTCGCCAACCCCACCATCGAGCAGCTCGCGGCATCGCTGGAGGAGGACGCCGATTCAGGCGCGAAGGCCCGGGTCTTGCCCGTCCAGGCGCGGGGAGATCGCTCGCCGCTCTTTTTCCTGCACGGGGACTGGACCGGCGCCGGGTTCTACTGCCTCGATCTGGCACGCGCCTGTGGGGACGATCAGCCCTTCTTCGTTCTCGAGCCGTACCAGTTCGACCCTGAGGCCCGGGTGCCTCGGGTCGAAGCCATCGCGGGGGCGCACATCGAGGCGATGCGCCAGGTGCGAACGCACGGCCCGTACCGGCTCGGCGGCTTTTGCAACGGGGGAGTGCTGGCCTACGAAATGGCCCGTCAGCTCGAGGCGGTCGGTGAGCGGGTCGAGTTCCTGGGGCTGGTCAATTCCTCGGCGCCGGTCCAGCGAAGCGTCCTGCGGATGGCTTGTGACTCGGTGCCCCTGCGCGGCCCGCACGGCGCGCGACGACGGCCTGAGCTCTATCTGCAGACCCGTCATGCGCTGCGCCACTTGTACCGCCTCGCCAGGCCCGATGGCAGGCGGGTGGCGGACTTCGGCGCTCTGCTCTCGATCGAGCCTCGGCTCGCACGGATGTTCCCACCGCCCGGAGCGCTCATCAGGGATTACGTGGGTGTCTTCAGCTGGGCCATGGCCGCCTACCGGCCCTCTGAGTTCAGCGGGAGGATCAGCTTCTTCTGGGCAGCGGAGGAGCCGGAGATCGCCCGCTCCTGGCAGCCCGTCCTTCGGCAAAAGCCCGCCGCCACCATCGAGCAGCACACGGTGCCGGGTGACCACATGGCCACGGTCACCCTCGGCCTGCCTGTGTTGGCGCAATCCCTCGCCGACTGCTTGGACCGCGTCTCCTCGGAGAGTGAAGAGACGCCGGTCGGACGGCGCGACGTCCGGATCTCCGACCTGCACCCGGAGGACATCGCGGCGGTGCTCGGGATCCAACGACGCTCGTTCCCGAGGGATCCGTGGACAACGGCGACCGCGAAGGGACGTTGGGCGCGTTCGCCGGTCGGCCGCCACCCTCGCGTCGCCCGCTCGCTCGAACGACTGCTCAAGTTGGGGCGGGTCACCGAGGCCCTTTGCGGCCTTTGCCTGGCCCGCCTGGTCCTGTTGGGGCGGCCCACCGGTCTGCGCTACCTCGTCGCCAAGTCCGGGTCGGAGCTGGTCGGCTACGCCTGCCTGCGCGCTCGGGCCGACCCCGAAACGACCGGCGGGGTGCGGGCCGAGGTCGAGATGCTCGCGGTCGAGCGACAGCATCGAGGTCGGGGGATCGGCCGCGCGCTGCTCGCGGAGCTCATCAGCGTCGCACGGTCCGCCGGGTATGGGGAGCTGACCCTCCACGTACGCCGCGACAACGGTGGCGCGCGACGGTTGTACGAGCGCACCGGGTTCAAAGAGGCTCGCGTCGTCAGCCGTTACTACCAGCCTTCGGGTGCCGATGCCCTCGTCATGACGCTCGACATCAGCCGCGGTACGGCGGTCCCGTAGCGTGCGGGCCGGTGTGGAGAGCGGCCGACGCGGCGAAGCCGGGTGGCACCGGGACGTCGAGCAGTGTCCAGCCCGCCGGTGCCGCTCCGTGCGGACGAGTCCCCACGTACTCGTCCAGTCCGTGCGCCACCCCCACGCCGATCCCCTTCAGGTAGGCCTCCTTCCTCGACCACAGGCGCGTGAACGTCGACCGCCGGTCTTCCGGATCCATGTCGCGCAGCTCCTCGCGCTCTGCCGGGTTGAGCAGCGCGCCGGCCTCGTCGACGGCGCGGCGAGAAGGGATCGCCTCTACGTCCACGCCGACCGCGGCCGAGGCGAGCGCGACGAGCACGAGGTGTTTGCTCGAGGACAGGGAGAAGTGGAGGGACCGCGTCGATTCGCCGAGGACGGGCCGCCCGCCGGGCGCCCCGCAGCGGGGGCAGGACTCCCGAACGATGCGCACGTCCCGGGGTGGGAGTCCGACCGCCTGGCCGAGAAGATGCCGGAGGGCGGCGTGCGCGAGCAGGTAGCGCCGCCGGAGGTCGGGCGTCTCAAGGGCGTCGGCGCGCCGACGTTCGACGTCGTCGAGGACCGAAGGATCGACTCCGTCGTCAGCGCTGGTGTCGAGGAGCCACAGGTCGAGCGTCTCGCCCACGACCTCCCCCGAGTACAGCAGCCGCGCGGGACCGGGGAACGAGTCGAGCGTCGCACCGACGTTCCCGTCACCGGGCACAGCCCGGCACGGTACCAGGCAAGCGGGGGGATGGCCCTGCCGAGCGGAGCGAATGCCAGGCGAAAGGCAGAGGGCATGGGCGCGGCAACGTGCCGGTGACGCCGGTGAAGCCCGGGACAGCCCGTGACGCCCGAACCCCCCCGGAGCGGTTCTCGGCGCGTCGTCCTTCTGACGCGGGAAAGCGACACGACGGCGCTGGTCGCCAACTTTCTGGCTGCACGTTTCGGCGATCTCACCACGGTGGTCGAGAGTCCCGAGTCCCGCTTCCGGGTGGCGAGACGCCGGGCGAACCGAATCGGGTGGGTCCGGGTTGGGGGACAGCTCGTGTTCGTCTTCTTCGTCGCCTCGGTGCTGAGCCACCGGGCGCGTCCGCGGTGAGAGCATTGCTGGAATCGGTTGCGGTGTCGTCGAAGCCCGTACCGCTGCGGCGCGTCGAATCCGTCAATGGCGCCGCAACCCGCGACATGCTGCAGCAAATTGACCCCGAAGTGGTCGTGGTGCTCGGCACCCGGATCATCTCATCGGCCGTGCTCGAGAGTGTCGAGTGCCCGTTCGTGAACCTGCACGTGGGCATCACCCCCCGCTATCGAGGTTTGCACGGCGTCTACTGGGCCCTCAGCGAAGGCCGCCCCGATCTGGCGGGCACGACCGTCCACGTGGTGGATGCGGGGATCGACACGGGGAACGTTCTCGGACGCGCGTAGGTCAGCGCAGGACCGGCGGACTCCATCGCCACCTATCCCTACATCGGTCTCGTCGCGGGCCTTCCGGTTCTGGTCGACCAGGTGGAGCGCCTGTTGGTCGAAGGCCCGAACGGCCTCGGACCACCCCAGATCTACGGAGCCTCGTGCGATCCGGCGGCGGAGCTCACGAAGGACGATTCCCGGCTGTGGTCACATCCGACCCTCTGGGGTTATGTCACACGGAGGGTGCGCGCCGGGCTTCGCTGAGCAATGGCCTCGCCGGCGAGGCCAACATCATCGTGACGTCAGCGCCCAGATGAGTAGAGCGATCGGCGCCCAGGCAAGGATGATCAGTGCGGCTCCGAGTGCCGGGGCCCATGCGGGCTTCCATTCGGGTGCGGGCGCGACGTGCTGCGACGACGGAACCTCGAAGGGGTAGGCGTCGAAGAGAACCATTTGCGTCTGCTTCGCTTCCGCGATGGCCACCAACCCAGGATTGCCAGGTTGCGCTGGAAGTGCAACAACGCCAGCACAATTTCGGGCGAAGCGTTGCGCGGTTCCGTGCGTGGGGCCGACGAATCGTTGCGCGGCCTAGCCGTTGCGGCCGCAACAAGCGACCAGGGTCGAGCACGAGCATTTTTGATCTGATGCAATCCACGACCTGCGTCCTTCCGAGGGAGAACTGCTCCACGGCGCGGCCCCAGGCCCTGGAGGCCACAGACGATCACACGGCCCCTCATGTCTTCGGGGTCCATCCATCGACGCAGAGTGACGTTCCGGATCGGCGCGAGGTTGCCGCTGCCTGCAATGCCGATGTCCCGTCCCGACGCTGACGAGGACCCCGCCGGGGGCTGGAGCTCGGTGGTCAGCAGCTTGGTGGTCAGCGCAGGGGACTCATCCCGGGGTCGAGATCCCCGGCCGAGGAATTCCGCGACGACTCTGGAGGGCGATGAACGTGTCGGCCGCGGCGCAGGACAGCCCGAAGGCGATCTCGTTCGGCAGGCCCTGCGCTGACTCGTTCTGGACCGCGCCGTGAATTCGTTGGACCCAGCTGGGAAACGGGACAGCGTCCCCAGAAGTGCAGGACGGGCTTGTCCATGTCGAGGAGCACCGCGCCCGCTATGGCGGCCGCGATGGCCGGCCGGGAGCGCCTGTGCATCGCCCCGACTGCGCACGCCGCCGTCGCCAGGCCCAACAGGCCGTCCCGCTTGGCGTAGCGAAGGAACAGCTCGTCGTCGAGTGCGCGGTCCGCCCCGCAGCCCCAGTGAGGGACCATGTCGAGCGCCAGGTGTGACCCGACGCCCACGACGAACGCTGCGACGGGATGCCGCTCGAACAGCCGGCCGACGACGACGCCCGAGAGCACGTGATTCGTGACGAACATGGTTGTGTGTACTTCTCCAAATCCGAGCCGTGCTTCGGGCTCCTGGGGGTAGGTCGGTGGGCGTCTAACCCTGTTGGCCGGGTTCCCCGGCGGCCCAGGCGACCGCGCCTCCGGTCAGGTTCTCCGCCGTCCACCCCGCCTCGCTGAGCGCCTGCGCCGCCGTGGCGGACCGTCCGCCCATGTGGCAGGCCACCACGACGGTGACGTCCCGGGGCACCTCGTCGAGCCGGTCGCGGAGCTGGCCGAGCGGGATGTTCACGCCGATGGGATAGGCCGACTCCGCGACCTCGTCCGGCTCGCGCACGTCGAGGAGGAAGACGTCCTCGCCGCGGGCGATGCGTGCTCTGATGTCGTCGGGCTCCACCTCGGCGTAGGGCATGGCGCCACCTTACGGCGCACGTCGACGGTGGCCCGATCGGCGCGGGACCGCCGGTACGCTTGCCCGGATGGCTCTGCCCCGGAAGTTCCTCAACAACGACGAGGAACTCCTGGCCGAGTTGCGCCCGCACTGGATCTTCCTCTTCGGCCCCCTCTTCACTTCCATCGGCGTGTGGATCGGGCTCATCGTGCTGGTCGTCCTGTGGCAGAAGGCGCCGGGCTGGACGAACTATCCGATCCTCATCCTCGCCCTGATCCCCGGCTTGTGGCTGCTCGGCCGGTTCGTCCGTTGGCGCTCCTACGTCGTCGCCCTGACCTCCACGTGGATCCTCGTGCGCCAGGGCATCCTCGGGCGCGACACGGTGCAGTTGCGCCTGCAGCGGATCACCGAGGTCAACATCCGCCAACAGCTGATCGAGCGGGTGCTCGGGACAGGCTCGCTGATCATTGACGTCCAGGGCGAGGACGACTCGCTCACCCTGGAGTACATGCGCAAGCCGGCGGTCGTGCAGCGCGTCCTCAATTCCCAGATCAACGAGATCGTCGGCGGGGGCCGGCGCGAGGCGATCCCGGCGGACATGCAGCCGCGCGACCGGCACGGCGCGCCCTACGCCGACCAGGACACCGACGAGCACCGGGCGGGCGACGCGCGACGTCGCGACGACTACCGCTTCGACGAGGCGCACGACACGCCCCCCTTCGGCGTGGGTGCCGACGTCCCGGTCGATGCCCCGACGCCCGCTGCACCGTCCACGGCCGCGCCGGCCGCCCCCGCCACGCCGGGCACCGCACGCTTCGACATACGGGACCGGCTCATTGAGCTCGACGACCTGCGCCAGCGCGGCATCCTCTCCGAGGAGGAGTTCGCCGCCAAGAAGAGCGAGCTGCTGAACCGCATTTAGGTCCGGGAGGGAGGCCCCGCCTGGGTATTTGCAACCCCAGTGCAGTTGCAGCGGCCAGGTGGGAGGCTGGCCGCACCCCAACGAAACGAGGGCCCCATGCATGCACACATCGTCACCGTCGACTTCACCGACGCCGATGCCGCCGTCAAGAACCTCGAAGAGCTCGTCCCCGCCGTGAAGGCGAGCCCGGGATTCGTGGCCGGGTACTGGGTCCGCATCGACGACGCCCACGGGACCTCCATCGCCGTGTTCGACACCGAGGACCACGCCCGCGCCGTGGCACCGCCGGTCGGCGGCGAAATGGACGGCGTGAGGATCACGAGCGTGGAGGTCGGCGAAGTGATGGGCCACGCCTGAGCCCGGAGAGGCTCCGTCGGGCTGCCGACTACCGTTTGTCAGGTGAGCGCCTCTCGATACCGCTGTGACGGCTGCGGCAACCTCACCCGCTTCGACGTCACAATTTCGCAGACGACAAAGGCCTTCCACCACTACAGCGTGGGCGGCGACCTCGTGGTCGAGGACGAGGAGGTGCTCGCCCGCAACGTCGACGAGGTGGTGTGCCGCTGGTGCGGTCACGGCCGCACCGTGGTCGAGATCACCGGCGAGGAGCTCGAGGAGCCCGGCGAGCCGTCGAAGGTTTCGTGAGCGAGCCGCCGGCTGACATTCTGCGCCGGCTCAAGCCCATCCCCACCTACACCGACCACCCCACCACCACGCCGCACGACATCGTCGGCGTGGCGCCCGAGGGCGGTCCCTGCCGGATCGATGTGGTGGAGGCCGCCGCGCCGGCACTGCTCCTCTTCCTCTCGGCGGCCTGCCTCGGCTGCCGGGACCTCTGGGAGGGCCTGCGCCGCTCCGCGCCGGCCTGGCCGGCGCCGCCCGCCTCGTCGTGGCGACGCGCGGCCCGGGCGAAGGACGAGCGGCCCGGAGGCCATCGCGGCGCTGGCCGGCGCCGCCCCCCTCCTCGACGGGATCGACCTCGTGACGAGCTCCGCGGCCTACCGGCGACTACCGGGTCACCGGCCCGCCGTTCCTGACCGTCGTCGCGGCCGGCGGCGTGCGAACCGAGAGCGTGGCCTGGGGTCTGGAGCAGACGCTGCAGACGGCGCTGCAGGCCCTGCACGCCGGCTAGCCGATGCCACCCGGTGTCACACCCTTTCGCCATGCTTGGCCCCAACAGAGAGGGTCATCGACATGCCGACTTCCAGGGACACCGCTCAAGGTCATCGGTTCTCCGACGTCACAGGGCTCCACGGAGCCGACACCGTTCGCACGGCGTCGACAGGACCTCGTCGCTCGATGGCGCCGGTGATCTCACGATCGACTGCGACTGCTGCACCCTGCGCGGCACCACGCCTGCGACGACTGCGTCGTCAGCTTCCTCCTCGATCGCGAGCCCGAGGACGCCGTGGTCATCGACGCCGACGAGGCGCGCGCCATGCGCATGCTCGAGCGGGCCGGGCTCGTCCCGACGCTGCGCTTCAGCTCCCGGGCCGGCTGAGCGGTACCGGTCGCCCACCCGCCGGTTGCGATCTCCGTCGGGGCCGGGGCGTCATGCCGGTGGTGCGCGGTGAAGCGCCACCTCCTCGTCACCAACGACTTCCCGCCCAAGGTCGGTGGCATCCAGAACTACCTCTGGGACCTGTGGAGCCGGCTCGACCCGTCCTCCTTCGTGGTCCTCACCGCCTCCTCCGACGACGGGGCCGCCGCCTTCGACGCCGCGCAGGCCGAGCGGGGCATCCGCATCGAACGGGTGCCCGGCAGGATCCTCTTCTCCCGACGCCGACGCCCTGGCCGCCGTGCGCGCCGCGGTCAAGGAGCACGAGATCGACCTCGTCCTGCTCGATCCTGCGCTGCCACTCGGCCTCCTCGGGCCCCACCTGGGCGTCCCCTACGGCGTGATCCTGCACGGGGCCGAGGTCACGGTGCCCGGCCGCCTGCCCGGTTCGCGTGCCGCGCTGGCCCGGGTGTTGCGCGGCGCGCGGCTCGTCGTCTCGGCCGGCAGCTACCCGGCGGCCGAGGCCCGCCGTGTCGTGCCGGACCTCACCGCCTCGCTGGTCGAGATCCCGCCCGGCGTCGACGCCGGCGCCATCGTCCCGCTCGAGGCGGCCGAGCGCCGAGCGGCGCGGGCCGCCCTCGGGCTGCCCGTCCGAGGGGCCGCTGCTGTCGAGCGTGAGCCGCCTGGTCCCGCGGAAGGGGATGGACGTGCTCATCGAGGCGGCCAGCCGCCTGGCCCCCTCGTACCCGGACCTGGTGGTCGCCATCGCCGGCGACGGCCGGGAGCTGGAGCCACCTGCGGCGCCAGGCCCGGGCAGAGCCCCGTGACGGTGGAGGTGCTCGGGCGGGTGAGCCAGGAGGACCGCGCCGCCCTGCTCGGCGCGGGCGACGTGTTCGTGATGGCTTGCCGAAACCGCTGGCTGGGCCTGGAGCAGGAGGGCTTCGGGATCGTCTTCCTCGAGGCGGCCGCCGCCGGCGTGCCCCAGGTGGCCGGGGACAGCGGCGGGAGCGTCCGAGGCCGTGCTCCACGGGGAGACCGGCCTGGTCGTCGGGGGACCCGGGCGATCCCGGCGCCGTGGCGGAGGCGCTGCGGAGCCTCCTGGCCGACCCCAACCGGCGTCGCAGAATGGGGCGGGCGGCCCGATCTAGGGTGCAGGAGTCCTTCGACAACGACGTTCTCGCTTCTAGGCTGGCCGAGACGCTGGCCGGAGTGGCAATCTGAGCATCGCCGCGCTGGCAGCATCGACAGGAAGGAAGCACCGGGTGGCCGACCAAGCCACAGAGAAGATCTCCATCGCAGCGCCGCCCGAGCGCTGCTTTACGGTCGCGGCCGACCTCGAGCACTATCCGGAGTGGGCCGCCGACATCAAGGAAGTCGAGGTCAAGGAGCGTGACGATCTCGGCCGTCCGCTGCTCGTCACCTTCCGCGCCGCCGCCTTCGGGCGGAGCACGAGCTACACGCTCGCCTACGACTACGCCGAGGCGCCGCGCGTCCTGGCCTGGAAGCTCACGCAGGGCGACATCACGACCAAGCTCGACGGCAGCTACATCTTCGACCCGGGCGAGGCCGGAGGCACGGACGTGACCTACCACCTCGAGGCGGAGCTTCGGGTGCCCATTCCGGGCTTCATCAAGATGCGGGCCACGAGCCGCATCATGGCCACCGCCATGCGAGAGCTGAAGGCGCGGGTCGAGTCGGACTCGTGACTCCGACGGGGGCCAGCGGGCCGCCGGCGTGACCTACGGCATCGACATCGGCGGGACCAAGGTTCTCGGCGTCGCCCTCGACCGTGCCGACACCATCGTGGCCGAGGCCCGGGTCGCCACGCCGAAGGGGACCCGCAACATCGTCGGCAGCCACGTCGCCGCGGCCGTGGCCGAGGTGGTCGCCGGCCTCGACCGCGCCCTGGGGGGCCACGGCGGGCCACCGCCGTCGGGCGTGGGTGCCCCGGGCATGGTGGACCACGAGGGCCGGCTCCGCTTCGCCCCCAACCTGCCGCAGGCCCAGGGCGTGGACTGGAACGAGCTGATGGGTGCCCAGTTGCCCGGGCGGACCCTGCTCATCGAGAACGACGCCAACTTCGCCGTGCTCGCCGAGCAACGGCTGGGCGCGGCCCGGGGTCACGACCACGTGGTCATGGTCACGCTGGGGACAGGCATCGGCGGCGGCCTCATGGTCGGCGGGCGTGTGCAGGTCGGCGCGGCGGGCTTCGCCGGCGAAATCGGCCACATGGTGGTGGACCCCAACGGCCCGCCGTGCCCCTGCGGGCGCCGCGGCTGCTGGGAGCGCTTCGCCTCGGGCGCCGGGCTCGGCGTGCTGGCGCGGGAGGCCGCCCTGGCGGGGCGGCTGGGCGAGGTGGTCCGGCTCGCCGGGGGCGACCCCGAGAGCGTGCGGGGCGAGGACGTCTCCGCCGCGGCGGCGGCGGGCGACCCGGCGGCGCAACAGGTCATCCGCGAGGTCGGGTGGTGGATCGGCTTCGGCCTGGCCAACCTGGCCGCCGTGCTCGACCCCGGGTGCTTCGTGCTGGGCGGGGGGGTGATCCAGGCGGGCGACCTCCTGCTCGAGTCCGCCCGCACCACCTTCGCCGAGCTCGTCGAGGGCGGTGACCGGCGCCCCGGCATCCTGATCGCCGCCGCCGCGTTCGGGGAGCGGGCCGGTGCGGTGGGCGGCGCGCTCGCCGTACGCGAGGGCGGCGTGGGCTGATGCGGACCGGCGTCGTGCTGCCGACGTTCCGTGACAGGCCCGACGCGGCGTTCGCCGCCGCAACGGCGGCGGTCACGGCCGGGGTGGACGGCGTCTTCTGTTACGACCACATCTGGCCCATCGGCCAACCCGAGCGGCCGGCCCTGGCGCCCTTTCCCATTCTCGGTGCGTTGGCGACCATGCTCGGCCCGTCCGCGCGGTCCGGGCGCGGGGCCCTACCTCGGCACGCTCGTGGCCCGGGTCGGGCTGGTCCCCACGGCGGTGCTCGCCGCGGAGTTCGTGGCGCTGGAGCGACTGGCCCCGGGCCGGGTGATCGCCGGGCTCGGCACGGGCGACAGATTGAGCGAGGAGGAGAACCGCGCCTACGGCATCCCTTTCGCACCGGCGGCCGAGCGCCGGGCGGACATGATCGAGCTGGGGCGCCAGCTGGCCGGGGCGGGCCTCTCGGTCTGGATGGCCGGGGGGCGGGCCGGCCGGACGGAGGAGGCCCGGGCCGCCGGTGCCGCGCTCGACGGTGTGGGACGCCGAGCCCGCGCTCGTGGCCGAGCGCACGGCGGGTCCCGGCGGCGTGGAGGTGACCTGGGCCGGCCCACCGCCCTCGGCTTCGCCCCCGCTCGCGGCGACGGTCCGTGCCCTGCACGAGGCGGGCGCCACGTGGGCCGTCTTCGGCTGGCCGGTCGACGTCGAGGAGCTGGCCGCAGCGGCGCACCACCTCGGCTGAGCCCCTGGGTCCAGCGGCGCGCGACCCGGGTCGTAGACTTCCCCGATGGAGTTCCGCCGCATCAACGGGTTGCCGCCGTACGTGTTCGCCACCATCAACGACCTCAAGGCGGCATCGCGGCGGAGCGGACGCGACGTCATCGACCTCGGGTTCGGGAACCCGGACCTGCCCTCGCCCGACGTGGCCGTCAACAAGCTGGCCGAGGCCGCCCAGAACCCGCGCAACCACCGTTACTCCGCCTCGCGTGGCATCCCCAAGCTGCGCAGCGCCATCACGGACCTCTACCAGCGCAAGTTCGACGTGACGCTCGACCCCGAGACGCAGGTCGTCACCACCATCGGGGCCAAGGAGGGCTTCTCGCACCTGATGTGGGTGCTGGTGGCCCCGGGGGACACCGCCTTGGTGCCGTCGCCCTCGTACCCGATCCACATCTGGGGGCCGCTGTTCGCCGGGGCGGACGTGCGCCAGGTCCCGCTGCAGGGGCCCGACGTGGATTCGGTCGACGCGCCCGACCCGGGCGAGGCGTTCTTCGACGGCCTCATGCACGCCTGGGAGGAGTCGTGGCCCAAGCCGCGGGTCATCGTCCTCTCCTTCCCGCACAACCCGACGACCGCCTGCGTCGACCTGTCCTTCATGGAGCGCCTCGTGGCCTTCGCCCGCGAGCACGAGGTGGTGCTGGTGCACGACTTCGCCTACGCGGACCTCGGCTTCGACGGCTACGAGCCGCCGTCCATCCTCCAGGTGCCGGGTGCCACCGACGTTGCGGTGGAGATCTACACCATGACCAAGTCGTTCTCCATGGCCGGCTGGCGTGTCGGCTTCGTCGTCGGCAACCAGGAGATCGTGCAGGCGCTGACCAAGCTCAAGACGTATCTCGACTACGGGACCTTCCAGCCCATTCAGATCGCGGCGATCGTGGCCATGAACGAGGCGCCGGACTATCCGAAGGAGATCAACGAGATCTACCGTTCGCGCCGCGACGCGCTGTGCGACGGGCTCAAGAAGATCGGCTGGAACCTGGTGCCGCCGAAGGGGACGATGTTCGTCTGGGCCCCGATCCCCGAGCCCTACCGCGAAATGGGCTCGCTGGAGTTCTCCAAGTACCTGGTGAGCGAGGCGGGCGTCGCCACCTCGCCCGGCGTCGGGTTCGGGCCCGGCGGGGACGGCCACGTCCGCTTCGCCCTGATCGAGAACGAGCAGCGCATCGGCCAGGCCGTGCGCCATCTGCGCGCCGCGTTGACGAAGCTGGGATAAAGCGGCGCGCTTTCCCGGCGCGCGCACAGGTTGGTTTGAGGATGGTGCGGGAAGATCCGCACCGTGGCGCGCCCGGACCAGACGGTTGTCGGGGCGCGGCGGCTACATCAGCCAGTTCGATTCGTTCCGGGTCATCGCCTGTTGTGCCGTCGTGCTCCAGCACTCGTTGCTGTGGAACGTCCAGGCCGGCAACACGACGGCGTGGGCCTTCGTCATGCTCCTGCACTTCAGCCGGACGGCCTTCTTCTTCCTCGCCGCCTTCCTGTTGACGTATTCCCAGATCACCCGGCCGCGCTCGACACTGGGGTTCTGGCACCGGCGGTACGTGCAGATCGGCGTTCCCTTCCTGGTCTGGACGCTCGTCTACTGGGTCTTCACGATGATCACCGGCAATGCATGGGACCAGGCGTGGTCACTGCTGTGGAACTACACCCTGTACGGCTACTACCAGCTCTACTTCGTCGTCGTCCTGCTGTTGCTCTACGCCGTCTTCCCCGCGCTGCTCCGGGTGATCCGGGCCTCCTCGCACCACGGCGCCCTCATGCTCGGGAGCCTTCTGTTCGCGCTGCTGCTGGCGGCTGACCTCCACTACACCTCTTCGTTCGGCGTCGTGGGCCAGTGGACGCGCGACGTCGCCAGCAGGTGGCCCTGGGCGCGCAATCCCATCACGTACCAGGAGCAGTTCGTGGCGGGCATCCTGGTGGCCCTGCACTTCGACCAGGTGCGGAGCTTCGTGGAGCGCTGGTATCGCCAGGTGATCGCCGGCGCGGTCGCTGATGGGAGCGATCGCCACCTTGTGGTACCTGATCGCGGTCTGGACGGGATCGCCGACGGGCCGAGCGTCGGATCTCTACCAGCCCGTGGCCTTCCTCTGGTTCACCGCGGCCGTGGCTGCGCTCGAGTGCGGCGCGTGGATGTGGTGGCGGCACAGCGCGCGCCGCCCGGGGAACGTGCCCAGGTTCCTCTCAGCGGAATACCTCGCCGGCCTGACCGGCGGGATCTTCCTGAGCCACGTGCTCTTCATCAACCTCGTGCGCACCTGGCTCGGCGATGCCGGCATCACGCCACACCTCGGTTGGGCCGGGACCGTCGCCGTCACCTTCGTGCTCACCATCGGCAGTGCCGCGGTCTTCACGGCGCTCATGCTGCGCACGCCGCTGCGCTGGGTGCTCACCGGCCCCGTGCGCGCCGAGCAGCGGGCCCGCCTCGGCCCCGAGATGCTGCCGACGAGTCCGGCGGCCGACCCGAGAGCGTCGTCGTCGAAACGGCGCGCACACCGGTGCGCGTCTGACCGCGTCACGCTGAGGCCGTCGTGCTCGCGATGCATCCCGCGTGGCGCGCAGCGAGAGACGCAGAAACTCAGCGTTAACTCAGGAAATGCTCATGGTTTCCTTACAGGATCCTCATGAACTTCTGGCCCCGTTCCCAGTACAGGCCCAGACGACGTTGGGCATCCTTGAGAGACGTGAGTACTCCAGACACGAAGCAGACACTGTGGTTCGTACGCCACGGGGAGAGCACCTGGAATGCATCCGGGTTCGTGCAGGGGCAGGCGAAAGGGCCGGTGCTGACCCGCAAGGGCCGCGCCGAGGCAGCGAACGTCGCCGGGCGTCTCGCCGGCGCCGCCATCACCGCGATCTACACGAGCGACCTGCAGCGGGCGCGGGAGACGGCGGAGATCATCGGGCGCGCCTTGCGGATCTCGCCGCAGAGCGATGTCGCGTTGCGCGAGCGGAACTTCGGCCAAGCCCAGGGCCGCCCGCACAGCCATCTGCCCTCGGCGGCGTCGGGGATCGAGATCGATCGGGTCGTCGATGCGGACGCCCGACCGGTGGACGGGGAGTCCCTGACCGAGCTGTACGAGCGTGTCGCGGCGTTCATCGACGAATTGGAGACGCGTGCACCAGAGGGCGATGTGCTCGTGGTCACGCACGGCGGAGTGATCCGGGTCGCCCAGGCCTACTGCAACGGCATTCCAGCCGCCGACATGGACTGGGGTCCGGTGCCCAACGCAAGTGTCTGGGGCCTCAGCAGGCCCCAGACGTCCATTGCGATCGCGCAGTAGCGCAGTCGAGAAGAGACAGTAAGGAGCGTGTGATGCGACCAACGATGTTGCAACTTCCCCAGAGGACCAGCAAGCCGAGGACGGATGGCCTGACGATGATGGTCGACGGCGGCCTGCCGACCCGTCAGTTCCAGGACGTGGTGGAGAGCGGCGCCGAATTCCTCGACTTCGTCAAGTTCGGTTGGGGCACGGCGATCGTGACGACGGATCTGCAGCGCAAAATCGACGTGCTCAAAGACGCCGGGGTCGACTTCTACTTCGGAGGCACCCTCTTCGAGAAGTTCTTGCTGCAGGACCGCTTCGACGACTTTCGCGACCTCTGCCTGAGCTACGGATGCCAGCACGTGGAGGTCTCGAACGGCACCATCGACCTGCCCCACATTGAGAAGGCCGGCTACGTCAGGAAGCTGGCGGGTGACTTCAACGTCGTCTCCGAGGTCGGCTTCAAGGACTCGGAGCGCTCCGAGCTCCTGGCGCCGGACCGCTGGATCGAGTGCATCCACGAGGACCTCGAGGCTGGGGCGTGCTTGGTGACGCTGGAGTCCCGCGAGAGCGGCAGCTCGGGCATCTGCCGGCCCAACGGCGAGCTCCGGTTCGGCCTCATCGAGGAGATCCTGGAGAGCGACGTCAACCCGTCGCAGCTCCTCTTCGAGGCACCGTCCACGCAGCTCCAGTGCTATTTCGTACGGCGGATCGGCTCCGACGTGAATCTCGGGAACATCCCGTCCACCGCGCTGCTCGGGCTCGAGACGATCCGGCTCGGCCTCCGCGCCGACACGCTGGACTGCTTCGAGAGCGCCGTCTCGTGAGAGAGGGCCGTGACGTCTTCCACCTGGCGATCCCGGTCGACGACCTGGAGGAGGCGGAGGCGTTCTACGTCGGCGCACTCGGCTGCAAGTTGGCACGGCGCTACGCCGACCGCATCACGCTCGACTTCTTCGGCGACCAGCTGGTCTGCCATCTGTCGGACGAGCCGCGCCCGCGTTCGCCCGAGCTCAGCCTCTACCCGAGACACTTCGGCGTCACCTTCCGCGAGGCCCGCGACTTCGACGCGCTCTACGAGCTGTGCGTGCAGCGCAAGATCGAGTTCTTCTCCGACGTGAGCACGCGCTTCGACGGCCTCGTCGAGGTGCACCGGACGTTCGTGCTGCGTGACCCGTCCGACAACCTGGTGGAGTTCAAGCACTACACCGACCCCCGGATGATGTACTGATGACGGCCGTCGCCACGAGGATGGCTGCCGCGCCGTCGGCGGCGCCGGCGTCCGCACCCGATATCGCTCTCTGCGATGTCATCCGCGCCCGCTCGGTGCTGCTGGGCGATCGGACCTACATGGAGCACGCCGTGACGGGGGAGCGCTGACCTTCCGCCAGCTGGAGGAGCACATGGATCGCTGGCGGGGTCTCCTCGGAGGGGTCCGCGCCCGCGGCCTCACGACCATCGGGCTCGTCATCGCCGATCCCGTGGCGTTCGCCGACGCCTTTCTGGGTGCGGTGAGCGCCGGATTCTGGGTCGCACCGCTCGACCCCTCCATGCCGGTGACCGGCGAGGGCGGCCTGGGAGCCGCCCTGGCGCGCACCGAGGTGGATGTCGTGGTGGCGGATGGACCCGCCCCCGCCGGCATCGACACGGCCTGGGTGGAGCTGGACCGCATCGATCACCTCGAGGACGGGCGCGTGACGCGGCCGGGGGCGACGGCGCCCCAGCGCGCCGGCGCCGGCGGCGTCGTGCTCTCCTCCTCGGGCACGACGGGACCGCCCAAGGTCGTCCGCTTGGGCCAGGACAAGCTGCTGCACACCGCAGCCAGCGTGGCGTCGCACCTGGAGCTCGGTCCCGAGGACCGCGGCTTCAACCCGCTCCCGCTCTTCCACATCAACGCCGAGGTCGTGGGGGTGCTCTCGGCGTTGGTCGCCGGTTCCAGCCTGGTGCTCGACGACCGCTTCCACCGGAGTGGCTTCTGGGACCTCATGAGCCGCCGGTCGATCACCTGGATCAATGCGGTACCCGCCATCGTCTCGCGTCCTGAGCGCGCTGGAGGCGGACGAGACCGTGCCCAGCACCATCCGGTGCATCCGCTCGGCCTCGGCGCCGTTGCCCGTGGCGGTGGCCGATCGCTTCGAGGCCAGCACGGGGATCCCGGTCATTGAGACCTACGGGATGACCGAGGCCGCCAGCCAGATCACGGCGCATCCGCTGTCGGTCCCGCGCCGCCCGGGGTCCGTGGGGTTGCCGGTCGGGGTGGAGTTGCGGGTCGTCCGTCAGAGCGACCCCGTCGGCAGCCCGCTCGAGGCGCCCGAGTTCCACATCGGCCATGTCGAGATCCGTGGCGCGTCGGTGGTGGACGGCTATGTCGGGGGCACGCATCAGGACCGCTTCAGCCCCGACGGGTGGATGCGGACCGGTGATCTCGGCCACCGGGATGCCGACGGGTATCTGTACCTGGACGCGCGCACCGACGACGTGATCAACCGGGGCGGGGAGAAGGTGCTCCCCCGGGAGGTCGAGGAGGCCATCGGCGCCGACGCCATGATCGCCTCGGTGGCGGTCGTGGGGCGGGAAGACCCCGAGCTCGGACAGGTGCCCGTGGCCTACGTCGTCCTGCGCGCCGTCGCCGGTGACGACGGTGTGGAGCACGCCCCCTCGCGCCTGGAGGCGCGCGAGGTGGCCGACCGGATAATGAAGACCCTGGAGCGCGACCTCGTGCGCGCCAAGCGACCGGTCGCGCTCTGTGTCGTGGAGAGGATGCCGGCCGGCGCCACGGGCAAGGTCAAGCGGCGCCTGCTGGGCACTCCCGAGGCGCCCGTCCTGTTCAGCTTCGACCTGCGGTGACGACGGTCGAGTCGCCGCTCTCGCCGGCACAACCTCTCCGGGGCACCCGCAAACGGCTCGATCACATCGACGCCATGCGGCCCGTGAAGCAGGCGGGCGTGGTGTCGACCCACACGCTCTTGTTCTTCGCTCCGGTCGCGGCGGGACTGACGGTCGGAGCGTCGCTGCAGTTGCTGCACGTGACCCGAGAGGCGTTTCTGTTCGTCTCGGCGTGCATGCTGGCCTACAGCGTCCGGGACCTGCCGGGCATCGATCACCGCACTTTCTGGCGCCGTCGCTTCGCGCTGGTGGCCGTGCCCTACCTGTGTTGGACCGTCATCTACTTCCTGGTCGGCCTGCCCAGCGAGCACGGCACGCCGAGGGCGGACACCATCCATCTGCTCTACCTCTTCGGCACCGGCTACTACCAGCTCTACTACCTGCTGGTCCTCCTGGAGTTCTACGCGCTGTTCCCCCTGCTCCTCGTGCTGCTCCGCAAGACGGCCGGCCACCACGGTCTCGTGCTGCTGGTGAGCGGCCTCGTGCAGATCGTGCTCGTGTCCACCATGCACTGGGGTCTGGTGCCGGCGTGGATGCAGGGCTACTGGGCCACGCGCGAGGTGACCTCGTACCAGTTCTATCTGGTGGCCGGCATGGTCGTCGCCATGCACCTCGACGAGTTCCACGACTGGCTCTGTTCGCACGTGCTGCTCATCGTGGCGGGCACGCTGGCGGCCGCCGTGGCGGCCGAGGTCTGGTACTACCTGGCGGCGGACCACGTGGTGTCGTGGCTCGGCTCGAGCTCTGATCCCTTCCAGCCGATCGTGATCCCGTTCAACGTCGGGGCCATCGCCTCCATCTACCTGATCGGCGTCGCGTTGGTGCATCGACGCCGATCGAAGAGGACCAGGGCCATGGTGCAGTCGGGCTCGGACAACTCCTATGGGATCTACCTGGCCCAAGTGCTCCTCATCACGATTCTGAGCTGGCTCGGGTGGCAGCATCTCAACGAGTTCCTGCCCTGGCCGCTGGTCGCCGTGATCACGGTGGCGGTCGTCTTCGTCTGCTGCATCGCCCTGACCGAGTTGCTGGCCCGCACGCCGCTCGCCAAGCCCCTGACGGGCCGTACCCGGGTCCCGTGGTCTCGCAAGGGCACGGCGACGGCGGGCTCGCCCGCCCTCCGGGTGGTCGACGGGGCCGGCAGCGCCGGCCCCGGTCAGGCGTCGGGCTTGTCGGGTGAGCCGGCCACGGCCTCGGCGATGGCGGACGCGATCGCGCGGTAGCCGGCATCGTCGGGGTGGACGTTGTGCCCGAGCGGCGGCCCGTTGCACATCCAGGTCAGCTCGCACGTGCGGGCCACGTCTGTGGGCACGGTGGGCAGGCCGGACCACTTCACCTGGGCGCGGTCCGCGAGGTCGAAGGCCGAGGCGACATCGGCCACGGGCACCCCGGCCGCGCCGTAGTCCGCCCGCAGGGTGGCGTCGAGCCGCTGCATCACGCCGAGGCTCTCAGCCGCGAAGGCCTCGCCGACGGGACCCCGGAAGTAGTCCCCCAGATAGGGGTCGTAGTGACCGATCCCGACGATGAGGGCGTCCGGGGGTGCGGCGGCCTTGATCGCTGCCACAATCTGGGTGAGCTGGTCGTGCACGGTCGACGAGCGCCTCGTTCGCGCAGGGCGTATCGACCACCTCGTGCCGCATGCAGGTGAGCAGGTCGTTGAAGCCGAGGTCGAGGGTCACCAGTGCCGTCGTCGGGATGCGTCCGGAGGAAGGCCTCGGCCGCTTGCAGCTGGCTTCCCTCGGGGTAGGGGCACTTCCCACCGCCCTCGAGCACGGTCATGGTGGTGGCGCCGGGACAGCCCAGGTGGACGACGTCGAGCCCCGGCCAGCGTTGTTGCTCCAACGGCACGAGGTCCTCGGCGTAGCCCGAGCTCGTGGGCTGCCCGCGGGATGGTCCGGCGTGGGCTGGAAGCCGACCGAGGCCGAGCCACCCAGGGCGAGGAGGTACGGGGGCGCCGTGGCCGCGCCGGCCGGCGCTCCGGACCCGAGGCCGACGAGGGCGGTCGAGGCCGCGACGGCGGCGACGGCCGCCCAGGTCATGAACACGGCGCGCCAGCGTGCCGGGCGCGCCGCCGCACCGGCCGCTCGTCCGCGCCGCCACCGCGGGGATGCCGCACACCCAGCATCACGGCAGGCCGGCGCCCGGCACTGTCGTCCGTACCTTCTCGAGCGCGCCGTTGCGGCTCGCCCGCGCCGCCGAAGCGTTGCTGTCGACCGCGGTGACCAGATAGAGGGTGCGGCGGTCGTCGTCGCCCAGCATGCAGGCGTAGCAGTTCCTCGACGTCGTCGACGCGCTCGAGGATCTCGCCGCCCTCAGCGACGCGCACGCATTCGGCCCCCAGCGCGTTCGCTACCCAGACGGACCCGTCAGCGCACAGGCAGATGCCATCGGGCGCGACGAGCTTCAACGTGGCCCAGACACGCCGATTGGTCAGTGTGCCGTCGGCGCTCCGGTCGAAGGCACTCAGGCGGCCGCCCAAGCTCTCGGCGATGATGAGCGTCGTGCCGTCGTCGGTGATGACCGCTCCGTTGGGGAATTGCAGCTCGGCCGCGGCCTCGCTGCTGGTGCCGTCGGGATCGACGCGGATCAGCGACGCCGGGCCGATCACGCTCGCGTCCACCGTCCCGTCGGAGAGCCCGTCGAGGTCGAAGCCGAAGTTGCCGGCGTAGGCCTGTCCGTTCGCCGCCACCACCATGTCGTTGGCATGCCACGTGGCATAGGGCTTCAGGTCGCCGTGCTGGACCAGCGTCCCATCGGGCTCGCGGCGGTAGATGACGCGATCGAGGCGTGAATTGATCAGCAGGCGCCCGTCGGGGAGCCAACCCAGCCCCGCCGGCTCGCCGTCGAAGTCCACCTCGACCCGGCGCTCGCCGTCCGGTGACACCGACAGCACCATGCGGTCGAAGAAGTCCGAGTACCAGAGGCGTCCGTCGTGCCAACGTGGGCATTCGCCGAAGAAGAGGCCGGACACGAACGGCTCGGCAGTCAGCGTTTCAGTCGTCATGGTGGATACCTCCGGCCGGCGGGATCCGGCAGTGCAGTTCAGCACAGCCGATAGCCGGTGCGGGGACCGCCCACCGGGGGTACCTTTGGCACGTGACGTACTGGGTGCTCAAGGCGATCCTGACCCCGATCTTCTTCGTCCTGTGGCGTGTGAAGGTGGAGGGCCGGGAGAACATTCCCCAGCAAGGCCCCGCCGTGCTGGCGGCCAACCACCAGTCCTTCTGCGACTCCTTCTTCATCCCTCTGGTGGTCCGGCGCAAGGTCACGTTCCTGGCCAAGGCGGAGTACTTCGACTCGTGGAAGACGGCGTGGTTCTTCCACGCGGCGGGGCAGATCCCGATTCGCCGGGGCGGAGGCAGCGTGTCCGAGCGGGCGCTCGACACGGCACGCAACGACGTTCTGAAGGAGGGCCACATCCTCGGCCTCTATCCCGAGGGCACCCGAACGCTCGACCCCTACGTGCACAAGGGGAGGACGGGCGTGACGCGGCTGTCGCGGGAGTGCGGCGTGCCGATCATTCCGGTGGGTGTCGTGGGCACCGTCGAGGTCCAGCCGGTGAACTCCAAGTTCATGCGGCCGTTCAAGACGGTCACCATCCGCTTTGGGCGCGCCGATGCAGATGGATCCGCCCGAGAATCCCGACGACCCTCTGGCCAATCACGACCACACGCAATGCCGGGACTTCACGAATCGGCTCATGCACGAGATCGCCCGCCTCTCCGAGCGCGAGTACGTCGACGAGTACGTTCCGACCCGGGCGAGCAGGCAGTCCGACCAGGCTGCTTGAGCGTCGGGCCTGAGCAGACGCCCAGCACAGGGGATTCGTGAGCCAGCTGAAACAGGCAGTTCACATTGACCGCCTAACGTTGGGTCCTATGGCTGGCTACGTAGTGCGGATCGCGCTGCCGGACCGGCCCGGGGCGCTGGGCTTGGTGGCCAGCAGAATCGGGGCTGTCGGGGGCGACATTGTGGCGATCAACATCTTGGAGCGCGACGAGGGCCATGCCGTCGACGAGTTCGTGGTGGAGATCGGCGGGCAGCATCTCGTCGAGCTGTTGCAGAGCGAGATCCACGAAGTGGACGGCGTGTCCGTCCTCGAGATCAGGTCGGCTGACTCGACGACGGCGGCGGGCTGACGACGTAGGCGCACACGTGCGCGCCGTCCATGAGGTGGGCCACCCGGCGCACCGAGGCCCCGGGAAGCGCATCACGGATGAAGGCGAGCTCGCTGGTGCAGGCCTGGGAGAACCCGTGGGCGACGGTGAGGATGGCGCAGTTGTGCTCGGTGATGCGCCAGCTGCCGTCCGGCAACCGCTCCGCTTCCGCCAGATAGCCGTCCTCGTCGAGGATCGCCGTGAGCGCGGCGACCTGTTCGTCGAAGGGGAGGTGGGCCGTCTTGGGCAGCGCGCCGGCGACGCGCCGTTGACGGCGCTGCTCGAAGAGCTCGTCGACCTGCGCGGCGCCCGGCCCGCCCAAATAGCCGAGGAGCTCCGTCGTGAGATCGCCGTAGCGCTTCGGGTAAAGCGCCTCGGCGGCCGAGGTCAACTCGTACACGTGGCGCGGGCGGCCCCGGCGCGCCCCCTCGGCCACCACGTCACGGTGGGACAGGAGCCCGTCGTCTTCGAGGTGACTCAGCTGCAGCCGGATGGCCGCGGCGGTGAGGGCGAGCGCGCCGGCCACGGCGGTGGCGTCCAGGGGACCCTGGCGCTTCAACAGGTTCAGGATGGCTCGTCGCGTCGTCGGCAGCTGCTGGAGGGGCGACTCGGGCTCGGACGCCGCGGGCTCCGTCACCAAGGCGGGCTCCGTCGTCACGGCAGGATCAGATGGACGTCGCCGAACTCGTGCCACAGGTACCCGTGTTCCAAGGCGGCGGCGTAGGACGACTCGAGCAACGGCCGTCCCGCGATCGCCTCGAGCATGGCGAGATGGGACGCCTCGGGCTCGTGCCAGCCGGTGAGGAATCCGTCAATGGAGCGCACGGGGTGCTCGGGCGAGACGACCGTCTCGGTCCAGCCTTCGCTCGGGTGCACGTGCCCATGATCGTCGACCACCGACTCGAGCGCGCGCACCACGGTCGTGCCGATGGCGATCACCCGGCCGCCGGAGCGCCTCGTGTCGTTGATGCGATGGGCGGTGGGCAGCGAGACGCGGAAGTACTCGGCGTAGGGCGGCTCGTTGGCCTCGAGGGAGGCGACGCCCGTGTGCAGGATCAGCGGGGCCACGCCGATCCCCTTGGACACCAGGCGTGTGAGCACTTCAGGTGTGAAGGGGCGCCCAGCACTGGGCATTTCGGCGGAACCAGGCTCGGTGGAGTAGACGTTCTGATAGGCGCCGATGGGATAGCTGCCCCGGACGTAGCCGTAGCGGATGGGACGGCCGTGGCGGGCCAGGTAGCTGTGGAGGCGTTCGGGCGTCTCGACGGCGGAGACCCAGAGCCGCACGCCGAGCCCGCCGGGCCCGGGAGAATAGGGCGCCAGAAGGGCCACCCGGCCCCCGTCGGGCAGCTCGATGCTGTCGCCGGGCGATGCATCGAGGTAGGCCTCCCCGTCGCGTCGCACCTCGACGGTCCACAGGCCGGCCGGCAGCCTGGTGGAGAGGTGGACCTGCAGCGCCGCCCCGTCCGGGGTCGTACCGTCCACTTCGGCGGCGAGGGTCCCCGATGTGTTGATCACGACGAGATCGCCCTCGTCGAGAAAGCGGGGGAGCTCGGAGAAGGTCGAGTGCACCAGCGCGCCATCGGACTTGGTCGCCACCAGCATCCGCACGGCGTCGCGGGTCATGCCGCGGTATTCGGGGGGCGCCGGCGCCTCGAGCTCGGTCGGCAGGGAGAACGACAACGGGTGCAGCTCGGGCAGGCGGGCCGGCGCCTCGTGGTCCAGGCTCGGCATCGTCAGCGCGCTCACGCGACCGCTCCCGTCGAGACGAGCTCCGCGGCACGCCAGCGGCCACTCGGGCGATCGCTGTCGATGAGCTGCAGGAAGCCCGGGACCACCGTGCTCGGCTCGGGCCGGTCCGAGATGTCCTCGCCGGGGAAGGCCGCTTGGTGCATCGCCGTGCGCAGATCGCCGGGATCGACCGACCACACGGTCAGGCCGGGGAACTCGGCCGCCAGCACGGCGCCGAGGTGCTCGAGTGCCGCCTTGCCGGCGCCGTAGCCACCCCAACCCTCGTAGGCCTCGACCGCGGCGTCCGAGGTCACGTTGATGACGCGCGGGTCGGGGCGCATCGAGGAGCAGCGGCAGCGCACTTCTGGAGCAGACCGAGCGGCGCGACGACGTTGATCTCGAAGGCGATACGCAGATCGTCGAGCGGGTAGTCCGCCAGAGAGGGGAGTGGCGACGTCCCCAGTGTCCCGGCGTTGTTGACCACGAGGTCGAGCCCACCCAGCTCGAAGGCGGCGGCCGTGAGATCGTGGCGGTGGTCGTCGTCGGTGATGTCGCCGACGACGACGGCGACCCGTGCCCCGTCCTTCGCGGCAGCACGGATGCGCTTCGCCGCGGCGTCCAGCGTGACCGGGTCACGACCATCCACCACGAGTGACCAGCCGGCTCCTGCCAGCCCGGTTGCCAGAGCCTCCCCGAGGCCCCGGGACGCTCCTGTCACGATTGCCACGCTCATGACTGCCCACCCTTCCGAACGGGGGATCCGCTCTACCGGGTGAATATAACAAGGATTTCCTTGCTTTATTTCAGGACAGGTACCTCGGGCCGTCTAGCTGGGCTCGGACACGGCCCAGCCCATCGACTTCTCGACCGCCCGCCGCCACGCATGGTGCAGGGCATCGGTCAGCTCGACGGGGAGCTGCGGCTCGAAGACGGTCTCGGCGCGCCAGAGCCCGGCGAGCTCAGCCAGTGATGCCCAGACCCCTTCGGCCAGGCCCGCCACGGTGGCGGCACCGAGTGCGGTCGACTCGAGCGAGGCCGGCCGGGCCACCGGCATGCGGCTCTGCTCGGCCTGGAGCTCGAGGAGGAGGTCCATGGCGGCGGCGCCCCCGTCCGCCCGCAGCGCGGACAGCGGGTCAGTCGAGGCGGCGGCCATGGCATCGGTCATGTCGCGCACCTGGAACGCCATGCCCTCGACGCACGCCCGCGCCAGGTGGGCGCGGCCGACGCCGCGGTGAGGCCGGTGATGATGCCGCGCGCCGGGGATCCCACCACGGGCTGCCGAGTCCGGTCAGTGCGGGGACGAACGTGACGCCACCGCTGTCGGGCACCGACGCCGCCAGCGGACCGGCCTCTGCGGCAGAGGAGATGATGCCGAGCCCGTCGCGCAGCCACTGGATGGCCGCACCCGAGACGAAGGCCGACCCCTCGAGCGCGTAGGCGACACGGCGGTGCGCATCGCCGGCGTGCTCGCCGAGGTCCCAGGCGCAGCTGACGGTGAGCCCCTCGGGCGGCGGCGGGCGCTCGGGGCCGGCGTTGGCCAGCGCGAAGCTGCCGGTGCCGTAGGTGACCTTCACCATGCCGGGCTCGAAGCAGGCCTGCCCGAACAGCGCGGCCTGCTGGTCGCCGAGCACGCCCGAGACCGGGACGCCGTCGAGGACGTCCGAGGCGGGACCGAGATCGCTCCGGCGCCGCGACGCCGAAGCGGCCGGCCGAGGGTCGCACCTCGGGCAGCGTGTGCGGCGGAACGCCGAAGAGGGCACAGAGGTCGGGGGACCAGGAGAGCGAGGCCGTATCGAACAGGAGCGTGCGGCTGGCGTTGGAAGGGTCGGTGGCGTAGGTGCCGCCGCGGGTGCCGCCGGTCAGGTTCCACAGCACCCAGCTGTCGACCGTGCAGAAGGAGAGGTTCGGGTCGTCGGGGGCGAGCGCGAGGTCGCCGTGGCGGAGCAGCCAGGCCGCCTTGGTGGCGCTGAAGTAGGGGTCGAGGACGAGGCCGGTCGTGGCGCGCACGAGGGGGAGATGGCCCGCCTCGGTGAGCTCGGTGCAGAGGGGCGCCGTGCGCCGGTCCTGCCACACGATGGCGCGGTGCAGCGGCCGTCCGGTCGAGCGGTCGAACGCCACGAGCGTCTCGCGCTGGTTGGTGATGCCGATGGCGGCGACCGTGTCTCCCCTTGCGGCCAGGCGGGTGCCGAGCTCGGCCAAGGTGTCCCGAACAGAGGCCCAGATCTCGGTGGGATCGTGCTCGACCCAGCCGGGCTGGGGGAAGTGCTGGGTCAGCTCGCGGTAGGCGACGTCGGCCACCCGGGCCCGGCCGTCGACGGCGAGGGCGCGCACCCCAGTCGTCCCCGCATCGATGGCGACGACGACCCTGGCCATGCCGAGCGACGCTAACGCTTCGGGGGTATTTCGCGGGTATTCGGCGCCCTTTCGGGGTCCTCTGGCGGGGTTTGCGCGCTAATAATCGCGAGCGGCCCGTGACCAGCAGGAATGGTGCACGCAGATGGTTGACAAGGACGTAACTACAGTGCTGTAATGACACAGCATCTCGTGTCTCGGGGAGGGGCCAACCACAACATGTTGTGGTGAGGCGACTTTTGACCCCTCCAGGGCGCTGGATCGGGAGACACGCCGTGAGACACCGCTCCGCTGGACTGGGGGTGGGGTGACGGCGACGTCGGGCAGGAAGAAGAAGCACCCCCAGGCAAGCAGCGACAACCCCGAGACGACACACCACAGGAGGACCCTCAGACCATGGCCATCGCCCCCCAGCGATCCGAGATCGGCATCCGCCGGCACTTCACCACCGAAGGCGTGCACCCCTACGACGAGGTGACCTGGGAGCGCCGCGACGCCCGCATCACCAACTACCGGGACGGCGCCGTCGCCTTCGAGCAGTTCGGCGTCGAGGTACCCGAGTCCTGGAGCGTGAACGCCACCAACATTCTGGCGCAGAAGTACTTCCGAGGGACCCTCGGCACCGACGAGCGCGAGTGGTCGCTGCGCCAGGTGGCCGACCGGGTGGCCGACACGTTGACGGCGTGGGGGATCAAGGACGGCTACTTCGTCGACGACGAGGAAGCCCTCGTCTTCAACCACGAGCTCAAGTACCTCATCATCCACCAGAAGGCGGCCTTCAACTCCCCGGTGTGGTTCAACATCGGCGTGCAGGGCGTCCCGCAGCAGGGGAGCGCCTGCTTCATCCTGTCGGTCGAGGACAAGATGGACTCCATCCTGAACTGGTACACCGAGGAAGGGATCATCTTCAAGGGCGGCTCGGGTGCGGGTGTCAACCTGTCGCGCATCCGCTCGTCGCACGAGCTGCTCAAGGGCGGGGGCACGGCGTCGGGCCCGGTCAGCTTCATGCGCGGCGCCGACGCCTCGGCCGGCACCATCAAGTCGGGCGGCAAGACGCGCCGCGCCGCCAAGATGGTCATCCTCGACGTCGACCACCCCGACGTGGAGGACTTCATCTGGTGCAAGGCGATCGAGGAGCGCAAGGCCCGCGTCCTGCGTGACGCCGGCTTCGACATGGACCTCGACGGGGCCGACAGCCACTCGACCCAGTACCAGAACGCCAACAACTCGGTGCGGGTGACCGACGAGTTCATGGAGGCGGTCATTGACGGGCGCGACTGGGACCTGACGGCGCGCACGGACGGGTCGGTCATCCGGACGCTGCCCGCCCGCGATCTCTTCCGCCAGATCGCCCACTCGGCCTGGGAGTGCGCCGACCCGGGCCTGCAGTACGACACCACCATCAACCGCTGGCACACGGCGCCGATGACGGGCCGCATCAACGGCTCCAACCCCTGCAGCGAGTACGTGCACCTCGACGATTCGGCATGCAACCTGGCCTCGATGAACCTGCTCACGTTCCTCGACGGGAACGACGAGTTCGACGTGGAGGGCTTCAAGGCCGCCGTGTCGGTCGTGTTCACCGGGCAGGAGATCATTGTGGGCAACGCCGACTACCCGACCGAGAGGATCGGCGAGACGACGCGCGCCTTCCGCCAGCTCGGCATCGGCTACGCCAACCTGGGCGCGCTGCTCATGGCGCAGGGCCTGCCCTACGACTCCGACGCCGGTCGGGCCTGGGCGGCCGCCATCACGGCGCTGCTGACGGGACACGCCTACGCCACGTCGGCCCGGACGGCGGCCCGCATGGGCCCCTTCGCCGGCTTCCACGAGAACGTCGAGCCGATGCTCAACGTGCTGCGCATGCACCAGGCCGAGGCCGCCCGCATCGACGAGGACGTCGTGCCGCCCGAGCTGCTCTCCGCCGCCCAGGAGTCCTGGGACCGGGCGGTCGACCTGGCCGAGGCGTACGGCGTGCGCAACGCACAGGCCTCGGTGCTGGCCCCGACCGGGACGATCGGCCTGCTCATGGATTGCGACACGACGGGCGTCGAGCCCGACCTCGGTCTGGTCAAGACCAAGAAGCTGGTCGGCGGCGGCACCATGTCGATCGTCAACCAGACGGTGCCGCGGGCGCTGGCCAAGCTGGGCTACGGGCCCGAGCAGTCCGGGGACATCGTGGCCTACATCAACGAGAACATGTCGATCCTCGGCGCGCCCCACGTCGCCCCCGAGCACCTGCCGGTCTTCGCCTGCTCCATGGGTGACAACACCATCCACTACTCGGGCCACATCCGCATGATGGGGGCGGTCCAGCCCTTCATCAGCGGCGCCATCTCCAAGACGGTCAACATGCCCGAGGACGTGACGGTCGAGGACGTGGAGCAGCTGCACATCGACGCCTGGCGTCTCGGTATCAAGGCCGTGGCCATCTACCGTGACAACTGCAAGGTGGCCCAGCCGCTGTCGACGACCAAGAAGGAGGCCGCCGCGGTCGGCGGCGACCTGGCCCCGGCCGGCTCGGACGCCGAGGCCCGGGACCGCGAGATCGCGGCCCGCATCGCCGAGCTCGAGACGGCGCTGCTGCACGAGCAGCAGCGGGAGACCACCTCGGTGCTGGTGGGCGCGGTGCGTGAGCGCCTGCCCCGCAAGCGCAACTCGAAGACGTTCTCGTTCCGGGTGGCCGACTGCGAGGGCTACGTCACGGTCGGCGAGTACGAGGATGGCCGTCCCGGCGAGGTGTTCATCAAGGTCTCCAAGCAGGGCTCGACCCTGGCGGGGATCATGGACGCCTTCTCCATTTCGATCAGCCTCGGGCTGCAGCACGGCGTGCCGCTGGCCACCTTCGTCCGCAAGTTCGCCAACATGAAGTTCGAGCCGGCGGGCATCACGGACGACCCCGAGCTGCGCATTGCGACCAGCCTCATCGACTACATCTTCCGCCGGATGGCGCTCGACTTCCTCTCGGTGGAGGAGCGCTCGGACCTCGGCATCCTCTCAACGCAGGAGCGGACGCAGCCGACGCTGCCCGGCGTGGAGGAGATGTCGACCCCGACGGTGGGCCTGGTCGAGGACGGCCTCAGCGACGGCCGTACCGGAGCCGAGCCGGCGGCGCAGGCCCTGGCCCGGGCCGAGCAGCTCGATGCGCCCCTCTGCTACAGCTGCGGCAACACCATGCAGCGGGCGGGCTCGTGCTACGTGTGCGGGAGCTGCGGGTCGACCAGCGGGTGCTCGTAAGAGGATCGCCTTCGATGATGCTGGGACGTCGCCTTCGACGGCGTCCGCCCGCCTGATCTCAGGAAGTAGAAGCCCTCGCCCACTCCCGGCGAGGGCTTCTACGCGCGAGGTCCGACGAGTCGCACGCATGGAGAGACCGTGGGGCGGTGGCGAGGACGATCCGCAACCGGCAACCTCGGGCGGGCTACCGTACCGCCCGAGGAAGCGAACGAAGGGAGTCCTTGATGCCGGGGACGTATCCGTTGACCGTCGAGGTCCCACCGGGACCCGCGAAGATTCCGCCAGTCAAGGTCCTGACCAACTGGCTGATCTTCATCCCACAGCTGATCTGGCTGTACATCCTGAACATCGTGGCCTTTCTCGCGGCCATTGTGTGCTGGTTCTCCATTGTGTTCACCGGCACGGCGCCAGAGAGCCTGAGCGTGTTCATTGCCGGTGTCATGCGCTATCAGTGGCGAGTGATCACCGGTCTCTTCGTGTGGGCCGAGCCGTATCCGCCCTTCGCGCCGATCCCGCAAGGGTTCGCCGATCCGGGGGGCTACCCGGCAATGTTGAACCTGACGCCCGCGAGCGGGGAGCGCAACCGGATCACCGTGCTGTTGCGGATCATCCTCTGCATCCCGCAATTCATAGTGCTCTACTTCGTCAACATCGCCAACGGAGTCTGTCTCATCATCTCGTGGTTCATCGCCCTGTTCACCGGGGAATGGAACCCGTCACTGAAGAACTTCTGCCTTGGTGTGTACCGGTGGCATCTTCGGGTGGAGTCGTACTTCCTGTTGCTGGACGACGAGTATCCGCCATTCAGCCTGGAGCCGTAGGAACGAACCACGCCGCATGGATTGCCGGCTCACCGCTCGAAGTGACACTCGGTGGGCGTTGACGCGTCGAGAATTCGAGTTCGGCAAACACGCCGTTGCACGACGAGCAGAACCCACCGGGGCGCCTATCAGCGAATCCTCATTGGCTCCATCGATATGTGTTTGCGATCTGAAGCGGTGCGTACTCGATTGAGAATGGGCCGCCGGGCCCGATGTTCTCAACGAGAGCGTTGCTGGGCGATGAGCGCGTCCATGTCACCAAACGTGAATTCCCGCCGAGATTCCAAGCGATTCAGCGCCTGAGTATTCGGGTGACGCTGAGGACTCGCGTTCGACAACACCCGTAGCTCGTGGAGGAGAGGTCGCCGTCGAGGGTCTAGCTGTTCCAGCGGTACGTGGTCGCGATTTCGAAGTCGGCTACCGCGGCGCTGAACGGGACGGTCCGCAACGCGGTGTTCTCAACGACAGCGTTGCTGCTCGATGAGCGGAGCAATAGGCTCAGCGTCGTGTTCGTCCAAAGCCAGAGGTACGAAGAGCCCGAACTCGGGGTAGTTCCGCCGCAGGGATCACGCCATGATGTTGGGTGATTGTGTGACCAAAATCGCCGACGACGGTCGACCAGCGTAGGGCGCACACGGTAGGAACGACAAGGAGGGCGACGAGAAACGCTATGGCCCCTCCGCCGCTCCCGACGACAATTTGACCGACCAGATAGGGGATCAAGTCTCTGAGTCGGATGTCCAGTCGGCCAGGAGCAGGAGCTGCAGTACCCCAACCAATGTGACGGCGGCTCCACCGCGTCCAATAGGCCGCAAGGGGGCCGCCGCTGATCGCGAAACGGATCCCACCCGCGTTGAATGGGACCGCTAGCACGAGCAGAACCCAACGAAGGCTCGAGAGTCCAAAGGGCCTTCTGTAGAGCACCGCCCAACCATGAGACTGACGCTCCCAGGCAGAGAAGCACAGTCGATTGCGGGAGCTCGAAAAGGTATCGGAGTTGGGATTCGGCCAGAGCACGAGAGTGACAATGGCGAGCCCAGAGCGGCAACCGAGAGGACCAGTACGACGATGCTGGCTCTGGTGTCGGTGGTCCGAGGCGAGCCCTGATCCGGATGACAGCCGTGAGACCAAGCAGTATCGCACAGGGGACGAGAGCCTCGTGCGAGAAGCACAGAAGCAACGTCGCGACCATGGCGAGTGCTGCCTGCGGCCGGACCACAAAGTGGGTTGCGTGAGGAGCACGAGACCAGCACGACAAGAGGAAGGCAAGCGTCAGTTCCGAGACACTGAAGAAGATCATGGTGGCATAGCAGAGGCCGCAAGAAACGAGCACCAATGTGAAGCGCACTCGTGATCCACGGGCAGAGACGATGGCCAGAATCCAGACCAGCGCCGGGAAGAGAAGGAAACCGATCCCTTCCAACACCGTCAGGACATGCGTATTGGTGACGCCCTGATCCACCGCGAGCAGGAGCGGGCCCTCACGCACGAGATTGATTCCCTGGCGGCCATTGAGCCGAAAGGGTTTGCCGGTCTGGATTGCTTGCAGCACGTAGTAGGACCCATCACCGACGAGGGACGAGTTCGTCAAGAGTAGGACAAGCGAACACCCGAAGACGGCAGCGACCGAGACGAGAACCATTCCCAAAGGAACGTCTCCCGAATCGGCTGGGACTTCCGTGCGCGTGTGGTGGGCAAGACTTTCGTTGGGCTCCTTGCCGAGAGAGACGGTCAAGCCGGCAGCGGGTAGTTCAGTTGGGCGATGACATCGTCAAGGGACCCGTCGACCGTACCGTCCCGCTCCATGGTGGCCCATCTGAGGATGGCGGCCTCGTGCCGAACCATTGACTGCAAGATGTCGCGATCGGCTTCATCCCCTACTTTGACGATGGCTTCGAATCGAGCCAGGAAGTCCTCGACCACCGGCACGTTGAGCCCAGCGAACTCGCGCCAGGCCATGTCGCGGTAGGCGCCTATGGCAAGCTCGACCAGGGAGAGATCCACCCCCTCGTCGAGGGACACGCCATGTTTGAACAGCAGCGGGCGCAGCCTTGCCTTTGTCTCTGACTCCAGTTGGAGCAAGGTACCCAAGTGATAGAGATCCCTTGGGGACTTCGCCTCCTGGACCAAAGCGAGAAACAACGTCTCCCCGAGGATCTCGCTCTCGTAGAGCTCCCGCGTGCACGAGGGGTACGACAAATCCTCCACGATGGCCGCCTTCTCATTCGTCCGGTGGGCGATGGGATCGAACAGTAGCGCTGACTGCCTGCATACGCTTCTGGGATTGCGAAGTGGTGGTAGGACGTGCCTGGGAGGTGGAGACCTTTGCCGATGCCGTGGTGGCCGAGTGACGACGTCGTGCGCGCGGTTATGGACGGGGAGGGACCGTGGCCATCGCTGTCACCGGTGTCCAACGGGATCTTTGTGCCCTTCGATGTGGACCGGTACGACGGCCTCGCTGTCGTCATCGGCCATGGCCGCAATCGCAAGGGTCGTGAGGTGCTCGGCTGGGATGGGTTTCAGCAGAATGCGGGAACGTGGGAGCACTTGACGGGCGGCGGAAGTGGGTGGTCGCCGCTTCAGCGCTGGGACCTCCCGTCCGAAAGAGACTCCTTGCACGAGCGCATGGGAGGATCGTCGGGGGAGTCGCCATTCGATGACCGACGCACGTTCTCCTTTGCGGTCTTCGTGTGTGGACCGGCGGTCTCTTGGGTGGAGGTCGAGCGACGGCAGGGGATACGAATCGCCGACGTCAGTGCAGGACCCGGCTGGCTGGCCGTCCTTTGGACTCCCGGTGACCCAGCCGAGGTCAGGGCCTACACCGCAGACAGGCGGCAGTCCTCCCTGTGGACTTCACCGAGCGAGGCCGCCTAGGGCAATGCGTGCCCCTCTGATTCTTGGACCGTCTCAGGTTCAGCCAGGATCCGTCGACGGAGAGGAGAGACGACCGTGGCCGACGTGGAGGACGTAGAGGTCGAGCTCGTCGTCGCCCACAGCGAGCGCGCCACCCTGCGTGTGGGCGACGTGTTCCTGAAGATCGACGCCGATCAGAGACGGACCGACGTCGAGGTCGAGGCGATGGCTCTCGCGCCGATCCCCACGCCGGAGGTGCTGTGGCGGAAGCCGCCGGTGCTGGCGCTCGCCGCCCTCCCGGGGAAGGCACTCGGCCGCCTCGGCGAGCCGTCGACCGTGTCGGCCGCAGCATGGGCAGCGGCGGGTGCCACCGTCCGGATGCTGCACGACGCGCCGCTGCCGCCATGGTCGTGGAAGAGCCCGGACGAGATCGCCTCGCACCTCGACGGTGAGTGCGAGTGGCTGGTTGCGAACGGCGTCCTGCCCGCCGACCTCGTCATGGGCAACCGCCGGATTGCCGAGGCTGCGCTCCGGCCGTGGACGCCGGTGTTCACGCACGGCGACCTTCAGCTCGACCACGTCTTCGTCGACGGTGACGAGGTCACCGGCGTGATCGACTGGTCCGACGCGAGCCGGGGCGACGCGCTGTTCGACCTCGCCATCCTGACGCTCGGACACGAGGAGAACCTCGGTGATGTACTCACCGGCTATGACGCGGACGTCGACCCCGACATCATCCGCGCCTGGTGGTCGTTGCGAAGCCTGGTGGCGGCCCGATGGCTGATTGAGCACGGCTTCGACCCCTCCTCTCCGGGCTGCGAGTTCGACGTGCTGCGATCCCAGCTGTGAAGTCCTACGAGCCCGATCGTCGTGAGCGCCCCTCTGCCGTATCGACTCCGGACACCTCGGTACTCAGTTCTCTCCACCGGAGTCGGGTTCTGCAAGAAGCTCGGTGATGAGTCGGTCCACCCTTCTCGCAATCTCGTCACGGATGCGTCGGACTTCGGCGAGCTCCTTGCCGGCGGGGTCGGGCAGTTCCCAGTCGACGTAGCGCTTGCCGTGGTAGACGGGGCATTCGTCTCCGCATCCCATCGTCACGATCACGTCGGCGCGCCGCGCCACTTCGTCGGTCAGTCCCTTGGGTCTCTCGCCTGCGATGTCGACGCCGACCTCGGCCATCGCCGCGACCACGGCGGGGTTGAGCGTCTCGCCCGGGGCCGACCCGGCTGAGTGGACGCCGATACGACCACCGGCGCGCGCCGCCAGGAGCGCCGCGGCCATCTGGGATCGTCCGGCGTTGTGGACGCAGAGGAAGAGGACCTCCGGGCGGGTCGTGCTCATGGGAGGGGCTCCGTTCGATCGGCTGGAGGTTGGTCTGTCGAGGAGCGGGGGAGCAGCACCGCGCCGGCCTGTTCGGGTGTGATGGACGGGTAGAGGACCACGAGCAGACCCACCGCGGCCAGACCGCCGAGGACCTGGGCCCCGATGAAGCTCGGGACCGACGACGGGGCGATACCCGCAAACGTGTTGCTGAGGGAGCGCCCAACGGTGATGGCCGGGTTGGCGAAGCTGGTCGAGCTGGTGAAGAAGTATGCGGCTCCGATGTAGGCACCGACCGCGGCCGGCGTGCTCTGGGAGCGCCCGGAGCGTGCCAGGGCGAAGATCACCAGCAGGAGACCGAGCGTGGCGATGACCTCCGAAAGGAAATGGGCGGGTGAAGCTCGGTGCGTGGTGGACAGCTCGACCGCGGCCCGAGAGAACATGAGGTTGGCCACGATGGCTCCGGCCATGCAGCCGCCAACCTGGGCCGGCAGGTAGGCGGCCGCGTCGCGCCAGCGCAGACCGCCAAAGACCGCATCGACGAACGACACGATCGGGTTGAAGTGGCCGCCCGAGACGGCGCCGAACATCAAGATGATGGCGAAGAGGCCGGCTGCGGTTGCGGCCGCGTTCTCCAGGAGTTGCAAGCCCGTGTCCCCGGGGGAGAGGTGCTGCGCCGCGATTCCCGAGCCGATGACGATCGCCGCCAGGAAGCCGCTGCCGAGGAACTCGGCGCTCAGTCGGCGCCAGAGCGCAACGTCTCGCATGCGGATGAGACTTCGGCGCCGAAGGTCAGCAGCAGGAAGCGGGTGTGGCCACGGACACTTCCCCTGTGGCGCAACACGTCCCGTCGCCGTCGCGCGCGCTCTCGGCAGGGGCGTCCGCCAGCACGGTGTAGATCTCCCAGGGCGTGTGGTCGGGGTCCTCGACCCACACCTTGTCCTGGACGGCGTGGCAACAGGTGGTCGCCCGCTGGTCCTCGGTCTGGAGTCCTTCGGCACCCAGGCGGCGCGAGGCGTTGGCCACTTCACCGGGCGTCTCTACCTCGACTCCGAGGTGATTGAGCGCCCCGAGCACTCCGGCCTCACGAGTCTCGGGATCCTCCATGAGCACCAGCTTGAGTGGGGGATCGGCGATGGCGAAGTTGGCGTACCCCGGCCGCACCTTTGCCGGCGCGCTGCCGAAGAGCTTCGAGTAGAAGTCGATGGCCTCGTCGAGGTCGGAGACATTGAGGGCGAGTTGCACTCTGGCCACAGGTCACTCCAGTAGATTGACGAATATCGATACGTCCAGTCTGTCGGATAGATCGATAGACGTCAATATGAACGCGGGAGGTTCGATGCTGCAGCCGGCTGGTGCCAAGGGTGTGCCATGCTGCGCCCCCATCACCGCTGGTCAGTTGCCAGAGGCGGAGGCCAGCGAGCTGGCAGGGCTCTTCGCGGCGCTGAGTGACCCGGTGCGCCTTCGCCTTCTTTCGATCGTGGCCAGCGAGGGAGAGGTCTGCAGCTGCAACCTCGAGGGTCCGCTCGGCAAGAGCCAACCGACGATCTCGCATCACACACGGGTGCTCGCCCATGCCGGTCTCATCGTCGGGGAGCGTCGAGGTCGTTGGACGTGGTGGCGCGCCGTGCCCGAAGAGATCCGCCGGTTGCAGGAATCACTGGGTGGTTCGCCGATCGATCCCGATCGGCCGGTGTCTGCCGGCACCGACGTTCGTTCGACGACGGTCGGCGCGTAGGAGGCCGGCGCGTCAGGAGAGGATCTCGACGTACCCCTCCTCTCCATGGACGCGGATGGTCGCCCCGTCTTTGATCAAGTCCGTGGCACGCTCCACCCCGACGACGGCGGGCAGGCCATACTCCCGTGCGATCACCGCGCCGTGTGTCATGAGCCCGCCCACCTCCGTCACCAGGCCCTCGATGGCGACGAACAGCGGCGTCCAGCTGGGGTCGGTGCAGGCGGTGACGAGAATGTCGCCCGGCTTGAGGTCGGCTTCGGCGAAGTCCTCAATGACGCGGGCGCGCCCCTCGACGGTCCCGGCGGAGACGGGCAGGCCGACGAGCGCGCCGGCCGGGAGATGGTCGCGGTGGTACATCCCGCCGACGATCTCGCCGTCTGAGGTGAGGACCCGCGGCGGGGTCAGCGCTCGATACCGCTGCATCGCCTCTTTGCGCCGGGCGATGAGCTGGCCGTCGACGCGGCCCGTGCGCACGACCTCCTGCAGCTCCTCGAACTCGAGGGAGAAGATGTCCTCGGTCGCGCGGAGGACACGCGCCTGGACGAGGCGTTCGGCCTCTTGCAACAAGGCCTCCTTGTAGACGAAGTACCGGCTGACCATGTGGTACTTCGGGTATTCGCGGTACCCCATGAAAGTCCGCACCCGGTCGATCATGACCTTGGTCTCTGCAGCCTTGGACTCGCCGTCGGGCGTCGCCCGCAGGCGGTGCAGGAGCTCCCGCTCCTTCTGCTGTGCCTCGCGCCCGCCCTGCTCGAAGCGGCGCCGGCTTTCACCCGGCTCGAAATTCGCGACGTTGGAGAGGATCATGGGCACGAGCGTGGAAGGCCGCTCGCTCCAACGCGTCCTGGTGATGTCGATCTCGCCGATGCAGCGCATGCCGTACCTGTCGAGGTAGGCCTGCACGGCGTTCTGTGCTGCTTGTCCGCCCCTCAGGCTGGGGAGCGCAGCCAAGAACTCGTCGCCCTCTATCTGGCGGAGGAAGGCCACCACGTCGGGATGTGGTCGGATCACGTCGGCGACGTCGAGGAGGGCGAGCCCCATCTCTGACGTCACGTTGTAGGGCACGGACTGGGTGAGCGTGTCGACAGCATTCTTCTCGCCCAGCCACGCCTCCATCTGCTCGTTGATCCACTGTGAGGCGTCGATGGCAGTCCTGATGACCTGAAGGCCGTCGGGGTCGAACATGACCCGCTTGAGTTCCGTGATGTCGCCCGCGATGAAGTCCAGGAGCGCCAGCCCTGACTTGTTCCGGATGTCGCGCTGCAGGGTGGCGAGAGAGGCTTCGCAGCGCCCGATCAGCCCGGTGACGATGGACGGGTCCGTCTCGATCGGAACCGGTGCGCCGAAGACCGGCGTGACGTCCGGATCGTCCGTCCGGGTGGCGACGAAATCGCCCCGCGCCAGGATGTTCTCGAGCGCGTCGCGGATCAGGGGATCGGATTTCCCCAGGGTGTCGACGTAGTAGGTGCGGCTCGTTGGCGAAGCCAACAGCGGGGCGACGTCGACGAACAGCCTGCCGCCCGCCACCGCCATGGGCCGCGCCGCCGTCAGTTGCCAGAAGGACAGCCCCAGCGGCTGCATGGCGTCGGTCATCATCTGCTGATGACCGACGGAGACGTAGACGTGGTTCCCTTGGTCTTGTTGCGGGGGGATGGGGAACAGCGCGGTGATCGGGCGGCTCTGCACGATGTGGAAGCCGTCATGGTCCAGGCACCATTCGATGTCCTGGGGCCGGCCGAAGTGGGCCTCGATCCGCCGACCGAGCCGCGCCAGTTCGAGGACCTGGGCGTCGGTCAGCGCCGGTTGCCGCTGCCGCTCCTCCCCGATCGCCACCTCGTCCGTCCCACCTCCCGAGGCCGCGACGATGGCGACCCGCTTGGTGGCGATCGTCTTAGCCACGACGTCATCGCCGCGCACGGTGTAGACGTCTGGGCTCGCCAGGCCGGCCACGAGCGCCTCACCGAGGCCGAAGCCGGCCTCCACGGAGCTGAGTCTCCGGTTGGACGTGACGGGGTCGGCTGTGAACAGGACGCCGGCCACCTGCGGAGAGACCATCTGCTGCACGACGACTGCCATGCGGGCCTTGCGGTTGTCGAAGCCATTGTGGAGCCGGTAGGTCACGGCGCGCTCGGTGAACAGGGAGGCCCAGCACCGGCTGACGTGCGAGAGCACCGCGGCCGGACCCACCACGTTCAGGTAGGTGTCCTGCTGGCCGGCAAAGGAGGCCGTCGGCGAATCTTCCGACGTCGCACTCGACCGGACGGCCCAGGCGCCGCCTTCGTCCAGGGCGACAAGCGCGGCGGTGATGGCGGCACTCAGCTCGCGGGGAATGTCGACCTCCTCGAGGGCCTGACGGATGTCGGCACAGACTGCCCCGATCGCGTCCCGGTCGGCCGGGTGCAGGAGCGCCAGTCGATCGAGAGCTTCGTCCATCATCGGCGCGTTCGCCGAGATCCGCCGGAAGGCATCGGTGCTCACGCAGAAGCCGGCCGGCACGCGCACGCCTTCGATCCGCGCCAGCTCGCCGAGCCGTGCCCCCTTCCCCCGACCGCCGCCACCTGGCTCTGATCGATCTCCCGCAGATTCAGCACGTCACCGCTCATCCGTCCACCCCTTCCTGCCGGCTGTCGCGGGTTGCCCTCCTTCGTTGCGGCTGATGGCCGCGCCGACGGCCCCCGTCCGAGCTGCGGCCTGCATTGTGAGCAGATCAGTGGTCCTTGCGGCAAGCCCCCCACCTGCATGTATGCTTTTACTGACGGGGATGGGGCGGGCACTCGGCGCAGCGGGCCCGGGGCCTGATCACGGTGGCCACGTCGTCGTTGGTGCTCAATCAGCCGGGGAACGCGCCACCAGTCGGGGGAAGAGCCGGGCCCCGAGATGCACGGCGAAATCGATGGCCAGCGCGGGTGACAGCTTGGGATCGGTGGGCGGAGGGTCTGGGAGGTCGTCCTCGTGCCGCGCGTGCTCGTAGAGCCCATGGCACATGTGGCACCCGAGCGTGCCGAGCGCGCGCAAGCTGTTCACCCGCTCCGTCTGGAAGGGCGGCACCGGGAGCGGCTCGACGTCCGGCCACGTCTCAGGTGCCCGTGGAATCTCCAGGCTGAGGAGATGCTCGAAGGGACGTGCGGCCGCCTCGCGGGCGGTGAACGGCTCGCCCAGATTCCACGTCGCACGCAGCGTCGCCATGAGCGAGGTGTGGCGGTAGTCGTCGGTGAAGACGGAGCGGGCCGGCACCCAGGGTGAGACGATCACCGCCGGCACCCGGTAGCCCGAGCGGTCGAAGGCGAAGCCGAGCTGGGGGTCCGGCGCTGCCGGACCCGGGGGCGCGACGGGACCCGGTGGCACGTGGTCGTAGGTCCCTCCCGGCTCGTCGAAGCTGACGAAGAGCATGGTGTTGAAAGCGTTCGATCCCTTCTCTGACGCCGAAGAGCGCACCGCCTTATAGATCCGGCCCAAGAAGGCCTCGCCGGCGAGCACGGAAGAGGGTCCATCGATCTCCACGTCGAGACCGGCGATCAGGGCGCGACCGAAGGCCGGGTGGTAATCGCCGTGGCCGGCCAGGAGATTGGGCTCAATCAGGCTGAAGTCGGGGAGCGTGCCCGCAGCCGCGTCAGCCTCGAACTCGGCGAAGGGGACGAAATTGGTGGCGAAGCGGTCCCGCAAACGCGCCATGTGGATGAAGCCGGTGAATGAGATGGGGTCGGGCTCGAGCACGTAGACCTTCCAGGTCTTCCCGCAATGCTCGAGACGATTGAAGATGGTCTCGGCCGTGTTGTGCCGCATGAAGTTGGTCACCGGCCGGTTCACCACGAAGCCCGATGACGTCGCGGCCGTCCAGAAGGACCGGTTGGCCAGCGTCTGCGACGGGACCTCGCTGAACCAGTGGTCGAACACCCCGAAGCCCCGGGCCAGCGCGCTGATCACCGGCACCTGCTCGGGCGTGTAGCCCGTCATGATCTGGCTGTACTCCTCGTAGGTCGGTTGGCGGCCGAGCTCGAAGGTGAGGAAGCTGATGTAGTCGGTGACGAAGCCCTGCATCGTCGACTCGGTGCCCGCCGCCGGCGCGTTGTGGGGCGCCACCATGTCGGTGGCGTCCTTGAAGCGATTAGCCTCGTCCAGCACGTTGAACAGCTGCGTGTTGGTGTGCTGGTACTCCTCGCCGGGGTCGGGGTTCGGCGCGTCCATGGTGGGCGAAATTCCGTAGGGGACGACCCCGCCGGCAGCACCGTGCTCGGCCCAGTCCGGGATCGGGTTGCTGAGGTTCTTGCCGATCACCCCTTCGAAGGCCTCGACGTCGCCCGGCCCGTACAGGCGCCCCAGCAGGTTGTCGAACGATCGGTTCTCGAAGAGCACGAGCACCACATGGTCCATCGCGTTCTCTCGTGCCGGCGCCATGGCGGTGCACGCTACCGCCGCGGACATCGGCCCCCCGCTCAGCCGCCGAGCGGGAAGCGCTGGAATCTAGGGACGGCGCCCGTTGGGCATGAGATCGCCCGAGCCCCATTGGCCCAGCGTGTTCAGCTGCACATGATCCCCGGTCGCCTCGACGATCTGGTCGCCGCCGACATAGATGGCGGTGTGGTACACGCTGGTCCAGTCGGTCTGGCTGGTGCCCCAGAACACGAGGTCTCCCGCCGCCAGCGCGCTCAGTGCGACAGGCCGGCCCGCCGTGTCGTACTGGTCGTCGGACACGCGGGCAAAACTCACGTGTGCTCCGCTTTCCCACGCAGCCAGCGCGAGTCCCGAGCAGTCGTAGCCCACGGGCCCGTTGCCGCCCCAGATGTAGGGCTTGCCGAGCTGCGCGAAGGCGAAGAGGACGGCCCTGTCCCCAGGCGTGTCCGGCGTGAACAGCAGCGCTTCGGTCGGTGGAGGGCCGGTGGCGTCGCCGAAGGGGTACGCCGTGCCGTTCTGGTCCTCGACCCAGTACCCCTGGCCCGAAGGACTGGCCACCACCCGCTCCGCCGGATCGAGCGCGGGCCCTCCGGCGGCCGAGCCGTCGAAAGCGGCGTCGCCGTAGTTGAAGATGCCGCCGTCGGACGCCACGAGCCAGTACCCCTTGCCGTCGTGGCTCGGCGCCATCGCGACGATGGGCTGGTCCAGGTGCAAGGATCCGGTCGAACCGGAGAACGTGGCGTCGCCGAAGCTGAAGATGCCACCGTCGGAGGCCACCAGCCAGTAGCCCTTGCCGTCGGGCGTCGCCGCCATGCCCACGATCGGCTGGTTGAGCGCGATGGATCCGGTCGAACCGGAGAACGTGGCGTCGCCGAAGCTGAAGATGCCACCGTCGGAGGCCACCAGCCAGTAGCCCTTGCCGTCCGGCGTCGCCGCCATGCCCACGATCGGCTTGTTGAGGACGAGAGCCCCGGTCGAACCGTAGAAGGATGCGTCGCCGTAGGAGAAGATGCCACCATCCGAGGCCACGAGCCAGTACCCCTGGTCGTCCTTGGTCGCGGTGATGGTCACGATCGGGTGGTTGAGCGGCAGACCCGCCGCCGAGCCGAGAGCGGCCGCGTTGCCGAAGTTCCACACCGTGCCCTGCGCGTCGGCCAGCCAGAAGTTGTCCGCGGGAATGCCCGTCGAAGAATGGACACTCTGGGCCGAGGCGCTGGCGCCGGCCACCGAGGCCGCGCCGAACCCGATGGCCACGAGCGCCAGCGCACCGATGGCCAGAAGGGCCGCGACGGCGGCGAGCGCGGGGAGCGCGCCGGCCCGGGAGGCGGCGTCGTCCGGCAGGGGATGACTCGGCGGTGGGCACGACCGCGGCATCGACGCGCCGCCGCGTTTCCTGAAGCCATGCACCCAGGGTGGGCGGAAGGATTTGGGCGTCAGTTGGGTGGGGTGGATCCGCCGGCTCGGCGGGGCTGTCGTCCGGCGCCCCTGGCGAGCCTCGTCAGCCCTTAATGACGAACTGGTAGTTGAAGGGCGCCGAGACCGGCGTCAGCGTGAAGGTCCGCTTGCCCGCCGTCAGGGTCACCTTGGTCCCGCCCGCGCCGACGTCCACCTGGGAGGGGCCGAGGAGGAACTCCTTCTGGGAGCTGTTCGGGTTCAGGACGCCCTCGAAGCTCGGCGACTTTCCTGCCGCGCCGATGCTGACCCAGGAGCGGCCGGTCGTCGTGGCCACCGTCACCACGTACGCGGCCATGTCGACCCGGTAGGTGGCCGACCCTGACCCAGTCGAGACCTGGCTCACGAGCGGCACCTTCGACGACGACGGAGCGGCCGCGTGGTGGGTCGTCGTGGCGGTCGTCTTGGGGCTCCCCGTCCCGCTCTTGTCGATGACGCCCGCCTTGACCAGTCCGAGCGTCACTCCCGCCGCGACCACGACGAGGGC
Organism: uncultured Acidimicrobiaceae bacterium; assembly: GCA_963850185.1. Classification (GTDB taxonomy): domain Bacteria; phylum Actinomycetota; class Acidimicrobiia; order Acidimicrobiales; family RAAP-2; genus Bog-473. The sequence goes on from CAWKKE010000001.1 coordinate 107,371, forward strand.
CACGAGGACGACGAGGATCCGCAGCGAGCGGGCCGGGCCGGAGCGAGCCGGGCCGGCGGCGCGGTAGGCGGGGATCTTGTCGGTGTCCGCATAGGTCGGACTGCCGTCGTTGAACAGACGCCCCTGGCTGTCCGTGGCCGGCCGTTCCACCATGGCCGTGGCGGACGGATCAGGCCGTCTGAGCCTTGCGTCGTCGGCTTTAACGTCCATGGCCGTCTTTCGACCTCCTAGGCCCCGAACTTGAACTGCACAATTCTGCGGCCCCCGGACGCCCGGTGGGGCGCGGGGTTCCCCAGCCACGGTACCGGCTGGTCCCGGGTACAGGATCGCACGCCAAAGGGGGCAAATGGTGGGCAGGACCCGCTTGCGGCCACCCCGGTGCTCAGAAGTGGCGAGCTCCCCCATTCTCGGACCCTGATGGCGTCCCGAAGGTGGCCTTTTGCCGGCTCAGCGGCCCACGCTGCCGTCCAGCAGCTCGCGGGTGATGTCCATGTGCCCCACGTGGCGCGCCGTCTCCTCAATCAGGTGGAACACGGCCCAGCGGAACGTGGTGGGGCGGAACTCGCCTCGGGAGGGAGGGTCGAGCGAGGCCTCCTGGTCCAGGACGGCGTCGGCCTGGGCGCTCTCCTGGCGGTAGAACGAGACCGCTTCCGCCGCGCCCCAGCCATCCGGGAGCTCGAACATGTGGCCACGCCAGGCCATGTCCATCTGTTCGCCGGCGGCGATGGCCCGGAGCCAGAGCCGCTCGGAGAGGCCGAGGTGCACCACAATGACCCCCAGCGAGTTGGCTGCCGGCGTGGGTCGCCAGCGCAGTTGCGCGGCATCGAGACCTTCGGCCTTGAAGATGGCGCTGTTGCGGAGATGTTGGAGCCACGCTCGCGCCATGGGCAGCTCGTCGAGCGGCTGGGTTTCCTCCGGCCGCGGCACGCGCAGCGATGGCGGTGTCTCAGGCACCGGCGTGGCGGGAGGTGGGTCCTACGGAGAGGCCACCGTGGACGGGGCCGTCGTCAGGGTGCCGCCGCAGATCCCCGTGTACCAATTGGAGATGGTGGTGCTGTCGGTCTCCAACTTAGGGTTCTTGCCCAACGTCTCGAAACCAGACAGGAGGCTCGTCATGCTCGTCGATTTCTGGATCGCAGCCCGGAACTGCTTGACGAACGAGAACAGATCCTTGAACGCCGCTTGCACGTTCGGCGGGGCGCCCTTGATCACGCCGAGGGCCTTTTGTACCTGGCTGAACTCGACGTCGTAGGACTTGAGCATCGCCTGCTTGGCCGAGGCGAAGTTGCCGGACGTCATGGCCTTCTCGATGGCGCCCGCCGCGGCAGTCGAGCCGCCCTGTTCGGACTTGACCGTCTTGCACATCGCGCTGTTGGGTGCCGACCCCTTGGTCTTCGTGCTCTTGGCGGAGGCCGCCGTCAGAGGGGCCAGGGTCAGGGTCAGGCCCAGCACCGCCGCACCGATACCCACCCATCTCGATCGTTGCTTCATGGCCGCCTCCTCCACGTCCCGGATCAGGGGGTCGACGTTACTGCACTCCCTCAGCTGACACGGGGGATTGATCGATTCTGTGGCGGCGTCGGCGTCGGGACTTCAGCCTGAATGGTCAGGCTCCGGAGCGTTATGGTGGAAAGCTGACGGGGCGTCAGAAAAACGGGGGCATGCGTTGGATGATCTGAACGGCAAGGTAGCCGTTGTCACCGGGGGAGCGGCCGGCATCGGCCGCGGCATCGCCGAGGCGCTGTTGGAGGAGGGGGCACGGGTCGTCATCGCCGATATCGAGGAGCCCGTGCTCGAGGCGGCGGTCAAGGAGCTGGGCGCTGACGGCAGCGTCCGCGGCCTTGTCACCGACGTCTCGTCGGCACCCTCGGTCGAGGCACTGGCGGCGGACGTCTTCGCCAACGAGGGTGCCTGCCACCTTCTCTTCAACAACGCCGGGGTGACCTCGGGCGGTGGGGGCCGGCCCTGGGAGCAGGAGCCCAACGATTGGACCTGGTGCTTCTCCGTCAACGTCTTCGGCGTGGCCAACGGCATGCTGTCGTTCGTCCCGCGCATGATTGCCTCGGGGGAGCCCGGGGTGGTGATCAACACGTCGAGCACCGATGGTGGCATCGCCCCCGTCCCCTATGCGTCCGTCTACGCCTCGAGCAAGGCGGCGATCTCGTGCCTCACCGAGGCGCTGGCGCACCAGTTCATCGCCGCCGGAACCGAGCTGCGGGCGGTCGTGTTCTATCCCTCGGGTGGCCTGCTCGACACGGGACTGTGGACCGCCCAGCGCAACCGCCCCGAGGCCCTGCAGAGGGAACGCCCGCGGCCACCCGCACCCGGTACCACGTTCGAGGAGTTCAAGGCCCAGCTGGAGGCGGCTGGTCACCCCGTCCAACTCATGGACCTGCGGGCGCTCGGTCGCTTCTGTCTCGAGGGCGTGAAGCGGGGCGACTTCATCATCGGGTACGGGCTCGAAGAGGTGGCGGCAATGCTGCACCGCCGGGCCGACATCATCGGGGCCGGCCAGCTCCCCCCGGCGGCGCTGAGCTGATGACCGCGACCGCGCCCGACCGGGCCCGTTACACGGTCGTGTCGGCCGACGGTCACGCCGGCGGCGACATTCAGGACTACAAGCCGTATCTGGCCAGCCGGTGGCACGACGAGTTCGACGCCTGGGCCGCGGCCTACGTGAACCCGTTCGCGGACCTGCTCGCGCCCATCGCCTATCGGAACTGGGACAGCGCGCGGCGCCTGGCCGAGACCGAGTCCGACGGCATCGCGGCCGAGGTGCTCTTTCCCAACACGGTCCCCCCCTTCTTCACCGAGGGGAACCTGGTGGCGCTGCCACCGACGGCCGAGGACTACGAGCGACGCTGGGCCGGGGTCCAGGCCCACAACCGCTGGCTGGCCGATTTTTGCGCGACCACGCCCGGCCGACGGGCCGGCATCGTCCAGGTCTTCGCCAACGACATGGCCGACGCGGTCGCCGAAGTGCGCTGGGCCGCCGAGACGTTCGACCCCTTCGGCGGCATTCTGCTGCCCTCCATCCCGCCCAACTCCGAGCTGCCGTCCCTGTGGGAGGACCACTACGAGCCGCTCTGGCAGGTGTGTGCCGACCTCGACGTGCCCATCAACATCCATGGTGGAAGCGCGTTGCCCGACTACGGCGAGCACGAGGCGGCGCGGGCCATGATGCTCATTGAGATCCCCTGGTTCAGCCATCGTTCGGTCTGGCACCTCATCTTCTCGGGCGTGCTCGAGCGGCACCCGACGCTGCGCTTCGTGGTGACCGAGCAGGGTGTGGCCTGGCTCCCCCGAGGTCTGGAGACCCTGGACTGGTTCTATGGCCGCATGACCACGGCGAACGCCGCCGAGGCGAAGTTCTTCGGCGCCGCCGCCGCCAAAATGACGATGACCCCCACCGAGTACTTCGCCCGCAATTTCTGGATCGGAGCCAGCTTCTTGCGCCCGAGCGAGGCGCCGCTCTGCCGCGACCTCGGGATCGACCACGTCATGTGGGGTGCGGACTACCCGCACTCGGAGGGCAGCTACCCGTTCACGACCGAGGCGCTCCGGGTGGCGTTCGCCGACTACGCGGAGCCCGAGGTGCGGGCCATGGTGGAGACGACGGCGGCCTCCTTCTACGGGTTCGACCTCGACCGGTTGCGACCGATCGGCGACCGCGTGGGCCCAGAAGTGGCGGAAGTCGCCCGGCCCTTGACGCCGGAGAACTGGCCGACCACGACGACCTGCAACGCGTTCGACCCCACGCAGATCCTGCGTGCCTGGTGACCAGATGAGGGAGGGCACATGACGACGGTCCGCTACGGCGCCCGAGCCAACCAAGTCAACCGCGAGATCGAGGCCAAGAAGGCCGACATCTGGTCCGAGGCGGTCACCGCCGTCTACGAGACAGACCCCGACATCATCGCGGCCATATTGCCGCCGCCCCTCGAACCGGGGCCCGAGCCGCTGGTGCGCATCACCATCACCCGGGTCGAGATGCCCGGGCTGCCGGTCTTCGGCGCGGGGTGGATCGGTGTGCAGGCGCGGCACGAAGATCGGCTCGGCGAGTATCCGATCCTCATGCCGATGACCACGGAGCAGTCGCTCATCGGCGGACGGGAGATCAACGGTGAGCCCAAGAAGCTGGCCGAGGTCGAGGTCATCCGTGACGGCGCCCGCGTGTCCGCGCACATCGCGCGCATGGGGTCGGTGATCTGCGAGGTCACCGGCACCGTGAGCGGGACCCGTGAGAACTACGAGCTCGAGAAGACCGACTTCTGGCTGAAGCTGTCGCCGTCCTGCGAAGAGGCGGGCGTCCTCGACCAGGACCCGCTGCTCGTCTACGGCGAGAAGACGGAGCGAACGAGGCTGCACGAGTCGATCGACGGCGAGCTGATCCTCAAGGAGGCGCCCCTCGATCCCGTGGCGGATCTCGTGGTGCGCCGCATGGTGGATATCAACTGGACCGAGCGAGCATCCACCCAGGTGGGCCGCGTCATCGGACCCGTGCCCCGGGCCGGGGTCGAGCCGTTCATCCACCAGCGCTACGACGACCTGTCGGTGCTCGGGGCGAAACGATGAGCGACGACCGCTACCTGATCATCTCCGCCGACGCCCACGCCGGACTGCCGGCGGAGGGCTACCGGCCCTATCTCGACGCGGCCTACCACCCGCAGTTCGACGAGTACCTGGCCGAGCGGCACGCCAACCGCGACCAGCTGCTCCAGATGAATTACGACTACATCATGGGTTGGGAGACCGACAACGAGGAAGGGCTGCGCGGCGCCTGGGACATCGACCAGCGCGACAAGGAGCTCGACGCCGACGGCGTCACGGCGGAGGTCATGTTCGCCGATGCCGACGCCATCACGGGCATGGCCTCGCCGCCCTTCGGCGCCGGCCTCTCGGCGGGCGCCATCGCCGACCCCGAGTTGGCCTTCGCGGGTGCGCGCGCCCACAACCGCTTCCTGGCCGAAATGTGCAGCCGCAGCCCCGAACGGCACGGTGGCATCGCGCTGGTGCCGATCACCCACAGCGTCGAGCGCACGGTCGCGGAGATCGAATGGCTGGCCGAGCAACCCGGCATCCGCGGCATCATGGTCCCGACCATGTGGCACGACCTGCTGCCCTACAACCACCCGGACTACGACCCGGTGTGGGCGGCCTGCCAGGAGGTCGGCTTTCCGGTCCACACCCACTCGGGCGAGGCGCCCCAGGAGGAGTACAACGACAACGTCGGGATCTACCTCGCCGAGGTGGTGTGGTGGGCGGCCCGGCCCATGTGGCACCTGCTCTTCTCCGGCGCCTTCGAGCGCTTCCCGCGCCTGAAGTACGTCGTCACCGAGGCGGCCGCCTACTGGGCGGCCGACATGATGTGGAAGTGGGACCAGTACATGGGCGGCGGCCATACGACCAAGAAGATGGCCGCGCTGCTGAAGGGAAAGATCTCCAAGCTGCCCTCGGACTATTTCGGGGAGAACATCTTCATCGGCGCCTCCACCATGTCGAAAGAGGAGATACGCCGCCGTCACGTTCTGGGCTGCGACGTCGTCATGTGGGGGACCGACTACCCGCACCCGGAGGGCACGTGGCCGCACACGCAGGAGCGCTTACGCGGGGACTTCGGCGGCATACCGGTGGAGGACGCCCGGAAGCTGCTGGGGGAGACGGCCGCCCGCTGCTACGACTTCGACCCGGACGCCCTGCGCCCGGTCGCCGATCGCATCGGCCCCACGCCGGAGGATCTCGGTCAGGACCCTGCGCTGCGCACCGACCCCGAGGAGGTGCGCACGGCGCGCTGGTGGAAGGACGAGTACAAGGTGCAGCCACCGGCCTGAGCGGCCGGTCCGCAGCAGGCCCGAATGTCCGCAGGCACCTGCCCGCGGCGCACCCGATTGACGCGGCAACCCCATGATCACGATCCTCTTCGCGCTCGGGGCAGCGTTCTCCAACGCGCTGAACATGATCATGCAGCACATCGCGAGCATCAGCGACCCGGGCCACACCAAGGGGTGGCGCTTCGTTCGCTACCTGGCGACGAACCCGCTGTGGCTGTTCGGCTGGGTGGCTCTGGGCGGGTCGTTCATCTTCCAGGCTCTTGCACTGCACAACGGGCAGATGTCGGTGGTGCAGCCCCTGCTCGTGACCGAGCTGGTCTTTGCGCTCGTGCTGCGCCGGCTCTGGATCCGCCAGGAGATACGGACGCTCACGTGGTGGTCCGCCGCCATCACGTGCGGGGCCCTGGCGCTGTTCGTGGCCGTGTCGGAGCCGACCGGGGGTCACGCCGAGCCGACGAGCTCCGCCTGGATCGGCGCCACTATCGCGGCGGGCGGGGCGGCGGCCATCCTGGCCCTGGTCGGACGGACCGGCTCACCGGTGCGACGGGCAGCGGCGCTGGGCGCCGCCACGGCGATTCTGTGGGCGCTGGTGGCCACGTTCATCAAGGCGATGACCGACACCCTCACCCAGTTCGGCCTCGTGGGCATGTTCTCCCATTGGCCGGTCTACGCGCTGATCGTGGTGAGCATCCTGGCCGAGCTGCTCGACCAGACCGCGCTCCACGTGGGACCGCTGAGCGTGTCGCAGCCGTTCATCGTGATCGTCGACCCGATCGTGAGCATTGTGCTCAGCGTCTGGATCTTCGCCGAGGTGTTCACCGAGAACCCGTTCCGGCTGGCCGTCGGCATCGTCTCCTTCGCCATCATGTGCGCGGCGGCGGCCGTCCTCGCCCGGACCACGCCGGCCACCATGGAGGGGGCCGTGGCCCGGGTCGCGCCGACTTCACCGTCGGGCTGATCGGCTCCGCCACTTCTCGGAGGTCCCGAAAAGCGTGTCGGCCGCCGGGTCGGCGAGGTGCTCTCCCGTCGATCGTCCCCCGCCGCCAGCCCGAAGTGAACTTACAATGCCGTGGAGACCGGACACGGGGGCAAGTGTTGGAGGCAGATACGCAGGACGAGCAGCAGGGACGACGCACCGTGGGCGCGCGGCTGTGGGCGATCGTGTCGCTCGCCTCGTGTGTGGCCCTGGCCGTCGTCCTGGTGGTGTTCCTGGTGCGCAACGGCGTGTTTCTCGTCATTGGCCTCGTCGGTCTTGCTCTGAGCGTCGTCGGGGGGTGGTGGGTCGTGGCCGAACGCATGCCGCGCCGTGCCGTCGGGTTCCTGGCCCTCGTCCTGGGTGCGGCCGTGCAAGTCGTGGCGCTGCTCCGCGCCGGCAACGAGGACCTGACCTCGCTCCTGCTGCTGTTCGTCGCGCTGGCGCTTCTCGCCATTGCCGTCCTGGGGGCGCGGGCGGCGCTCGACTCGTACCTGCGCCGCATCGGCGTCGCCGACGCGCACCATGCGCCCCGACCCCGACATGCGGTGCTGCTCTGCAATCCGTGGTCCGGCGGCGGCAAGGTCGAGAAGTTCGGTCTCGTCGGCCAGGCCAACGCGCTGGGGGTCGAGACTGTCCTGCTCGACCATGGGCTCGACCTCGAAGCCCTGGCGCGCGGCGCGGTGGCCGACGGGGCCGACTGCCTCGGGATGGCCGGCGGTGACGGCTCGCAGGCGCTCGTGGCCTCCATCGCAGTGCAGCACGACCTTCCGTTCGTGTGCGTCTCGGCAGGAACCCGCAACCACTTTGCCCTCGATCTCGGCCTCGACCGCCGAGACCCGCGCCGGAGCCTCCATGCCTTCACCGACGCCGTGGAACGCCGCGTGGACTACGCCACCGTCAACGGACGCTTCTTCGTGAACAACGTGTCGCTCGGCGCCTATGCCGCCATCGTGCAGCAGGAGGGGTACCGCGACGCCAAGGCCGAGACCACGAGCCGCCTGCTGCCCGACATGCTGGGCCAGCAGGCGGAGCCGTTCGACCTGCAGTTCGTGACGCCGGACGGCCGGGAAGTGGACGGCTGCTTCCTCATCATGGTGTCGAACAACCCCTACGTGCTCGGCCCCTCCCTCGACGTTTCACAACGCCGCCGCCTCGATTCGGGACGGCTCGGCGTCTTCGCGGTGAGCGCCCACTCCGGCACGCAGACGGCAGAGGTTGTCACCCTTGCTCTGGTCGGCAAGGGATCGGCCAGCGGGTCCGGTTTCCAGTTCGAATGTGACACCTTCGAGGTGCGGTCACGCTCGGGCAAGGCCTACGCCGGGGTCGACGGTGAGGCGCTCGAGCTCCAGACACCGCTCGTCTTCAGGATCCATCCGGGCGGATTGCGCCTGCTGGTGCCCGAGGGGAACGTGGACGCCGCCGTACGCCGGCAGGCCCGGGAGGTGCGGGTGCGGGACCTCGTGTCGCTGGCCACGTCGGGGAGTGCCGCCGGCGGGGGCTGACGCCCCGGGGCGATCAGGGCATGGCTGAGCGGTTCAGCCGGCGAAGTCCCAGCTCTCGCCCTTCTCGTAGTGATGGAGGACGTTCTTGGCGATGAGGATGCGGTGCACCTCGTCGGGACCGTCGGCCAGGCGCAGCGTGCGGGCGCCCAGATACATCTGGGCCAGCGGCAGGTCGCTGCTCACGCCGGCCGCCCCCCAGACCTGGATGGCCCGGTCGACGACCCGGCTGTAGGCCGCCGGAACAAAGACCTTGATTGAGCTGATTTCGGTGCGGGCCTGCGGATCGCCCTTGTCGACCTTCTCGGCGGCGTGGATCGTCATGAGCCGGGCCCCCTGCAGGTCCATGTAGCTGTCGGCCACGAAGCCCTGCATGAACTGCTTGTCCTTCAAGAGGCCACCGTGCACCTCGCGGGTCAGCAGGCGCTCGACCATGAGGTCGAAGGCGCGCCACATCTGGCCGACCGAGTTCATGCAGTGGAAGATGCGACCTGCCCCCAGCCGGTCCTGGGCCGCCCTGTGCCCGTCGCCGACCTGGCCCAGGAGATTCTCGTAGGGCACGCGGACCTGGTCGTAGCGGACCTCGCAGTGATCCGACTTCGCGCTGCCCCAAATACCGATGCCGCGCTCAATGATGACGCCCGGGTTGGCGGTCGGCACAATGATCTGCACCATGCGTCCCGGCCCCTCGTCGTCCTTGGAGTCCTTGGCCCGGCACATCACGATGAAGAAGTCGGCCGCGAGCCCGTTGGACGTGAACCACTTGTGCCCATTGATCACCCACTCGTCGCCCTCGCGGATGGCGGTCGTCTGAATGGAGCGCGGGTCCGAGCCGGCGTTCTCGGGCTCGGTCATGGAGAAGCCCGACTGCATCGTCCCCTCGATGAGGGGGAGCAGCCACTTCTGCTTCTGCTCCTCGGTCCCGTACTTGACCAGGATGGTCTGGTTGCCCGAGTTCGGGGCCACCACGCCGAAGAGCGACGCCGCGCCGATGGCGTAGGCCAGGATCTCGTTCATGTAGGCGTGTGCCATGAAGTCGATGCCCATGCCGCCGTACTCCGGCGGCAGGTGGGGCGCCCACAGCCCCTCGGCCTTCACCTCGTCCTGGATCTGCTGGCGCAGGGCCTTCGCCTCGTGACGCTCCTCGTCGCTGGCGTTCCCCCCCCGGCCCCGCCAGAGCTTGGACTCGTTGGGGAGGATGCGCTCGTTCACGATGCGCGCCGTGCGCAGGCGGATGTCGTTGATGTGGTCGCTCAGCCCTTCGTTGGGCGTGACGTTGATGGGCATGGGTCGACCCCCCTGTTCGTCGTCGGTTCCGGGCTCACCCTAGGCAGGTTTGGCGGATCGTTTCGCCCGGGCCACCCAGCGCCCGGTCAGCGCACGTTCGTAGCGGCCGTGGCCTACGAAGCTCACGGCCCAGCGGGTGAGCGCGCCGAACCGGTTCTTGAAGCCGGTGAGGAAGGTGATGTGCACCACGAGCCACACCAGCCAGCCGATGAAGCCCCCGACCTTGATCGGGCCGATCTGGGCCACGGCGGTGAAGCGCGAGATCACGGCGACAGTCCCGAGGTCCCGGTAGCGGAACGGCTCGGTCGCCTTGCCGTCCAGGCGCCGCACAATGGAATGGGCGGCGTGGGCACCCGATTGCATGGCCATTTCGGCCACGTACGGCAGGTCCCCCAGCGCCATGAGGTCGCCCACGACGAACACCTCGGGATGCGTCGGCAGCGAGCAGTCGGGATTGACCTTGACCCGGCCGGCCCGGTCCGTCTCCGCCCCGGCGGCGCCGGCCAGGATCGGCCCGAGGCCGGCCGCCCGCATCCCCGCGGCCCAGACCTTGGTGGCGGCGGGGATGCGCTCCTTGCTGCCGTCCTTCTTGGTGACCTCGACGCCGTCGTCGTCCATGTCCGTGACCGTGGCACCGAGGTGGATCTCGACGCCCATGCGGGTGAGATCGCGCTGCGTCATGCGCGACAGGTAAGTCCCCATGGATCCGACGAGCTGGTCCAGGCCCTCGACCAGGACGACGCGGGTGTCGACGGGGTCGATCGTGCGGTAATTGCGCCGGAGCGCCCGACGCGAGAGCTCGCGGAGCTGGCCCGAGATCTCCACACCGGTCGGTCCGCCCCCGACCACGACGAAGGTCATCAGGCGCCGGCGCTTCTCGGGGTCCTTCTCGGCCTCGGCGAGCTCGAACGAGCCGAAGATGTCGCCGCGCAGGGCGAGGGCGTCGTCCAGCGACTTCATGCCGCACGAGAACGCCTGGAACTCGTCGTGACCGAAGTAGGAGCTCGACGCGCCGCCGGCGACGATGAGGCTGTCGTACCCGATGGTGAGCGGTTTGCCGAACTCGTCGACGTGGACCTCGCGTGCCTCGACGTCGATGTGCTCCACCTCGCCGAGAATGGTGCGCAGGGCCGGATAGTTCCGCAGCACGTCGCGTATGGCGGGCGCGATCTGGCCCTCCGAGAGGATCCCGGTGGCCACCTGGTACAGCAGGGGCTGGAAGAGATGGTGATTGGTCCGGTCGATGAGGGTGATCCTCACGTTGGCCCGTTTGAGGGCACGGGCGGCGAACAGCCCGCCGAAGCCGCTCCCGATGATGACCACGTGGTGCAGCCGGCCGTCGATGCCGGTCGTCGTCCCGTTCCCGGTCACAGGAGCCGGTCCACGACGATCTGGACGTAGTCGGCGAGCGGCATGTCCCGCACCTCCTCCGGTGTGAACCACCCCACCGCATCGGTCGTGCCGCCGACCTCGGGGCGGAGCGTGCCCGACCAGGATGCCACCCGGTAGATGATGCGCACCGTGTGCAGGCTGGTGCCGTCGGGGATGGAGCGCACGTCAGAGAGGATGTCGAGCAGCGGACCCACAGTGACGCGCAGGCCCGATTCCTCTTCCATCTCCCTCGTGAGCGAGTCGGTCGGGCTCTCGCCGTGGTCCACGCCGCCCCCGGGCAGGAACCAGCGCCCCTGGAGGGTGATGGAGGACGAGGCCCGGGCCAGGAGGATGCTCCCCCCGTCGTCGAGGCAGACCCCGTACGCGGCGATGCGCTGGCGTCTCCTGGGCACGCACGGCATGCTGCTCCCGAATCGGTGCACCCGCCAACTCCCCGGGAAAGTACCCTGGCCGCGGCCTTCGCGGGCCAGATCGAAAGGGGTGCACCCGTGGACACCGCGGCCCAGCTCGAGGCCATACGCCGGTTGAAGTACGCCTACTTCCGGACGCTCGACCTGAAGCAGTTCGACGACCTCGGTGCGCTCTTGACCGAGGACGTCACCGCATCGTACGAGGACGGGAAGACCGTGCTCGAGGGGCGGGCCGCCATCGTCACCTGGCTCGGCGCGGTCCTGGGCGACACGGGCATGGTGACCGAGCATCACGGCCATCACCCCGAAATCACCTTCACCTCGGCGACCACGGCGGAGGGGACCTGGTACCTCCAGGACCGCGTCATTGTGCCGGCGGCCGATCTCGAGATCGGCGGGACCGCCTTCTACGCCGACCGCTACCGGCTGACGGACGAGGGCTGGCGCATCGCACACACGGGCTATACCCGGGTCTTCGAGGAACACCGCACGCACAGCACGTTGGAGGTGCGGTCGTTCACGTCCCGCTTCGACGCGCCCCGCTGAGCCCCGGCGTCGTCAGGGGCGGGTGGCGGGGCTGATCGTGAAGCCCGGATCGAACAGGGTGGTGGGCTCGAGCACCTTCTCAATGGCCGCCACGAAGTCGGGCTCGAGCACGACGTCGAGCGCCTTGACGTTCTCGGCGATCTGCTCGGGCCGGCTCGCGCCGACGATGGCGCTGCTCACGTTCTCGTTGCGCAGCACCCAGGCCAGGGCGACCGATGCCGGCGTGTAGCCCGCCTCGCGGCACAGCTCGGCGTAGGCCTGCACGGGCTCGAGCACCTCGTCGCGCAGCAGCCAGCTCATTTCGCCGCCCTCGGGGCCGCTGGCCCGCGAGTCCGCCGGCGGGCCGGACTGGCCCGGCAGGTACTTCCCGCTCAGGACGCCCTGGGCGAGCGGGGACCAGACGATCTGGCCTACGCCTTCCTTCTGGCTCAGCGGGACCACCTCGGCCTCAATGACGCGCCAGATGAGGGAGTACTGCGGCTGGCTGGAGATGATGCGGTCGAAGCCCATTTCGTCGGCCAGGCGCAATGCGTCCGCGATCTGCTCGGCCGTCCACTCGGAGACACCGATGTAGTGGACCTTGCCCTGGCGCACCAGGTCGTCGAAGGCCCGCAGCGTCTCCTCCAACGGCGTGGCGTAGTCGTAGCGGTGCGCCTGCAGGAGGTCGACGTGGTCGGTCTGCAGTCGCCCGAGCGAGGAGTGGAGCGACTCCATGATGTGCTTGCGGGACAGGCCGCGGTCGTTCGGATTGGGGCCCGTCGGCCAGTAGACCTTCGTGAAGATCTCGACGGACTCGCGCCGCACGTGCTTGAGCGCCCGGCCCAGGACGGATTCGGCTGCGCCGATGGCGTAGACGTCGGCGGTGTCGAACGTCGTGATGCCGGCGTCGAGCGACGCGCGCACGCACGCGGCGGCCGCATCCTCCTCTATCTGGCTGCCGTGGGTGATCCAGTTGCCGTAGGAGAGGGCGGAGACGAGCATGCCCGAGCGTCCAAGGTGTCGGTAGTCCATGGCCCCGGAGCGTACCCGGTGCTCGTACGCTCGTCGGGTGGCCGGCGACGACACCCTGCACGTACACCGGGGACTGGACCTCCCGCTCTCGGAGATCTCCTGGCGGGCCACGACCTCGGGCGGCCCCGGCGGGCAACACGCCAACCGCACGCTCAGCCGGGTGGAGGTGCAGTTCGACGTCGCCGCCTCCCAGACACTCGGCCCGCGCCAACGGGCCCGCCTGCTGGAGCGGGTAGGACCCCTCGTACGGGCGAGCGCGTCCGAGTCGCGCTCACAGGCGCGCAACCGCGAGCTGGCCCTGCAGCGCCTGGCCACCAAGCTCGATGCCGGCCTGCGTGTCCAACCGGCCCGCGCCCCGACCAAGCCCACGAAGGGCTCCCAGGTGCGGCGCGTCGATGCCAAGCGGCGCCGCTCCGCCATAAAGAAGCGCCGGCGGCCGCCGGGGGAGGACGACTGACGCCCCCCGGAGGGCGATGGCGAGCAGTACTCTCGCAATCGTGTCCGCCAGGGCGAAGACGCCTGCGTCCCCCCGATGGAAGGTCCAGCCGGCGGCCGCTCCCGAAGGCCGGATCGGGGACGATGCGTCGGTGTGGCGAGCGGTGCTGACGGGCGACTTCGTGGCGGCCACCGGGCGCCACCTTCAGGTCGAGGAATCGCACATCGACCGTGCCGTCTTCACGGGTGCGCAGCTGCCACAACTGACGCTGACGGACGTGGTCGTCGACGCCGCGGATTTCTCCGGGGTCGACCTCGAAGAGTCTCTTTTGACGCGGGTCGAGTTCCGGGGCTGCCGGATGTCGGGCCTGCAGGCCGTCTCCACACGCATGCACGACGTGGCCTTCACGGACTGCAGGCTCGACGGCTGCAACTTCAGGATGAGCGAGGCGGACCGGGTCACGTTTTCGACGTGCGAGCTGCGCGGGGCCGACTTCTACGCGGCCGCCATGAAGGACGTGAGGTTCTTCGACAGCGATCTCTCTGACGCCGACTTCTCCCAGGCCGAGCTGTCGAACGGGCAATTCCACGGGTCGAATCTCGTCGACATCAAGGGCGGCGACTCCCTGAGGGACATCGTGATCGACACCGCGCAGGTGGTTCCTCTGGCGCTCCGGGTCTTTGGCGCCATGGGGATCCGGGTCGATGACGAGCGGGACAACCTGGTCGAGGAGTCGCCCCGTCTCAGGCGTTGAAGTCGAAATCCGCCAGCGCGGCCGCCAGGCCCGTATCGAGATTGCCCAGGAGCTGCTCGTCGTCCTCGGCCCGGGGGCCGCGCAGCGCGGTGAGCGAGGCGTAGCCCTGCGCCACGAGGGTGGCGTCCTCGGCGCCCGAATCGGCCAGACCGAGGTCGCCCGAGTGGGGGAAGGGCGATCCGACGGTGAGCACGATTTCGCCCTTCTCGTCCGGCTCGCCCTCCATGACGGCGCGCGCCGCCTCGGCCGCGGCCGGCCCCTCGATCTCCTCGACGTTGGGCGCCTCCCAGCTCCCGGCGCCGCGGGCCGACTTGATCAGTCCGGCGCCACTCACCCTGGCCCAGCGCAGGCCCCTGATCTCCTCCAGGGGAAGGTGCGGCACGTTCAGGTTGAGGACCGTGCGCACCGGCGCCGCGACCAGAAGGGGGATGAGGGCGACGGCCAGCTCGGCCGCCGATTCCCATGGATAGGGCCCGTCGCCGACGCGCAGGGAGACGGCGAGCGCGCTGATCCCGAGCTGGCTGGCCGTCAGCGCCGCGCCGACGGTTCCGGAGTGGAGGACGGACCGGCCCACGTTGACGCCGTCGTTGATGCCCGAGAGCACGAGGTCCGGCTTGGGCCCGACGGCTCCGAGGGCGCCGGCGATGACCGAGAGAGCGGGGGAGGCGTCGAGACCATAGGCCTCCACCGCCTCGGCCCCCTCGACGTAGGCGCGCTGATACGGGATGGTCGTGTGGTCGGTGACCGAGCCCACAGCGGCGCCGGCACCGCTGAAGTTGGAGCTGGGTGCCATCACGATGACCTCGTGGGCCGGGTCGCCGGCGGTCCGCCGGGTCCAGGCCACCAGGGCTCTCGTGAGCGCCGCCAGCCCGGGAGCGCTGACACCGTCGTCGTTGGTGACGAGAATTCGCACGGTGGGCTCACCCTACCGCCCACCGTCTCGGGAGCCGGGCCGGGACCATCACCCGTTCGACGTGGTGTCACCCGGACGTCACGGGCGGCATCTGAGGGCCTTCACCCACCCCGAGGCCCTGGTCTGCTTCAATTCACTGGCCATGCCCACCCCCTCGCCCAGGATCTCCATCGCCTCGCCCACCGGGCAGCAGTGGCGTATCGGGCACGGGCGTCAGGAGGTCGTCGTCTGCGAGGTGGGTGCCACCCTCCGGGCCTACTCGGTGGGTCCGACCACGGTCCTCGACGGTTTCGGCGCCGACGAGTGGTCCCATTCGGGCCGGGGTCAGGTCCTCGCTCCCTGGCCGAACCGCCTGGCCGACGGCCGCTACGAGTACAACGGCGTGCGGGCCCAGGCCGCGTTGGACGAGCCGGAGCGGCACAACGCCATCCACGGCCTCGTGCGCTGGATGCCCTGGACGCTCCAGACCAGGCACCAGAATCAGCTCTCCTTACGGTTGCAGCTCCATCCCTCGCCCGGCTATCCGTTCTCGCTCCTCCTCGAGATCGAGTACCACGTCGGCCGGGAGGGCCTGACCGTGACCACGCGGGCGCAATCGCTCGAGGAGGGCGCGATCCCCTTCGGTCTCGGCTTCCATCCGTACCTGAGTGCGGGGCCCGGGGCCGGGACGGTCGACGGTGCGATCCTGCATGTGCCGGCGCGCCACACGCTCGAGACGGACGACCGGGGGCTTCCCACGGGAACCCTGACTCCGGTCGAGGGCACCGAGCGGGACTTCACCACGGCGCGTTTCGTGGGGCCGGTCGTGCTCGACACCGCCTACACCGCGCTGGAGCGGGACACCGACGGCGTGGCCCGGGCGAGCCTGGTGGCGCCCGGTGGCGTGGGCGGGGCCGTCCTCTGGGTCGATGCCGGCTTTCCCTACCTCATGGTGTACACGGGTGACACGCTGGGGGACGTGCAGCGCCGCCGGCACGCCGTCGCCATTGAGCCGATGACCTGTCCCCCGAATGCATTCCGCACCGGCGACGACGTGATCGCGTTGGAACCGGGCCGGGAATGGACGGCCCGCTGGGGGATCGAGCCGCAGTGACGGCACCACGGTGAGCACCGGGTCCCTCGAGGGACAGGTCGTCGCGGTTACGGGCTCCTCCAGCGGCATCGGTGCCGCTACGGCGCGCGCCTTCGCCGCCGAAGGTGCCGCCGTTCTCGTCAATTCGGCGCGCTCGGTCGACGAGGGAGAGGCCGTCGCCGCGTCGCTGCCCGACGCGCACTACGTCCAGGGCGATATCACCGAGCCCGGCGTCCCGGACCGCGTCGTGGGCGCCGCCCTGGCGCGCTGGGGCCGGCTCGACACGCTCGTGAACAATGCCGGGACCACCGCCGTGATTCCGCACCACGACCTCGCGGCGGCATCCATCGACGTCTGGCGGCGTATTTTCGAGGTCAACGTGTTCGGCACCTGGGCCATGACGGTGGCCGCCATGCCTGCCCTGCGCGACGGCGGCGGCTCGGTGGTCAACGTGGCGTCGGTGGCCGGCGTGCGGCCCACCGGTTCCTCCATCCCGTATGCGGCCAGCAAGGCGGCCCTGGCGCACATGACCCTGCTGCTGGCCAAGGTGGTCGGGCCCGAGGTGCGGGTCAATGCCGTGGCGCCCGGCCTGGTGGACACGCCGTGGACGGCGGACTGGGACGTGGTGCGCGAGGTGGTGACGCAGGTGACCCCACTCAAGCGCTCCGGCCAACCCGAGGACGTCGCCGACGTGATCGTGGCGCTCGCACACGCCGCCTACGTGACCGGCCAGGTGGTGGTGATCGACGGCGGGCTCTCGCTCGCGACCTGAGCTGCCTACCCGGGGGGCGCGACGACCCAGCGCAGCGCGGTGGCCAGACCGCGGGCCAGCGGAGCGACCGCCGCTGTGTCGACGACCAGGTCGAGCGGGCCAGCGATGGAGAGCCCGAGCTCGGAGCGGGCCCAGCGGGGCAGGACGCCGACAGCGGCGGCGACGACGAGGGAATAGACAGCCCTCTCGGCCGGGCGCTGCGCCACCCCGCGCAACAGCCAGTCCCGGGCCGCTCTGGCCTGCGGCCCGGCGTAGAGATCCGGGCGTATGCGCAGCAGGTAGCTCTCGACCTCGGCGGCGGAACGGGGAGCCCAGGTCGCTCCGAGGGCCAGCGCCACCGGTGCCACCTGCTCGTAGTACTCGTCGCACTCCTCGGGCGTCAGCGGCCGGCTCCCGTAGCGCTGCGCCGAGGTCAGGAAACTGGCGACCTCGGCGACGTGAATGAAGGTGACGAGGTCCGGGTCGTCGGCGGCGTAGGGCCGACCGTCGGGTGCGAGCCCCTGCACGCGACGGTGGACCCGCTGCACCTGGGCGATGGCAGCTTCAGCTTGGGCCACGGTGCCGAACGTCGTCGTGCCGACGAACGCCGCGGTCCGGCGCAGCCGGCCCAGGGGGTCCTCCTGGTAGCTGGAGTGCTCCGCCACCCCGGCCATGGCCAGCGGGTGCAACGTCTGGAGCAACAGCGCGCTGACGCCGCCGATCAACATGGTGGGGAGATCGGCATGAACCCGCCGGGCGACGCCGCCGGGCGGGAGGTAGGCCTCGTCGGTGCCGACGGCGACCGGTGGCGGTTCTGCATCCCTGATGCCGATGGCGCGCCGCACATTGCGCGCCATGCCACCACGGGCCGGCGCGGCGAGGCCTCCGACGAGGCGCAACGGGACGGCGGCCACGGAGCCGCCCAACGCGGTCGCACGCTCCACCGGGTTCAACGACGCCACGGAGAAAGCTTGACACGCCGTACAGTGGCATCCATGCGGTTCGTCGTCGTGGGGGCCGGTGCCATCGGCGGGTCCGTGGGCGCCCGCCTGTTCCAGAGCGGGTTCGACGTCACGCTCGTTGCCCGAGGTGCACACGGCCGCGCCTTGCGGTCTGGTCTCGTCCTGGAGGCACCCGACGAGACGGTCACCCTGCCCATTCCCGTCGTTGAGGAGCCGGGGGAGGTGTCCTGGGAGGCTGACGCCGACGGCGACCCGGTGGTGCTGCTGGCCGTGAAGGGTCAGAGCACGGACCGCGCGCTCGAGCAACTCGGCGTGGCGCCGTCGGCGGCACCGGTGGTCTGCCTGCAGAACGGCGTGGAGAACGAGCGCCGCGTCCTGCGCCACTTTCCGAACACCTATGGCATCTGTGTGATGTGCCCGGCTTCCCAGCTGCAGCCCGGTGTCGTGCAGCTGCACTCGGCACCGGTGTCGGGGCTCCTCGATATCGGACGATTCCCTTCGGGCGTCGACGAGCGCGGCCGGGCGATCGCCGACGCCATCGCGACGACCCCCTTCCAGTCCGTGGCCCGCCCCGACATCATGCGCTGGAAGTACCGCAAGCTCCTCATGAACCTCGCCAACGCGGTGGAAGCACTGGCCGGCCCCGAAGGCAGGTTCAGCGCGCTGGCGCGGGAGGCCCAACGCGAAGGCAAGGAGGCGTTGGCCGCTGCGGGCATCGCCGTCGCCAGCTCCGAGGAGGATCGGGAGCGCCGCGGCGACTTCATCCAGATTGCGGCCACCTCCTCGGGGGAGTGGCAGGGAGGATCGAGTTGGCAGAGCCTGGCCCGCGGCGCGGGGTCGATCGAAGCCGACTTCCTCAACGGGGAGATAGCGCTCGAAGGTGGCCTGCACGGGGTGCCGACGCCCGTGAACGCGCTGTTGCAGCGCCTGGCCGCACGGGCCGCCGCCGAAGGCGCCGCCCCGGGGTCGTGGAGCCTCGGGGAGCTGAGCATGCTGGCAGGAGTGCCACACGAGGACTGAGGCCACGGCAGCCCGCCTCGGCCGATCAGTCGGCGTGGAGCGCGGCGCGCACCTCGTCGCCCGGGTCGGGCCGCAGCGTGCCGGGTGTGTCCACCCGCACCTCGTGCACCGTCCCGCTGAAGGGCGCAGGCGGCGCGTAGCGCGCTCGACACGGGGAAGCCGCTGTCCCACCCGAGGCGCAGCGCCGCCCCGCCGTGCTGGACGGCGAGGGGAAGCATGCCCTCGACGGAGGTCTCGTCGACCTCGCCTCCGTCGACCAGCAGGACCAACCGTCCCGCCGACCCGCCCTCGCCGACTGCGTACGACACCGTGATGGTGTGCGGGCCGGCGCTGAGGCCTGACGGCATGGCCAGCTCGAGGGTGTCGGCGGCCCGGGCGAAGGTGAAGTGCGCCCGGCCGCCGACGAGGTAGAGGGCGTAGCCTCCGAACCAGTCGCCGAGGGCGAACACGACGCCACCGGCACCGTCCCCGCCGGCATCGATGTCGGCTGTGATGTCGAAGCCACCCCACAGCATCGGGACCGACTCGTCGGCAACGGGACCACCGCCGGGACGGAACGTGCGTGCGTTGCCGGCGGGCCAGATCGGCGGGATGAACCCCCCGAAGCGGTCGACGAGGCCGTCGGAGATGGGAAGGACGTTGTTGCGCTGCGCCTCGGCGTCCCACAGGTCGCGCAGGCGTTGGAGGCGTTCGGGTTCTTCGTCGGCGCGGTCGGTTGCCTCTGAGAAGTCCACCGAGAGGTCGAAGAGCTCCCAGCGGTCGTCGTCGAAGTTGCGACTGCCGACGGCGAGCTCCTCCTCGTCGAGGATGCCGGAGCTGATGTGGTTGGTCGTCGCCTTCCACCCCTCGTGGTAGATGGAGCGCGAGCCCATCATTTCGAAGTA
Organism: uncultured Acidimicrobiaceae bacterium; assembly: GCA_963850185.1. GTDB lineage: Bacteria > Actinomycetota > Acidimicrobiia > Acidimicrobiales > RAAP-2 > Bog-473. The sequence continues at coordinate 127,115 of CAWKKE010000001.1, forward strand.
CTGCGTCGGATGGAGCTCGGGGGTGGCCGGGTCCTCGAGCGCGGACAGGAGGCTCACGCCGTCGACCGGTTGCTGGGCCACGCCGTCGACCTCGTCCGGGATGTCGAGGCCGGTGGCAGCCATGATCGTCGGCATGAGGTCGATGACGTGCGCGAACTGGGGACGCATGGCGCCGGGGCGGGCGATCCGTCCCGGCCAGTGCACAATGAGGGGCGTGCGGGTTCCGCCCAGCCACGTGTAGCGCTTCCACAGCTTGTGCGGCGTGTTGCCTGCCCAGGCCCACGCCCACGAATAGTGGTTGTACGTCGTGAAACCACCCCAGTCGTCGTAGTGCGCGAGGTTCTCGTCCATGGACTCCCGGATGTGCGCAGTGAAGCGGTGCTCGTTGAAGCTGCCGGCCTTGCCTCCTTCGGCGCTGGCGCCGTTGTCGGAGAAGACCATGACGATCGTGTTGTCCAGCGCGCCCAGGTTCTCGAGTGAGGAGAGGACGCGGCCGATCTGCGCATCGGTGTGGGTCAGGAAGCCGGCGAAGACCTCCTGCTGGCGCGCCAGCATGCGCCGCTCCTCGCTCGAGAGCTCGTCCCAGGCCTGGACCCACTCGGGCCGCTCCGTCAGGACGGTACCGTCCGGGACCATGCCCGACGCGCACTGACGAGCGAACAGCTCGGCGCGCCAGGCGTCCCATCCCTTGTCGAACAGGCCCCGGTATGGATCCACCCACTCGGGCGCCACGTGATGGGGCGCGTGCATGGCGCCGAGCGCGAAGTACAAGAAGAAGGGCTTTCCCGGCGCGCCCTGCTGCTGGTCCTGCACCATGCGGACCGCCTGACCGGCCAGGTCCTCGCTCAGGTGGTAGCCCTCCTCGGGGCGGCGGGGGGGCTCCGTGTAGTGGTTGTCGCAGACGAGGTTCGGGGTCCAGTGGTTGGTATCGCCCTGCAGGAATCCGTAGTAGCGCTCGAACCCGAGTCCGAGCGGCCACGTGTCGAACGGCCCAGCCGCCGAGCGCTGCCAGCGGGGCGTCAGGTGCCACTTGCCGACCGCCATGGTCGAGTAGCCGGCGTCACGCAGCAGGCGGGGGAGCGTGGCTGCCGTCTTGGGCAGGCGGGCGTCGTAGCCGGGAAAGGCGAGCGGGATGTCGGCCAGGAATCCCATCCCCACCGCGTGGTGATTGCGCCCGGTGAAGAACGATGCCCTCGTCGGCGAGCACAGGGAGGTGACGTGGAAGCGGTTGAACGGTGCGCCACCCGCCGCCAGGGCGTCGAGGTGCGGCGTGCCGATGTCGGAGCCGAAGGCACCCAGGTGACCGAAGCCTGTGTCGTCGAGGACGATTGCGATCACATTGGGCGCACCCTGCGGCGGCTTGGCCTCGCGGGGAAGCGGGGGGTCGACTCGGCCGCGGTGAAGCCGATCTGCTGGGGCTGATCCATGAGCCGAGGGTAGACCGTCGGGCTCTCGCGGCGTCAGACGCACGGCTAGCCTGCTCACCGATGCAGGGCCACGTCCCGGTACCACCGCAGCCCCACTTCCCCGAGGGCCTGGGCCCGTTCCTTGGCTATGTCGCGACGCGTGAGCCGCGACCGCTCGACGAGCGGGCCCCCGAGGAAGCGGCGTGGGCCGATGCGGACGGCACCGTGCTGGACCAGTTCGCCGACGTCGGCGACTGGGAGCCGATCCACCGGCCGCTCGTGCAGGTGATGGCCGTCATTGTGTCCATTGCGCTGGTGGTAGCCGGGGTGGGCACGGTGCTCGAGATCGTGCTCTCGGCCCGCTGAGCGCATCGGCCCGCCGACGAATTCGCAGGCTCAGGCCGGCCTTCCCCTGCGGCGCAGTGTGGCGTCGACGGCGACGGCGACGAGCAGGACGGCAGCAGTCGCAATGTCGGTTCCGGCCGTGCTGATGTTGAGCAACGCCAGTCCATTGGTGAGGGTGGCGATGACGAGACCGCCCAGGAGCGGGTGAATGGGCTTGCCATATCCGCCGAACAGGCTTGCCCCACCGATGACGGCAGCCGCAATGGCATAGAGGACGTACGTGCCGCCGTCGAAGCCGACCGAGAGTGAGCCGAGTCGTGAGGCATAGACCACGACGGCGAGTCCGGACGTGAAGCTACAGAGCGCAAAGGCGATCGTCCGGACCCGGGCGACGTGGATGCCGGCGCGACGGGCCGCCTCGGGACTGGCGCCGATGGCATAGATGTAGCGCCCCAGCCGGGTCCGTGTCAGCTGGAACGACTGCACAATCAGGAGGACGACGAGAAAGGGGATGACCCAGGGAACGCCCTTCACCGGGGTGAGCACACCCCGGTTCAGGTTGCAGATCCACACGAGGACGATGCCGGAGAGGGCGACGGCGCCGATGGTCGCGACCGTGATGCCCAGGGGAGGCGCGCTCAGGCCCTGGGCGCGACGGCGCCCGGTCGTGAGGATGGTCGCCAGGGCGTAGAGGCCGATGCCGATCACCAAGACGATCCAGCCTGCGACCGGGGTCATGCTGCCACTGACAAGGTCGGCGATGACGCCGCTCGGGAGAGTGATGACGCCGCCGACGGCGCCCTTGTCGACGTCGAAGACGTAGATCAAGACGCCCTGCCAGCCGAGCAATCCCGCCAGCGTCACCACGAAGGAGGGAATCTTGAGCCTGGTGATGATCGCGCCCTGGAACGCGCCGATGACCGCGCAGGCGGCGAGGCCGACGATCAGGCCGGCCCACCACGGCCAGTTGGACGGCGAGGTGATCAGGGCCAAGGCGATGGCGGCGCCGACCGCGCCGACGAAGGCGACGGAGAGGTCGACCTCGCTGAGAATCAGGGCGTACAGCTCGCCCATGCCCAGGAGGATGATGAACGTCGCCTGCACGAACAAGTTGACGATGTTCGTCGCCGTCAAGAAGGCGCTGGACTGCACGTCGAAGAAGACGCAGATGACGATGAGGCCGGCGATGATCGGGAGCGCGCCGCTCTCACCGCCGCGGATCCGCTTCCACCAGGCGCGCAGGTAGTCGCCCAGGGAATCCGCCAGGACCTCGGGCGCCAGCGCCACGAGCGCATCCGGTGCCAGAGCATTCGCCGAGGTGGCTGGCGCAGCCTCCGGGCCTTTCGCTGGCGTGACAGGGTCGCCGGTCGTGTCGGTCATTGTCCCTCCACCCCCGGCGCATTCGCCCGCGTCGACTGACCCGTTGTCTGGTATTCGACCACCATCTGAGTGTCGAAGTCGGAAGCCGGTCCCTGCGCCACCAATCGGCCCAGATAGAGCACCGAGATCTGCTCGGCGACGGCGAACACGTCGACCAGGTTGTGCGAGACCACCATGACGGCCGTGCCCTGGCCGGCCAGCCGTCTGATCAGATCGAGCACCTGCTCGGTCTGGGCCACCCCGAGGGCGGCGGTGGGCTCGTCCATGATGACGAGCTTGGCGGCGGACAACACCGCCTTGGCGACGGCGACGGACTGGCGCTGCCCGCCCGAGAGTGACGCCACCGGCTGGCGGATGGAGCGGACGGTCGTGACGTGGAGGTCGGCCAGCACCTCGCGCGCCTCAATCTCCATGGCGCTCTCGTCGAGGAGTCCATGCCGAAGTTTCTCGTGCCCGAGGAACAGGTTCTGGACGATGTCCAGGTTGTCGCACAGCGCGAGGTCTTGGTAGATCGTCGTGATCCCGAGGGCTTCGGCATCGTTCGGGCTGTGGATGTGCGCCGGCTTGCCCTGCCAGAGGATCTGGCCTTCGGTCGGCTGCCACAGACCGGAGATGGTCTTGATCGTCACCGACTTGCCGGCGCCGTTGTCGCCCACCAGTGCGGTGATCTTGCCTGCCGGAACGGAGAGGTTGACCTTGTTCAGCGCCTGGACGGCCCCGAACGACTTGCTCACTCCCCGGAGTTCCAGGAGCGGTACATCCTCGGTCATGTGATGGCCCCCATTGCGACGACAGCTCGAGTCTCTGCATGCTTCCAGTGGCCGACCCCCGCCCCGTCACCGGGACCGGGGGCCGGCCTGGAAGTTACTTCGTTTCGATGGACATTACCCAGACCGGCGTGCCGGCCTGCTGCCCGTTACCCGGTGATGCCTGCAGCCTTGCAGGCGGCCGCGTACGAGCCGGCGCAAAGCTGCGACGCCGGCACGAAGTTGTCCTTGATCACCGTGGCGTTCATGTTCGCCGGGGTCACCCACTCCGGCTGCAGGAGCACTGACGGCACGCTGACGCTGGCCGTCGTGTCCGTCGTCTTGCCGTTCACCAGAGCGGCGGGTGGCTTCGCGCCTGCCCGCAGGTAGAGGGCGAGCGCAACTGCGGACTCGGCCTCCAGGTAGATCGGCTTGTACACGGTGCCGCACTGGTACCCAGCCAGCACGTTGTCGAGGCCGGTCAACGTGGCGTCCTGCCCCGTGGTCGGGAACGTCTTGGGCTTCACGTGCAGCGACTGCAGGTACGTGATGATCGGCGCGCCGGTCTCGTCATTCGGAATGAGTGCCGAATTGACGCTCTGGTGCGCCGTCAGAACGGCCTGGAACTCCGTCTCCGCGGTCGGCGGGTCCCACGTTCCTGCGGTGTGGGCCACGGCGGTCCACTTCCCCGACTTGAAGAACGGGTTGATGACCGAGTCATAGCCCTGGGCGAAGAGCGTCGCGTTGTTGTCCGTCACCGCGCCGTGCATGACGACGACCTGTGGCTTCTTCACGTGCCAGGCTGCGACACAGCTCACGAGGCCCTTGCCGATGAGCTGTCCGACCTTCACGTTGTTGAAGCTGACGTAATACGCACGGCTGCCGCCGAGGGTAAGGCGGTCGTAGTCGATCACCTTGACGCCGCGGGACTTGGCGTAGCTCTCAATCTGCGCACCCACTCCGGAGTCCAAGGGGTCGACCAGGAGCACCGTCGCCCCGTTCGAGATGTCCGTCTGCGCATCGGTCAGCTGGGTGGCGTCGCTCCCCAGTGCGTTCTGCACGACGTACTGCGACGAGCTCAGTCCGGCTGTCTGGAGCGCCTTGGTGATGTCCGGCTGGTCGAACTCGACATAACGGGTCGAGCTGACCGTGTCGGGCAGGATCGCAGCGACCTTGCCCTTTCCGGCGGCGGCCAGAGATTTGAACTGCTTCATGACGGTGAAGCTGTTGTCGAACGAGCTGGTCGAAATACCGGAGGGTCCGCTCACGCGAACAGAGGCTGAAGCCCCTCCGCCCCCAACACTGACCAGCGTCGCCGACAACACGAGGGAGAGTCCCCCGAGGATGCCTGCCCTGCTGAAACGCACATTGTCTCCTTTGGTCCTGGATCGCCCATTTGAGCGAGCCCCCTGCTGACTGCGTTCTACCCGTGTGTGACGGGTTGTATTGCAGTTTTGTTTCAAGTTCAAGAACCATACCCAGGTCTTACGAGCGCTGCTGGGCATCCCCTGTGAACGGTCGATCCGGTGCGACGAACGGTCGGAGTCAGGCTGAGGAGGTCGCTCCGGCCCAGGCCGCGGCGCCGGACAGCCCCGCATCGTCGCCGAGCGTGGAGCGGACGATCGCCAGGTCGGCGGGGTAATGGCCCGGCCGCTGGAGCACCATGTCCCGGAGCGGTCCGAAGAAATCGTCCTGCCGGCCCAACCCACCACCGATCACGACCGTGCTCGGGTAAAAGGACATGACGAGATTCGACACGCCAGCGGCGCACGCGGCGACCGCTTGTTGCCAGATGATGACGGCCCGTGACTCACCCGCCTCAGCGTTGGCTTGGATCTCCCGGGCACCCAAGGCCCCCAGCCCCGCTTCGGCGCGCCAGCCGGGCCACGGCAGTCCCCGATCCCAATTCCTCGAGCGTCGACGGCGCACCTTCGAGCCAGGCGCGCCAGTCGATGACGGCGTGGCCGATCTCGGCCAGCGAGCTGGGGCCACGGAGCAGGCGCCCGCCGTGCACCACGCCTGCACCAATACCGGTCGAGATCGTCAGATACGCCACCGCATGACTGGCTGCGCCTGCGCCGAACCAGGCTTCGCCGACCGCGGCCAGGTCGGCGTCATTGGCAATATCGACAGGGAGCCCGAGATGCTCGGTCAAGCCCTCGGCAGACAACAGGTCGGGCCACTGCACGGGCAAGTGGGGGGCCCACAGCAGTCGACCCGCTTCGTAGTCGACCGCCCCGGGAAGTCCCACGACGGCGCGCGAAGCCGTACCGTGATGGCGCTCGGCCGCCACCGAGGCGATGAGGTCCGTCAGCGACGCGGGGACGTCGGCCTCCGCCGGAGTCGGAACGGATCGACGCAGCAGGACCCGACCCTTGTCGTCCACCAGGGCCGCGCGCATCTGCGTCCCGCCGACGTCGGCGGCCAGGACGGGCCGTGTCACTGCTGAACTCTCGCGCCCGTCATCAGGTTCATCCTGGCACCTGTCGCTGCGGCAGGAGACCACGGCTGCTCCTAATGTGGTCGTGCCCCGGGGCAGCGGCAAGACTGCAGTCGTCGAGGAGGTGATGAGGATGTTCCGCAACCGCGTGGACGCCGGTCGCCAACTGGCTCGGGTCGTGCGGGCGTCCCGTCTCGCTGGCGACCGGACCGTCGTCCTCGGGCTGCCCCGTGGAGGTGTGCCCGTCGCCGCAGAGGTGGCAGCGGCCCTGGGCGCACCTCTCGACGTCATCGTCGTGCGAAAGCTGGGGGCTCCGTTCCAGCCGGAGTTGGCCATGGGGGCGATCGGCGAGGACGGGGTACGAGTTGAGAACGAGGAGGTCGTCGGGTCGAGCGGCGTCGGCGCCGTCGAGCTCGAGGCGATCGCAGAGCGGGAGCGTGCTGAGCTGAATCGGCGGGCTCTCCGCTATCGGGAGGGCCGCGCCCGCCTCGATCTCGAGGGCCGCTGCGCGGTCGTTGTGGACGACGGGATCGCCACCGGCTCGACCGCACGAGCCGCCTGCCGGGTCGCGCGTGCGCACGGCGCGTCGCGGATCGTGCTCGCCGTCCCGGTGGCTCCGGCGGCGACGGCCTCGGCGGTCCACGACGTCTGCGACGACATGCTCTGCGTCGCCAATCCGGATCCGTTCTTTGCCGTGGGCGAGTGGTATCGCGACTTCACCCCGACATCGGACGAGGAGGTCAACCAATGGCTGCGGCGCGCTCAGCTGTAGGTGAAGGTCTCCCCATTGGACGCACCGCCCGGCGTGGTGATCACCACCTGAGCCGAGGGCGCGTTCGATGACGGCACGGTGACCGTGCAGCTGTTCTGAGCGGGGCAGTCGGTCGGCGCCACCTGCCCGTTGAACGTCGCCACGATCTGACCGTTCGTACTCAAGAAGTTGGCGCCGGAGACCATCACGCTCTGGCCGGGTGAACCGCTGGCGGGACTCAGTCCCGAGATCACGGGCGGACCCGCCGGCGCGACGGACAGGGTCGTCGACGTGGTGGTGGTCGACGCAGAGGGTGACGGCGCGACCGCGCGCGCTCCACCGCTCCCTGTCGGTGTCGAGGGCGTATGGGAGGGAACCGTGGACGATGGTCCCGGGGGGGACGCCGTCGAGGACGTCGGAGCCGAGTTGCCACTCAACGACACGGTCAACGCGATGGCGGCCGCGACGACGAGGACGGCAACGGTGATGACGGCGCTTATCAACCAGCGATCGGGTCGGACAGGCGGTGATGGAGCCTCTCCGCGCGGAGGCGCCGGGCGCGCGTCCAAGGACGGGGCCGGTGGACGCCGACCATCCTGGCGGGGGGCGGCCTCGTCAGGCCGCGTGGGGGCTTGAGCCATGGAGAGCGGGGGAGTGGCGAGAGGTGGTGCGCCCGCCGACTCACGGGCTCGTCGGACGGCGCTCTCCATCGCCCCCAGGGCGCGCTGACCCGGCGTTCCCGGGGGCGTCTCGGTCGTCCGCTCGTCTGACATCTGTCCTCTGCCGCGTACCTTTCCCCGATGCACGGCTTCCATTCACCGCATAGAATTCTGGGCGTTGATCAGGAGACAGTGATGCGATCGGACCTACTTTCCAGGCCGCGCCCATTGCGGCCCCGGCAGCAAGCCAGAAACGACGAGCCCGTTGCGGGAGGCGGGGCGGCGCTGGCGCTGGCCCCCCTCCTGGCCCACTTCTTCGGTGGTCAACCGCCGGTCCGTTTCGAGTTCTGGGACGGCACCTCCCTGGGGCCGTCGTGCGGAACCACGTTGCAGGTGCGCTCGGCCGACGCGGTGCGGCGGCTGCTCTGGTCGCCCGGCGAGCTCGGCCTGGCGCGCGGCTTCGTCATGGGTGATCTCACCTTCGAGGGCGACATATTCGAATTGCTGGCGACGCTGCACGGCGCATCCCGTGACCGCATTCACGTCGGCTCGCGGTTGCCATGGCAGGCGCTGCAGGCCGCTCGCCGACTCGGGCTCATCGGGAGGCCGCTTCGCCCTCCACCGGAGGAGGCAGCACCGCGGGGCCGGCTGCACTCGCGGAGCCGCGATGCGCAGGCCGTGCAACACCATTACGACGTGAGCAATGACTTCTACGCCATGGTTCTGGGATCCGCCATGACGTATTCATGCGCGCGGTTCGCGCCGGGGGTGCAGACGCTGGAGGCGGCGCAGGAATCGAAACACGACCTCATCTGTCACAAGCTCGGGTTGGCCGACCGCACCGACCAGCGCATCCTCGACGTGGGCTGCGGCTGGGGCGGGTTCGCCCTGCATGCCGCTCGTCACTACGGGGCGCGCGTCGTGGGCGTCACGCTCAGCCCGGCCCAAGCCAGGTGGGCGCGCGATCGGATAGCTGCCGCCGGATTGGAGAAACAGGTCGAGATCCGACTGCAGGACTATCGGGACGTGTGGGACGGGCCGTTCGAAGGCATCGCATCCGTCGGCATGTTCGAGCACGTGGGTTCCTCGAGGAGCGCGGAGTACTTCGCGACGATGCGCAGGCTCCTCGCACCTCAGGGACGCTTGCTCAACCACGCCATATCGAGCGTGGGCGGTTCGCGCATCGGCCCCCGATCGTTCATCGGTCGCTATGTGTTCCCAGACGGCGAGCTCATCGACGTGGGCCAGGTCGTTCTCTCGATGGAGGCGGCGGGCTTCGAGGTGCGCGACGTCGAATCCCTCCGTGAGCACTACGCCAAGACGCTCAGGGCGTGGGTGACGAATCTCCAGCAGCGTTGGGACGCGGCCGTGGCCGAAGTCGGGGTGCGTCGAGCTCGGGTCTGGCTCTTGTACATGGCAGCGTCGGCCAATGGCTTTGAGGACGGGGGTATCTCCATCCACCAAGTGCTGGGTGTCGTACCTGGAAACGACGGCGCGAGCGGCATGCCACCAACGCGGAGCGCGTGGATCTGAGCACCATCGGTGGGTGTGCCGACACCCGCCTCCATTACTGTGAACGCCATGTCAGCGGCCCGTCAGATCGTCGTCTGCGACGGCGACGAGACCGGTCAGGAGCTGCTCGACGAGGCCCTGCGGGTGCTCGACCCCGGCGTCCTCGGGTTCGCTCTCGATCTGGTGCGGTTCGACCTGTCCCTCGGAAACCGGCGTGCCACTGCCAACGAGGTTGTTCGCCAGGCCGCCGCCGCCATGCGCGAAACGGGCCTCGGCCTCAAGGCGGCCACCATCACACCAGAGACGACAGGCGATGTCGGGAGTCCCAACCGCATCCTGCGTGAAGGTGTGAACGGATCGGTGATTTTGCGGACCGGGCGGCGCATACCCGGCGTCGCCCCACCGGCGTCCGTGGTCCACCCGATCGTGGTGGTGAGGATGGCAGTCGGTGACGCCTACGGCGCTGAGGAGCACCGGACAGGCGATGCCGGGAGCGTGACCGAGCAGGCGTGGCGGACCGAGCGGATCGATCGTTCGACGTGCCGGTCCGTCGCCGAGTTCTCATTCGTGACGGCAGCCCAGATGGGCGCGTGCGTGTACGGAGGCCCGAAGTGGACCGTCTCCACCGTCTACGAGGGGATGTTGAAGGAGGAGATGGATGCCGCCGCGGCACGCTATCCCGACGTTCCGTACAGGCCCACCCTGATCGACGCTGCGTATGCGGGACTGATCACCGAGTCGAATGCCAGCCCGCTCGTGGTCCCAGCCTTGAATCGAGACGGAGACTGCCTCTCGGATCTCGTGTTGGCCCTGTTCGGCTCCATCGCCGGGGCTGAATCCGTGCTGCTGGCGCTCGATGACGAGCTGAGCCCGGTCGTCGCCATGGCGGAGGCACCGCACGGGACGGCACCGTCGCTCATGGGCAAGAACGTGGCAAATCCGATGGCGATGCTGCTGGCCTGCGCCGCGGTGCTCGACCATGCGGCGCGCGGCGATGCCGCCGTGGCCGAGGCTGCCGCAGCCATCCGTCTGGCCACGTTCGGCGCCGCCGCGGATGGGATTCGGACCTTCGATCTGGGGGGAGAAGCATCCACCTCGGGGGTCGTGGACGAGGTCCTGGTCCGCCTGCGCGCCGGAGGGCGCCGCTAATCTCCAACGTTCACCTCCTTTTTGGGGTTTGCCAAGCCCGCGAGCGGGAATCAAGGGTGTGAAGAAAACGCGCCCAACCTGGCCAGGGGGCCGGCGCACATACAGGACATTCGGTCGATGGGTGTTTCGGGTCAGGACCCGCAGGACCTGTGGCCGAAGTGGCTGTTGTTGCCTCGCCCCGGAGACCGTGACGCGCCCACCCGTCGACTGAACTGCAACTGCTGGGCTGTGCGACGAGGCGAATTCTGCGCTGTGCGACGAGGCGAATTCTGCGGACGTCATTTTCGTCCGGCCACGACGGAGCAATCGCCACAATCGGGCTCTCTTTTGGCGGTCAGACCAAGCCCAGCGGTGCGAACAGGTCGCCGTGCGTGTCGATACGCCGCAAGACCTCATCGGCCTCGAACCGGAGAAGGTGAGGGTCGTGCTTTGCCGCGCAGCGCCGCACCTCGGCCGGGCTGACAGGTGTGGACACCGTCGGCGTCGGCATCGCCCGGACGGAGTAGACGGCGACGGTTGTCTTGGCCGGATGGTTCTGGCTCCAGTCGATGAGGACTCGTCCTCGGCGCAACGACTTGCGCATGTTGGAGACAACCAGGCCAGGGTGTTCGACCTCCAGTTTCCGGGCGATCTCGTGACTCCGGCCGCGGGAACTGTCCCACGTCGTCTTCGGACCCACGGCGGCGTACAGCTGCAGGCCTTTCGAGCCGCTCGTCTTGGCGAACGATTCCAACCCCTGCCGGGCGAGCTCGTCCGTCACGTAACCCGCCACCTCGCAACACTCGACGATGGACGTTCCCTCGCCGGGATCGAGATCGAACACCATGAAATCGGGACGCGCCGGGAGTTTGCGGCGTCGCCCGACATGCCAGAGCGGCACGTGGAGCTCGATCGTCCCGAGGTTTGCCGCCCAGGCCAAGGTCGGAAGGTCGTTGACCATCGCGTAGGGGATGACGTCCTTGCCATCGTTGGCGGCCACGTCAACCGAGGCCACCCAATCTGGCGCGTGTGACGGGATGTGCTTTTCGAAGAAGAACTTGCTCTCCACTCCGTCAGGGAATCGCTTCATCGTCAGCGGTCTCTCCCGAATGTGCGGGAGCATGACGGGAGCGATGCGCACGTAGTAGTCGATGAGCTGGCCCTTGGTGAAGCCGCAGTGCGGGAAGAGCACTTTCTCGAGGTTGGAGACGGAGATCTCCCGGCCCCCGATGGCCGCTCGCGTGGTCGCGGCCATTATTCGACCACGACCTCATCGGGCGCCTTGTCCGGACGCAGGCCGCGCCAGGTCGGTTGGCGGAGCCTCTTTGCCGTTGTCCACTCACTGAACTCGACTTCTCCCACCGTTTTGGGAAGGACGAAATGTGCCCTCCTCGCATCAGCAGCTGGGAGCCCGGAAGTGAACGGATTGTCCGGCGTCGCCAGTGCTACGAGATCGTGCAGCAAGTCGCTGCGGGCACTTGCAGTGAAGCCCGTCCCGACCTTGCCGACATAGCGCAGGCCACCTTTCTCGGGGATCCCGAGGAGCAGGGCGCCGAGACTGTCCTGACGTTCGCCCTGCCCATCCGTCCAGCCGCCCACCACCACCTCCTGCGTCCGGAAGTTCTTGACCTTCGTCCAGTCAGGATGGCGTCGACCTGGCCGATACGGTGCAGCGCGCCGCTTGGCAACGACGCCTTCCAGGCCGTTCTGCGCCGTCGCATGGAGGATGTCCTGGCCGGAGACGTCACGGAACGAGTCGGTCGTGGTGAAGGTCTCGCCCGATAGGTGCAGCGCCTCGAGCCGGTCACGTCGCTCGTCGTAGGCAGCACCCAACAGCGCGTGCCCGTCGATGTACAGGAGGTCGAACGCCACGAACGTCACCGGGTCCGAGAGCGCCCTTCGTTTTGCTTCCCGCTGGTTCGATACATGCATGCGCTGCTGCAGCCTGGAAAAGTTCGGCCGGCCATCCTCGCCCAGTGCGACGATCTCGCCGTCGATGATGCAGGTGGTCATCCCGAGGAACTTTCCAATGTCGGCCAGCTCGGGGAACGAGACCGTCACGTCGAGGTCGTTCCGACTCTGTGCCCGCACGCGCCCACCTTCGACGAAGAGGATCGCCCGGACGCCGTCCCATTTGATTTCGAACGCCCAATTCTCGTCGTCCGCCGGCAGCTTGCCGGCGACGGCCAGCATGGGCTTGATGGAGTCAGGGAGGGCGTCGGCCCGGGTCGATGATCCATGCCGATGGATCATCCAGTCGCGGTCCTTGGTCTGGAAGAGCACGAAGCTCCCGCTACCTCTTTTTCCGTGCAGCACGAACTTGACTTCGGAGTCCGACCACTTCTCCACGTCGTAGGTGCCGGAGTCCCAGATCGTCATCCGGCCGCCCCCGTACTCGCCTTGCGGGATGTCGCCCTCGAAGGTCGCGTACTCCAGAGGATGGTCCTCGGTATGCACGGCAAGGTGGTTCTTCTCCGGGGTCTCCGGCAGTCCCTTCGGGAGCGCCCACGAGGCAAGCACGCCATCGCGTTCGAGCCGGAGGTCCCAGTGGAGGCTGCGCGCGTGGTGCTCTTGAATGACGAATCTCTGGCCGGTTGGGTTCCCCCGTGGCCGACGACCCATGGGCTCGGGCGTCTTCTTGGGATCGCGCTTCGTGCGGTAGGTATCGAGCTTTCCCGCACCGATTCCCCCGCTTCGATCCGTCGCCCGTGGCGTCACAGCCACCACCGTACCCAGAGTCCCGTGTCGTCCCGTGCAACTCGGGGTATGAAGACTGGATGAGGCTCAGAGAACGCAGAGATGACGGCGACGTCGTCGCCCGCTCGTCCCGCATGCCCGCGGAGAGCCCACTGGGGACTGGGATCTGATGAACGGCGCTGAGCAACTCGTCCGGAGAATGGATCGCGCCCAGCAGGGCGTCCGCCCGCTGGCTTTCGTGGTCGGCGTCTGGAAGAAGTTCGGCGATGACCGCGGTGGATCCCTGGCCGCTCTGATGACCTTCTACGGGTTCCTCTCCTTGTTCCCGCTTCTGTTGCTTCTGGTCACGATTCTCGGATTCTTCGGTGCGTCCGAGCATTCCTTCGTCGGCCGAGTCGAGAACTCGGCCTTTTCCCAGTTTCCCGTCGTCGGGACGAAACTGAGCACCAACATCCACGGCTTGCACGACCGCAGCATTCTGGGCCTCGTGGTGGGGATCCTCGTCGTGCTTTGGGGATCACAGGGCGCGATTCAAACCGCGCAGTACGCGCAGGCGGAAGTGTGGAACATCCCCGGAGTGAACCGCCCGAGTTTCGGGGCCCGCCTCGGGAGGACGGCCTCCATGACCGTGTTGCTCGGCGTGTTCCTGCTGGTGAGCACGGGAGTGGCCGGAGTCGTCACGATCGGGCATCACGGCGGTCTGGCCGTTATCGGAGCAGTGGTGGCTTCGCTCGTGGTGAACATCGGTCTCTTCGTCGTCGCCTTCCGGTTGCTCACGCCGAAGCAGATCCCGTGGGGCGACTTGATGCCGGGAGCCTTCGTCGGCGCGGCGGGCTGGACGCTTCTGCAGTACCTCGGTGGCGTCTTGGTGGATCATTCGCTGCGTAACACGAGCAAGGAGTACGGCACGTTTGCGCTCGTCCTCGGCCTGCTGGCCTTTCTCTATCTGGCGGCGCAGGTCACGCTCTACGCTTCCGAGCTCAACGTGGTCCGGGCACGGCACCTGTGGCCCAGGAGCCTGGTCCAGCCTCCGCTGACGACGGCGGACAAGGAGGTGCTGTCGTCCATCGCTCTCGAGGGGCAGAGGCGGCCGGAGCAGTACGTGACCGCTGGTTTTCAACCCGACGGAAACGCCGGAGGAGCGGCAGGATTCGCCGTAGCGCCGTCGAGTATCTCTCTGTGCACGCACCGACCAACCTGAACCCCGATGGCCCACGGTGGTGGAGCGCGCCCCGGTCACCTCTCGCCTGATCACCATCTACGCCAGGCTGCGGGACTTCCCAAGGGCCAGACAGCGTCACTGAGATCTTCGGCCTGCAATAGAGCCCCGGAATCGAAGGGCGTGATCCCGTAGTGTCTCCATGACGTCCCGGTCCGGCCCGGGACCGGGGGACTCGGGGGCTATCTGGATGCAGGTCGATCAACTGGTCGAAACCGCGGTGGCGCGGGCGGGCTCTGACAACTTCGGGGGTGACACGTGGCGGGAGGGCCTCGAGGTGCTGGTGGCATCGCTCTCGGCTGAATCGTCCCTCAACGAATTGGGCGAGAGCGCCATGATCGACCAGATAGTCGGGCTGCTGGTCAACCGGCTCGAAGTGGAGCGGTGGTACGCCCTTCACCCCGATATCGACGACCAGGAGATCGTGGCTCCGCTGTTCGGGCTCGGGCTTCCCCGCACCGGCTCCACCGCCTTGAGCTTTCTGCTGGCCAGCGACACCGACAGGCGGTCCCTACGCACATGGGAAGCCGGCGCACCATGCCCCCCGCCGGAGACGGCGACCGAGCACACCGACCCGCGGATCGCTGCGACACAGGCGGGCATCGACATGACGAATGAGATGTTCCCGGGCTTCTCCGGAATGTTGCCGACGTCGGCCACTGGCCCCCAGGAGTGCATTCTCCTCATGGCGCTCGACTTCAGATCGCAACTCTTCGAGGGCATGGCCCGCATTCCCACATACAGCTCGTGGCTCCTCGCCTGCGACATGGAACCTGCCTATCGCTACCACAAGCGCGTGCTCAAGCTGCTGCAATGGCGATGCCCACCGGAGCGATGGTGGCTCAAGACGCCAGCCCACATGCACTCGATTGCGGCACTGGACCAGGTGTATCCCGATGCGCGATTCGTCATGACGCACCGTGACGTAGGGAAGGTCCTGCCGTCGGTCTGCGCTCTGTTCGAAGCACTGTCGAATGTGTTGACCGAGCACCCCGATCCTCTTGCCATCGGTAGCCATAACTCGACGCTCTGGTGCTACTCGCTGCAGCGCCTGATTGAGTTCCGGGACAGCGGGAACGAAGCTCGCTTTTTCGATGTCTCCTTCAAGGCAGTGCAGAGCGATCCGATGGCAGCGGTGGCGCAGCTCTACGCAGAGCTCGGCGACGATCTGAGCGGCGATGCCAGGCGGCGCATGCAGGATTGGTGGGCCGAGAGCTCGAAGGACCGCACCGGACCTCACAATTACAGGGCAGAGACATTCGGGCTGGATCCGGCGTCCATACGAGAGCAGTTCGCGTTCTACTACGAGAGATTCGACGTGCCCATCGAGGAGTAGGGATCTCGCCCGTGACGCGTCCCGAAGGTCCAAGGATCGACGTCTTCATCGGTGCGGTGGCGACGGCCTCCCGGCCGTCCTCCCTAGCTTTGCGATGGATGCAGGGCGTCTTCTGCGTGAGCCAGAAGTTGACTAAAACAGTCGGGTTTGTAACAATTATGAACGAGGCGTCAGATGTCGGCGTTCGGAACGTGATCGAAGGAGACTATGTCAGTGCCTGATTGGGGTTTTGAAACTCGCCAAGTGCATGCCGGTGCCGTACCTGACCCGACGACCGGGGCACGGGCAGTGCCGATCTATCAGACGACCAGCTACACGTTCCGTGACACATCTCATGCGGCGGCGCTGTTCGGCCTGGAGGAGCTCGGAAACATCTACACCCGGATCATGAATCCGACGCAGGCCGTGTTCGAGGAGCGGATCGCCGCCTTGGAAGGGGGAGTGGCGGCGCTCGCGGTGGCGAGCGGTCAAGCTGCCGAGACCATCGCGCTGTTGAATCTGGCTGAGAACGGAGGGCACATCGTGTCGTCCGCGTCGCTGTACGGCGGCACCTACAACCTCTTCCACTACACGCTGCCCAAGCTCGGGATCGAGGTGACCTTCGTCGACGACCCCGACGATCTCGAAGCCTGGCGCTCCGCCGTCCGGCCCAACACAAAGGCCTTCTTCGCCGAGACGCTCGGCAATCCCAAGGGAGACGTGCTCGATTTCGAGGGAGTGTCGTCGGTCGCGCACGACCACCAGATTCCCCTGGTGGTCGACAGCACGCTGGCCACTCCGTACCTGGCGCAGCCCCTCCGTCACGGGGCCGACATCGTCGTGCATTCGGCGACCAAGTTCATCGGCGGCCACGGCACCTCGATCGGTGGCGTCATCGTCGACGGCGGCACGTTCGACTATGAGGGGAGCGGGAGATTTCCCGCCTTCACCGAGCCGGACCCGAGCTATCACGGCCTCGTCTTCGGCAACCTTCCCGAGTCGCTCTTTCCGGCCCGGTTCGTCCTGAAGGCGCGGCTGCAGTACTTGCGCGACACCGGCCCAGCGATCGCTCCGCTCAATTCGTTCCTCTTCCTGCAGGGTCTCGAGACGCTGAGCCTGCGGATGGAGAGGCACGTGCAGAACGCCACCGCCGTGGCCCAATGGCTCGAAGCGCGGGACGAGGTCTCATGGGTGGCGTACCCGGGTCTCGAGTCGAGCCCGTGGCACGCGCGTCAACAGCGGTACCTTCCCAACGGGGGCGGTGCCATCATCGCCTTCGGGATCGAAGGAGGCTCCGAAGCGGGTCGCCGCTTCATTGAGGGCCTGGAGCTCTTCAGCCACCTGGCGAACGTCGGAGATGTTCGGAGTTTGGCCATTCATCCCGCCTCGACCACCCATTCGCAGCTCACCGAGGCGGAACAGACGACAGACAGGCGTCACGCCCGACCTGGTGCGCCTGTCAGTGGGGATCGAGTCGATTGAGGACATCCTGGCCGACCTCGACGCCGGGTTCCGCGCCGCAAAGGGAACATGATCCAGGGGCCGTACCCAGGCGTGTGGCTCCCCGGCGACGACCCGGGGCGACGTCAGTTCGCCGCGGTGCCACCCGGCGACGACCGAGGAGTTCTCTCTCGAAGGTGGCGGTCACCTGGCAAAGGTGACCGTTGCCTACGAGGTGTGGGGTGAACTCAACGCAGCCCGCTCCAACGGCGTGTTGGTGCTGCATGCCCTGACGGGAGATTCCCACGCCGTCGGGCCTGTCGGACCCTGGCCACGGCGTCGTCGGGTGGTGGGACGGCCTGATCGGGCCTGGAGCACCCATCGACAGCAACCGCTACTTCGTCGTCTGTCCCAATGTCCTGGGAGGGTGCAGTGGAACAACAGGTCCCGCATCGGAGGCCCCGCACGGGGAGCTCTATGGCTCACGATTCCCTGTCATCACCATCAGAGACCAGGTAGCCGTCGAGGTCGCCCTGGCCGACTGCCTCGGGATCGGGACGTGGGCCGCCGTCATCGGAGGCTCCATGGGAGGTATGCGGGTCCTCGAGTGGTGCATCGACCAACCCGACCGTGTGGCCCGAGCGGTGGTCCTCTCGGTCGGAGCAGCCGCGAGCTCGGATCAGATCGCGCTCGCGTCGCTGCAGGTGCGGGCCATTCGTTCCGACCCCGCATTCCGGGGTGGCGATTACTACGGGACCGATGCGCGCCCGGTCGACGGGTTGTCGTTGGCGCGGGGGATCGGTCAGTACTCGTACCGGACCGGCGCTGAGTTCGAGGATCGCTTCGGGCGAACACCTCAGGACGAAGAGGACCCCTTGAAGGGCGGCCGCTACTCCATTGAGTCGTATCTCCAGCACCACGGAGAGAAGCTGGCCCAGCGGTTCGACCCGAACTCCTACATTCTCCTCAGCGAGGCCATGAATCACCACGATGTCGGGCGTGGCCGCGGTGGGAGCGTGAACGCCCTGCGACGCGTGCAGGCGGAGGTGACGGTGGCCGGCATCGCGTCAGACCGTCTCTACCCGTTGACCCAACAGGAAGATCTGGCGCGCCACCTTCCAGGCCGACCAGCGGTGCACGTCATTGACTCTGAAGCGGGGCATGACGGCTTCCTGCTCGAAATCGACCAAGTTGGCCAGGTGATCTCGGCTGCGTTGATCTGACGGCGGACCGCTGTTCCATGCCCTCGCGCAGCGGCGCATCAAATCATAAAGCCCTCACAATCAGCGGAAGGCCTCCCAAGCGGCGAATCCGGCGAGGCCAACCAGGACGACGGCCGTCACGATGCGCAGAGTCCGGATGTTGATGAACCGCAAGAGGCTCTGACCACCGACCACGGCCAGGCCGGCGACAGCCCAGAGGGCCAGGACAGCGCCCACCGCCACAGAGAGCGGCGCGTGATAGTGCGCCGCAAGGTTGGCCGTGAGAATCTGCGTCAGGTCGCCCCACTCGGCCAGGAAGATGACGATGAACGCGGTGCTCGCGACGCGCCGTTTGGTGGCCACCTCGCGCTCGACGATCTCTTCGTCATGGTCCTGAGTCGCCTCTCTGAGTGCCAGTGCCGCCCCCACGAGGAACATCACGGCCACGACGACATCCACCGCCCGGTGAGGCAGGATGCGAAACAGGGCCACGCCGATCGTCACGGCGATCACCACGTGGACGAGAAAGGCGCCGGCAGCCCCTAGCCAGACCGAAAGTGGCTTGCCTCGGGTCGACAGCACCAGAGAGGCGAACATGGTCTTGTCAGGGAGTTCCCCGATGAAGATGATCGGGAAGACGGCGAAGACGACGGCGAAGTTCACAATGACCTTTCTCGCCGGTTCAAAGGGGTCTCCTTCGTCCCGGCCACGACGACATGGCAGAAACGAAGGTCTCGCCCACCTGCGAACAGGTCCGGAGACCGGGCTCCTCGCGGAGCCAGCATGTCGACCACCGATTGCGGGCTACTCCCCTTCGGGCAGAACGTTATCCGATGGAGGGCGCGCAAACCAGGCAACGCGAGGCAGCCGGCGACGGTGGACATTCTCGCTCATTTGACTCGCTTGCCCATCGCCGTCACGGGTCGTGCCGAAGCGATCCCCAAACCGAGCACTCCGCCTCGGTCAAGGCTCGGATCAGGCGTCCAGGGAGTAGTACAGATCGAGAGCCGATTCGTAGTAGTCGGCTCCAATCGTGTCTTGTGTGTAGCAGACGAAGACCAATGGCAAGTTGTCCGGATCACGTCCACGGAGCAGGTCCGAGGCTCCGTCAGCGATGTGCCGTCGGTCGGTGAAGAGGTCGCGGCGTCGCAAGAAAGATTCAATTCGGTCGAGCTCGCCGAGGGCTCCGACATTGAACGTCATGGACCGCAGGCCAAGAGACTGCGGTCCATGACGACCTTGATGACGCCCCCGCGTTTCTCGCAAGATCAGGACGATGGAACCAGGGGATGGGTCCCCAAGTACAGCGATGGCGTCGTCGCGAGCGATCACTGCAAAGGGACCGAGCTCGCCGTAGAACGCCACCGATCGTTCGAGGTCGCCGACGGCGACCAATGTGGACCGGAGAGTCCACGGCTGTACGGCGTGGTCGGTGGTCATGGTGGCTGCCTCCATGGGGACCCGGAGGTCCTTGTGCGACGCGGAGATCCTCTGTGCACAGGGTAACTGCGGCGTAGGCGAATGCAAACGGGCAGGGCGACCGAACCGGGCCTGGGCCGGGGGGACGGTATCGACTTCAGGGCGCTGTTCCCGACTCTCCTTCGGGTGGCCGTATTCTGAAAAATGTATCGATGCCGGTCACCTCGAAGAGCCGCCGTATGTCTCGATTGGGAGACAGAAGGATCAGTTCTCCACCCAGAGCTTCGGCCCGTTTGTGCGCCGCCACAAGGGCCGACAATCCGGTTGAGTCCACGAACTGCAGCTCGGCCAGGTCGATCGCGATATGCCGCACACCTTCCCGTATCAGACCTGCCAACTCCTCATACAGCTGGGCGACGTTTGAGGTGTCGAGTTCACCCGCGAGCATCACAAGGGCATGCCGAGGCTCACCCTTGCGAATCTCGGTTTCCAAGATTCCATTGCGAGATATACGAAGCGCCAACGAACCCCCACTCCGTATTCTGCTCGGAACGCCACAGAGGCGACTGCCTGGTCTCAGGCTCTTGTCTCTTCCAGCCGGAGCGAGGCTAGTCGCTTCTGACCTGAGCTGGTCACCCTTCCCGACGCCTTCCTCGTTTCGGTGTCTGGGCAAGTGGGCAAGCTTTTTGCGTCGGCGGCAACCCGACGAGATGAGAACGGAGCGTCGGTATGGATAGAGAGAGCTTTATCGATTCCCTCAATGAGGATCTGCGGACCGAGTACCAGTCAATTGTGCAATACATCAGTCACATCGCAACGGTGACAGGGGCCGAGTTCCTCAGTACCATCGACGAGCTGAAGGTTCATCTCACGCAGGAGCTGAGCCATGCCCAGAAATTGGCCGAGCAGATAGCGTTCCTAGGCGGCACTCCGGCCACTTCCGTCCCGGCTGTCGAGATCGCCACTGGCCGGGAGGCACTTGCCGCTGACCTTCGACTCGAAGAGAGCCAATTGGAGCGCTACCGGAAGCGGTTTGGTGAGGCCATGGACCTTGGATTGGCCGACGTCGCCGAAGCCCTGCGTCCTTTGCTCGAGCAGACGCAGGAGCACGTGCGGGATTTGCAGACGGTCCTGGGTCGCTAAGCCGAATGGATCGGCTCAGTCCATCCAACGACGGTGCTTCGGCCGCGCGAGCGGCGCCCACGTTCGACGCCAACGGTGCCGAAGCTTGCGCTGGAGACGTTGCTGCTCGGCCGCCATGTCGTCCGGCCTCGAAGGCGCCGGCGGGGGAGAGGCCGTGGGCTACCCGCTCTCGGAGCCACGATTCCGCGGTGACTGCATCGTGGTGTTCGCCGAGGAGCGTCTGGAGGTCTTCGGCAGATCTTCGCTGTCCGCCGAGCCGCCTTGCCCATGACGGGAGTCGCCGCCTCCGCCGCGTAGCGAAGTTGCTTCGCCTTGATTCGGATGCGGTGCAGACGTTCGTCCGATGGATCGTGCCCTGACTTGCGGACCTGACGACGCAGGGCATGCCATCGGGCGCCCGACCAGAGCGGGAAGAACCCTGACGGCCTTGTCCTCTTGGCGGATGCCGTCTTCACCGAGCACAAAGGGCGGGTTGTTCGTCGCTGCATGAAGATGATCGAGGAGAAGAACGTAGCGATCGTTCGCCAGCACCGCCGAGAGTCGTTCCGCTGCTTTGGCTCGTTGAGCGGCAAGCTGCACACTCGATCTCCTCGGGAGCGCCCGCGAGCTGCCCGGTGAGGACGTCCGCGTCGCGCACCTCTCCTAGTGCCGACCCGAGCCATTTGAGGTCAAGCCGCACGTGGCTCACCCACATCGGATCGAGAACGACGTCGAAGGTGCGCAGGTCAGAGCGGAGTCGACGGGTGGCGACGCGAGCCTGATGGATGTCGTCGGGACGCTGCTTCGCCCATTGCGGCGCGGAGTCGCCAGTCGTGTTCCAAGAGTCGGGCTGAGGCCCTGGGTGAGCACCGACCGCACCACATCACCGAGCGACGAGTTCGGACCAAGCTGACGCTCCGCCGCCGGCGAGGCGAGAACCCCCATGGCCCGCTCCAGTTTCGGAGTGGTCTCGGGCGAGAGCCCTACCCCCTGGAGCCGGGCCGTCACCTTGCGGACGACCTTGGCGTCGGCGTCGTGAAGCTCGAGCTCGACCTGCCGAAAGCGCAGGCCGTCCCGAGGGCCGCCGTTCACGGTGACAGTGTCGTCATCGATCTCGGCAAGGGTGCGGTCCGCCGCATCGTGCAACAGCAAGCGCTGACGGGTGGATGCCAGTTCGACAAGCTGCTGGAGCGGCTGCTGTCGCACGAGCCCTCGGACGATCGCACTGGCATCCCGGGGGATCTCGTCTCGCGGTCCCTCCCAAGAGACCTCGGTCCGGTTGAGTGTCGGACCCTCAGCCGCGGCGGGCAACTTCAGCGTCCACTTGCCGGCACTGTCGCCCTGCTGTCGTCCGGTGGCGCAACGTGATGTCCTGATTCCAGAGGCGGCCATCGGGCGTGTCGAAATACGCCGTCCGTAGCTGTTGGCGGGGCAGGCGTTCGGTGCGATGCACCAGGTCCCTCAGGTCGGGAAGTCCAATACCCAAGGGCGCTCCGAACTTCACCTCTCGTTCAAGTGTCTCCGTTTGGATTTGTCCCATACGGAGTCGATGCCCGAACCCGGGACGGTGAAACAGGGCGGGCAGTCTCGGGAGCGAAGGCGGCTCCTAACCAGCTCGGCTCGGCCCATCGTCGACTCGATCGAGAGCACACGGGAACCAACCGGACGCCCACCGTGAGGAAAACGGATCGTGTCCGGACATTCGGGTGCGGGCTATTCGGTCACGCTGTCGAAAAGCGCCAGGTTGAGCTTGGTGATCATTCGAGCGAGATCGTGGACCTCTTCGGACGGCCAGCCGCCGAGCATCGAATCGATCGCCTGATGCCGACCACGCTCGATCGCCCGCATTGCCTTGCGGCCGCGTGGAGTGAGGTCGATAAGCCAGGAGCGACCGTCGTTGGGGTCGACGTGCCGGCTCACGAGGCCGCCGGACTCCAGGACGCTCACCTGTCTCGTGACGGTGGAGGAGTCGAGATGCAGCTCCCGGGCGAGGCCGTTGATGCAGCTCGGTCCGAGGCCGTCCAAGGTGCGCAGCGCGAGGTAGCCGGCTCGATCGACCTCCTGGTACAGGGAACTCTTGCGACCGAAGGTCTCCAAGTGCCGAACAAGCTTCAGGAGCTCGAGTTCGACAACGTCCAAGTCGTCGGCCATGTGCGATGCCGTCATCCACATGCTGAACGGTACGAGAGGCGGCCATGTGTCACTCCTTGTTGCATCCCTGCTCCCCATGAGACGACTTCGAGCAGATCGCCACATGTACGGGTTGGCGTTTCGGCGAACATCACGAGTGCCCGAGAGGTGGAGGCGACAGGGGATGAGGGACGGGGTCGTGGCGCCGGCGCCCGCCCAGGAGCTCCGCATCCTGAGCGTCAACGCCCTTGATCCCTCTGACCAGCGGTGATTGGACCAGGGAGAAGGCTCCCGCGAACAGCACCAAGAGGGAGAAGGCCTCGAGCGGCCCCCAGGCACCGCTGGTCCGGAGATTGTCTCCGAACAGTGTGACGCCGATGATGATGCTGACGAGCGGGTCGACGAGCACGATGGTCGACTGGGAAGCGACGATCGGGCCGGCGTGGTAGGCGTTTTGGGCCAAGTACACGGAGGCCAGGCCGAAGAGCGCGAGCCCATAGGTCTGCGGGTGTCCGAAGATGGAGACCCAGTCCTGGGCGAAGTAGTCGCCGACGGCCTTGATGAGGGCCGCGGTGAAGGCGAATCCGATGGCGCTGGCCGTGCCGAAGAGGGCCGCTCGCCACCAGCGGGGTCCCCGGAGTGCCAACACGACCGCAATGGCCATGGCGCCTCCGCACGCAACGGTGGCCAAGCCCCACTCCCAAGCGGGAGGAAGGGTGCTCCCCGGACGAGGATTGGCAAAGACGAGGAAACCTGCGAGTCCTGCACCGGCAGCAAGCGCTCCAAGGTATTCACGCGGACCCACTCTTGAAGCGGAACCAAACGGCCAGGACGAAGACCAAGAACAGCAGCTCGAGAGTGAGGACAGGCTGGACCTCGGAGAGCTGCCCGAAATGCAGCGCGATCGCCTGGAGCAGGAACGAGAAGACCATGAGGACGAACCCCAACAGCCAGATGCCGCGGCGCAACGCATGCGTCAAAAGACCCAGGGTCAGCGTGGAATCTTCGGGCGCGTCCTCCACTCCCATGCGCTGGAAGACGCTGGTGAGCGCATTGGCTATTGCGGCACCCAGGGCACAGATGAAGACCATGGTTCTTCGCGCGCCTAGACCGAATGTGTGTGCTGAGCAGGGCTAATTCCCTGTACTCTACACGTAAATGCCGCTATGACGAGGGGCGTGCCGAATCGCTCAACTGTCATTGCTTGGCTTGTGGCCGGGTCAGAGGACCATTCGGTCGCCCGCCAACTCGCAGGATTTCGGCCACTTTCGGGAGATCTCGGAGGTTACGTTCACGTTAGACTTGGTTGACGTACACGGCAGTATTGGCCTTGCGATCGGATGGGCCTACCGATTCACCCCCAGGAGACACCTCATGCCGGTGAGTGCCGAGACGAAGCCGAGAGGCACCGCCCGGTCACGCCGGGCCGCCCGTCTCGACCACAGCCAGCCGATTCCCGACGAACTACAAGTGGGTCGCGCTCTTCGTGTCGACGCTCGGCATGCTCATGGCGACGATCGACGCGTCCATCACGCTGATCGCTCTCCCCGTCATTTTCCGCGGGATCGGCATCGATCCGTTGCTGCCGGGCAACAGCTTCTATCTGCTGTGGATGATCCTGGGATTCCTGGTGGTCACCAGTGTCCTCGTCGTGAGCTTCGGGCGATTGGGCGACATTTACGGGCGGGTCCGCATCTACAACCTCGGCTTCGCCGTGTTCACGTTCTTCTCCTTGGCGTTGAGCGTGACCTGGCTGACCGGCCATCCGGCAGGCATCTGGCTCATTGTGATGCGGATCTTCCAGGGGGTGGGTGCGGCCATGTTGATGGCCAACTCCGCCGCCATCCTCACCGATGCCTTCCCCGCGGGGAAGCGGGGCATGGCGATGGGCATCAACCAGGCTGCAGCATTCAGCGGCTCCTTCATCGGGTTGGTGCTCGGTGGTGTCCTGGCTCCCATCAATTGGCGTCTGATCTTCTTGGTCTCGGTACCGGTCGGGTTGCTTGGGACGGTGATGGGATATCTCCTGCTACGCGAACTGAGTCCACGGCGACCGGCCCGCATCGACTGGCCGGGCAACATCACCTTCGCTCTGGGGCTGATCCTCATCATGGTCGGCATCACCTACGGGATTGAGCCCTACGGCCACCACGCCATGGGCTGGACGAATCCGGTGGTCCTGACGTGCCTGCTTGTCGGCGTCGCCCTGCTGGTCGTCTTCGGCATCATCGAGACACGCGTCGAGCAGCCGATGTTCCGCCTGCAGCTGTTCAAGATCAGGGCATTCAGTGCGGGCTTGTTCGCCAGTCTGCTGGCTGCGCTGAGCCGCGGTGGGCTGATGTTCATGCTCATCATCTGGCTCCAGGGCATCTGGCTGCCCCTCCACGGCTATACCTTCGAGCGCACCCCATTGTGGGCCGGCATCGCCATACTTCCGCTCACCGCCGGGCTGCTCATCGCCGGACCGCTGTCGGGGATTCTCTCGGACCGCTTCGGCGCACGGATCTTCGCCAGTGGAGGCATGATCGGCACGGCGATCTGTTTTCTGCTTTTGGAATTCTTGCCAGTGAACTTCCCCTATCCGCTCTTTGCGGTGCTGTTGTTCTTCACGGGATTGTCCATGGCGTCGTTCGGCTCGCCCAACCGGGCAGCGGTCATGAGCAGCCTGCCGGCCGAGTACCGGGGGGTGGGCTCGGGCATGAACACCACCTTCCAGAACTCGGCCCAGGTCCTCTCCATCGGGATCTTCTTCTCGCTCGTGATCTTCGGCCTCTCGGGGTCCCTGCCCCAAAGCCTGTACCACGGGCTGGTGGCGCACGGCGTGCCGAGTGGTGCAGCCCGCCAAGCGTCCCAGCTCCCGCCGGTCTCGACGCTCTTCGCTGCGCTGCTCGGCTACAACCCGATTCAGCATCTCGTCGGGCCACATGTCTTGGCGCAGTTACCTCAGGCCCAGCAGGCGACACTGACCGGCCGCAGTTTCTTCCCTTCCCTCATTGCAGGCCCGTTCAAGTCAGGCCTCCATGCGGCGTTCGACTTCGCCATCGTGGCCAGTCTTCTGGGCGCCGCCGCTTCATGGACCCGAGGCGGCGGGGCGCCAGATGCCTCGGTTTCCGAGGGTGCTGTGGCTACGATCGAAGACGAGAAGGCACGGAAGCGTCGAGACGAATCCCGAGTCCGTTGGCGAGCCGGCCGGGGTGTAGCAGTGGGGGAAAGCCATATGCCGACGAAGGCAGCCAAGATGACCTGCGACACCAGTCGAGTGGCGCATCGGCGAAGTCGCGAAACTGACCGGGGTCACCACCCGGACCCTGCGTTATTGGGAGGAACTCGGGCTGCTCCAGCCGAGTAGCTACCGGCCCAGCGGGGAGCGGCTCTATTCGCCGGCCGATGTGGCCAGAGTCACCAGGATCAAAAACCTCCAAGAGCTCCTGGGATTCTCCCTGGCCGAGGTTCGCACGGTGCTCAATGCCGGTGATGTCGATGTGCTCGACCGGGTGCGGTCAGAACTGAAAGCGGAGAACCTCTCGCCGACACGGCATCGTGAGCTGCTCGACGAGGGGATTGCGGCCAACGATCAGCTCTTGGAACGGCTTGATGAGACGTTGTCGCGGATTCACGCGTTTCGCGACGAGCGAGAGGCGTCAGGGGTGCGCCTGCGTGAGGCCCGCCGTGAGTTGGCGGAAGCGGGAAGGGCCCGGAGGCATCAAACCTCACCGAGCAGGGAGCCTCGCAGCTAACACGTTCGAGGTCTTGTCCGCTCTTTGTCCTCTGACGCCCGACACGGAGAGGCTCAGGCGGATGGCCCGGCGAAGTAATACTGCGCAAGCCCGAGCACCTGTTCCTTTTCCAAGGTGATCGATGTCGACCCGCACATCCGCCACCACCTTGCCCGCGACGTCCTTGTGATGTTCTTCGACGTAGGCAACCCAGCGATGCGACGCGTTTGCCTTCCCGTTGCCGTGCCCGAGCAGGAGAATTGCCCCTGCAGGCGACAGGGCGTCGGTCAGTTCGCGCCAGTAGGTCGGGCTGTCGTCTTCGTACGTGCCTGAAGGATTCCCGGCGTGATGGTGGACTTGGTGAAAGCGCCCGCTGCGGATCCGTCGCGACGAGACGCTCGGGCCGTTCGCCGGGCGCCGCGTCGGTCAGGTAGATGATCGTCTCGTGAAAGTCGATAACGGCGACGACGTTCCTTCCGCGAATGTCCTCGGCCATCGTCAGTCCTCTTTGCCCTTGGCTTCGAGGTCGGCGACGACGGTGTCATAGCCGGCGCTCGTCAACATCCGTCGCAAGTCGACGAGCTGTTGGGTGTCCATGTCCTTCTCCTTGGGACGCCTGAGCACCTCCCTCTCTTCGCCGATCCGGAACACGAACATGTCGTCGTGCCGCTCTTCGATGGATCCGACGGTCTCCAACAACGAGATCACATCGTGCCATTCGACGTTGTGGCTCGTGGGGTGTTGAAAGATCTGCAGCAGGGTGTCTCGATGATGGCCGGCGATGTGCTTGGGCTCTGGCGGTGACGACATCGGGATCCTCTCCTCGTTGTGAACGATCTCAATGTAGCGAGAGTTGGCGCCGCGGCTGTTCTCGAGCTCCGAAGACCTGCAGCGGAGACTGATTCACGGTCAGGATTCGCTCGGGCCTGGACCGCCCGGCGGCGCCGTCCTCACGGCGAAGCGGTCGAAGTCAGGTTCGGCTGGGCTCGAGTGAGTGTTCTCGCGCCCAAGGCCAGGACGTGAACGTTCTGCGCAACGGGTCGGGAGCCAACGTCCACCGTCAGTGTCGAGGTGGAAGCCTGGTAGGACCAGTGACCGCCCGACCTGTTCCCAGGGCTCAGTCTCCGGCCGTCGAGGGTGACCCGGTCCGGTCGGGTCACATCGACCATGTCGATGATCGTGGCCACCGAGAGCGGTTCACCGCGGTAGCTGCCCCGGGCGGCACCGATCGTGACCTGGACGGACGGCGGCCGTTTGGCAGGCGTGTTCGACGACGTGGTGATGCGCGTCTCGGTCCGCTGGTCCCTGGTGTATGCGAGTCCCGTTCCGGCGTCGCCGTAGAGCTCGAAGGACCCTGAGGACCCCGGGTAGACGACCGCGGTAAGGGAACGGGGCGGCCCTGATCCGGCGGTGGGCGCCTGCTCGGGCACGATCCCACCCTGGCGGACGAAGACCGGCATCTGGTCGAGCGGTACCGCCAGCGTGGTCGTGGAGGGACCCGTGAAGGTGGCACCGGTGAAGAAATCGACCCACCGGCCCGGTGGGAACCAGACGCTGGTCGATGCGACATCACCCGGCGTGGTCACCGGAGCAACGAGCATGTCGGGTCCGTAGAGGTACTCAGTCGGATTCTGGTAGGCGGCAGGTTGATCGGGGTAGTCGAGATAGAGGGGACGGGCGATCGGCAGGCCCGTCTGATTGGCGTCGGCGGCCAGTGTGTAGGTGTAAGGAAGTAGTGCTTCGCGCAGTCGCAAAAAGGACTCGGTGATCCCTTGTACCGGTTGCGGATACTGCCAGGGGAGACGGTCCTCGTTGTTGGAATGGAGCCGGAGGAGCGGCTGGAAGGTCCCGAGTTGTACCCACCTGTCGTAGAGGTCGGCGGGATCGGCGCCCGATTGGGTTGGCGGAGGACCCAGGTAACTCCCGATGTCGCTGCTCACATAGGGCTCACCGATAGTGGCTTCGTCGGGAACCAGGGCCGCCTCGGCTGCCAGCGTGTTCCAAGTCCCCCAAGCATCCCCGGTGAAGGCGATCGTCGAGGTGTGATCCGACCACGGGCCCGCCGGGTACACCTCCTGCGGCTCGCCATTTGAGCCTCCGATGCGGGCCAGGACAAAGCCACGCTCTTTGAGGTTGACCATGTCCTGGGCGTAGAGGTGGTCGATCCACGCGTCAGGCGTCACACCAGTCGAGGAGACAACCGACGCGTCGCAGCACCAGTCGAGCCACCAGAACGAGATCCCCTGGCGCTGAAAGCTCTGTTGGACAGCGAAGTTGGACTCGGCCTGAGGGATGGAGCTCCAGTCCCATACCTTGCAGTTCCCGTTGGTACAGCTGGACGAAGCAAGCGCGTGCCCAGCGACGCGTTCAGCCTGCGGAAGCTTCGGGTCGTTGTCTTCAATGCTCGAATGGATGTTCAAGGTCACGTCGATGCCGTGGGAACCCGCCCAGGCAACGAAGGACGAAGGGGAGGGAAAGAGCGAGCGGTTCCACTCCCAGCCGTTCCAATCGTTCGGCGCCTTCCAGTCGGTGTCGAGCGAGAGAGTGTTGAGGGGCACGTGATTGGCGACGAACTCCGGATAGACCGCGGTTTCGATCGTGCTGCTCGAGTACGGCGTGTAGTCCGAGTACCACACACCGAAGACGTTGCGCGGGAGCAGGGGAGAGGGGCCGGTGAGTTCGGCCAGGGTGTGCAAGGCCCCGCTGTAGTTGTCTCCGTAAACGAAGAGGTATCCGTCCTCGACGTCGCCGGACGCAGGGCGCGGCTTGATCCATCCATTCGTTGTCCACAACGCGCTCCGGGTGTCGTCGAGCAGACGCCAACCGGCCGTATCCAACAGCCCGTCAGTATTGAGAGGCTGAATACCCGCTAGGCACGTGGCGCCGGACTGTCCCGGCCCGCAGCTTGGAGCGTCGTTGTAGGTGTCGGTGTCGAACCCTCGGAGCCATCCTCCGAGGGGTCCCGTCGCAGTTGGGGTGGGAGGCGGTGAACCACCTGGACCGACGGCCAATGTGTCGAGGCCGAGATCGAAGCTGTTCGGAGTGGTGCTGACCACCTTGATGGAGTTTGTCCCTGGAACAAGAGGAACGGTGGTGGTGAAGACCGCCCATGGTTGGGCCGCCGTCGTCGGAGCGGCGTCGATGACCTGTCGAAGGCGGCCGTTCACGACCAGGTCGAGCGTGCTTGGCGTTGGAGCGAGCGGAGGGCTCGCCACGTTGTAGTAGCGCAAAGAGAGGACTGCCGGACCCGCTCTGGACCCGATGACGTGCCAGGAGACGCTGGCTCCGGATTTGACGAAGAACCCCGCGTAGCCGGCCGTGCTCTCGTAACCGGGAAACGTCTGGCTCAGGGCGGCGCCCCCGCCCAGGGTCGCAGCGCCGGCCTGGCAGACCTGGCCAAAGGTGCACTCCCACTCCCACGTCGGCGCCACCGTTGATTTGCGGCCATCGACAGACAATTGGAGCGAGGTGTTGCGTGTGGTGAACGGTCCGGACCCCAGCTTGTAGCGCAGGGTGGCCTTCGCTGTGCTGACGGTCAGCCAGCCCTCCGAGGTAGAGAATGAGTAGGGGGGAACCGGCATCCGCCGGTTGAGCGCGTTGACGGAAGGATCGTTCTCGAAGTGCTGCGCGGGGGAGTACTCGAGCCGCAGCAGGGTCGGTGTCAGGACCTCGATGCGAACCGCGCCAACGTGGACGATGGCCGAGTGATGGGCCATCCCTGCCGACATGCCGATCGGAGTCGCCAGGTCCACCGGAGAGGTGTCCGTACGTGCGGCACCCGCCGGCTGGGTTCCGGAGGCGCCTCGACCTGACAGGACGACGAAAAGCCCCGAGACCAGCAAAGGGACCACGAATCGGGCGCGGCGTCTCGCCGGTCTGTTGCGCCCCATCGTGGCCCATCATCGCATCGCAATCCCGTGGACGCCGTCCCCACGCCAGACGGGGAGGGATGCGGCCCGGACACAAAGGATCAGCGCGAGCGAAGCGCTCTTGGGTCCGCTCCCAGATTATGCGGACTTTGCGTGGACTTGGGTCCATGTGAGGACGTCGATCATGTACCGCTCGGGCGCAGAAACCCTGCCGAATGCGATCCCCACTCGGGTAGTGCCCTCTGTCTTCATGGGGAATGCCTCGCAGATGGAGCCCTCGAGTCGGAAGATGACCGAATCCTCGAAAGGTGAAACGTCTACAACGACGTGTTGACCGATCCACGCAGTCGGAGAGGGGTCCTGGATCGAGATCGCGAGTCCGAGGACCGAAATATCGATCAAACGACAATGCAGCCATGCCTCTCCGGGATCGCTCCCGACTCGGCACAAGCCGCTTCGCCCCCCGGGTTGTCGCTCAACTCGTCGGTGCTCCATGACCTTGCCTCTCGTGGGCCGTTGGCGCAGTGAGAAACGGGGCCGCCCCGCGATCCTTTCCCGAGTTGTCCAGCAGTTGTGGGTCTGGGTACGTGACACGAGGACGTCGCCCGGCCGGCCCATGGAGGAAGGGTGAGCGAGACGGGCGTCGCATTGCTGAGCTGCGCAAAGGTTGTTCGTGCTTTTGGATAGCTGTTTCCGAAAGACACACATGCCACGGCGGGGCGGCGGCGAACGAGCGAGGTTTCCAAGAGCAGGCGTGCGTGCAACCCTGATCGCCGCCTCATTGGGTGTCGCACTGGCGGGCGCGGGGGTCTACGGGGCCACCAACTGGGTCGTGGGTGTCGCCAGCGCGTCATCGGGACAGTCTCAGTCGGCCTCGAACTCCAACCTGATCATTTCCGCCTCGGCCGCAGCTGCGGCGAACAATCTGCTCTACCCCGGAGCGACTGGAGACGTCGTCGTCACGATCTCCAACCCCAACCCGTACCCGGTCACCATCACGGCGGTGCAGCTTCCCTCGAACACGACCTACGCCACTGGATATACGACGAGCGCTTTCACGACGGTGTTGCCCGGATGCCTTGCCTCCACGCCGAGCACCGTGACCTGGAACTTCGCGACGTCGGCGAGCGGGAGCTCCCATACCTTGACCACGCCGCTCACCGTGGCGGCCAGCGGGGCTCCCAACAACCCGCTGGCGGTGACCCTGGCCAATGACGCCACAATGGGGGCCTCTGCGCCGCTCGCTTGCGCGAATGCGTATCTCTCAATGCCGTCCTTCATCGGTATTACAGCCACCGGCGGGTCGGCGGCCTCGACGACGACTCCGGCGACCGACGGCTGGTCCAGCTAAACCCGCCGCCACAATCACCCTTGCCGTCAGCACCCCTCGCGGTCCTGCGCCGGGCGGTTGTCCTTGTCGCGACAGGGGCCGAGCTTCCGACCGAGATCCGATGGCGATCAACCCGGGTACCCGACGCGCGAGGACAACGGTGGGCGAACCAGTGGTGCAAGAGCGTGGCGCAAGCGCGTGGCGCAAGAGCGTGGGGAGTCGCGCAAGAGCGTGGCGCAAGAGCGTGGCGCAAGAGCGTGGCGCAAGAGCCACCCGATTGATCTGTCTTCGAGTGCTGCCGGCCTCAGGCCAGTATCCAGATCGTCAATCCGATCAGGGCCCAGGGGACAATCACAAGAGCGAGTGCCAACATCGCCCACGATCCGACGGCCGTCACAGGTGGACGAGCCTCGTTGGCTGCCCCAAAGAGACACAGCTGCTCATTGAACGTGAGCCGATGACGACCCACGCGTGGACGTGCGTCTTCGGCGATCGCTAAATGATGAGAGGTGTTCACAGGTTCCGATCCTCCTGGAGATCGCGCTCCGTGCCAGTCGAAACACTAACGAGACTCGCCGGGGTGCACAACGGACGAACAACAATGCAACGTTCGTTGGAGGAAACTGCAATAGGCATTGCAATATGCGCTGACTGGCATTGCCTTCATGGGAAACCACTCGCGGAGGAAAGTGGCCCGGGACCTGGAGTAATGGAGTGCGAAACGTACGTCAGGTGGCTTGCGGGTGGGCGCGTCTGGGTGCTTCATTCACGTCGGCCGGCGCCGTCCCAGAAGAGTCATCCAAATGTTCTGTCTTCACCTGATGAACCGTCTCTCGCTCGGCGAGAGGATCGGTTGAGCGTGCGCAGAGCAAGCGCCGGCGCCTCGGGGGAACTGACGGAATTCTCTGGGCGGACTCGGACGACGTGGGACGCGTAGCGCCCGGCCAGCGGGGATGCCGTGATGCCGTGGAGAAGGACCGACAATGCGACGGTCACGGTGACTGCTGCGAGGACGACCTTGGATGTCTCTGGATCCAGCACGTCCACAGCAATGAGTGCGAAGACGACCGACGCCAGCCCGCGTGGGCCGAACCATCCGACGAAAGCCACCGTGGCACGATCCACTCCACTCCCTGCGAGAGCGATGCCGACGGAGATCATCCGCACGATTCCGAGGGCCAGGACGGCGAAGACGACGTCGCGCCAGCCTGCGTCCTCGATTCCCGGGACCAGCATGATGGCGCCGAATGCGAACCAAACCAGGAGCGAGAGCAGGGTGCCACCTTCTTCAGTCAGGCGCAGGCCCTCTTCGTCGCTCCGGTGGTCGATGGCGCCGAAGGTCATACCTCCAACGAAGGCGGCGATAAACCCGTTCGTGCCTGCCACGACTGCGCAGGAATAGACGCATACGGCAAGCCCAAGGACGGCTAATGGGCGAAACTCCGGCGAACTCCATCCGCGCCGCCGGGACCACGACATCAGGGTCCCGCCCGCAATCCCCAACCCGATTCCTATGCCCGCACCGCCGAGAAGGTCGAGGGCGGCCGATGCGACGCTCTGCGCTCCCAAGATCGACTCGCTGGTGACCGCACCGGCCAGGAACAGATTTACGAAGGGCGTCGCGATCCCATCATTGAGCCCGCTCTCGACGTTCAGCAGGCGACGAACACTGGCCGGTATGCGTGCGTCCTCCAGAATGGGAGCCCCGAGAGCTGCGTCTGTCGGCGCGACGATGGCACCGATGAGTGCCGCAACCCACAATCCATGGCTCCCGAAGAGAAGGGCCGCCGTGGCGGCGCCGGCCGCGATGGTGAGCGGCAGCCCGAGACAGAGCAACCGCAGCGGCTGTGCGGCGTCGGAATGCAGCTGACGGGCATTGACTCGGGAGGCGTCCGCGAAGAGTACGAGCGCCAGCGTTACCTCGGCCAAGCTGCGCACGGTGGACGAGTGCAGATTGACGTGGATCACGGCGATCGGCCCATTGCTGGTCACGAGCCCGACGACCACGAACGCGAGGGGCGCGGAAACATCCCAGCGTTCCAAACGGGCGGAGAGCAGACCCCACAGGACCAGACAGCCGGCGACGACGGCGAGCGCCGCCACTTCCGCCTCGTGGCTCACGGGTCGTTCCTGTTCCGGGACCAGACCACGGACACTCGTCTCCACACGGGCGGGAGATATGTCGTGCAGGCGAAGGGAGGTGCGGCAGCTCCCTTTGGCACAGGCTCGATCCTCACGTCCGGAGGCCTTCCCCGCCGCCAACTCGCTTGGGCAGTGACCAGATCACCTGAGGGGCTTCAGACGGACCACGACGGATGATCGGTCGCCTGGTTCCGATCGGCCCGGGCCGGCGACGAGCGATGCAGAGTCACGAACCGAGACCCTAGTTGTGGGTTCCCTCGCCGCTCCGGCGTCGACCAGGCTTACCGTTCGGACGACTTCGACATCGATTGCCCTCCGGCCTTGGCCCTCGGCTTCGGGTGCGGAGTCGCATCCTTCTCGGAGTGGCTCTCGCTCGGCTAGAAAGTCGTGTGGCATCGAAGAGCTCGGGGCACCGCTGTTCGCCGCTTCAAGGTTGGGAAGCCCGCTGTGAGCGGGTTTACATGTTGAACGTCGGGTTTACTCGAGCGTTCCCGTACGGCGCGTCAGCCAGGTCTCGGAGAAGGGTCCGATGCGAATTAGGTCTGCCCGCCGACTGCCGACGAGGTGGTCTGCGCTCGCCGTTCTTGCCGTCGTCGTCTCGGTGTCAGGGGTGAACCCCGTTGCGAGCGCGGCCACTCCGGGGATCACCGTCCCTGGGGCCCCTCCCGAGGTACGCGGGCAGGGCAATGCCTGGCCGCTTCCCGACCACGACTACAACAACTCCCGGGATGCTGGCGCATCGCCCATTCGGGCGTCGACCGTGTCCAGATTGACCACCGCGTGGAGCGTGCCCATGTCCGTGGGAGCGTCGACCTCTCCGATCGTGATCGGCGGCATGACCTATGTGCAGGACGAGGCCGGAACCGTCTACGCCATCGACGCGTCGTCAGGCCTGGTGAAGTGGAAGACGAAG
This sequence comes from uncultured Acidimicrobiaceae bacterium, assembly GCA_963850185.1. Lineage (GTDB taxonomy): Bacteria > Actinomycetota > Acidimicrobiia > Acidimicrobiales > RAAP-2 > Bog-473. The sequence continues at coordinate 161,996 of CAWKKE010000001.1, forward strand.
CCACTCGGCTTCAGCATCGGGCCCTGGGGCGTTTCCGTCGGTTGGGGGAAGCTCTTCGCCTCCACATCGACCGGCGTGGCCGCCTTCCGGCTCTCCGATGGAACGCCGCTGTGGACCCGGAAGATCACCACGACGGCGGGCCAGGGTGTTGACATGCAGACGCTCCCCTACGGGGGAAGGGTCTACATCGCGAGCGTGCCAGTGAACGTCGGCAACTACTACAAGGGCGGTTCGGTCGGCTACCTCGAAGCGCTCGACGCGGCCACGGGCAAGGTGGACTGGACCTTCGACACCGTCCGTTCCAAGAATCTGTGGGGAAACCCGGCAGTGAACTCGGGCGGCGGCGCCTGGTACCCCCCGGCCATCGACATCCGTCGGAACACCCTCTACTGGGGAGTCGCGAACCCGGCGCCCTTCGTGGGCACCCCGACCTACCCGAATGGATCGAGCCGTCCCGGCAACAATCTCTACACCGATTCGATGGTGGCGCTCTCCGCCTCCACCGGAAAACTCTTGTGGTACCACCAGGTCTTCCCGCACGACCTGTACGACCGCGATGAGGTGCAGGCAATGCTGGTCCCCGTGCGCCAGGCCGTCGACGGGTCGTCCGAGGTCGCCATCAGCTCCGGGAAGGGAGGCTTCGTGCTCGGGCTCAATCCCCGCACGGGCCGCCTCTTGTGGAAGACGGCAGTCGGGATCCACCGCAATGGCGACCTCCCGAAGCTCACGGGCTCGACGACGGTCTATCCCGGCACCTTCGGCGGCGTGCTGACACCGCCGGCTTCGGCGGACGGCGTCGTCTATGCGGCGACGTTGAACGCGTCGTCGACCCTCACGCCCGATCACACGTTCTATTTCGGCGGAAAGATCGGGACCATGGATGGCGACGTCGTGGCGATGTCGGCCCGGACGGGGAAGGTTGCGTGGGACACCAAGGTCCCGGGCGATCCCACGGGCGGTGTCACCGTTGTCAACGACCTGGTCCTGACGGCGACTTACCAGGGCGCAGTGGTGGCCCTGAACCGGAGCACAGGCGCCATCGTCTGGAAGGCGCAGGAGCCAGGAGTGATCAACGGGTGGATGTCCGTGGTCGGGGGCGCGATTTATGTGCCCGTCGGCTCGTCGGCGCAGCTCGTGGCGTTGAAGCTCCCCGCCAACAATTGAGCTGATTCTCACCTCGGCGGCGCGGCTCAAGAGCAAGGGGGATGAGGTCATCCGTCTTCTGCGAAATGTGGTGAAGCGATAGTCAAGCAATCAACTGCTGAGACGCTCGTCGCCACGAAGGGCGAACGCAATGGCTTCAAGGATTCAAGGATTTCCACCTGGCCCTTTGGGTCGGCGATCAATTCGTCGCCGACCGGAGGCCAGTGCGGCTCCGTGGGGGGTGTCCGCCAGCCACAGGTGACGCGTGGTCGATCAACGTCTGGGTCGCTCGAGCAATCGCCGGGCGAGTGTCGTCCGTCCGGTGAAGGAGGGTCCAGGCCCAGAGAGGCACCGGGGATCGGACGGGTCGACGGGCCAACGTTGGTGGCATCGGAGCCGCGTGGCGTTTCGGAGATTCGAGTACTGGGCGGCGCAAACGGGCCACGTGATCGAAGAATGCCGGACCCGCGATACCCCCATCCTCGATAACTGTCACCGAAGCATGGGTCGCTTGAGCGAATGCCGACGCGTACCGTTCCATGAGCTCCACAATGCCTCGTCACCGTCGATGAGCACCGTGACCTCGCGAGCCACACGCTTTCATGGCGCGAGCCGCCGGATGAGAGCGAGGGATTACGGCTTCGAGCCTCTCGTATTGCAAGAAATGGGCGGTCAATTTTAGGGCTTACGGTCAGTTTCCTCAATCCACGCAATCGCCAGATCGAGGCCACCGTCGGCCACTCGGGCTACCTGCGTGTGTGAGGGGAGGACCCATTCGTCCGCCCGGACACGAGGCGTCGTACGGAGGCGAGGTGAGCGGCACGAGTCTCGGCATCACCATCACTGTCTCGAATTGAGGAACAGCATGTTGAGACGATCCTGGCGACTCGGACTTCGGTGCTGTCAACCGCTCAGAGGTGACAGGCCAGCCTGCACCTCGAGACAGCTCGAGGTTCTTGGCCAGGCCACGCTGGCGCCGAGGGAGTGCACGATATGTCCGTCACCAATTGATGTGAATCGGTTCTCGGTCATGGGTGACATCAGAGAGTGCGCCCCATCGGTGTGTGACTTCAGGAAATTGGGGTCACTAAGCGCTGCTGTTTTGGATCGTGATTCACGATCTGGTGGGTCATCGCTCAACCCCTGGCCGACCGAACGAACTGACAGTACACTGCCACCATGACCGCGATCGACTTTCCGATCTAGGACGACGACAACCATATGTACGAGACCCGGGACTCCTTCACGAGGTTCCTGCCGCCCGAAGGCACCGGGCTGATCAAGTACGTCGAGGTCGAGGGCAGCACCAAGATCGCAATCAAGCACCAGATCTCCGAGTACATCCCGAAACCGAGTTTCGAGGTCGTGGCGCGCCCGCGAGCCCAGCAGGACTACCTCATGCACGGCAACAAGGAAGGCAAGTCGCGCCGCGACCTCCTCGGCAGGGCGATGAAGGCCGAGAACGCCTTCTTCTCGCCCGAGCCCCGCCTGGCCCGCATGGACCAGCTCGGCATCGACAAGGCGATCATGTGGCCGACCGCCGCCGGACTGCGGTGACGAAATCGCCGAATGCCGACGGCTTCGACTTCGACCCTGTGGCGCTCAAGAGGAAGTACGACGAAGAGCGCGACAAGCGGCGGGCCATGAGGCCCGAGGGCCTGGCGCAGTTCCGGCCTTTGACCGGCGACCTGGAGTGCTACGCAGAGGACCCTTATAACCCTGTCGAGGATCGGGCCCCGATGCGGATCGAGGCCGACGTCGTGATCGTCGGGGGCGGGTTCGCCGGGATGCTCGCCGCGGCGCGGTTGACCAAGGCCGGCATCGACGACTTCCTCGTGCTCGAGCGGGGCGGTGACTTCGGGGGCACCTGGTACTGGAACCGCTACCCCGGCGCCGCGTGCGACGTGGAGTCGTACATCTACCTGCCGCTCCTTGAGGAGGTCGGAACCGTCCCCTCGATGAAGTACGTGTTCCAGCCAGAGATTTTCGCCCACTGCCAGGCCTTCGGCCGCACCTTCGACCTGTACCGCCGGGCGCTGTTTCACACGCGTGTCACCGAGGCGCAGTTCGATGATGCTGCCTCCCGGTGGGTCCTCGAGACCGACCGCTGCGACGAGCTGCGGGCCCGGTTCGTGATCGTGGCCTCCGGCCACTACCGGGAGCCGAAGCTGCCGGGCATCCCCGGCATCGAGACCTTCACCGGCCACAGCTTCCACACGAGTCGCTGGAACTACGGCTACACGGGCGGCGCCCCGGGCGAGCAGATGGTCGACCTGCGTGACAAGAAGGTCGGCATCGTCGGCACCGGGGCGACGGGGATCCAGTGCATCCCCGCGCTGGCGAAGGACGCCGGTCACCTCTACGTGTTCCAGCGAACGCCGTCGTCGGTCGATGTGCGGGGCAACGCACCCACCGACGTCAAGTGGTTCAAGGCCCAGGCACCGGGCTGGCAGCTGGCGCGCATGGAGAATTTCGTCGCGCACTATCGGGGTACCGACTCCGTCGATCTGATCCAGGACGGCTGGAGCCTGCTGACGCAGGGGCTGTTGCGGCGGATGACACCTGACACCGCGGTGGAGGACATCCCCGAGCTCCTGCAGATGGTCGACTTCGAGATCATGGAGCGGGTCCGTCAGCGCGCCGAGACCGTGGTCCGGGATCCGAAGACCGCCGAGTCGCTCAAGCCTTGGTACAACTGGCTCTGCAAGCGCCCGTGCTTCCACGACGAGTACCTCGAGGTGTTCAACCAGGACAACGTCACCCTGGTCGACACCGAGGGGCGAGGCCTCGACCGCATCGACGGCAAGTCCGTCGTCGCCAACGGCGAGGCGTTCGAGCTCGACCTGCTCGTCTTCGCCACCGGGTTCGAGCTGTCCCCGTACGAGGAAGGGTCGCCGCTCCCCGTGACCGGACGCGACGGGAAGACCTTGGCCGAGAAGTGGAAGGAGGGGGCGACTACCCTCCACGGCCAGCACGTGCACGGTTTCCCGAACCTGTTGCTGTCGACGACCCGTCAGGCCTCGTGGGAGAACAACTTCCCGTTCCCGCAGGACGTCGTGGCCACTCACCTCGCCGCGCTAATCAGCGGTGCGCTGGACGACGGTGTCGCGACGCTCGAGGTCACGGCGGAGGCCGAAGCCGACTGGGTCTGTTACCACGAGGAGATCAGTTGGACGTCGCACGCGCGGTGGAAGGAGTGCACACCGAGCTACTTCAACCAGGAGGGGGGTGCTGACGATCAGCGCATCCTCCGTAATGGCGGGTTCGGCGGCTCAGTCATGGATCTGCGCGACATCCTGGCCGCGTGGCGGGAAACCGGCATGCCTGGCCTCACGAGGACCAAGGAGGGATGACCGTGCAGACGTTCGCGTCCACGGTGCTGGCGGAGGGGTTCACGTACGGCGAGGCGCCCCGGTGGCACGACGGCCGGTTCTGGTTCTCCGACATGCACGCCGACGAGGTCCGCGTCCTTGACGCCGACGGCTCGGTCGGGCTCGGCGAGCCCGCCCACCGCCCGTCGGGCATCGGCTGGGGGCCTGACGGTGAGCTGCTCGTGACGTCGCTCGAGCACGCCGTGCTGCACCGGATGACGCCCGACGGGCCCAAGGTGCATTGCGACCTCAGCGGGTTCGGGTTGTCGCTCAACGACATGGTCGCCCTGCCCGACCGGCGGGTCTACGTCGACGTCTACACCGAGCGGGGCGGCGGGCCCCCGTCCGGCGACATCGCGCTGGTCGCCCCGGACGGTACGGCGATGATCGTTGCCCGGGGCCTGGCCACCCCGAACGGGCTTGCCGTGACGCCGGACGGCGGCACGCTGGTGGCCGCGGAGACGTTCGGCAGCCGCCTGCACGCCTGGACAATCCAGAAGGACGGGAGCCTCTCCGATCAACGGGTGTTCGCGGATCTCCCGGGTCGACACCCTGACGGCATCTGCATGGACGCCGAGGGCGCTGTGTGGGTCGGGTGCTTCCTCACCTGCGAGTTCCTGCGCGTGGTCGATGGCGGCGAGATAACCCACCGCGTGCCCACCGGCGAGAGCTGGGCCGTGGCCCCCGCGCTCGGCGGACCTGAGATGCGCACCCTCCACCTCGTCGTCAACGACACCACGTTCATGGGCATCGCCACCGGCGAATCGAAATGCCGCATCGAGACCGTCGATGTCGCCGTGCCCGGAACGGGGTCCCCGTGAAGCTGAACGGTCGCGTGGCGCTGGTGATAGGAGGGTCCTCGGGCATCGGACGGGCGTGCGTCGATGCGCTCGCCGCCGAGGGCGCCGCCGTGGTCGTCGCCGACGTCGACGTTGCCGGCGGCGAGCAGGCCGTTGCCGACGTGACCTCCGCCGGGGGCCAGGCCTCGTTCGCCCACACGACGATCATGGAGGAGGCGTCGGTCGCCGACTCCGTCCGCTTCGCCGCCGACACCTTCGGCGGCCTCAATATCCTCGTCACGAGCGTTGCCGGTCGGCCGCCGGAGGAGCTCCGTGGTACGTCTGGCGGGTGGAAGTACATGGTCGACATGTTCCAGACCGGGCCGTACTACGCCAGCCGCCAGGCGCTGCCGGTGATCATCGAGAGTGGCAACGGATCTGTGATCCACGTCGCCTCGATCGCCGGCATCCGCGGCTCGCTCATCGGCGATGTCGACACCACCGCCTACCCGACCGCCAAGCACGGCGTCGTGGGGCTGACGAAGAGCTTGGCGCTGCACTACGGGCCAAAGGGAGTTCGCGCGGAACGCGATCTGTCCTGGTTACATCAAGACGCAGGCAACCAAGCAGATGTACGAGGCCGACACCGACGGCTCCTACGTCCGCGACAAGCTCCGCGTTCCGCTGGAGCGCTGGGGTCGACCCGAGGAGATCGGCACGGTCGCGGCCTTCCTCGCTTCCGATGATGCGTCGTTCATCAGCGGACAGGTGATCGTTGCCGACGGCGGCATGACCGCCCGGTAGTCGAGCTATCGGAACGCCGGGACGACTTCGTCGGCGATGCGCTGCATGTGTTCCAACGTCTCGATCGGGATCTGGACGGAGTGGACGCCGAGGTCCCCGTAGCGTCGGAGGGCGTCGACGCTTACGTCGGCGGAGCGGGTGCCGCAATAGATCTGGACGTCAGCCGATGTCCGGCTGTGGCGATCCAGCGCAGTGTGGGGAGCGAACAAGGGAAGATGCTCAGTCGCGTGAGTGATCATGGCGCTCCTCGATCTTGGCTAAATCCCGCCCAGTAAGAGGCGCCGACCCCAGTCCGAGACGTTTGGCCACAGCCTCCATCTCATCAACGATTGAATCCGGGATCTGGAACGACTCGGTCGAACTCACCTCATCGAAGTGACCGAGAACATCATCAGCTGTGGCTGTGCCTTCGCTGCATACCCACCCATCAGCTGCACCGATTAAGACGCGGGCATATCGTCCCGCCAATACCGAATAGTTCTGATGCGAGACCCGGCACACTCTGCTGGCCAGGTACACCACCATCGGCACGACAACTTCGGGCGGACTGAGGGCGAGAAGCGAGCCCTCCTCTGCTGCCCCCGACATCCGTGTCAGGGCGAAGGGAAGAACTGCATTGGCCAGGATCCCGTGACTCTGGCCCTCGAGGGCGATGTTGTTCGTCAATCCGATAATCCCAGCTTTGGCTGCAGCGTAATGGGTCCCGTAGGGCATCCCGAATGCCCCGGCCGAGGATGCGATAAAGACCAGACGGCCATAGCCCTGTTCCTTCATGACTTTGTATGCGGGCTGGCTCACGTGGAAGCTTCCGTCGAGATGAGTATTGATCATCCGCTGCCAGTTTTTGACCGGAATGTCCTCGAACGGCATCATCTCGACGATTCCCGCGTTGCTCACCACCGCGTCGACGCGGCCGAAATTGTCGAGAGCGGTCTTGACGATGGCTGCGCCACCCTCCGGCGTGCGAACGGACTCGTACGATGCGACCCCCCTGCCGCCGGTGGATTGGATCTCTTCAACCACCAGGTCTGCCACTGACGGGTCCTCCCCGACGCCGTCGACGGAACAGCCGAGGTCGTTGACGACGACGTTGGCGTTACGGCGGGCGAACTCCAGTGCATAGTGCCGCCCGAGTCCTCGGCCAGCGCCCGTCACGATGACTGCCTGGTCCGTGAAATCAATCATCTGGGCTACCTCAATTGTCGGCCGCGAGCGGGCAGTGTCGAACTCGCATCGGAGAATCATGCACCGAGTCGCGGGTTGTGATCCCTAGTCGAATGGATCGAAGGTCAGCTCGTTCGGCACACGCTGACCGGCGAGAGCACGCGCTTGTCGAGGACGCTCGGAGTGCGAGCGCCCGTCGCTGTTCATAGGCCTCCCGATATCTCGTTCCCGGACCTGCTCCTAACGTGACAGTACACTGTCGGAATCGGGCAGCCCAACTACTTTGCCCGGTCCCGGGTGCGCTGGTGCAGTCAGTCCATGACGAGTCCATTTACCCTCTGCTTCGCCTGCACTCGGTCGCGCCCCAAGGGAGCTGTCTTGGTCCATCTTCCGCGATCTGACCCCTTCCGGCGGCTCCAAAAAACTGACAGTATGGTGTCGCAATTCATTTTCCACGTTCTTTTGGGGGCTCCGTGATGAGCGACATCAAACCGCTTCGCAACCTGATCGGGGGTGAGCTCCGAGCCGCTCAATCCGGCGCCGTATTGGACTCGGTCAACCCGGCCACGGGGGAGGTCTGGACCCAGATCCCCAAGAGCGACGCAGCGGACGTCGAGGCCGCTGTCGACGCAGCAGGCGAGGCATTCGGGTCCTGGTCATCGCTGCCGGCTGGCTTCCGGGCCTCCGCCATCGAGAAGGTGGCGGACATCTTTAAGGAGCACGGCGAAGAGCTCGCGATCCTGGAATCAACCGACAACGGCAACCTGATCGAAGTCAGCAAGCTCATGAACGGCATCGGCCTGGAAGCACTCTGGAAGCGGGCCGCCCATGACACGCTGGCGGCCACGACGGGCCAGAGCGTGGTTCTGGATCCCAACACCGTGGGCCTCACGATCCGGGAGCCCTATGGCGTCTTCGGCGTCATCGTGCCCTACAACATGCCGATCGCTATGTTCTCCAACAAGGTGTCGCTGGCGCTGGCTGCCGGGAACACCGTCGTGGCCAAGCCGCCTGAGCAGGCCAGCGCCGGAGTTCTCCGCTTTGCCGAGTACCTCGCCGAGATCTTCCCGCCGGGTGTGGTCAACGTCGTGTCTGGTTTGGGCGATGTGGGTGATGCAATCGTTCGCCATCATCTGGTCGAGAAGGTGACCATGACCGGTTCAGCGGCAACGGCCAAGCTCATCCAGCGTTCGGCTGCCGACACGCTCACTCCGAGCATCTTTGAGCTCGGCGGCAAGTCGCCCAATATGGTCTTCGCTGACGCCGACCTGGATGCCGCCGCGTTCGGCGTCACCATCCCGTCCGTCTACACCTTCAATGCCGGCCAGGCATGTGTCGCCGGCTCGCGTATTTTGGTGGAACGCCCGATAGTCGACGAGATGATCGGTCGTATCCGCCAGATCGCCGAATCCCTAGTGATCGGCGATCCCCTCCAGCCGACCACCCAGATGGGACCCCTCATCTCTCAGGAGCAATACGACAAGGTCGTCCACTACCTCGAGATTGGAAAGAAGGAGGCTCAGCTCATCTTCGGGGGCCGTCACGGTGCCGAGCTTGTTCCCTCGCTTCCGGGAGGTTACTGGGTCGAGCCCACACTCTTCATTACCGAAGACAACACGATCCAGATCTGCCGAGAGGAGGTCTTCGGCCCCGTGGCCACGATCATCCCATTCGATACCGATGACCAGGCGGTGGCCATCGCCAACGACAGTCGCTACGGGCTGGCTTCGGGCGTTTGGACCCGCGACCTCGCCCGGGTCCACCGCATGATCCGAGACATCCAGTCGGGAAATGTCTGGGTCAACACGTACATGCAGACCCGACACGAACTGCCCTTCGGCGGAATCAAAGAGAGCGGCTATGGGCACGACTCGATCCTCGAATACACGAGAGAGAAGGCCGCGGTGATCGCCGTCGCACCGGCCACTGCACTGGCCACGGCCACTCCGGTCCCGATGCCTCCATCCGACTGAGCGTCCGACCGACCTATCGAGCTCGAGCCAGACGCAGAGAACGAGACCAGTGCATATGTGTCCTGACGTGACCGATGCCGTGCCCAGCATCTTGCAGACACTGTCCAATGACGCGTACCTGCTACCGCCGCGTACAGAGGTGCAGCAGAAGGCCGTCGTGGCGGCTGCCGAGTCCAGCGTCGAGTCCTCCCTGCGAATGTCCAGGACGTTGCGCTCTTACATCGCCAGCCAGCGGGGGACAGCGGCTGGGTTGTTGTCCCTGAATGAAGACAACTGTCAACGATTCTTCGACTTCACACCCGAAGCCGGGATGGACGATTTCGCTGCTCAGGTTCTAGCTGTCTACGGGTCGGCGGCTGATCAATCGACAGACGACCAGGAGGACGATCGGTGACGGTGACCGAACAGATGGAATTGCCGACATATCCCCTCGGGGTGCACGACGACCTCACCATCGATCTCTCCTATCGAGAACTACAACAGAAAGGCCCATTCAAGGCTCGACTGCCCTTCGGTGAGCCCATCTGGATCGCCACCCGGTACGAGGACGTCCGCCGGGCCTATGGCGATCGACGGATGGGCAAGGCGGTGGGGTATGACCGCGACACCCCCCGCCTTCACGAAATGGTCCATGGATCGGATCCCAGCCGACTCGACAACATGGATCCGCCCAACCACACCAGGATCCGCCGACTGGCTTCGCAGGCCTTCACGCCGCCTCAGATCAAGGTCATGAGCGTGTGGATCGAGGAAATGGTCACCACGCTCCTCGACAACCTCGAGTCGGAGGGCAAAGGCGCCGATTTCATGGAGATCTATGCCTGGAAGCTTCCGCTCCAGGTCATCAGCGCGATCATCGGCGGGCCGGTCGAGATGATCCCGACGCTGCGTGGATGGGTGGACCAGCTCACCGGCCAGACCTCGTCTCTCGAGCAGCGTTACGAGGCGTACCTGAGCATTCAGGGCTTCGTACGCGGCCTCATCGGCGAACGAAGAGAGAACGTTACCGACGACCTTCTTTATCTGCTGGTACAGGCGCGTGACGACGATGATCGGCTGAGCGAGGATGAGCTGGTTTCGATAACGACCACGCTCTTCCTCGGTGGCTTCGAGACCACGGCGGCGCAACTCGGCTCCATGGTCTGGACCCTGATGGCATACCCGCATCTCTGGCGAGAACTGGTTGATGATCGCGACTTGCTGCCGAACGCCATGGAGGAGCTGTGGCGGTTCATCCCCAGCTTTCGCCACGGCCGTCCGATGATCCGTTGGGCGGCCGAGGATGTCGAGATGAGTGACGGCGTGGTGATCCCGGCCGGTGACCCTGTCCTGCCCGAACATCAGGTGGCCAATCGGGATGAGACCATCTTCGTGAACGGCTGGGAGCCCTCCTTTCGCCGGACGGACCCAGCTCCGCACTTGTCGCTGTCGTGGGGTCCTCATCGCTGCCTGGGCGCGCGTTTGGCCCACCTCGAACTTGAGATCACGTTGCGGGAGCTCTTGCGGCGCTTTCCCGGCCTCGAGCTCACGATCGCCCCAGAGGACGTCCAGTGGTCGCCGGTCACGTTTCTTCGCAGTGCTCTGACAGTTCCGATTGCCTGGTAACGACGGGAGAGAGACACATGCCGATCGATGAGCTCCGGTTCGACGGACGTACCGTCATTGTCACGGGCGCGGGCCGAGGCATCGGGCGCAGCCACGCGCTGTCGTTCGCCCAACGAGGCGCTCGGGTCGTGGTGGCGGACCTCGGAGGTGAGCTCGACGGATCTGGCTCGTCACGCGGTCCGGCCGACGAGGTGGTGAACGAAATTAATGCGGCCGGCGGGGAGGCCGTGGCCTGCTACGCATCGGTGGCCGATGAGGCCGGTGCCGCGTCGATCATCGCTGCGGCGATGGATAGCTTCGGGCGGATCGACGTGGTGGTGAACAACGCCGGAATCGCGGCACCGCTCGACTGGATCGAGAACCTCACCCCGGCCGACTATCGGCAGATGGTGGAGGTCCACCACCTGGGCACGGTCTATGTGACGAAGGCCGCTTGGCCGCACCTGGTCGCCGGGGGCTACGGGCGGATCGTCAACACCACCTCAGAGGGGCTGCTGGGCATGGTGCCCAAGAACTCGAGCTACGGGTCGGCGAAGGGCGCGGTTCTCGGCTTCACCAGAGCGGTGGCGATCGACGCCAGTCGCCACGGCATCCAGGTGAACGCCATCATCCCTCGGGCGCAGACCCGTATGTCCACGGCGGACATCCTGGCCCATGTCTACGATGCGCCGCCCGATGCCTTCGGTGCCTCCATGCCGCAGTACGCCGCAGAGTTCGTGACGCCGGCGGCGGTGTACCTGGCGCACGAGTCTTGCCCGCTCAACGGCGAGCTTCTCATCGCGGGCGGAGGACAGGTCATGCGGCTCGCCCTCATGGAGACGACCGGCTACACGTCCGAGGTACTCTCGCCGGAGCTGGTGGCTGAGCACATCGATCAGATCCTGGACATGAAGTCTGCGCAGCTCATGACGGTCGGAGTCCTCAGGACGGAGATTTCCGAAACGTAGAAGCCGGCATGCCCATGGTGGCGCCTCCATCAACCGGAAGGGTGACGCCGGTGATGTAGGCGGCCTCGTCGCTGCAGAGAAAGCAGACGGCGTTGGCCACGTCCTTGACCTCTCCCATGCGTCCCAGCAGGTTCAGCTTGGACCGCACGTCGTCCACCCGGGTGCTCACTGCCTGCAGCATTGCGCTGGCGATCATCCCAGGGAGCACCGCGTTGACGCGGATGTTGTCCCGGCCGTAGGCGCCCGCCAACTCCACCGTGAGTCCCAGCTGTCCGGCCTTCGAGGCGGCGTAGGCCGTTTCTCCGGTCCCGGCGTCCCTTATGCCGACCACCGAGCCGATGTTGACGATGGAGCCGCCCCCCGCTGAATCAGGGCCGGGATGGCCTGCTGGCAGGCCAGAAAGGTTCCCTTCAGGTTGACAGCCATGGTTTCGTCGTAGGCCGCTTCCGTCGTGTCGAGGATCGATCCATGGTTGGTCACCGCCGCGTTGTTAACCAGAATATCGAGGCCGCCGAAGGTGTCCGTTGCTGCCTTGACCATGGCGGCGCAGTCGGCACCCTTGGCGATGTCACCCAGGAAGACGGCGCCCCGACCGCCGCCCGCTTCGAGTTCACGCATGGTGTGTCCGGCCCGTTCGGCGTCCCGGTCTGCGATCAGGACGGCGACACCTCGTTCGGCCAGCAAGAGGGCGATCGTATGCCCGATACCCGGGCGCGAGTCGGGGCCGCCCGACCCAGCTCCCGTGACGATGGCCACCTTGCCCTCGAGTCCTAACACTTGGAATCTCCCTTCTTGGCCCATCCGATTGACCCATCCGACTGCCGACGTGGATGTTATTGTGTCAGTCTGCTGTCAGATCTGCGAACACGCCCGAGTTGCGAGCACTGCAGGGGGTTTGGCCATGACCGTGACGTCCGCAGACGTCCACTTCGACATGTACGACCGGGACCTTTACGCGTCGCCGTACGCCATGTACCGACGTATGCGCGACGAGGCGCCGGTCTATCGAAACGAGCAATACGACTTCTGGGCCTTGACACGGTTCGATGACGTCGCCAAGGTCCTCACCGATCGTGACACATTCAGCTCGGCCAAGGGCGGCGTCTACCAGATCGCTTCGGCGGGGATCGATCTGCCCTCCGGACTTTTCATCTTCGAGGATCCGCCGCTCCACACCATTCACCGGCGGCTCGTGTCCCGGCTCTTCACCCCACGGGCCGTCGGCGCCATTGAGGACCGTGTCCGCACCCTCTTCGAAGGAGCCGCCCAGGCCCTGGTGGAGCACGACCAATTCGACTTCGTAAAGGACTTTGCCAACATGCTGCCCATTCAGGTCATCGGCATGTTGCTTGGGCTCCCCGACTCGGATCTGGCGTCCCTCCGAGACACCTTCCACCGCTCCCAGAACGAGGGAACGGCAGGGGAGGACGTCGACACCCTCGGTGGCATCGCTGAAGCCGCGATCTGGTTCAGCCAGTACCTCGATGATCGGGCCGAGAATCCCACCGACGATCTCATGAGCGAACTTTTGCACCTGGAGTTCGAGGACGAAACGGGTACTCGCAGGATGCTCGGGCGCGACGAACTGCTCAACTTCCTCGTCCTCATAACCGGTGCCGGTAGTGACACGACGGTCAATGCCATTGGCTGGGCCGGCCAATTGCTTGGTGACCACCCGGACCAACGACGCCTCCTGATTGAAGACCGGGGACTGATTCCCAACGCGGTGGAGGAGATCCTCCGGTACGAGTCGATCTCCTACCACATGTGCCGTACGACGACGACTGAGGTCGATTTCCATGGCCAAGCGTTGGGGGAGGGTTCCCTCGTCGTGGTCCTGCCCGGGTCGGCCAATCGTGACGAGCGTCGCGTCTCCGATCCGGATGTTTTCGACGTTACCCGCGTCCCGGGCCAGATCTTCACCTTCTCCTTCGGGGCGCACTTCTGCCTCGGGGCCAATCTTGGCCAAGCTGGAAACCCGGTTGGCCGTCGAGGCCATCCTGAAGCGCTTCCCCGACTGGACGGTCGACCACAGCGGCGCGCACCTCACCACCGGGATCGACACCCGGGGGTGGGACAACCTCCCGGTGCAGATCGGCTAACCGGGTGCACGAGTTCCCGCGTCAGCGCGGAACGATGTCGCCGTAGATCGGCACGGTCCCGTCGCGGGCGGCCTTCAGCGCCATCTTTGAGTCCGGGTACCCCATCATCCGCGCAGTCAGGCCCTGCTCCAGCTCGTACCCTTGGCGCACGTCGAGGAACTCAATGTCGTTCAGCCCCTGCTTGCCCATGCGCACTGCGGTCGGACTGTAAGCCGCCACCCGCGCAGCTTCGATCCTTGCCCTGACCAGCAGCTCCTCCCTTGGCACCACGGCGATGAGTGCGCCGAGTGACATCATTTCGGTGGCCGAGAGCCGTTGTCCGGTGAAGAACATCCACCGGACCACAGGCTGACTGACCATCCGTCCCAGGTGCCGCGCACCGCCATGGACCCCGACGCTGAGCTCGGGGAGACCGAAGACGGCATCGTCGCTCGCCACCACGAAGTCACAGGACGCGGCCAGACACAGCCCAGTTCCGAGGGCGGCGCCACCGACGGCGCCGATAACGGGCACCGCGCACTCCTGGATGGCGAAAAAGGCCTCCCGGACGAGCACCATGCGCTCGCGCACGTTGTGGCCGTCCATCGTGCCAAAATCATCGAGGTCGTTGCCAGCGCAGAAGTGCTTGCCCGAGCCCGTGAGCACGACAGCCCGGACCCCCGGCCCAATCGCGTCGATGTCGGCGAACTGGTCACGTATTTCCCGATACATGACGAGGTCAACGGCGTTCACAGGCGCTCGGGCCATGGTCACGGTTGCCACCCCTTGGTCGTCCAGGTCGATCTCAAGTCGGGTGAGTTGTCGACCCATGTTGGCTCCTTCCGCCTCGGGGCAGGTTCCCGGACTGACAGTAGACTGTCGTCTTGGCTGGGGCGTCCGGATGCCCCGTGCGCTTGAAAATGTGGCAGTAGACTGTCACACTTGAGCTGTTCAGGGCCGCCTGCGCCCCGAATGTGCCATCAGTACGAGTGGTAGGGACGAGAAGCGACGAGGTGTGAGGAGCATGCCCATGCAGTACAAGGCGATCTCTGCCGATGGCCATGTGAACGAGCCGCCGAATCTCTGGGTGGAGAACCTTCCGCAGAAATTCCGTGAACGTGGTCCGCGAGTGATCGAGACGCCGAAGACGAAGGGTCACGCTTGGATCATGGAGGGTCAGCAGCGCCCCTCGGTCATGGGATTCTCGTCTATGTATTTCCGGTCGTCGAAGCGATTCGATCGGGCGTCCCTCGTCGAGGGCTTCAAGCAGATCAAAGATCGGGGCGTCCGTTATGAAGATCTGTTCCCCGGGTCTTATGACCCAAAGTCCCGAGTGAGCGAGATCATCGAGGACCAGACCGACGCCGAGGTCATCTTTAACGGTGTGGGCACCGTGTGGAATGGAATCAAGCTTTGTCACGACAAGGAGCTCGCACTGGCGTGTTACAAGGTCTACAACGACTGGATCGCCAGCTTCCAGGCATACGCTCCCGAGAGGTTCGTCTGCAACGGGACTTTGCCGACGACCGGTCTCGACGACGCCATCTCGGAACTCCATCGTTGTGCCGAGATGGGACTCCGGACCGTCCAACTCGAGTCGTACCCGAGCGGATCGTTTACGGATCCGACACCTGAGGACGACCGGTTCTGGGCGGAGGCGGTCGCGTTGGAGATGCCGATCAACGTGCACACTCAGTTTTTCTTTCCGGCTGGTGACCTGGGTTCGAAGATCACCGCAGCGGGAGCTGGGGACAAGGAAGTGCGGGCGAAGAAGATGGGCATCGATGTCCAAGCCGGAAGCTTTCCCGTCATTTTGTGGCGAATGATCCAGTCCGGTGTTTTCGAGCGCTTCCCCGGTCTGGCTTTGGTGGGGACCGAAGTGCAGATCGGATGGGTTCCCTACTACCTCGAGCGCTTCGATGACTCGGTCCTGCGTAACCGGCAGGAATGGAAGCTGCCCCTGCTCCCGAGCGAGTATTTCCGCCGCAACGTGTCGGTTGTCTACATCGTGGACGAGATCGGCGCGCATAACCGATACGACATCGGCGTCGCCAACATCATGTGGGGCCCGGACTTTCCGCACTCATCGTCGGCGTGGCCGGTCGATTACGAGCTGGGACGCGAGGTCCTTGAACGGGCTGGCTGCTCAGAGAGCGAACTCCAGCGGATCATGTGGAAGAACGCTGCTGATCTCTACAAGCTCCCCTACGAAACCGCCGATGTTGTCGACGTGGCGGTCTGAATGCCCGATCAGTCCGTGTACAAACTGATCTCGGCCGAGTCTCACATCGTCGAACCCCCTGATGTGTTCGATCGCGTTCCGACCGCTCTTCGCGATCGGGCACCGCGGCTCATCTCCCTGGAAGGAGCGGCCGTTTGGGTGGTGGAGGGCTTTGAACCGATTCCCCTCGTAAGGACCTCTTCCACCGGGAGCGGGTGGCTGCGGGCCGCTGACGGCGGTGACGTCACTCGGCCGGTGACCTGGGAGTCGGTGCTACCCGCGCTGTATGACCCGGCGGAGCGGACGCGAGCCCAATGGGCCGACAGCATTGACGCCGAGATCCTCTACCCCACGCCGGAGCTGTGGGACGCCATTCGCCAGCTCCCTGACGCCGAGCTCAAAGTCGCTCTGGCTAGGGCCTACAACGACTGGATCGCCGACTTCTGCGCAGGATCTCCTGATCGGCTCTTCGGTCTCGCCAAACTGCCGACGACGAGCGTGGCGGACGCCCGCGACGAACTGATGCGCTGCGTGAACGAGCTCGGATTGCATGGGGCGATTCTCGACGCCTTCCCGAGCGGGTCACCCGCGGGAGGCAATCAGGCCGACGAACCCTTCTGGGAGACGGTGAACGACCTCATGGTTCCGATCAGTTTCCACTACGCCTTCGGGGCTGCTGCGGACACGGCAGCGCCCTATGGCATCGTCCCGGGGATGAAACCGCCGATGGCCGACACCCTATTGCCGCTGGTGGCGGCTGGCGTCTTCGACCGGTTCCCCGAGGTGAAGATCGTGCTGGCTCACGGCGACGCGGGGTGGGCTCTGCATTGGATGGAGTTTTTCGATATCAACTACGTCCGCCATAAGCACCTGGCGGAGTACGCACTGCAGAACACCGACGCCGTACCATCTGACTACATCCGCAAGCATGCGTGGTTCACCTTCCATCAGGATCGGCCGGCCGTAAAGAACCGCCGCCGCCTCGGTGGGGCTCATCTGATGTGGGGGAGCCACTTCCCATATGAGGACTCGAACTGGCCCGACGACCGCCAGCAGGCGATGCGGGTCGTCGACTCGACGCCGTCGGACGACCGACACTCTTTGCTTGCCGGTAACGTGGCCCGCTTGTACCGCCTGCCCGGGTTCGAGAAGGGATTCTTGGAGGACGAGATCACCTCGTTCGAGCAGCTCGTGCACTTCTGACATGGCCATCGACGTCGAGCCCGAACTCCTCGCAGTAACGGCCGTCGCCGCCATCGAGGCCTACGACAAGGCCGTGGGACACGTCGACGAGGAGATCAAGGCCCGGGATCCCAGCAATCTCACCGCACTGATCGGGTCGCTGGCGCCCGACGGGCCCTACGCCTACACCATCATGCCGAGAATCCTCCCCGACGGCACCATTTCCTTGCCGGTGCTGTCGACACGGGAGGAGATCACTGAGGCGTATTCCTTTATCCGGGGTCTGAGCGACGTCCACGAAGTGGCCGGCCTCACAGAGATCACCGGCACTTGGTATTTGTTCCAAGACTCTCTGACCGTGGGTGGACCAAAGGGCACGGATGTCCGTAACGACCGGCATACTCTTGGGATTTTCCCTTCGGGAGCAGAGCCGGGCATCACCGGCGAACTGGTGTGGCTGCGGGTGCCCCGGTCGCAGCTCGGCTTTGCTGACGATGTCGAAGTCCTGGAGGAGGATGATTTACACGCTCGACGACTTGTGCTCGACCGCTATCGGCAGTACCTGAAGGGACTCCAGGCGAACGACGTCGACGCCATTCTGGAGCCGCTGCACGACGGAGTGGCGTCCGCCATACGTGACTATGTGGGCGCGACCGGCACCCTCATTGAGTTGACCGGCAAGGACGCCCACCGGGACTGGTATTCAGACCTGTTGACCACCTACGAGATCCATTCAGCCCGATCCATACAACTCGTTACCACCGAATGGTACGTGTTCAGTGAGCTGCGGATTCTCGCGGAACGGCGAGACAGCGGTGCGGCCTTTGCCTTCAACACGGCGGAATTCCACGTGACGGCGAAAGACGGCCGGTTCATCGCCCGCATCGGACACGGGACGGAGCCAGCCTGACTATGGCGCAACCCGCCCGATTCCCTCGAGGTGAAGTGGCTGTCGTCGGGATCGGGTGCACCCCGTATTCGCGATTCGGGTGCGAGCGTCTTCAAGCTGGCGTCCGAGGCCGTCATCCAGGCCGTGGCCGACGCCGGGCTCACGCTGGCCGACGTCGACGGTCTGTGCACCTTTGGCCCGAACGACTCCATCTCCCCCAATCTCCTGGCCCAAGCCATCGGGATTCAGAGTTTGAGCTACTACGTCGATCAATTCTTTGGAGGAAGCGTTTCATTGACCATGATCGGTCAAGCCACGTTGGCTCTTGCTGCCGGGGTGGCCGATTGTGTCGTCTGCTACCGGGCGATCAATGGGCGGTCGGGAACCCGGCTGAACGGCTCAGGTCGCGGCGGCGGTGGGCGCTTGCCCTGGGACATGCAGTTCAAGTACTCGGCGGGTGTCCTCGCCCCCGCGCAGGAGATCGCCTTGGTGGCCCGTGCCCACATGCTCAAATACGGGACCGAGTCCGAGGACTTCGGAAGGATCGCCGTGTTGAGTCGCACGAACGCACTCGACAACGAACGGGCCATGATGCGAAAGCCCATGACGCTCGACGACTATTTGGCCAGTCGCTGGATCGTCGACCCCTTCCGCTTGCTCGACTGCTGTTTGGAAACCGATGGGGCAGTCGCCATTGTCCTCACGCGCACAGATCGAGCCAGAGATCTCCCACACCGACCGGTGCTCGTGCAGGGAGCGGCTTGGGGCGGGGGCATTACATTGATCAACAACGGCCAGGGCGAACTTACCGATTCTCCTGCCCGGCCGATTGCCGAGCGCCTCTACGCCACCGCCGGAGTCAGCGCCTCGGAAATCGAGTTCGCCGAGTTGTACGACTGTTTTACCTACAACGTGTTGTCGCAGATCGAGGGCTATGGGTTCTCCGAGCCGGGGGGAGTGCCGGAGATGTTGCGCGACGGCCGTTTCGACCGCTTCGGTGGAACCCTGCCGATCAACACCCATGGAGGCCTCCTTTCCGAGGGCTACCTCCATGGATTGAACCATGTGTATGAGGCGGTGCAGCAGATTCGGGGTGAAGCGGCCCACCGGCAACTGTCCCGTCACGACGTGGCCCTGGTGACCGGCCAGCTCGGTTACGTCAGCGGGTACTCATCAGCTGCCGTATTGGTCGGCGGGTGAGCGCTCTCGATGAGTGGCGGACCCTGCCCACGCCTGACCTGGATTCGGCCCCGTATTGGCTGGGCCTGGCCAACAGTCGTTTTCTGCTTCAGCATTGTCGGAGCTGTGCGCGGTGGACGTGGCCGGCACGGCCGATCTGCTCTCATTGCCACCTGGACGAGCTCGAGTGGACGGAGTCACCGGGGACCGGTGCGATCTACAGCTGGGTGATCACCCATCAGGCCTACGCTCCCGACCTTGCCATGCTTGCCCCGTATCCTGTTGCTCTCGTGAGGCTGGACGAGCAGGGCGACATCCTCATCCCCGGCCGCTATGTGGGGGAGGCCGGGTTGGTCCAAGGTCTCCAGGTGCGCGCTCGGTTCGAAAAAGTGAGCGAGGAGATCGGCCTGCTGCTGTGGGGCGATGACTGACGAGTCCGCTCCCAGTGAGCGCGGTGACTATGTGTGGGTGGTCGATTGCCCCTGCGGCGAGCGACTGCGCGGCGACAGCGAGGATTCCATCGTGGAAGTGTCGACCGGACATCTTGCCGAGCGGCATCCGGACATGGTCGACGTGTACGAACGCGAGCACATCCTGTTCATGGCGACGAAGTTCCGTCGCTAATCGCACGGCGCCGAGGGCGGACCTCAGCTGGCCGAGGCGAAGGTCGGTCGTTTCACTGCCCCGCGCGGGGGTAGGGGAGCGAAGATCTTCCGTAGCGTCCGCTCGGGCCCCTCGAGGGTCACGTTCGGGCGGGCGTGTTGAATGGCAATGTTGTCCCAAGCCACGAGGTCATGTTCGCGCCAATCGTGTTCATATACTCCCTCGCTGCGGTACAGGTGAGAGAAGAGCTCCTCGAGCAGTTCATCGCTCTCGGTCTTCGGCAGCGTGTCGACGCTCTGTGTCATCTGTTGGGAGACATAGAGGACCGTGTCTCCTGTCCTGGGGTGTTTCATCCCCACGGGCGTGGACCGAGTAGGTAGGTTCTCGAACTTCGACACGAGGATGTCGGGATCGTCGGCCCGACCGGCCTCCTCATGGCCTTGCGTGACTGACAGCGTCTCCACCTTGGCACGCAGCTCGTCGGGAAGAGTGTGCCACGCCCAGTTGGCACTCACGAAGACGGTCGGTGTCGCTGGCTGCTCGACGTGCACGCCGTAGAGCGAAAGGATCTGAAAGGTGTGCTCGGACCACATCATGTCTGCGTGGAAGAGCAGGCGACCGTATGGCGCTCCCGCTCCGGATTCCTTGTTCGAAACGTAGAAAGGTTCCCCGTTGTCGCGCCCATTGGGTGATTCACCAGGTGCGAGGGCACCGAGACCGATCAGCATGCGGACCAGATTCGCCTGCTGGGTCTGATCGACGTCGAGGTCGCGGAAGACGAGCACCCCGCGGGTGTCGAACAGATGGCGAAGCTGCGTTTGCGTTGTCTCGACATCCAGCGCGTCGTTGGGATCAAGCCCCGTGATCTCTGTCCCGAATTGGGGTGTCAGCTCGCGCGTTCGAAAGTCGGCCATGGCAGGTCTCCCGTTCATGCTGGGTCGGAAGTGATGTTACTGCAGGAATGGCCAATGTGACAGTGCAATGTCAGCTTTGGGATCAGTGCTGCTGCCGGTCACTCAGTGTGCCCCACCACGACACCCTCGGCCATCAGCCCCTCTGCCTGCTCTTTTGCGAAGCCATGCTCCACGAGGAGAGAACGCGAATGCTCCCCTAGATCGCAGAAGGGAAGGACCTGACTGGGCGTGTCGGACAGCGAGAGCACGGGGGCGTAGCGACGGTAGTTGCCGCCCAGGGTGGGATGCGATGTCGTCACCATCATGTCCGTGGCTGCTGCCTGGGGGTCCTCGTGGCAGAAGGCGAAATGCGAAGCAGCGTCCGCGACTGCGCATCCGACTCCCGCTTCGAGCAGCCGCCGCTCCCATTCGGGTGCCGTCCGAGCGCCGAAGGCTGCCGAGAGCTCTTCCTCGAGGACCGCACGGTGCTCCAGACGGAGCGACTCGGTGGCGAATCGCTCGTCCTTGCCGAGATCATCCCGGCCCACGAGATGGAACAGCCGGGCAACGTCATCGTCGTCGTCTGCGGTCAGCATGATCCACCGAGGGTCAGGGTTCCCGTGGGGGACAGCGGCCGATGCGCCCGGGGCACACTCATAGAGACGATGAGTCGGGCCGGTGCCGAATTGCCTGCGGTCGATGATCGATCGAGGCGGCTTGCCTTCATAGGAAAGGGCGTCCTCGAAGTTGAGATACATGTTCGAGACGATCATCGATGATTCCACATCCTGGCCCTGGCCAGTGCGGTGGGCGGCGAACAGGCCCAGCATCATGGCGAGTGCGTGTCCGGCCGCCGCCACCGGGTCAGCGCCGCTCTCGCGCAGCGGTGGGTTTCCCGCTCCGGTCTGGTGCGCCGTCTGCCCAGCGAACGCTGCCACCACGGGATCGATGGCCGGCTGGCGGGCATAAGGCCCAGTCGATCCATAGGAGGTGGCGTACTGGTAGACGAGCCGAGGATTGAGCGAACGGAGCGTGTGCGCGTCGATTCCGAGTTCCTTGGGCACGTCCCCGCGGAAGCTGTGGACGAAGAGATCTGCCCGCTCCACGAGTCGATGGACGATTTCACGGCCCCGAGGGTCCTTCAGATTGATGGCGATCGATTCCTTGCCCTGCATGGCCCGGACCATGTTGTTCTGACCGAGCGCGGTGACAGGATCCCCGCTGCCCCGACCGAGCAGCCGATAGGGATCGCCCTGCGGTGGCTCCACCTTGATCACCCGAGCACCTAATTCTGCCAACAGGGCGGTCGCGAAGGGTGTCGCGTAGTAGTAGGCCGCCTCGACGATGGTGATGCCCTCCAGCGCACCACGCAACGTCTCCTTGGTGGGTTGCGAGGCGGAAGCGCGTTTCCGCTCTTCGCCCAAGACCTCGTCCGTGTGCGCACCAGGAGTAGGCGCCGATCCGTTCACGCTGGCTGGGGCGCCCGAAACCTTGGCGATGGGTCCGATCTCGAGGATAGGACCCACCCGGGGGTCGTCGACAGTGACCAGGTTTCCCGTCGCTTCCAGTTGGCGGTGACAGAGCGCTTCTTGGGTGGTCTGGATCACATCGGCACAGACGTTGCCATTGGCAAGGTAGGCCTTCATCCAGTCGTGGGAAGTTTGTTCCTTCATGCGCTCTTGAAGCATCCGGACCAGTTCGACCTTTGCGTCGTCATTGGGGAAACGCCACGGGGCCCCACTGAACCGCTCCTCCTCCCAGATCCAGTCGAATCCGATCGCCTTGATCCAGGCCGGGAAGAAATGCGGCTCGGAAAGCGAATGCATGATCCAGCGCCCATCCGCACACTGCACCAGCATTCCCGTCAGGGTCACCTCTCGAGGGTCTCGATGGTGAGCCAAGGGGTTGATGGCGTCCGGCACTGTCTCAGTGGACGACGCCTTGTCGGCCGGCATCTCCTCGCCCTCTCGCAGCAGCCACCGCACCTGCGGGTTCTGCCTGCACGTGATCCCGAGCAGCATGCTCGAATCGACTCGCTGTCCGCGGCCTGTCAGGTCACGGGCCCGGAGCGCCGCCAGGGCGCCGAGGGCCGTAAGCATGCCGGCGAAGTAGGTCCCGTCGGGACACGAACGGTAGATGGGTCGCTTGTTACCCTGCTCCCAGCCGGGCTGGTCGCGCAGGATGCCCGCCTTTGCCATGACCAACGCATCGTCAGCCGGAGCTCCGGCGAACGGTCCCTCGGTGCCGAAGCCCGAGATCGCGCAGCGGACGAGGGCGGGGTTGGTGGCCATCAGGACGTCGTCGTCCAGGTCCAACGCTCTGGTCTCTCCCGGCATCCAGTCCTCGACGAGTACGTCGGCGGACGCCACCAGAGCGAGCAGCCGCTGGCGGTGAGCGCCGTCGGAGTGGTCGATTAGCACGCTGCGCTTGCCCCGGTTCAACAACAGATCGGCCGCTGTCGCCTTGGTGCCGACAGCAGGGCGCTCGAGCCGGATGACGTCAGCGCCGAAGTCCGCCAGCATCATGGTGGCAAGAGAGCCAGCCGCACTTTGGCTGCACTCGAGCACTCGAATGCCTGCACAGGCTCCAGCCATCAATGCCTCTCCGGTCGATCGTCGAACTGACAGTCCCCTGACAGTAGTGTCTCACCCATGCTCGTGTCCGGAGGAAGCCTCGCGGATCTTCGGGACGGTGTGCGCGCCTGGTGTACGAGCCACGTGCCCAACCGATGGCGGGACGAGGTTCGAGGAGTCAGCCACGAGGATCTTGTTTCATTCCTGCGCTGGTGGGGCGGCCAGATGCGATCCTCGGGGCTGCTGGCGCCGCACTGGCCCCAGGAGTGGGGCGGCGGGTTCAGCGTAGAGGAACAGGTTGTGATCGCCGAAGAACTGGCGCGTGGAGACGTGCCCCGCAACGCGCTGTTCCATGTCGCGGTGTTCAACGTGGCGCCAACGTTGTTCTACAACGCCACTCCGGAACAGCTGGAGCGCTTCGTCCCGGGGATTGCCGCGGGCGAAGTCTGGTGTCAGGGTTATTCCGAACCCAATGCCGGCTCCGACCTGGCCAGTCTGCAGACGCGAGCTGAGCGGGACGGGGACCGCTACGTTGTCAATGGTCAGAAGGTCTGGACCAGCTGGGCCTTGGAGGCCGACTGGTGCATGCTGCTCGCTCGCACCGATCCCTCGGCGACCAAGCACAAGGGCATCAGCTGCCTGATGGTCGACATGCATTCGGTGGGCATTGAGGTACGGCCGATCAAACAAGCCTGGGGTCCGGCCGACTTCAATGAGGTCTACTTCGATGATGTGGTGGTGCCAGTCGAAAACCGCGTCGGTCCCGAGCACGAGGGTTGGGGGGTAGCTCAGGGGACTCTGGCAGCAGAGCGGGCCATCGCGATCTTGGAGATGGCCGAGCGGCTGAAACGCCATGGGATCGAGGCGGCCATTCGGGAGGCGATGAATCGGCAACTCGAGGGTGGCGGCGCGCTGCTGGACGACGGTGGTGTGCGCGAGCTCCTCGGCGAATGCTATGCCGGCGTGCAGGTCGTCCGTCACGTCCTCAACCAGATGATCGACGACATCATTCTTGGGGTTGATGTGGGAGGGACGGCATCGACGATCAAGGTGCTCTATTCCGAACTCCTGGTTCGGATCATGCAGGCTCTGACCGATCTCCAAGGGCTGAGCGGTCAGGTCGATGCCGGGGTCCTCGCCTGCGGGGGATGGGAGACCGGATTCTGGATGAACGACTACATCCATGCCTTCGGTTGGATCATCGGCGGCGGTACAAACGAGATCCAGCGCAACGTCATCGCTGAGCGCATGCTCGGGTTGCCGAGGTAAGTCAGATGGGCCTATCCGTCGACGAGCGCGAGGAACTCCGCACAACGGCTCGGAGCGTGCTGTCCCACAGTTGCTCGTCCGAGCGCGTGCGGTGGGTGAGCGAGAACGGGAACGGGTTCGACGAGGAGCTCTGGACGCAGATCGTCGGCCTCGGATGGACGGCCATCCACGTGGAGGAACGATACGGCGGGGCAGGTTGTGGCTATCGAGACCTGGTAGTCGTCCTCCATGAAATCGGGAGGGCTCTTGCTCCCACCCCGTTCCTTGCCAGTGCCGTGCTGGCGACGGGCGCCCTGGTCGAAGGGGATGACGAGGCCCTTTGTTCGTCCCGTCTGGCCGCCCTGGCCAGCGGCGCCTCAATCGGATCGGTTGCGCTGGCTGCGGTCAACGGAAGCTACGACATCGGTGACCTCAGCGTCCGGTGGATCGCCGAGACGGCAGGCATCGTTCTGCGGGGCGTGTCGGGATTCGTGCTCGACGCCGATCTGGCTGACTTCCTGATCGTGGCCGCCCGAGGGGACGACGGCAAGCCTGCAGTCGCCGTGGTCGACACTGCTGACCCTGGTGTGCGCTGTCAGCGGATCCAGACCGTCGATCAGACGCGCCGCTTGTTCTCGGTGACTTTCGAAGGGGTCGTCGTGCCCTCTGACCACCTGCTGTGCCCGCCCGGACCTGCCGCGGCAGCGGTGTGTGACCGGGTGCTCGCCCTCGGGGTCGTTGCCGCGGCTGCGGACGCCACGGGTGTAGCCGAGAGGGCCCTCGAGGCCACCGCTGCTTACAGCAGGGAGCGGTCGCAGTTCGGAAAGCCGATCGGGTCTTTCCAAGCGGTCAAACATCACTGCGCCAATATGGCCGTCAACGTCGAGGCAAGCCGGGCGGCGACTAGGGCTGCCGCCTCTGAGCTCGACGCCGATGCGGCCGTGTGGTCCACCACGGCAGGCATCACCGCGTCGTACGTCGGTCCGGCCTGCTCGGAGGTCTGTGCCCTGGCCATGCGTGTCCACGGCGGTATCGGGTTCACCTGGGAGCACGACACCCACCTGCAGATGAAGCGAGTAAAGCTCGATGAGGTGCTGTTCGGCCGACCATCCTGGCACAGGCGACGACTGGCGGACACGGTCTTCCCGACCCTTGTGACCACGTGACACTGAGCTGCTGAGGAGACGCCGATGACTTCGACTTGGACCGGAAAGGCGCCACGCCAACTCGACGAAGCCCTCATCGAGGAGGTTCGACAGCGAATCGGGATCCCCGTCCACTATTCGCCGCGCAACCACAACGAGGTCTCGTCATCCGACTCGTTCCGCCACTTCGCCCTCGCCTACGGCGACGACAACCCGCTTTACTGCGACCCCCGATATGCCTCGGCCTCTTCGTGGGGTTCGTCAATCGCCCCCCCGCTGTACCCGTTCGTCTCAGGCATCGATCGCCCCTTTGAGATCTCCGACCAAGAACGTGCGATCCTGAAATCGGGTGATCCGCTGGCCGGCATCGGCCAGTACATGTGCGGCGAGCGCTGGCTCTTCCCGAAGCCGGTCCGGGCCGGTCATGTGCTCCTGCATTCCGAGGTGCTGCATTCTGCGGATTTGCGTCGAAGCTCCTTCGGTGGAGGTACCGGCGCCCTCGTGTCGAAGCGGCACGCCTGGGAGGACGAGAGCGGAGATGTCTTCGCACTACGGTTTCTCGACTTCTGGCATGCCGATCGCGACAAATCACGCAATGCCGGAAAGAACCGCCAGATCGAACGCACGCGGTATGCGGATGAGGACCTGGCGCGCATCGATGCCTGCTATGCCGGTCAGCGGGTCCGCGGAGCCGCCCCCCGACCCGTCGGCGACGTGACGGTCGGCGAGCAGATCGGCCCCATCGCCAAGGGCCCCATAAGCGTGACGGACCTCGTGGCCTGGCATGTCGGCGTCGGCTGGGGCGCGTACGGCGGCGGGACGTCACATGTTGCCTACGCCAATCGCGCACGCGTGCCCAAGTTCTACGTGAAGAACGAGTATGGATTCTGGGACACGGCGCAGTCCTGTCATTGGGATGACGAATGGGCGACTCGCATGGGTCATCCAGCCCCTTACGACTACGGCGTCATGCGCACCAACTGGATGGTCCACCTGGTCACGGACTGGATGGGGGACGACGCCTGGATCTGGAAGCTCACCGCGAGCGTGCGCAAGTTCAATTACCTTGGCGACCTGCACATGATGTCGGGTTCCGTCAGCGCGATCGACACGACCAACGGTGCGGTCACCATCGACGTCCAGGGTGAGAACCAACGCGGCGAGGTGACCTGCGATGCCCGAATCGTGGTCATCGCGCCGCCTCGGGGTGGCGGTCATGCCCACATACCTGAGTACGACCCGTCCCAAGTGCCCGAGGCCTCAGAACCGTGAGCGTCGACTTCCTGACTGGTCTCCGCGTGCTGGAGCTTGGCGATGGCGTGGCCGGCGCCTCCGCGACAGGGATCCTTGCGACCCTCGGCGCCGAGGTCACCTGCGTCGTCGACTCCACGAGTCCGCACCGTCGCGGGTCCCCGCGGGTTGACCCAGCCGACAGCGCCTCCGCTCTGCTCGGCGCCTGCCTCGATCGTGGCAAGCAGTTGCTGCCCGTCGCTGACGTAGACGCGTCGGTGCTGCTGGCCCAGCCCTTCGACGTTGTCGTCGTCGACTTGGTAGGCGGCTTCGACGGGGCCCTTGGATTCCTGAGCTCCGTCGAGGAGTACGTCGCGCTTGTCGATCATCACAACAACGGGGCGTGGCTGACGATCAGTGCATTCGGGCTGAGCGGTCCCCGAGCGGGCGATGCCGGGACGGAGCTCTCCATCGCCGCGGCCAGCGGGATGCTGGCAATCGTGCGCGACGAAGCCACCGGCCAGCCGCTCAAGCTTGGCGGTCAACAGTCGCTGCTGAACACCGGCCAGTCCGCCGCACTGGCCGTCTGTCATGCCGTCGATTTGGTCGCCGACGGCACGCCGGTTCACCTCGACCTCTCCGCGGCGGAGGCGACCCTGGCCATGGGCCCCTTCCTCGAGGTGGGCGCCTTGCTCCTGGCCACCGGTGGGGCCATTGGGGCCAAGCGCTATGGCGCCCCCGCCAGCTTCTACCGCTGCACAGACGGGCTCATCCGGATCTCGGCCATGGAGGAGCACCAGTGGCTTGGCGTCGTCGCGGCGATGGGCTCGCCGCCGTGGGCGGAGCGCTTCAGCACTATGGCCGCCCGGGTGGACGATCCCGACGGAGTGGATTCGAACGTCGAATCCTGGACCCGGACCCGCACGAAGAGGGAAGCCGAGCGAGAGTTGCAGGCCAACGGCGTTCCGGCCACGGCCGTGTACTCGCCTGCGGAAATACTGGAGTCACCGCAGCTGGCGCATCGCGGTGCCTTCGAGGCACTCCCGGTGGGCCGCGGCCGCGCGGCCTCGGTCGTAGGACTGCCGTTTCGCGTGGTGAGCGTTGGACAGGTCGAGGAGGGAAACCCACGCCGACGCCGGTCGTTGCGAGGTCTCAAGGTTCTCGAGGCCAGCCGGGTGCTGGCGGTGCCGCTGTCGGGAGCCTTACTTGGTGCCCTGGGTGCCGAAGTACGCAAGCTCGAAGACCTGCCCAGGCTGGACATGTATCGCCGACGAGGTCCGTTCGTCGACGGCGAAGAGGGACCAGAGCGTGGGGCCTATTTCGCCCTTGTGAACCACTCCAAGGGGAGCGAGGCCTTCGACGTGGACAACGATCGCCCCCGCCTGGAGAAGCTGATCTCGGCGGCCGACGTGGTGATCGAGAACCTCGGTCCAAAACGAGCCTTGGCGTTGGGGATGGCTGCGTCGGTGGCACCGTCAAGCCACCCTGGGCTTCTGGTCGTCAGCTCGTCGGGTTTCGGTCAGGACGGTCCCCACGCCAAGTTCCGCGCCTATGCCTACAACCTGCAGGCGTCGGGTGCCCTTGGCCATCTGACCCGCAACGAGGCTGGGGACAGCGCCGAG
Organism: uncultured Acidimicrobiaceae bacterium; assembly: GCA_963850185.1. Lineage (GTDB taxonomy): Bacteria > Actinomycetota > Acidimicrobiia > Acidimicrobiales > RAAP-2 > Bog-473. The sequence goes on from CAWKKE010000001.1 coordinate 190,648, forward strand.
ATCGACATTGCCTGGGCGGATCTCATCTCGGGTTACGCCTTGGCAACCATCATCGCAGCGTGGACAGTGGGCCCGATGGGGAATCGCGGAACGGGTGTCGACTTCGCCATGACCGATCTGGTGGTGTCGCACTTCAATGAGTACCTGGCAGCTGCCAGCCTGGGTTACGACGATGACACTGCGGATCGAGCGAACGAACTCGCCCCTTTCGCCCCCCATGGCGTTTATCCCACCGAAGACGGCTGGATCGCCATCTGCGTGAAGGACGACGACGAATTCGTCCGGCTGCTCAGCGTGCTCGACGTTCTGCCTACGGACCCGTCCTTCGCCGACGCCAACGAGCGCCTGCTGCATCGACGCGAGCTTGACGCTTGGCTGGGCCAGGCCACGCGACCGCATCGATCATCCGACTTGGCGACCCGGTTGCGAACGCGGGGGGTCGTGGCCGAGAGGGTGGTCGACGCCAAGGCCCTGACCCAGGATGCCCAACTCAGGGATCGTGGGTTCTTCGAACCGGTCGATCATGCCGATTGGGGCACCCGCCGCCTGGTGGGGATCCCCTGGCGGCAGCTCGGAAAGGCACCGCCCCCGCTCGGGCCGCCGCCGCTGCTCGGTCAGAGTGGCCGGGCGTAGGTTGCGTTCGAGTGGCGCCGAACGTAAATTGACACTGCACTGCCAGTATTTGGGGACTCCGGGAATAGATCCCATTGGACCCGAGAGAGGGGAGCCGCATGACGGTCACCGCTGCAAACTCCGAAATCGACGGCAGGCGCAAGTCCGCCCCCTACGTCGTGGTGTCGTGTGATACCCACATCGGACCGCGTCTGAACGAGGACTTGCGGTCCTACTGCCCGAAAAGCGTGCTCCAGGAGTTCGACGCCTACGCCGGAGAGCTCAAGGCGCGCCGGGAGGCTGCGGCCGCGGCGAAGGAGCGGGTCTCGTTCGGCGGCAAGCAGATGGGTGCCGATTGGGGCGTCCGGCTCGACAACCTGCAGACGCCGGGACACTTCGACATGGACGCCCGCATTCGGGACCTCGACGGTGATGGCGTGGCCGCCGAAGTCGTCTTCCATGACAGCCAGAATGGGGAACCGATCCCGTTCCAGACTGACACGCTCCTTTTGCGGTCGGCCAACATCGAGCAGGATTTCGGCCTGCTGCGGGCGGGCCAACGCATCTACAATCAGTGGTTGGCCGACGTGTGCGCCATTGAGCCGGAGCGACACATTGGCTTGATGCACTTGCCCATGTGGGACATCGATGCGTCTATTGAGGAGCTCGAGTGGGCCCATTCCGTCGGGCTCAAGGGGATCAACTTCCCGACACCCAAGGCCTTTCTAGAGCCCTATAACTCGCCGAACTGGGACCGGTTTTTCTCCGCCTGCGAGGACTTCGGGGTGACGCTGTGCAACCACGGGGGGGCCGGCGCCAGTGGTGGGGCGTATCCCGGCGCCATGTCCATCGCCAAGTTCGAGATCTCCATGATGGCTCGTATCTGCCCGATGGACCAGCTGATCTTCGGCGGCGTCTTCGAGCGGCATCCGCGCTTGAAGTTGGTGCTCACCGAATCACCGGGCTCTTGGTGGAACTTTGTGTTGAAGGAGATGGACAGCATCTACATCACCGACACGAAGAGCTACGGGCCGAGCGAGCGCGAGCGGGTGCCCCGACTGCCGAGCGAGTATGCAGCCGAGCAGGTCTTCATCGGTGCCAGCTTCCACGCCCGCTTCGAAGCAGAGGACGCACTTGCGAGTGGCTACGCCGACCGGGTCATATGGGGATCGGACTATCCGCACTTCGAGGGGACGTACCAACTGGACGCCACCGGCCCCAACGGTGAGCCCATGACGTGGGCAGCCTGGCGCTTTCACTATGCCGGGCTGCCCGACGAGCCCGTCCGCCGGTTTCTCGGCGAGAATGCAATGGCCGCCTACGACCTCGACTACGAGGCCCTCACCAAGGTGGCAGAGCGGATCAACGCACCGACCCACGAGGATCTGAACAGCGATCCGGTCAGCGAGCGACCACCGGGATCCGGACACCTCGCGTTCCGTAGTTTCGGTTTCTGGGCCTAAACGCAGCGAGGACGAGCTGAACGTTCCGTATGGCTGAAAGCCTCAGAGTCGAACAGCACGGCCCTGTTCTTGTCGTGACGATCGACCGCCAAGAGCGCATGAATGCGCTCAACCAGGAGATCTACGAGGCATTCGCCGAGACCTGGGCAAAGGCCGCCAGCGATCCGGCTCTGCGGTCGATCGTGGTGACCGGGGCGGGAGAACGAGCATTCTGCACTGGCATGGACCTCAAGGACTTTGCCGAGCGCGGAGGTCCACGGCCGGTCAAGTCGGACGTGCATGAGGAACTGCGGGTCACTCCGCTCCACTGCGACGTGTGGTTGCCCACCATCACCGCCGTCAACGGAGTGTGCACGGGTGCGGGTCTGCATTTTATTTCCGACGCCGACATCGTCATCGCTTCGTCGAACGCGTCCTTCCTCGACACGCACGTCAGCGTCGGCCAGGTGGCCGCCGTGGAGCCCATCTCGCTCCTTCCCCGCATTGGGCTCGGCAACACCCTCCGCCTCACCACGCTTGGAAGGCACGGACGCGTGCGAGCGGACGAAGCGTTGCGGATCGGGCTGGTGGACGAGGTCGTCGAACCCGACGTGTTGCTCGAGCGCGCCATCGAACTCGCGGAGCAGGCGGCCAGTGGTTCGCCTGCGGCCGTCGAGGGGTCCAAGCGGGCCATCCGCGGTGCCTTGGAGCTGCCGATGCGCGAAGCCTTGCAGGCCGGGTGGGAGATCTTGCTCGCTCACAGGAACCATGTGGACAGCATTGAAGGGCCGAATGCCTTCACCGAGAAGCGGGAGCCCAAGTGGCAGTGAGTGGCGCTGAGCTCGGACCACCGGAAGACCTCGATGCCGTCGTCGCGGCGGCGGAGCGGTACTTCGGAGCGCAGCTGCCCGGGCACTGGGTCGCGGCCGTCGACCACGATGACCTCGAAGGCCTGGTGGCCGCCCGCCGCTCAGTCGATCCCGACGTGATGTGGGGTGCGATCGCTGCAGGGTGGATATCTCGTTCCGAGTTGGGAGATCGAATACGGGGGACTCGGGGCCTCTCCCGCCGCCGCGGCGGCGATCTCCCGCACCCTCGGCCATTACCGAATGCCGACGTTCCGCAATCCCGTAGGCGTCGATCTGGTCGGTCCCGCTCTGATGCGATGGGGAAGCGAGAATCAAAAGGCGAGCTACCTGCCCGCCATCGCCCGTCACCGAGGAGATCTGGTGCCAGCTGTTCTCCGAGCCCGGATCGGGCTCTGATCTGGCCGGGTTGGCCACTCGAGCGGTCGCCGATGGAGATACCTGGGTGCTGAATGGGCAGAAGGTCTGGACGAGTCTCGGCGACGTCGCGGCCTTCGGCATCCTGCTTGCTCGAACGGATCCCGAAGTGCCGAAGCACCGGGGTATCAGCACCTTCATTCTTCCGATGGCCGCGCAGGGAGTGATGGTGCGTCCCCTGCGGCAGATGACGGGGGATGCCGAGTTCTGCGAGGTGTTCCTCGACGACGTCAGCATCGACGACTCGTTGCGTCTCGGGCCGGTCGACGACGGATGGCGGGTCGCCATCTCGGTGCTCATGAGCGAACGCAAGGCGGTCTCGGGAAGCGGGGCAGCGCTCCCAGGAACCGTCACGGGTCGCTCGATCAGTGCGCTCATCAAGCGGCACGCACCGGTGGACGATCCCATGCTGCGCCAACGACTGGCTCAGGCGTACATCGAGGACCGTCTCGTCTCGTTCACGAACCAGCGGGCGGCGGCCCGCCGACGAACCGGCCAGACGACCGGGTCCGGAGGGATCTATCTCGAAGCTCTTCTTCAGCGAACACACCCAGCGGGTGCAGAACCTGGCTGTCGACCTCGAAGGGCCCTGCGGCCAGGCGTGGCCTGAAGGAGATCGCTGGTTGCAGGGCACCGCGTGGTCGTTCCTGCGGGTGCGGTCCAAGACCATCGCCGGGGGGACGTCCGAGATGCAGCGGAACATCCTGGGTGAGCGGATCCTGGGACTGCCGAAGGAGACCGAGGTCGACCGCGACGTCCCGTGGTCGGAGGTGCGCCGTTCGTGAGCGAGGGCAGCCGACCAGCCTGCTGGACATCGCACTGCGCCGGGCCTCATGCGACCCGACCAGCGTGATGCTGTTCACGCCTCACGACGGTGAGTTCCGCGCATCGACCTATGGCGAGGTGCTCGAAGCCGCGGCTCGCCTCGCCGGCGTGCTCCGGGCCGCCGGAGTCCGTCGCGGCGAACGAGTGGGCTGCTACCTCTCGAACTCGCCAAGCTGGGTGGTTGCCTCGATGGCGGTGTGGATCAATGGAGCGGCGGTCGGGGCGGTCGGCACGTTGCTCCCCGGTCCGGAGGCGACGGCACTCTTCGACCTTGCAGAGACCAAGATCGTCGTCGCCGCGGTGGATGGCGCAGAACTCGGACCGGGACCGACCGTCATCCGAGTCGACGAGGCCGGCGACTTCTTCCGAGCCAACTCGGCCAGTGATGGCCGGAGTCGACCGAGCACCCTTCCCGACCCGACGAACTGGCGTTGGTGATCTTCACCTCTGGCACCACCGGGCACCCAAGGGCATCACCCACACCCACGCCGACCTCGTGGCTGCGGCCCGGCGAGTCGCCGCCGCCTACGCCCGGACGAGCGACTACCGGCCCGCGCCTGCGCCCGCCCATCTTCCACCCGGTGTGGTCTTCAACCCGTTCGGCCATATGGCGGGCTACAGCCGCCTCGCGTTCCGCATGTGGATCGGGCGGCCGACGGTGATCGTTCCCCGGTTTACCGTGGCGACAGCCGAAGCCCTGCTCGAGCGATTCCCGATGGACACGCTGCAGCTGTCGCCGACAATGATCCACATGCTGGCGACCGCCAGGAAGCACTGGATCTGGGCGGCGTTAGGTACGTCACGTCAGGAACCGCGCCACTTTCGGTCGACACCCGAGAGCGCTTCGAAAGGCGTTTCGGGGTCCCGGTCATGCAGGCGTATGGCATGACCGAGGTCGGCGCCGTCTCGCAGGAGCGCTACGACGACGTCGTGGCCGGTCGACGAGGCCCCGGGTCGGTCGGGCGGCTGGCCGCAGGGGTCGAGGTGAGATCCGCCAGCTCGACGACGATCGACCGCTCGGCGAGGGGGAGATCCTGGTGCGAACCGACGAGGCGTCCACGGAGATCCTCGGCGGAGCCCTCGTGCCGGTCGACGAGGAGGGTTGGTTCGCTACCGGTGACGTGGGCCGAATCGACGACGGGATCCTGTACATCACCGGCCGGGTGCAGGAGAAGATCATCGTCGGCGGGTTCAACGTCTACCCGGCGGAGGTCGAGGACGCGGCGCGCCGGTCCGCGCTCGTCGACGATGTGGTTGTGGTCGGACTCGCCGACGAGCGACTCGGTGAGCGGCCGGTGGCCGGGATCGTGTGGGCCGGGGAAGCGAATGAGTTGGGGCTCTTGAACGAGTTACGGAGCTGGCTCGCTCCGTACAAGGTTCCGCGGCAGACCTTCCTGATTGAGGCGGTACCCCTGACGCCGCGCGACAAGGTCGACCGCGTCCGGGCCGCCCAGCTGGCCGCCCAGGCACTCGGTGGCGGCCAGCTGGGCAAAGCAGAGAGGAGCAGGTAGTGGTGTGGCGACCGATGGAGGGCGTAAAGGTCCTCGAAGTGGCGCAGTTCACGTTCACCCCGTCGGCCGGTGCAGTGCTGGCTGACTGGGGTGCCAACGTGGTGAAGGTCGAACACGCCGAGTACGGCGATGCCCAACGCGGCCTCACGATAGGTTCGGGCGGCGCGGCGGCCGGATCCTTTCAACCCCTCATGGAGCACCCCAATCGCGGCAAACGGAGCATCGGCCTGGCCCTCGAGGTGTCCAGCGGGCGCGAGGTGCTCATGGAGATGGTCAGGACGTCCGACGTCTTCCTGACCAACTTCCTCCCGGACGCGCGCAAACGGCTCGAAATTGATGCCGAAGACATCAGGACCATTAATCCGAACATCATCTATGTGCGGGGGAGCGGGCACGGCCAACGTGGCCCCGAGGCGGGCCGTCCTGGCTACGACGGTTCGACCTTCTGGTCACGGATGGGATGTGCCTGGGGCGTGACACCGCCCGACAGTGGGCGTCTGCTCGGGCAGCCATCCGGAGCCTTCGGTGACTCCATAGGTGGAGCGATGATGGCGGGTGGCGTCGCAGCGGCGCTCTTTGCGCGAGAGCGGAGTGGCGAAGGGTCGATCGTCGACGTCTCGCTCATGGGCGTGGGTGCGTGGGCGATGGCTCTCTGGCTCGGGACGGCCATGCTCACTGACGCTGCCACCCCACCCCTTCCGACTACGGCGCCGATGCACATCGCCGTCAATCCGACGATTGGCAGCTACAAAACGGCCGATGGACGTTTCATCACCCTCATGATGCTCCAACCGGGCCGATACTTCACCGACCTGTGCCGGCATGTGGGCCTCGAGCACTTGCTCGAAGACGAGCGCTTCGGGACCGCCGAGGGGATCATGACCAATGCGGCCGAGGTGGGAGGATACCTGACCGAGGTCTTTGCGCAACGAACGTTCGCCGAATGGGTCGAGCGGTTGCAAACCCTCGAAGGCCCGTGGTCACCGGCCCAGGATCCCGTCGAGGTCGTGGCGGACCGACAGACCGAAGCCAACGGGTACATCGTGCCGGTGGTCGATGCCGAAGGGATCGAGCGGAAGCTCGTGGCCAATCCCGTCCAGTTCGACGAGCGTCCGCCTGATCTGACCCGTGGCCCACAATTCGCCGAGCACACCGATGAGATCCTGCGCGAGTTGGGCAAGAGCGAGGACGAGATCATCGAGCTCAAGCTCGCCGGGGCCTGCTCCTGAGGCTCGCCGCGCCCGAGGGCGATGGTCAGCGACTGCCTGATTGGGCCGCCGTGCGTCGGCGGGGGCGCGACGGCTGCGGCTGAGGCTGGGGCTCGAGTCCGGCGACGAGGAGGTCGAAAATCTCGTCGGTGACCTTGGACGGATCGACAGACGCAGGTCCGGCCAACCAATGCATGACGGCTCGGCGGTGCATGATCAGCGTGGCCGTGGCGAGAACACTGCAAGCCTCGTCTGGTTTGGCCAAGCCCCTCCGCGTGGCGATCGCCGTCGCGACCAGAGCGATGTCGTTCTGCTGCCGGTCCGACAACACTCCCCGCAAGGTTGTCGAGGATGCAATGGCCCGCTCGTAGAGGACGAGAGCCTTGCGGATCTTGGTCAAGTCCTTGATCAGCACACGAAGAGTGGCCCGGGCCGCCTCGAAGTCGCTGAGCTCGGCCGGCTGGGCCAGGAAGTGCTTGGTGAATGATTGAAACCAGCCGTACTCGCCAACGAAGAGCACCGACTCTTTGGTGGGGAAGTACCGGAAGAAGGTGCGGTGCGAGACGCCGGCCAGGTCGGCGATCTCATCGGTGGTCGTGGCGTCGTAGCCGTGTTCGCGAAAAGGTTCAGGGCTGCTTGCTGCAGCGCACGTTCAATCCGAAGTTTGTGGGCACGTCGCCTCGATGGCGGTGCTTCAAGTGCGGGTTCTTCTGCCACGGTACGAGGCGGCTCCAGGTCGGAAAGGCGTTCCCACGACGATAGCGAGTGGCACCCGACTGCCTTGACACCCACCTTCCCGCGTCCCTAAGGTGACAGTCCACTGTCATCTCGGAAGGCCGAGAGGTGGTGGGCGCATCGCGCAGCAGCAGAAAGGGGCCGGACAGCAGCGTGGACGGGAGTGCCGACACCATCACCGATGGCCGGAAGGTCACCCGGGAGCTGGCCGAGTGGGTCGCCGACCTCAGGTCGGACGACATCCCGGACGAGGTGTTGAACGAGGCCGGACGGTCCTTTGCCGACTTTCTTGGCGAATGTCTCTTTGTTGGCGCGACGAAGCCCTGGGGACAGTCCATTGCGTCCTTCTGTGCGCACGACGGCGGCGGGCAACCCGAATCGACCATCATCGCGACCGGCCAGCGAACCCTGGCCTCTCGGGCCGCCCTGGCCAATGGCACCATGGCCCTCGGATTCGAGTTCGCAGACTTCGGCTCGGGCAGCCGGCCCTATCCCTTCGCCGTCACAGCCCCACTTGCCTTGGCCGAGTCTCGGCATCACAGTGGCGAGGATCTTGCCTTGGCAATTGTCGTCGGCTACGAGGTGATGGGCCGGGTCTTCGACGCCACCTTCACCCGGGGCACGCCGATCCCCTTCTACGTTCCATCGGTGTACGGCACCATCGCCGGGGCGGCCGGCGCCGCCCGGCTGCTCGGGCTGCGGGCCGACGAGACCAACCGTGCCCTCGGGCTCGCTTGTGCGTTTACCGGCGGCACCTTCCAGGGTCACGAAGAAGGCACCTGGCAGCGCTCGCTCAACGGGGGCATGGCTGGTGAGCGAGCCGTGACGGCCGCGCTCTTGGCCCAGTCGGGGTTCCGGGCCACGGAACTCGGTCTCGAAGGCAGCCAGGGTTTCGCCCAGATGTTCACCGGAGGACGGCTTGAACCCGGTGCCCTTCTCGATGGTCTGGGGGATTCGTGGTTCATCTCCAGCCGATGGGTCAAGCGCTACCCGATGAACACAACGCTCCATGCCCCTGTGGAGGCTTTGCTCCAGGTCATGCGCGAGAACGATCTGCACTACAAGGACATCATCGAGATCGACGCCGCCTGGCAACAGGTTGAACCCTTCCTGGCCAAGCGCCAGGTGTCAACCGTCGTGAGCGCACAAGCGAGCCTGCCTTTCGCGCTCGCCGTGGCCGCCGTCCGCGGGAGAGTGGGCGTCGACGAGTTCACCGAGGAGGCCGTGGCCGATCCGATCGTTCAGGAGATGATCACGCGCATAGTCGTGCATCAGGACGAAGAACTCCACCGCAAGGTGACGGCTTCCATGCCGGGTCGGGTGACCGTAAGAACGACGGACGGACGGCAGCTTACCGCCGACGTGCTGTATCCCAAAGGCAATCCACGCAACCCGATGAGCGAAGAGGAATTCAAGGCCAAGTTTGTGGACATGGCCGAGCGCGTCCTCGGCGACGACCAGTCCGATGAACTGTACCGACGTGCTCGGGATCTCCGTTCTGTCTCTGATGTCGCGGATCTCGCGAGGCTGTTCAGCCCGAAATAACCCGACCGAGGAAGGGGTGATTCGATGCCCATGAACGCAATCGAGAAGATCCTGGCCAGCCATTCTGACCAGGTCGTGGTGCGTCCCGGCGACGTCGTCATGGTTGACGTCGACGTGACGGTGCAATTCGATCACGCCCGCCCTGACGTCTTGAAGATCGCCAACCCCGAAAGACTCGTTATGGTGCACGACCACGTGGTGCCAGCGCCGACCGTGCAGGCGGCAAACAATGCCAAGCGCCTGCGGGACTTCGTCGAGCGCTTCGGCATCGAGAATTATTTCCCCGTCGGCAAGCACGGTATCTCGCACGTGCTCGTGGCCGAGAACGGGTTCGCGCTGCCCGGTCAGATCCTGGCCAACGCCGACTCCCACACCTGCTCTTCGGGTGCCATGAACTGCCTGGCCCGCGGGATGGGTGGTCCAGAGATGTTGTACATCCTCTGCAAGGGGCAGACCTGGTTCCCCGTTGGAGCAACCACCAAGGTCGTGCTCGAGGGATCCCTGCCCGAGCGGGTCTACCCTCGCGACGTCATCCACTACCTTCCCGGGACCTACGGGGACTTCGCCGGCCGCAACCTCGAGTGGTACGGCGACGGACTCTCGACCATCGGCATCGACGGCCGCCTCACTATGGCCACTATCTCGGCCGAGTTGTCGGCCGAGTTCTCGCTGTTCCCCTACGACGACGTGCTGTCCGACTATCTGCAAGGCCGGGCTCGGTGGCCCTTCGAGCCGGCTTTTCCGGATGACGATGCCGAGTACGAACAGACCATCACGATCAACATGTCCACCCTCGAGCCGCAGGTGGTTCTGCCGGACCGGGTGGCCTGGAACACCAAGGGGGCGGGGGAAGTGGCCGCTGAGCGGATCAAGGTCGACCAGGCCTTCATCGGTTCATGTGCCAATGGGCGCATCAGCGATTTCGCCGTCGCTGCGGAGATTCTGAAAGGCAAGCAGATCGCACTCGGAACGCGGATGATCGTCACGCCAGGGAGTCAGGATATTTTGAAGGAGGCCATCCGTCTCGGCTACGTCGAGACATTGATGGACGCCGGTGCGGTGGTCACCAGCTCGACCTGCGGGGCGTGCTTCGGCGGGCACATGGGCCTGCTCGCTGACCACGAGGTCTGCATCACCGCGTCGACCCGCAATTTCAAAGGGCGGATGGGAAGCCCCTTGGCCAGCGTCTACATGGGATCGCCGGCCACGGTGGCCGCATCTGCGCTCGCTGGCTACATCGCCGATCCCCGAGAGTTCTGAGGGGAGGACGCCATGGGCAAGACGTTCAGCGGCAGGGTTTGGAAATTCGGGCACGACATCAATACCGACTTGGTCATCCCCAACTTCGCGGTGCTCATGCCGGTGGACGAGCAGCTCCAGCACTGCTTCAGCGCCAACCGCCCGGGGTGGGTCGATGAGGTGGGGGCGGGCGATGTCCTCGTCGTCGGCCGGAACTTCGGCGTCGGATCGGCTCGCAACATCGGCGCTGTGTTCAAGGGGCTCGGGATCGCCGGGGTCGTGGCGGAGTCTTTCAATGGGCTTGGCCTGCGCAACTGCGTCAACGTCGGCATGCCCTCGCTCCCCTGTGAGGGCGCACTCGACGCCTTCGAAGAAGGTGACATAGCCGAGGTCGGTTGGACCACCGGAGCGGTGCGCAACGCCACCGGAGGCGCCACTCTCCAGGGCACTCCTATCCCACCGCAGCTCCAGAAGCTCGTCGCCGCCGGCGGAGTCGAAGACGTCCTGCGCGCCGAGGGCTATCTGGCCCCCCGTTAGGAGGCTTCGCTCCATGACGCCACGTCCGCCATCGGTCACCGAACAGGTCGCCCGTTGGATTGTCAAGGTGAATACCGATGAGGTTCCCCCCTTGGCCGTCGAGCGGGTGAGGCATCTCGTCCTCGATTCGGTCGGCAATCAATTCGCGGGCATGGCGGCACCGACCGGTGATCGGCTCATCCGGTGGGTGAAAGCCCAGGGGGGCACACCCATCTGCACGGTCACAGCGCAGGACTTTCGGACCACACCGGCGTTGGCCACATTGGCGAACGCTGCTGCCTCGCACGCGCTCGAGAACGATGACATCGCGACCTTTTCGAGCCACCCCAACAGCCCCCTGACCGCGGCGGCCCTCGCTCTTGGCGAGCGTTTGGGCTCGAGCGGCCCCGACGTGGTCGCGGCCTGGGCCATCGGGTGGGAGGTCACGGCCCAGACGATGAAGGTCTGCATCGGTCCTCAGGGCAACGAGTTGATCAACCGGGGCTGGTTCAACCAGGGATTTCAGGAGACCCTCGGTGTGGCCGCCCTTGCGGCACGCCTCCTGCAACTCGACGTCGAGCAGACGCGCCTCGCCCTGGGCCACGCCGCCTCGGCCATGGCTGGGATCATGAAGAACCGAGGCACCGATACCAAGGGATTCACGGCCGGCAGCGCGGCCATGCACGGCGTTATCGCAGGGGAGTTGGCCAGTCTCGGGTTCACGGCAGACCCCGACATCCTCGGTGGTGAACTCGGAGTGGCCCGGCTCCTCGGGTTGGAGCAAGGGGACCCGGAGCGGGTGCTTGACGGGCTGGGCACCTGGGACCTGGCCAGCCGAGGTTCGACGATCCGACTGCATGCCTGCTGCGGTGCGGCGCATTGGAGCATGGACGCCATGCAGCGCATCGTGCGGAACAACGAGATGACGGCGGAGCAAATCGAAACGATCGAGGTCGAGATCCCGGCCTTTCTGACCGACATGGTGCCGATCCACGAGCCCGCCAGTGGTCTTCAGGCAAAGTACTGCCTTGAGTACGACGTGGCCGTCATCGCCATCGACGGTCGGGCGGGTATCCACCAGTATGCCGACGAGGCCGTTCAGCGACCCGAAGCGCAGCGGCTCATGAAGCGGGTGAAGACGATCCCGACGGATGGGCCGATCCAGAGCCGGGTCGTGGTGACACTCAGCGACGGGCGTCGCTTCGAAGAGATGGTGAACCGGTCGCATGGCAGTCCGGCCGACCCTCTGAGCGAAGAGGAACGGCTTGGCAAGTTCGAAGAGTGCGCGAGCACGCTGGCGGGCCATGCCCAGCGCAAGAAAATTGTCGAATTGACCGCTCGGCTCGACCTGCTCACCGATGTCGGAGAACTGGCGGCTGCGCTGGCAGCGCCGGCGTCTCAGTGAGCTCGACCAGGAGGAATTCAGACAGTGGCCTATGACGTCGTCATCAAAGGCGGTCGCATTGTCGACGGTACCGGGAACCCCGCCTTTCAGGGTGATCTCGCCATCGACGGTGGCCTGATCGCAGCATTGGGCCAAGTCGACGGCCCCGCGGCGCAGACCATCGATGCGTCAGGCCACGTTGTCGCTCCCGGATTCATCGATGCCCACACGCACTACGACGCCCAGTTGCTTTGGGACCCGACGGCCAATCCGTCCACCGCGCACGGCATCACCACCGTCCTAACGGGTAATTGCGGGTACACCCTGGCTCCGGTCAAACGGGACGACCAGGACTACCTCATGGCTCTGTTCGCCGCAGCCGAGGAGATCCCGAAGCGGGCACTCCAGATGTTCGCGCCCTTGCCGTGGGAGACCTTTCCGGAGTTTCTCGACTCAATGGATGGTCGTGTCGGCGTGAACGTCGTCTGTCAGGTTGGTCATAGTGCGGTGCGTCGATTCGTGATGGGGGAGAGCGCGCTGGAGCGGCCGGCCACATCGGACGAGGTGGCCGCCATGGTCGCCATTGTCGAGGCGGCCTTCGATGCCGGTGCTGTCGGACTGAGCAGCAGTCAGGCTCCCCACCAGCGAGGGGAGGACGGCGAGCACATTCCTTCCTTCTTCGCCGACGAAGCCGAGATGCGGGCACTGGCCGCAGCGGTCCACCGGAAGGGCGCCCGGCTGCTGTCGATCAATCCGGCCTCCAAGCGTGACGGACTGAACGACGCCGACCGCGCCCTCCTCGCCGAGCTGGCCGATGTTTCTGGTGCGGTGGTCTCCTGGAACGATTTCGGGATGGGCACACCCAACGGCGACAGCGTGCTCGAATATATGGAGACTGAACTGGCCAAAGGTCGCGAGATCTACGCCGTGGCGCGTTGCCAACGAGCGGAGACCCGGTTCACGTTGAAGAAGCTCTCGGCGGTTTTCGCGAATTCGGAGGTCTGGGTCGACCTCTCCCGGCTGGACCCGCAGGAGAAGCTCGCGGCCCTCGCCGATCAGGAGTGGCGTGACAAGCTGGCGGTCTTCTGGGAGACGGCCGCGTTCATGGTCAACGCGTCCGTCGAAAAGTCAGCAACACCAGAGACCAAGGCCCTGGAGGGCCGGTTACTGGCCGATGTCGCCGAAGAGCGTGGGTGCAGGCCGGCTGACGTGATGTTCGACGTCGCCATCGCCGATCACCTGGAGACGTTCTTCCGCATCACCGGGCCCGTGAACGTCGACGAGTCGCGTCTCGAACGGATCCTGAAGAGCCCGGCCACATTGGTGGGTATTTCCGACGGCGGTGCCCACCTCCAGACTTTTGCCGGTGGGGACTACACAAGTTACTTTCTGGCTCACTGGGTCCGTGAGAAGGAGTCATTCTCACTCGAGGAGGGAGTCGCGGCGCTGACGTCGCGCGTGGCGGAGTTTCTTGGGCTGCGGGAGCGGGGCATTCTTGAGGTCGGAAAGGCTGCCGACGTGGTCGTGTTCGATCCCTCCACCATCGCCCCCCTCACTTTGCAGACCCTCGAGGACATACCGGGCGGCGGGACGCGGATGACCAAGGCCTCGACCGGCATTCCATGGGTCCTCGTCAACGGGGTGCCAGTGGTCAAGGAAGGCACTGCGACCGGCTCGACACCCGGAGCCGTTCTCCGGCAAGGGTGAGCACTGCCCAGTGATCAGACCGCAACCCATACTCCACGAGTGGAACCGTTTCTATTGGACCTCGGGCGAGGCTGGCCAGCTCAGGTTTCAGTACTGCCGCGGCTGCGAACGCCTGGAGCACCCGCCTACGCCGGTCTGCCGCATGTGCGGATCGGACCAGCTGGGCTTGCGCGAGGTGTCCGGATTAGGCGTCGTACAGAGCCATACGACCACCCAGAGTTATTGGCACGCCGACGATCCCTACCCGTATGTCGTCGCCGTGGTGGCTCTCGACGAGGACCCGCGAATACGCCTCACTACAAATGTCGTGGGATGTCCCCCTGACGCGGTCCGCGTCGGCCTTCCCGTCCGGGTGACCTTCGAACAGCACGGAGAGGCGTGGTTCCCGCTCTTCGAGCCCACGGGAGAGGATCCTGTACCACTGGCTCCCGAAGGCGACCTCCTCGATGCTGTCCGCGTGGTGCGACCGATGGTCCGGACGTCAAAGTTCGAGGACCAGGTGGCTCTGTCCGGGGTCGGCATGTCGACGATCGGGCGCAAGCTGATGGTGGCCCCGCTGTCGCTCACGGTCGAGGCCATCCGTGGGGCGGTTGCAGATGCGGGGCTCTCGATGGACGAGATCGATGGCCTCTCGACCTACCCGGCTTCGGCTGCCGAGGGCGGCTATGCCGAAGGCGGCATCGGTGCGGTCGAATCGATCCTGGGCATCCAGCCCTCATGGCACAACGGTGGGCATGAGACCCCGGGCGCCACCGGGTCCATTATCGCGGCCATGCTCGCGGTAGCGGCCGGACTATGCCGGCACGTGGTGTGCTTTCGCACGGTCTGGCAGTCAACGGCCACAGATCTGGCTCGACGAGGCGAGACGCTCGCTCCATCGGGACCGGGTCTCGTCTCAGGCGCTGACGAACATCTTGCTCCATTCGGGGCCCAGGCCATCCAGACCGTGGCGATGGCTGCCTCTCAGCACATGGCTCGTTACGGGACCACGCGAGAAACGCTGGGTTGGATCGCCTTGAACGCTCGGGCCAACGCCGCGCTCAATCCGACGGCCATCTACCGCGACCCGCTCACCATGGACGACTACATGGGGGCCCGGCCCATCACTTCACCCTTCGGCCTCTACGATTGCGATGCTCTCTGTGACGGCGCTGTCGCCGTAGTGGTCTCAGCCCTCGACGCCGCCGCGGACACCAGATGCCCGGTCCGCGTCGAGGCCGTGGGGATGCAAATTACCGAGCGGATGGAGTGGGATCAGGGCGTGCTCAGTCACGAGCCCCACGTCATAGGACCCGCCCGGCACCTGTGGACACGCACCGACGTGCGGCCTGACGGGATCGACGTCGCAGAGCTCTACGACGGGTTCACCTTCAACTGCCTGTCGTGGATAGAGGCGCTCGGTTTCTGCGAGATCGGCGAGGCTCGCTACTTCCTCGATGGTGGCAAGTCCATCGCCCGGGACGGCACCCTCCCCCTCAACACCCACGGGGGGCAGCTCTCACACGGCCGCACCCACGGCATGGGCCTAGTACACGAAGCAGTCGTCCAGCTACGCGGCGAGGCGGGCGCACGGCAGGTGGCCGACGCTTCGACGGCCATTGCGACAAGCGGCGGCCTCACTCCCGGCGGTGTGATCCTGCTACGACGAGATCCGTGAGACGACCAAGGAGTAGATGATGCAGCTCGACGACATGATCATCCTCAGCATCGACGACCACACGGTCGAACCGCCGGGACTGTTCGAGCAGCACCTCCCGGCCAAGTACCACGACCGCGCTCCGCGGCTGGTCCGGGAAGCAAATGGGAAGGAGCATTGGGAATTCGAGGGCAAGGTATTCGGGATCTTCGGGCTCAACGCCACAGTGTCTTGGCCCAAGGAGGAGTGGGGCCTCAATCCCAGCGCGTTGGCCGAAATGCGTCCGGCCGCCTATCTGGTGGACGAACGGGTCCGGGACATGGATCGCAACGGCGTGTTGGCTTCAATGTGCTTTCCCAGCCTGCCCGGGTTCAGTGGCCGCCGCTTCCAGGAGGCGGAGGACAAGGATCTTGCCCTGGTAATGCTGCAGGCCTACAACGACTGGCACATCGATGAGTGGTGCGCCTCGCATCCGGGCCGCTTCATCCCTTTGTCGATCGGCCCGACCTGGGATATGGAGGCCATGGTGGCCGAGGTCCGGCGGGTCGCAGCCAAGGGTTGCCGGGCCGTCTCCATGCCGGAGTTGCCCCACATGCAGGGTCTGCCCAGCTACGCCAGCGATTACTGGGACCCATTCTTCCAAGTCGTGTCTGACCTGGGGGTGGTTGTTTGCCTGCACATCGGGATGGGTCTTGATGCGATCAACATGGGCCCAGACTTCTCCATGGACAACTTCATGGTGCTCTCGACGCAGGTGACGGTCCTGGCCGTCCAGGACCTGCTCTGGGGTCCTGCGATGCGCAAGTACCCGGCTCTCAAACTGGCTTTCTCCGAGGGAGGGATCGGCTGGATCCCTTTCCTTATGGACCGGGTTGATCGACACTACGACAACCAGAAGTGGACTGGTCAGGACTTTGGATCGCAGCGTCCGAGCGAGGTCTTTCGGGAGCACGCCCTGGCCTGTTTCATCTACGACCCGACCTCGCTCAAGCTGTACGAGGACATCGGTCTCGACATCATCGCGTTCGAGACCGACTACCCGCACTCGGACTCGCTGTGGCCGGACGCTCCGGAAGTCCTCAAGGAGCAGTGCGATGGCGCTGGATTGTCTGACGAGGCCATCCACCAGATCAGTTGGCAGAATGTGGCGCGCTTCTGTGACTACGACCCCTTCGCTGCTATTCCGCGTGCAGAAGCCACTGTCGGAGCCTTGCGCGCTCGGTCGACCGACGTCGACACGTCAATCGTCTCGAGGAGCGAATGGCGGGCCCGATACGAGGCGAATCCGACCTACGAGATCGCCACATCGTGACGTTTGCGATCGATCTCGAGGGTCACCGGGCTCTCGTGACCGGAGCCGGGCAAGGAGTCGGATTGGCGATCTCTCGAACTCTTGCCGAGGCTGGTGTAGACGTACTGGTCAACGACGTTCGGGCTGAGGCGGCGAACGAAGCGACGGCTCAGATCCGTTCGGACGGTGGGAAGGCCCACGCGCTTCCCTTCGACGTCACCGACTGGGATCAGGTGTCGGCGGCCATCGGTGGCTGTGGGGGCGTCGACATCCTCGTGAACAACGCCGGAAATGCGGGAGCCGAAGGTTTCACGAGGCTGGTGAACTTCGTCGACATGGATCCGGCCGAGTGGCAGCGTTTCTTCGCTGTCAACCTTTTCGGGGTCATGCACTGCACAAAGGCTGCGTTGCCGTCCATGATCGGGGGCGGCTCCGGACGGATTGTCACGATCATCTCCGATGCGGCCCGCAACGGAGAGGCCAAGCTCTCCCCTTACGCGGCCGCCAAAGCGGGTGCAGCCGGGTTTTGTCGGTCCATCGCCCGCGAAGTGGGGCGCCATGCCATCACCGTCAACTGCATCAGCCTCGGCAATATCGCGACGCCGGCTACTGCGCCTCGGCCTCCCGAGACCCCCGAAGAGCACGACCGCGAACGCGCCTTTCTGCGCCCCTACGTGATCCGCCGCCGGGGACAACCCGATGACGTCGCTGGCCTCGTCACATTCCTCGCCAGCCCGCTGGCCGAGTGGATCACCGGACAGACCTACGCCCTCAACGGTGGCTACACCTTTTCCATGTGACGGTACGGCGTCAGTCGTCCGGGGAGGCCAGGGGAGGGCGAGCCCAGAAGGCTTGGAAGGCCTCGAACGCTTCGGGCATACGCCCACCCCGCTTGGGCCCGCGCACCTCTGCGGGAGCGATGATCCTCGCCTCGCCGTGCTCTGGGTGGCCCGAGTACCCCCGATACCAGGAGCGCACGCGACGCCGGAGGAAACACCAATGGCCATCGATCCGAACGTAGGTATCCCAATAGGCCAGCGCCTCGTCGAACCAGTGCTCGGGCTCGAGCACGTGGTGTTGGGCGAGGCAATAGACGATGCCGTGAGCATGCTCGGAATCGTCCAGATCGATGACGTGGTTGGCCACCAGGTGCATGGAGCAGTGGAACTTGCGCAGGGCCTGGTCGTAAAAGCGCCGTACCCCGTCGAAGCCTTGACCAAAGCGCCCGTTGTCCACGTCCGGGGCGAAGAGGCCGGCCAGAGCCTCGAGATCCTTGCCGTCGACGGCGAGGGCGTAGCGCAGCGCAAGTTCCTTGATGGCGTCGCGATCGACGAGGCGCTGAAGGTCTTCCACGAATCTGCTCAACCCTTGTCGTCCTTGCCGCTCAGGCGGTTGATGCCACCCGTCCGGTTCGGATTGCCCGCAACGAGGCCGCCGTCGACCGGAAGGACCGTCCCCGTCACGTAGGCCGAACGGTCGCTGGCGAAATAGAGGGCTGCTTCGGCCATGTCGTCGGTAGTCCCCTGCCTGGCAAGGGGCTGCTGGGAGAGGATGTATTCGCGGATCCGCTGAAGAGTCTCTGCTCGCTCGGCCTCCGGTAAATGCGACACCATCGCCCGTTCGAGGATCGGCGTCTCGATATTTCCCGGGGCAATGCAGTTCACCCGCACGCGGTTCCGGCCCAGTCCAACTGCTGCCGCCTTGGTGAAGTGGATCACCCCTGACTTCGACAAGTGGTAGGCCCACATGCTCGGAGCGAATTGCATGCCGCCGATCGAGGAGATGTTGATGATCGACCCACCCTCGCCAGCAGCCATGATTCGAGCCGCCTCCCGGGTGCCGACCATCACGCCGAGCAGGTTGACATCCATGACGCGGTGGAAGTCCGTGAAGTCATCGTCCAGTAGGGTCGGATGACGCGCTCCCGAGATCCCGGCATTGTTGAACATGATGTCCAGGCCTCCGAAGCGCTCGAGAGCGAAGGCCACCATCGCCACGACCTGGTCGGGTTTGCCCACATCGGTATGGGCAAAAGCGGCGTGTTCCCCGAGGTCGGAAACCAGCGCCTGTCCCTGCTCTCGGTCGATGTCGGCGACCACGACCCGGGCGCCCTCGGCCAGAAATCGTTCGACCGTCCCCAGACCGATACCGGAGGATCCTCCGGTGACGATGGCCACCTTTCCGTCAAGCTCCCCACTCATGTGCGCCTCCTTTCAGCGGTTCCGGCGCCAGGCCAGCCTGTCGATTCCTGGCTTACCACCCCCATCGGAGCTGGTGCTCTTTGCACGAAGTGACAGTACACTGTCGCGATGGCCTTCGAGCGTGTCTGCCTCGAGAGCGACATCGGCGTAGGTGATTTCACTGCATTCTTCGTCGATGGGGGGGAGGTGCTGGTCCTCCGCGATTCCTCCGGGACGCTGCGGGCCATGGACGGTATCTGTCCACATGAGCAGTTCTCATTGGCCTTGGGTGGTTTCGACGGCACCGTCATCACCTGTGCCAACCACATGTGGTCCTTTGATGCCACGACCGGCAAGGGCATCTCGAATCCGGGCTGCCGACTTGTGCAGTACGCCCTCAAGGTCGAAGGCGGGGAGGTGTTCGTCGACCCCGAGTCTTCGGCGGATGTGCCGCCGTGAGTGATCGGTTCTATCCGGCTTGCGCGGCGTGGGCCCGAGAGCTCGGTGTCAACCCCGCCGGCACCGCACCGCAGTTCGATGTGCTCGTACTGGTGGAGCATCCGCTGCCGTGGCCTCGCGACGTCCTGGCGGACCCGCTCCTCGCTCGCCTGGCTCACGTCGCCGCCGACAACCTCGGGAAAGGAGGGAAGGTGCGGCTTCAGGCTGCTGCCGTCGAGCACGAGCAGAGCGAGCGCCAGGTCGTCGTGTTCGATCGGGGACAGGGGACCTTTAGGGGCTACGGCCGGAGGTCGGGCTCAGCTCCGGAGGATGGTCTGGCCGAACTGGTGGCGCGTCTGGTGAGCAACAGCGCCGTTCCGGCGTCGACGGCGGACGTGACAGACATCCTCATCTGCACGCACGGGAGCCGGGACCGCTGTTGTGGATCGATGGGTACTCGCCTTTGGATGGCAGTCCAACAGGGGCTTGGCTCGGTGCACGTCTGGCGGACGTCGCACATGGGAGGACACCGGTTCGCGCCGACGGCCATGTTCTTTCCCGATGGCGGCTGTTGGGCCCACCTCGACGAGCACCTCCTCCGAGCCTTGACCGATCGGGCGCTGCCGGCGGCGACCGTCGCCCCGCACCTCCGAGGCTGCGCTGCGTTCGGGCCAGCGGTGCAGGTGGCCGACGGGGCGGTGTTGGCGGAGCGCGGTTGGGGTTGGCTGTCGTACGCACGCGACGGTGTGGAGTGCGACTCCAATCAGGTCGAACTCTCCTTCCGGGCGCCCGACGGCGAGGGAGGCGTCTATCTGGTGCAGCTAGAGCCAGGACGCGAACTTCCGGTGCCCGACTGTGGCGCCGACCCCACGGCCGCAGCCAAGTCACAAGCCGAACTTAGTGTGGCCCAGGTAGAGCTGATGCCCTCGGACTGAAGGAGTCGCCGGTGATGAGCGAGAATCGACGCGTCGGTTTCATCGGCGCAGGTCAGATGGGTCTTCCTATGGTGCGGCGCCTGGTGGCCGGAGGTTGGGACGTCACCGCCTTCGCCGCGACGGGCGGAAACGAGAGCCCAATGCGAGCGGGCCGGCGCCTCGGCCACCGATGACTGTCGTGCAGCCGTTCGTGACGCCGCCGCGGTGATCCTGTGTCTCTTCTCTGATGCCCAGATCCAGGAGCTGGCCTTCGGGCCCAAGAGTTTTTTTGGCTTCGTTGCGCCTGGCGCATTGCTCGTCACGCACACCACGGGGAGCCCTGGACTGGTTCGCCACATGGCCTCCGCAGGCGCTGCGAGGAAAATCCGGGTCGTGGACGCCCCGGTGAGTGGTTCGGCGGAGAGTATCGAAGAGGGTCACGTGACCGTACTCCTGGGCGGCGACACTGATGACATCGACGCCGCCTCAGCATTGGTGGCCTCCTACGGTGACCCAATCCTTGCCATCGGCCCGCTCGGGAGTGCGCTGGCAGTGAAGCTGTTGAACAATGCCCTCTTCGCCGCCCACCTCCAGCTGGCGGGCGAGGTGGAGCGGGTTGCGAGTGGCTTCGGCGTGGACATGTCGACGGTTGCACCGGCCATTCTTCAGTCGAGCGGAGCCAGCTATGCCCTGGATGTCGTCGCGCGGTGGGGATCCGTCGAGAAGGTGGCGGCCTCGGCGGGACCCTTCTTGGCCAAGGACGTCGCCGTAGTCGATGCCGTCGTGTCAGAGCTGGGCCTGGACCTGGGCGTGCTCGGTTACGCGAACGAGCACGGCCCGGTCAACTTCTCGGCGCGCCGCAAGGGCGC
The DNA here is from genome assembly GCA_963850185.1 of uncultured Acidimicrobiaceae bacterium. Lineage (GTDB taxonomy): Bacteria > Actinomycetota > Acidimicrobiia > Acidimicrobiales > RAAP-2 > Bog-473. Next base: position 211,983 of record CAWKKE010000001.1, read on the forward strand.
CTGAACGTGTCAGCCGGTCGAGCCGGGCGCCGTTCAGTCGACGTGTTCCCCGATCCACTCCAGCGTCCGACGCCACCCGTCTGTGGCCGAGGACTCGTGGTAGGACGCTCGGGCATCGCAATGGAATCCGTGATTGGCCTCGGGATACCGCACGACGTCGGTGTCGGGCCCGGCCCCGGCCGCCGCCACCCGCAAGCCTTCGACCTCCGTGATCGGAATGGAGCTGTCCAGGTCGCCGAAGAGGCCCAGCCATGGTGTCTTGAGCGTCGGGGCGATGTCGAAGAGCGGTGGCAGACCAAACCGACCCTGGGCGATCCCACCGCCATAGAAGGTGACAGCAGCGCCTAGCTCCCAGTAGCAGCCGGCCACGAAGGAGATGCTGCCGCCCATGCAGAAGCCGACCACGGCGACCTTTTTTCCTTGGTATCCCATTGAAGCCAGATATCTGAACGTGGCTTCGAGGTCAGCCTCGAGTTTGTCGGCTTCAAGCTGCATGATGTGGATCATCACTTCCTGCATGTCCTCATAGCCGAGCTCAGGGTCCCCACTCCGATGGAAGAGATGGGGCGCTGCGGCAACGTATCCGGCTGCGGCGAATCGGTCGCAGAGGTCCCGGATGTGGTTGTTGACCCCGAAGGCCTCCTGCAGCACGATAACGGCGCCGCGCGCCTCGGCATCGGGTTCGGTCACGTAGATATTCATCGTGCCGGTGCCCGCCGGCACGCTTACGTCCTGTCCCATCCTCGTGGTCCCTTCCCTCTCGTACATTGGGGTGTTCGTGGTCCGATGCAATCAGTCGACGAAGCGGATCTCGTCAGTGCGCTCGGGTTCCGGCCACGGCATCGGCAGAGGTTGGAGGTCCGTGCCCAGTTCCGCCGGAAGGCGCTCGGCCAAAAGGTCCACGTCCCACTTGCCGAGATTCGTCATGACCGGCGCGTACCGCAGCATGCCCAGGCGACCGACTTCGTATCCCTGGACTCTGAAGACTTGTCCATTGATGTCAGACGTGGCATCGCTCAGGAGGTACACGGCGAACGGTGCCACGTTGCTCGGGTCGCGGTAGGTATTGGCAGCTAACTGGCTCCGCATGGCGTCACCCATTCGGTCACTGAGCTTGCCCGCATTCCCGTAGATGCTGTCCGACATGCGCGTCGCCGCGCTCGGCACCATGCAGTTCGTTCGGATCCCGAACCTCCCGAGGCTGTTGGCAGTGCTCCACGTGAACCCCAGGATCCCAGCCTTGGCAGTGGAATAGGCAATGGTGTTGGGCATTCCGTTCAGTGCACCGCTCGACAGAAAGATGAGGCTGCCAGAGCGTTGGGGGATCATCACCCGAGCCGCTGCTTTGGCACAGCTGAAGTGGCCCTTGATGTGGACGTTGATGACGTCGTCCCACTCTTGCTCAGAGATATCCCACAGGTACTTGAGTGCGGTGATCCCGGCGCAGCAGACCAATCCGTCGAGGCGGCCGAAGTTGTCCATGGCCGCTTCGACCGCGTTCCGCCCCCCCTCCATGGTCGAGACGTCCACGGCCTCCGCCACAGCTCTTCCACCAGCGGCCGCGATAATTGCCACGACCTCGTCGGCTGCTTCGGAGGTCCCGGGCTGGTTGCGGTCCACTGCGCCCCCGTAGTCGGCGATAACCACGCTGGCCCCCTCTTCAGCCGCGGCCAGAGCAATGGCACGACCGATGCCGCGCCCTCCACCTGTGACCACAACCGACTTCCCTTCGAGGTGGGTACTCAAGGACGGATCCTTCCGTTTGGGTGTTGTGACCAGGGCGTGTCCGCCGCTGGTGGTGCTGGAAAAAGTGACACTACATTGCCACATTCTAGAAAGGAGCCGCCCAGTTCGAGGACGGCGCAGGACGGCTGAACGCCCGCCCCGTGGCCTCCCAAGACCTCGGCGGGACCCAATTCGGTGCCCATGAGGGTTGAATGAAAAAGTGACAGGGCGCTGTCATTTCTCCGACAGCTCAGGCTATAGTCACCTCCGGAATCACCGAGTCCAGTGAGTTTGCCGTGGGGGGCGCAGTACCCACGGGGGGGTAAATGGACGTAATGGCTAGCGAAATTCAGAGCGCTCGTGGCGGTGTTGCTGGTCGCGACACCCACTGGCGCGTGCTGGCCAGGCAGCGTCTGCGAGCCCTTTCGAACAGGGACCTTTAGCCGTCGGAACTTCAGTCCAAATGCACGCGATTCGATCTGCCTTCGTCGTCTGCAGTTCCTAGCGGATCCAGTCCAAACAAGAACAGGGGGCTTCATGTTCAAGTTTCGTAGGGCGTCAGTGACGGCCTTGGCCGCCGCCGCGGCCGTTCCTGGCCTTCTGACCGTTGCCGCCGTGCCGGCCTCGGCTGCTCCGGCCCCGTACACCATCGCGCTCATCACCTCGGTTACGGGCGAGGCCGCGCCTCAGGACGTTGGAACGGTTGGAGCCTTCAAAGCACGCCTTGACTTCCAGAACGCTCAGGGTGGGATCGATGGGCACAAGCTGGTGCCTTTGATCATTGACGACCAGACGAGTCCGACAGCGATCTCGACCGCCATACAAGACGCCATCTCCAAGGGGGCCATTGGTATCGTTTCGGAGTCCCCCGTGTTGTTTTTGGCTGCGAAGGTCGCTGCAACCGCGGGTATTCCCGTCACGGGTGACGATTCAGACGGGCCTGAGTGGGGCCAGCCGGGATACACCAACATGTTTGCCGCGGTCTACGGCAGCTTGAATCCGAGCTACCCGGTGAACACCGTCTACGGCCAACTCCTCAAGACCACAGGGGCCACGAAGCTCGCTACCTATGCCATAGGCATCTCACCCGATTCCGTTCGAGCCAACTCCGACGTCGCGCAGTCCTTCGCACGACTCGGGGGCCAGACCCCGGTGAACGACTCGACGATTCCGTTTGGAAGTGTCAACTTCACGACCCCCGCTCTGGCCGCCAAGAATGCCGGCGTGAACGCCCTCTGGCCCAATCTGGACTCGGCAAGTGACGTCGCCCTCACTCAGGCCTACAAACAAGCTGGGATCAAGACCAAGGCGATCATCCTCCCGGCGGGCCTGAGCCCCAGCCTTATCAAGTCCCCCGCTTGGCCGGCACTCCAGGGGGTGATCTTCCTCGATGAGGTCCATCCCTTCCAGGTGCCCGACGCCGGAACCAAGGCGATGCAGGCAGCGCTGGAAAAGTACGACGGATATACCCCGAAGGATTTCCCGAAATTTTTCCGAATCCAATGCTTGGCTCGGAGCGGATCTCATGATCAAGGGGATCGGGAACGCTGGATCAAATCCGACTCGGGCCTCCGTCGTGAAGCGCGCTCCGTGACATCAAGAGCTACAACGGCAACGGCTTGCTTGCCAACACCATCAATTTCTCCACGGTCTACGGCCATGACCTGCCCATTTGCGTGTGGGCGCTCCGGGCAGAGAAGAGCGGTTTTGTTCCAATCAAAAGCACGCCCTACTGCGGCACGGACATCCCGGGGACGAAGGCAAGTTCGTCGTAGCTCGGACAAAAGAACGAATCACGAATGTGCGTAACGTGCCCTCACAGGCCAGCCTCGAGGATTGCAGCATCAGAGGTTGATCGATTGATCGCGGAGATGCTTGAGCTAGTCGAGTCCGGTCTCGTCTGCTGCGAGGGCGATCATGGCCTCGAGCTGCTCAACGCAGTGATCTGCCGAGGAATGCAGGATTCGTAGCTGCATGACCGAAGCTCCGAGCGCGGCAATACTCGTGATCGCTGTTCGGACTCCATCAGGATTGCCGATGGGATCGACGCGTTCGCTGGCCTGTAGGACCAGTTCGAGCGTGGTGGATCTGGAGGCCCAGGCGCGCGTCGTGCGAGCGCGGTCGAGAAGAAGACTCAGTTCTTCAAGTCCCAGGCCGAACGGGATCCACCCGTCTCCGAGTGCAATGGCTCGCTGCAGGGAGCGTGCGGTCCGGCCCCCTATCCAAAGCGGTATCGAAGGCTGTGTCGCACAGGGGTCAACGACGACCTGCTCGTAGTTGTAGTACGTGCCATGAAACTCCGGATGGAGCCGAGAGAGCGAGGCTCGTAGCGCTGCCAAGGCCTCATCAGCGCGGGCACCGCGGTCTTGAAAAGGAGCACCGAGAAGCTCGAACTCTTCCTGTAATGATCCCACGCCCACGCCAAGGATCAACCTTCCATCACTGACGAGATCCAGCGTGCCGTATCGTTTCGCAATCTCGAGTGGGTGGTGATAGCCGAGAACGAGCACGTGTGTAGCGAACCGAATTCTGGTTGTTTGGGCCGACAGGTAGCCGAAGGTCGCGAGGGGATCCCAATAGCGGCCACCTCGGACGGGGGCGATGTCGGTCGGAATGGCGACGTGCTCGCTACAGGTGACGTGGTGAAATCCGAACCGTTCAGCCGCCCGGACGATTCTTGACAGGTCTTCGATTGTCCCTGTTTCCTCCCAGCTCGCATTGATTTCAGGGTGAAGGGTGACGATGGGAGTCGTGATACCAAAGCGCATAGCTCTTTCTCTACACGTTTGTTCCACTAAATCGAAGTGGTGATTCGCCTTTTGCTGAAGGCATCTTAGCCCCATATCCTTGGCAAAACGCTCGTCTGATCATTGCAAATTTCTGCGGGCCGCACGAACGTTGTCACATGCATTCCGTACCACCGGACCGACAGCATGGATCGGTGGTCCACCAGGTCAATCGCAAACCATATGAGCGACTCCTTCGCGGCGATCCGTGAACTGCGCCTGGCGTTCGTCGGGAGAGCAGCGCCGTGCGCCGCGTAGTTCGTCCGTAATGTCGGCTGACTTCAGTAGACGGGTGGCTGGCACGGTCGCGTGCGCTGCGCCACAGAGCCGAAGAATCATAATTCCGTGTTCGAGGCCCATGGAATCGAGCCAGTTGTACAGACCTGGATCTCGGTGCGAGATCACGACACGGAACACGCCGTCTTGGTCCGGATCTAACTGAGCCTGATTGATGCTCGTAAGTCGATTGGCATAGTCGAGCGTGTGCCACAACGAAGAGGCCAGTTGCAATCCCCAGAAGTCGGCCATTGGATCTTGAAATTCTATGACCAACGCTTCATCGGACTCGAGCCGCCACAGTCCGGTGCTGGTGACCGGAAGATTGGTCTCCGTGCGTGCCAGTTCCGGAGAGAACCGGTTAAGGGCCTTCCCTTCCAACTCTGTCGACCTGTTCATCCAAAATCGGACTCCGGCCTCGAGTATCCAGTCGGAGACGACATCAAACGCCGCAGCTGTTCGTGCAGGGTTGTATTCGAATGGGGGACCGCTGCCATGATCCAGGCATTCAATTCGTAGGCGCGACCGCTTTGCGCCGCGCCAATCATCGAAAAACTCGCGTGTCGTGATACCTGACGTTCCCGGATAAAGCGGAAACCATTGTCCCTTGCGGGAGTCGCCGCCAAGAAAGACCTCAAAGTTGTTGTCAACGTCGACTTCGATATCCGATCGGGTAAGCGTCACTTTTGGGTTGCTCTGTCGAAAATCCAAAGAGAAATAGGAGGCGTTTCCGAGCTGACCCCAGACGCGATAAGTGCAGTCGTCCCGAACCATCGCACGCCGATAGATCCCGTCAGGGCTTGCCGCCCCCCAGTCCAGAAGATGCAGCTGCCCCGGTCCGCTCCACATCGGATGGAGCGCGTCATGATTGGTAATTGCTGTTTCCACGGCGTAAGCGGTCATCAGCAACAAATAACGGAAAGATTCGGCCCGATCCATCGGGTTGGCGGTGAGGGCGTAGTCCTTCAGCAGCCGAGCGGCCTCCTTCAGTCGCCGCCCGTAGATCTCGACCGTGCCTTCGTCGAGGGTAACTCCCGGCGAGTCCTCAACTTCGCGGAAGAACTTGTCAATGAGGGCGGAGGACGGCATTTGAGCCGATGCAAATACCGAAATCGGGTCCACGCCGGGCTTGTTGGCAGATGACATCGGCGTGCCTCCATCGGCGCTGTCCAGAGCAACTTCTTGGCCGTTCTGGAGTCATCACGGATACGACTCAGACGATAGCTTCTGAAGCTGTATCTCTCTCAGAGGTAAGGAGGGGCGGATGGCTGCGACCACCACGGAGATTCTCGATCGCGCCGTTGACCGTGCGAACGGCCTCGACGACTTTGGTCCGGACGGCTGGCAGGAGGGTTTTGAACACATCGTCGCCGCGATTTCGACCGATCTCGGCGAAGACGACGATGCCGTGCTGCGGATTGAGGAGATCGTCATCGATCGGATCGTCAACCGCCTCCGCATCGAGGATTGGTACGCGCAGCATGGAGACGAGACTGCGGCGCACGAGATCGAGGGTCTGCTGATGATTCTGGGAACCGGTCGGTCCGGGACGACTGCCACCCATTACCTCCTCGCGGCCGATCCGCAGTTTCGGTATCTTCGCAAATGGGAGATCGTGGATCCGGTGCCACCACCCGAATTGACGACGGAGCATGAGGACCGTCGACGTCCAAGCTCGCCCATTAGGGGCAACCAGTACCACATAGCGACGGTGGACGGGCCAACCGAAGATCGCCGAATTGACGAATTGTCGTTCTGCGAAAGCGGGAACCCGCTCGGTCTGCGATCGTACGTGAAATGGTGGCGTGAGGCGGACCACACGAACAAGTTCGACTATCACGAACGCGTGCTTTGCCTGCTTCAGTCCAGGCGACCACCGTACCAATGGTTATTGAAGTCCCCTGAGGACATGATCAGCCTCGAGCCTCTCGCAGCGCACTATCCACAAGCCAGTTTCGTCGTGACACACCGCGACCCGGTCTTGGTGATCCCGTCGGCGTGTTCCGTTATCGCTGACGCCACGTGTCAACGGATTCCCCACTGGTCCTTCGACCCGAAAACATTCGGACGCAATATTCTGAATGACTTCTACGACAGCGCCCAGCGCGGAATGATGTCACGGACGGTCGTTGGCGAAGAGCGGTTCTTTGATGTCGGACAGCCTGAGCTCAACAAGAAACCGTTAGATGTGGCAGAGCGCATTTACGAGTTTGCGGGACTTGAGCTGACACCCGAGGTTCGCGAGGGCATGAGATCCTGGAGCGAGGGCAATGAGAGCGGTGCGCGCGGCACGCACAGGTATTCCGCAGAAGAGTTCGGACTTACCGAGGACCAAATTCGCACCACGTTCGCCGAATACATTGATCGATATCAGCACTACTGGACGAGGCCCTGACCACGGTCCGCGAGCGAATGGGGTCAAGCCCAAAAGTGCGCCCCTCGGGATTCGAACCCGAAACCTGCGGATTAAGAGTCCGAGGCTGGATGGTCCGTGGAGTTCATTCGAGTCTGTGACCTGCGGTTACATCCAGTCGTGATCCAGGAATTCGGTTGATGTCCGCCCGGTACCACCCAAATAGTGGGTTGGATAGTGGGGGAGGTACCACGTGGCAGTCGGGGGATTCTGGCGGATCCGGTCCCACTCCGCCGGTCCAGTTTGATCTGTTATCTGGTATCATACAACCGTGGATGGAAAGGCCGAAGCGAGCGCAATCCTTCGTCGGTTGCGGCGAGAAAATGATCTGACTCAGCGCGACTTGGCCGCGATGGCTCGTGTCCCCCAATCGACCATCGCCGAAGTCGAAGGTGGACAACGAGAGCCATCTCTCACCCTGTTGAGCAGGATCGCCGAGTCCGCTGGCCAGTCGATCGCGATACGGCTGGCCCCGTTGCCGCGGCACAGCGCGGTGGCCACCGCCAACACGATCAAAGATCGGTTGTATGCGGATGCGGGCGAAGGGCTGTCTCTCGATATTCGCGAGGATGGTGCGCTTCGCGCTGTCATCGATCTGAAAGATGCCCTTCGGCGATCCAGCAATGAGGGATTCGATGCCCTTACCAGCCAGGCCCCAGGCCTCGTCGGGGACACGCGTTGGGATGCTTTCCTCGCTGCGATAGTTGAAGACGAGGCTGCCAGAAAGGCGATCTCTCCACCTCGCTGGACCAATGACCCGAAGAGGTTCAATCGACCCTTCTGGTATCTCTCCAAGAACCCGAGATTCCATACCTGGGAGATCGCCAACTCGCCTGGAGCGCTCATCCGTCATGGCGTGTTTGCTGCGGAAGAAGAACTTGAGAGTGTCTGATCTCAACCGGGACGAAATGGAGTCGGCACTCGCCGAACTTGCGGACCAACTCAACGCTCGCAACGTCAAGGCCAAGATCTACCTAGTTGGCGGGGCGGTCATGGTGCTTGCGTTCGATGCTCGGTTCACCACCGGAGACATTGATGGCTCCATTCATCCCACAGATGACGTGCTCGCCGTTGCCGCTGAGATCGGTCAACGCCGAGGGCTTGGTGCCGAATGGCTCAACAACTCGGCTCAACAGTTCATACCGGTATTCAAGGAGCCCGACTGGCAACCGATACTCAAGTCGGGGAACGTTGAGATTGTCGCCGCCGATGAGCGGTCGATGTTGGCCATGAAGATGCGAGCCGGCCGTGGCTCGCGGGACCGTCTCGATATCACCCTCCTCGTCAATAGATGTGGCATTACCAACGTTGCCGAGGCGTTAGAACTCTATGAGGAGTTCTTTCCCGAAGACCCGCTTCCAGATCGAACGCTCCCGCTGCTCGACGAAGCCGTCGCGGCGCTAGGTCCCCAGTCAACGTGAAGAATTCGCGGGAATCATGACCTTGACCCCGTTTTCCGGACCGAGCTTGTAAGAGTCAGGCCTGGGTTTTCATCAAGTTTAGGGCCTCGAATTCGACCGGCGGGAGGTAGTCGAGGCAGCTGTGAAGACGTTCGGGGTTGTACCAGTGCTCGATCCATTCGGCGATGGCGATCGACAGCTCAATCTTGGTGCGCCACTTCTTTCGATTGAGCAGCTCGATCTGGATGGTTCCCCAGAACGACTCCATGGTGCGGTTGTCGTAACAGTCACCGACGGTACCCATCGATCCGACCAGGCCCTTGGCGCGGATCAGCTCGCTGAAGGCCCACGATGTGAACTGGGACCCATGGTCCGAATGAATGATCGAACCCGGACCGATCGGTCGTGACTCGCTCGCCATGAGCCGGCGTCATTGACCAAGGCAGCTCGAAGCGCCGGTCGATGGCCCAACCGACAATGGCGGCTGTAGGCGTCGAGGACGCAGCAGCAGTAGACCTTGCCTTCGCGTGCTTGGATTCCAGCAGTCGTCGCAACGATTGGACTAGCCAGACTCTAGAAGGATGCTGAGTCGTTCGCCCGGCGTGTCCCAATCAAGGGCCTCGCGCGGACGTCCGTTCAGCTCGTCAGCAACCTCACGGAGATCGTCTTTGCTGTAGCGGGCGAGGTCGGTCCCCTTAGGGAAATACTGGCGAAGCAATCCGTTGGTGTTCTCATTGCTGCCGCGCTGCCAAGGTGCGCCGGGATCGGCGAAATACACGTCCATGTCGGTGGCGACGCTGAAGGCCTTGTGCTCGGCCATCTCGGCCCCTTGGTCCCAGGTCAGGGTTCGACGCAAGGCGTCTGGAAGAGGTCTGATCGCGCTGATCAGGCTGTCGCGAACGGCATCGGCATTGCGTTCACGCCCAAGGTGACCGAGTAGGACAAATCGGCTGGCCCGTTCGACGAGGGTGGCGATGGCCGACCCGCCGCCAGCTCCGATGATGAGATCTCCTTCCCAATGTCCAGGAACAGCACGGCCATCGACGTCGGATGGTCGCTCGCTGATCGAGGTCATGGGGTCGACAAAGCGTGGCCGGCGAACATCTGGTCGCTTCTGGGGCTTGCGCGCGGCGCGTCCCCGACGGAGCTGCTTGGCGAGCTCTCGTTTGAGCTCGCCCCGGGCGTGGACGTAAATCGCCTGATAGATGGTCTCAGTGCTCACGCGCATCTCTGGAGCATCGGGGAAGTCTTTCGTCATTCTGCGGCTGATCTGGCGAGGTGACCACCGCTTCTTCAGTCTTGCCTCGACATAGGAGCGAAGCTCTGCGTTTGCAAGGAGCTTGGGGGTTCGGGGCCGCCTGCGCCTTTGGACCGAGAGGCGATGGGCCGTGTGAGGAAGGTATTCACGGTTCGACACCGTGTTCCGCCGCAGTTCCCGACTGATCGTCGATGGCGAACGACCGAGCTCGGCGGCGATTTGTCGCATCGATCTTCCGGCTCTGCAGAGATCCCTGAGCTTCTCTCGCTCAACCAAACTCAAGTACCGGGCGTGAATGACCTTTTCAACCCGGTCCAGATCAACGCGGCCACCGATGGCCCGAGAGGTTCGTGGAGGTGTCATGCCCTTGAGTGTGGGCTCGGGATAGCGGACGATTCGGCCATCGGGGTAGATCCGGCCACGATGGATAATCGTGATGCCCTTGTCCCAATCGATCGCTGAGCGCTTATCCGCGTTCACACGGGCCGCGGCCTCGGCGCGGGTGAGGCCCTCTGCCCGAAGGCGCAAGAACTCTTCCCTGCGTGGATTCACCCTCCTGGCCTCGCTCGTGAAGACCCCGGCTTTGTGTGCCCACGAATAGCAGGTCACCCGGGTGAACCCGAGCTCTCGAGCCACCGCAGACACGTTCTTTCGTTCCTCGAGGAGACGGAAGAACTCCGCTTTCTCGGCAGCCGAGTAGATCCTCGGCGTGGCTCGTTGCATCGTTAGCCCGGCGTTGCGCAGCCATGTGTAGGCAGCCCCAGGATGCACACCCGCTGACCTTGCAGCAGCTCGGACCGTTCCACCTTTGTCGATCAGATCGAAGAACTGCTCCTTCTGTCTCTTGCTGTATTTCGCACCAGCCATCACCATCACCTCCAAGAGGTGTTGCGACGACTGCTGGAATCCAAGGTGTGGGGTGCTCGGTGATGTCGGTCAGCCACAGCACGTTGGGCCGATCCACGGTGAGTTGCGCTGCACCAGGTCCTCTTCGGTGGCCTGATTCACCAGGTTCTTCTTGCGTCGCTTGGGCCCGGGGAGCCCCTTGATGCCCAGCTCGCGCATGATCGAGAGGATCAGCTTCTTGTTGACCACCATGTTCTGCTCGCGCATGAGGGCGGCTCGGATGCGCAACATCCCATAGGTGCCTCACGAGCGCTTATGGATGTCGGCCACGACCCGCTCAGCAACAGCCGGCGGATCTGGCGATCAGAGGGCACGTGGTACTTGAACTCGTAGTAACACGAGCGGCTGACGCCGACGACCCGGCACGCCACGAACTCGGTGATGCCCAGGTCGCTCAGGCCTTTGGCGACCTGGCACCGCCTTTTGGGGAAACGGGCTCCTCGCCGTTGGAAGAGCGACCGGGCCCGGGTGATCTCGAGCTCGGCCTCGAGCTTGGCGATGGTCTTGCGGGCCTGGGCCAGCTCGTCGGCCTCGAAGCTCTTGATGCCCTCGGCCTGGCCGGCGTCAATCAGCGCCTGGCGCTTCCACGAGTGGAGCGTGGCCTCTGAAACCCCGAGCTCTTTGGAGAGCGAGGTGACCTTCTCGCCGGCAACGAGACGGGCACACCCGCCCTGCGGAACTCGGGTGGGTATCGCTTGGGCATGACTACCTCCTGGTAGCTCACGACCCAACTCTTATAACCGCTGTCGCCCAAACGGGGTCAACGGCACGGAGCACCCCAACGGTCTAAAACTGACAGACACGGATTACACCTGAGGTCTCCGAGATGACAAGGAGACCAGGTGACAGAGCAGGAGCTCGAGCGAGGCGCCCGGAGACGGCTGGCGGTCATCCGTCACGCCCAAGAGGTGACCGGCAATGTGGCCAAGACCTGCCGCTACTACGGCATCAGCCGGCAACCTCTATTACAAGTGGTTCCGTCGCTACGAGGAGGGGGTCGAGGGCCTCCGGGATCGCTCCAGGCGACCACTGAACTGCCCACGAGCCACCGACTCGAGGTCATTGGCAAGATCCTCTACCTGCGCCAGAACTACCACTTCGGGCCCCAGAAGATCGCGATGTACCTGAAGCGCTACCACGACATCGAGATCTCGAACTCTGGGGTGTGGCGGATCCTCAAGCGCCTCGGACATGAACCGGCTGCCGGCCTCCCAGCGCCACAAGCGCCACGAGAAGCGCTGGAAGCGCTACGAGAAGCCGCTCCCTGGCCACCAGGTCCAGATCGACGTGAAGTTCGTCGACCCCATCAGGGGCTCGCAAGAAGCGGTACTACCAGTTCACCGCCATCGACGACTGCACCAGGCTGCGGATCCTGCGCATCTATGAGCGCTACAACCAGAAGACCGCCATCCAGTTCGTCGACTACGTCCTCGAGAAGCTGCCCTTCGAGGTCGAGTCCATCCAGACGGACAACGGCTCGGAATTCCAGTCCGGTTTCACTGGCATCGTGCTCGACCGTGGCATCCGCCACGTCTACATCAAGCCCCTCACGCCCGCGGCTCAACGGCAAGGTGGAGAGATCCCATCGGATCGACGACGAGGAGTTCTATCGTCGGCTCGACGGGGTGGTCATCGACTCCGCTGAGCTCTTCAACGAGAAGCTCAGGAGTGGGAGACACTTCTACAACTACGCTCGCCCCCACGGCACCCTGGGCGGCCAGACCCCCTACGAACGACTAAGGCAAAAGACCGGACCTCGGTGTAACCGGTCAAAGTCAGTTGCACAGAGT
>CAWKKE010000002.1:0-369345 GCA_963850185.1 uncultured Acidimicrobiaceae bacterium
GTGCTGGCTCATGCGCACGCGGTCACCCAGGATGGCGCCGCCGCTGAACGGCGAGGTCGGGTCCACCGCGAGCACCGCCACCTGCGCGACCGGCTCCGCGCCGGGCCAGCCGCCACGCACCTCGCTGATGAGCGAATCGGTCAAGGTGGACTTGCCGGCGCCTGGCGACCCGGTGAGCCCGACGGTGTAGGGGACGCCGGACCGGTACGCGAGGTGTGCCACGGCCGTCGCCGTCGTTCCGCCCCGCTCGACGTACGACAGCAAGCGGGCCAACGCGACGCGGTCGTCCGCCCGGGCCTGCCGCAGCAAGGCGTCGGGTTCGGTCGGGAGGGGGCTCACCGGCGTGTCACCTGGGCCCCCAGGGAGCACAGCGCGCCGGCCAGGTCCTCATAGCCACGGCCGATGTGGTGGGCGCCGCTCACGACCGTCTCCCCCTCGGCCACCAGCCCGGCCAGCACGAGCGCCACACCGGCCCGGATGTCGGGGGCGCGCACGGGGGCGCCCGAGAGTCGGGGCGCGCCGCGGACCACTGCGTGGTGGCCCTCGGTCCGGATGTCGGCGCCCATCCGGCGCAGTTCCTCCACGTAGCGGAAGCGCCCGGAGAACAGGTTCTCGGTGAGGATCCCGACGCCGTCGGACACCGTCAGCATCGCCACGAGCAGCGGGCTGTAATCGGTCGCCACACCGGGGTACGGGAGCGTCGCCACGTCGGCCGCCAGCAGCCGCTCGTGCGCGCTGGCGCGCAGTCCGTCCGGGCCCATGTCCGTGGCCACGCCCATTTGGTTGACCTTGCGCAGGAGCATCTCCATGTGCTCGGGCCGGGCGTCGGCGATGGTGACCTCGCCGCCTGCCATCCCCACCGCGGCCAGGTAGGTCGCTGCAACCACACGGTCGGGAACGACGGCGTGACGGACAGGCTGCAGCGACTCCACGCCCTCGATCTCAATGCGCGAGGTCCCGGCGCCGCGCACCACCGCCCCCATGTCGCACAACATGGACGCCAGGTCGGCCACCTCGGGCTCCTTCGCCGCGTTCTCTATGACCGTCGTTCCCTTGGCCAGGACCGCGGCCATGAGCAGGTTGTCCGTCGCCGTGTGGCTGGGGTACTCCAGCACGACCCGGGTACCGACCAGGCGGCCCCCCGGCACCGTCCCCTCCACCTCGCCGTGGGACGACTCGAAGCGGGCACCCATGGCGGTGAGTCCCGTCAGGTGGAAGTTGATCGGCCGGTCCCCGAAGTCGTCCCCTCCCGGTAGTGGCACCCGCACGGAGCCGCACCGGGCCAGGAGGAGCCCGAGTACCACGACCGAGGCCCGCATCCGCTCGAACAGCTCGTAGGGGCCGGAGGGCACGAGCTCGCCGTCGGGCGGAGTGGTCACGGTCACATCGCCGTTGTCGAGACGCTCCACCCGCGCCCCGATGCCCCGCAAGACTTCGGACATGGTGTCCACGTCGGAGATGCGGGGGACGTTGGACAGCACCGAACGGCCCTCGGCCAGGAGGCAGGCTGCCATGAGCTTGAGCGCCGGAATTCTTTGCACCACCTGCGCTGACGCTTCCCCGGAGCGGGCCATTGGGCCGGACCACGATCTCATCCACGGACCCAAGTATCGCGGCTGGAGGAGGCCAGGCCCGGCCAACGGTGATCCGCGACCAACTATGGTCAGGCCCGTGGTGACGTCGCGCCAAGCCCCCGACCGGAACCTCGCCATGGACCTCGTGCGTGTGACCGAGGCCGCGGCGCTGGCGGCCAGCCGATGGATGGGCCGGGGAGACAAGCTCGGTGCCGATGGCGCGGCCGTCGAGGCGATGCGGACCGTCCTCTCCAGCGTGCCGATGGACGGGATCGTGGTCATCGGCGAGGGCGAGAAGGACAACGCGCCGATGCTCTTCAACGGGGAGAAGATCGGCGACGGCACTCCCCCGCTGACCGACATCGCCGTCGACCCCATCGACGGGACCACGCTCACCGCCCAGGGCCGCGGCGGCGCGCTGGCGGTCATCGCCGTGGCGGAGCGCGGTGCCATGTTCGACCCCGGACCGTGCGTCTACATGGAGAAGCTCGCCGTGGGGCCACGAGCCAAGGGCGCCTGTGACATCCGGCGCACACCGACCGAGAACCTGCACGCCCTCTCGGAGGCCCTCGGGCGCCCCGTCCGCGACCTGACCGCGGTCATTTTGGACCGGCCGCGCCACGAAGCCCTGGTCGCCGAGGTGCGCTCCACCGGGGCCCGGATCCGCCTCATCTCCGACGGCGACGTGGCCGGTGCCATCGCCACCGGATGGCCAGGCGCAGGCACCGACATCCTCTTCGGCATCGGCGGCACGCCCGAGGGGGTGCTGGCCGCCGCCGCGCTCAAGTGCATGGGCGCCGAAATCCAGGGCAGGCTCTACCCGCGCAACGAGCAGGAGCGGGCCGCGGCCGACGAGGCCGGGTACGCGCTCGACTCCGTGCTGACGACCGACGATCTCGTGCAGGGGAACAATTGCTTCTTCGCCGCCACCGGCATCACGGACGGCGAGCTCCTGCAGGGTGTGCAATACCACGACTTCGGTGCCACGACGCAGTCGCTGGTCATGCGATCGAAGTCCGGGACGTTGCGCAAAATCGACGCCAGCCACGCCCTTGGCAAGCTGGCGGAGTTCAGCTCCATCTCCTTCGACTGATTCGGGCCGGCGGCGAGCCGGTCCGGCCGCCCGGAGCGCTAAGCAGCGGCCTCGTCGGCGGCCACGGCGATCCGCAACTCCGCCCGGGCCAGCGCACCTTCCGCGTCGGCCAGCTCCAGGTCTTGGTCGGCCTCCTCTGCGGCCTGACCGCGCCCGCCACCCAACTCGCCGACCCGCTGGGCGGCGCGCTCGCGCGCCTCTTCGGCCCGGGGCACGTCGATCTCCGAGGCCAGCTCCGCCACCCCGGCCAGCACCGTCACCCGGGTGGACAACCCAGGGAGGGGGCCGTCGCCCTCGGCCAGGCCCTCGGCCGCGCCCGGGCTGGTGTCGACCTGGAGGAACCCCCCGTGCACCGCCAGCCGGACGAGCGTCCCTCCGGCCTGCTCGACCTTCACCTCGCAGTGCACGACGTCGCCCACCAGGGGCGTGTGGCCGTCGAGAACGGTCAGAGCGCCCTCCGAGGTGGCCAACACGATGGAGGTCGCGCCACCGGCGAAGAGGGACTGTTCGGGCGTGACGATCTCCACGCCGAAGACACCGTCGGCCACTAGCCCGCCTCGGCCTCGAGCGTGCGCGCCTTTTCGAGCACGGACTCCACGCCCCCGACGTTCAGGAAGGCCTGCTCGGGCACGTTGTCCAGGTCGCCGTTGGCCAGCGCCTCGAACGACTCGACGGTCTCGTCGATCGGCACGAAGATGCCCGGCACACCGGTGAACACCTCGGCCACGAAGAACGGCTGGGACAAGAAGCGCTGGACCTTGCGGGCCCGGCTCACTGTCACGCGGTCCTCCTCGGACAGCTCGTCCATGCCGAGGATGGCGATGATGTCCTGCAGCTCCTTGTAGCGCTGCAGGATCTCCTGCACGCGACGGGCGACGGCATAGTGACGGTCCCCGACGATTTCGGGCGCCAGGATGTTCGACGTCGAGGCCAGCGGGTCGACGGCCGGATAGATGCCCAGCGCCGCGATCTGCCGCGACAGCTCGGTCGTCGCGTCGAGGTGGGTGAACGTCGTGAAAGGCGCCGGGTCGGTGTAGTCGTCTGCGGGAACGTACACGGCCTGCAGTGAGGTGATCGACTTCCCCTTGGTCGAGGTGATCCGCTCCTGCAACTCGCCCATCTCGTCGGCCAGCGTGGGCTGGTAGCCCACGGCGGAGGGCATCCGGCCCAGCAGCGTGGAGACCTCGGAGCCGGCCTGGACGAAGCGGAAGATGTTGTCCACGAACAGCAACACGTCCTGGTTCTGCACGTCACGGAAGTACTCCGCCATGGTCAGCGCGGCCAGGGCCACGCGGAGGCGCACGCCCGGAGGCTCGTCCATCTGGCCGTAGACCAGCGCCGCCTTGTCGATGACCCCGGACTCCTGCATCTCGAGCCACATGTCGGTGCCCTCACGGGTCCGCTCACCGACGCCGGCGAAGACCGAGACGCCACCGTGCTGCTGGGCGACGCGATGGATCATCTCCTGGATGATCACCGTCTTGCCGACGCCGGCACCGCCGAAGAGGCCGATTTTGCCACCCTGCACGTAGGGCTCGAGCAGGTCGATGACCTTGATGCCCGTCTCGAACATCTGGGCCCGCGGCTCCAGCTGGTCGAACGCCGGCGCGGCGCGGTGGATCTCCCAGCGCTCGGTGATCCCCTCGATCTTGTCGGTATCGAGCGGCTGGCCCAGCACGTTGAAGACGTGCCCGAGTACCGCGTTGCCGACCGGCACCGAAATGCCGCGTCCGAGGTTGCGCACCGCCGCGCCCCGGACCAGCCCGTCGGTCTGCTGCATGCAGATGCAGCGGACTCGCCCGTCTCCGATCTGCTGGGCCACCTCGGCCGCCACCGTGTGCGTGGCGCCGTCGAGCTCAATGTCGAACTCGACCTCGTAGTTGATCTCGGGCAGGGCGTGCGGCGGGAACTCGACGTCGATCACGGGCCCGGCGATGGCGACGACGCGGCCCTCCTCGAGCGTCTGTCCCGTGGCGTCGCCCGTCTGTGCGGTGGTGGTCATGCGGTCAAGCTCCCTTCGATTGGCGGAGCGCCTCGGCCCCGCCGACGATCTCCATGATCTCGGTGGTGATGGCGTCCTGACGGGCGCGGTTCATGACGCGGGTCAGGGTGCGGACGAGCTCGTCCGCGTTCTCGGTGGCGGCCGCCATGGCGCGCTGCTGCGCGGTGAAGAATGCCGCCGCGCCCTCGAGCAGCGCAGCGAAGATCTCGGCCTCCAGGGCCCGCGGCGCCAACTTCTCCAGCAGCTTGGCCGGCTCGGGCTCGAACTCGGTGTAGCCCTCGGGCGCACCGTCCTCCTCGTAGACCACCCCGGCCTCCTCGGGCAGCGGCAGGGGCAGCATCTGCATGCGCTCGACGCGCTGCGTCCCGGCGGAAACGAAGCGGGTCGAGATCATCTGCACCAGGTCGATCTCGCCGGAGACGAAGGGTGCCGCCACAGTGGCGGCGATGCGGCGCGCGTCGGTGAACTCGGGGCGGTCCGCCACGCCGGTGAACGACTCCGCCACCTCAATACCGCGAAAGCGAAGGAACGAAGGGGCCTTCTTGCCCACGGACCACACCGTCACGTCGGTGCCGGCAGCCCGATAGTCGGCCACCGCGCGCTCGGTCAGGCGCAAGACGCCCGAGTTGTACGACCCGGCCAGGCCGCGGTCGCCGGCGATCAGCAGGATCCCGACGTGCTGTGGCGAGGCAGGTGTGCCGAGCAGCTTCTTGGCGGCCATCGGGTCAGCCGCCGCGGCCAGCCGCAGCACGCGCTCCATGCCCTCACGGAAGGGACGGTTCGCCGCGATCCGGTTCTGGGCGCGCACGATCCGCGACGCGGCGATCAGCTCCATCGCCTTCGTGATCTTCCTCGTGGACTGCACGCTGCGGATACGGCGCCGCAGAATGCGCTCTTGGCCTCCGGCCATGCGTCAGTCGACTTTCCCGGTATCGAATCCCTCGAGGAACGTGGTCAGGCCCTTGTCGAGCTCGTCGCCGTCGGGCATGGCGCCCGTGGTGCGGATCGTCTCGAGCACGGCCGGGTGGTTCGCCCTGAAGTACTCGATGACCTCCGTGGCGAACCGTTGCACCTCGCTCACCGGGACCGAGTCCGTCCACCCCTTGGTCCCGGCGTAAATGACGACGACCTGCTCCTCCACCGGCACCGGTGCGTTCTGGGGCTGCTTGAGCAGCTCCGTCAGCCGGTAGCCGCGGTCGAGCTGGGCCTGGGACACGCGGTCGAGCTCGGAGCCGAAGGTGGCGAACGACTCGAGCTCGCGGAACTGGGCCAGGTCGAGCTTGAGCGTGCCCGACACCTGCTTCATCGCCTTGACCTGGGCGGCACTTCCCACCCGGCTCACCGAGTTGCCGACGTTGATGGCCGGCCGGATCCCCGAGTTGAACAGGTCGGTCTCCAAGAAGACCTGCCCGTCGGTGATGGAGATGACGTTGGTCGGAATGTAGGCCGAGATGTCGCCGGCCTTGGTCTCAATGATCGGCAGCGCCGTCAACGAGCCGCCGCCGAGCGCGTCGGAGAGCTTGGCGGCCCGCTCGAGCAGGCGCGAGTGGAGGTAGAAGACGTCGCCGGGGTAGGCCTCGCGACCTGGTGGGCGCCGGAGCAGCAGCGAGACGGACCGGTAGGCCTCCGCCTGCTTGGAGAGGTCGTCGTAGATGATGAGCGCGTGCTCGCCGTTTTCCATCCAGTGCTGGCCCATGGCGCAGCCGGCGTACGGCGCCAGGTACTTGTAGGGAGCGGGGTCCCCGGCCGAGGCGACCACCACGACGGTGTACTCGAGCGCCTGGTGGTCCTCCAGGGTGGCCACGGTCTGCGCCACGGAGGAGTTCTTCTGCCCGATGGCGACGTAAATGCACTTCACGCCCTGGCCGGCCTGGTTGAGGATGGTGTCGACCGCGACCGTGGTCTTGCCGGTCTTGCGGTCGCCGATGATCAGCTCGCGCTGCCCGCGGCCGATCGGCGTCATGGCGTCAATGGCCTTGATGCCCGTCTGGAGGGGCTCGCTGACCGGCTGGCGGCCGACGATCCCGGGGGCCTGCACCTCCATGCGGCGCGTCTCGGTGGTGTTGACGGGGCCCTTGCCGTCGAGCGGCTCGCCGAGCGCGTTGACCACGCGGCCGAGCAGCGCGTCGCCGACCGGGACGGTCTGGATCCGCCCGGTGGCCTTGACCGTCTGCTCCTCCTCGAGGTGGTCGACCTCACCCAGGACGACGGCACCGATGGTGTCCTCGTCGAGGTTCAGCGCGAGGCCCAGGGTCCCGTCCTCGAACTCGAGCAACTCGTTCACCGCAGCACCGGGCAGCCCCGATACCCGGGCGATGCCGTCACCGACCTCGACGATGCGCCCGATCTGCTCGGTGCCCACGGCCGGGGTGTAGTCCTCGACGTGGCGCTCCAGCGCCTTGGTGATCTCACTGGCGTCGATCGTGAGCTCTGCCATCACTCTGCTCCCTCTGTCTGGTCCTGCGAACTGTGCCCTCGGCCGAACCCGGCCGGCTCCCAGCCGGTCGGGGTGAAGTACTCGCGTAGGGCGTCGATCCTGCCCCGTGCCGTGGCGTCGACCTGCAGGTCGCCGATGCGGATCAACGCGCCGCTCAGCAGCGACTCGTCCACCTGCACCTGCAACTCCACCGGGCCGCCGGCCAGGGTACCGAGCGAGTCGGCCAACTCCGTCCGCTGGGCGTCCTCGATCGGCGCCGCCGCCCGGACGAGGGCGATACGCCAGCCCCGGGCCTGCGCGGTCAGCTCCACCAGGAAGTCCAGGGTCCCCACGATGTCCCGGGCCCGGCCCCCCGTGACGGCGAAGCGAGCCAGCG
The DNA here is from genome assembly GCA_963850185.1 of uncultured Acidimicrobiaceae bacterium. Lineage (GTDB taxonomy): Bacteria > Actinomycetota > Acidimicrobiia > Acidimicrobiales > RAAP-2 > Bog-473. Next base: position 7,483 of record CAWKKE010000002.1, read on the forward strand.
CGAGGCTGGCGGGCGGCACCTTGCCCTCGAGCAATTGCGTGACCAGACCCTGGCGCGCCGCCACGTCCAGTTCACGGTCGGACAGGGCGGAGCGGAGGGCCGGCGTCGCAGCCACGATCCGGGCGAACCGGAACAGGTCGTCCTCGAGCGACTCCAGCTCAGCGGTGGTCATGTCCTCGTAGACCGCCGTGGCGTACCCCCCGACGCGCTGGCGGGACTGCAGCAGGCTCAGGCCCGGCTCGTCGTCCTGCCCCTCGTCGAGGTGACGGACCCGGGTGCTCACCCAGCCGAGTGCGGCGGTGACCTCCGGCGCCGGCACCGCCATGCTGGCAAAGGCCGCCAGCCGGCGCGCCGGCGGCGAGACCTTCCCGTCCAGCAGGTCGAGCACGACGGCCCTGCGGGCTGGACCGGGCACCGCGGTGTCGGTCAGCGCGGCGCGGAGCTGGGCGTTGGCCAGCACGAGTTGCTCAATCGCCTCAAGGTCGGCCGCCAGGCCACCGAGCGCGGCCGGGCCGGCCGCCTCGGCCACGGCGGCCGTGTACCCCTGAAGCGCCGGGTTCACTGCCGGGCCCCGGCCCCGGCCCCGGCCGCGGCGGCGCCACCGGCGGTGTCGGCCCGCAGCGCGGCCACGGCTTCGTCAATGAGGTCGTGGTGGGCCTCGGCGTTCACCTCACGCCCGATGACCCGCTCCACCACCTCCATGACGATCTCGCCCATGCGCGACGCCGCCTCCTCGACCGCACGCTGGCGGGCCAGGGCGATCTCGACGTCGGCGTTGCCGACGATGCGCTCGTACTCCCCCTGCCCTCGAGCCTGCGCATCCGTGCGGACCTGCTCGGCCGTGCGATTGGCCGTGGCGACGATTTCGCGCGCCTGCTGGCGCGCCTCTTCCAGCACGTTCCGGCGCTCGTCGTCAGCAGCCTCTGCGTCGGCGCGCGCCTTGTCGGCGGCCTCCAACGATTCCCTGATCTTCTCCTGGCGCTCCGTCAACGCCTTGTTGATGGGCGGCAGCACGTACTTGTAGATCAGGAAGAGCAGCACCAGCGAGACGATCAGCTCGATGAAGAACGTCCCATTGGGCAAGAGGAAGATGCCTGCGATGGTGGTCATGGTGTTCTCAATTTCCGGAATGTCTCCGTGAGGAAGACGGTGGGTGAGGTCGCGCTAGCCGGCGATGCTCTTGGCGGCGAAGACGTAGACGAACACCACCATGAACAGCAGGTTGATGAAGTACATGGCCTCCACCAGGCCGACCGTCAGGAAGAAGTACTGACGGGCCTTGGCCTCGATCTCCGGCTGCCGCGCAATGGCGGCGATGGTCTGCGAACCGGCCAGGCCGTCGCCGATGGCGGCACCGATGGCGCCTCCACCCAGTGCGAGGCCGCCGCCAACCAGGGCGCCGGCGACACGCACCGCACCTTCAATGTCGTTTGCTGCCATGTTTCCTCTCCTTTGTCGAGATCGTGTATGTGTTGGGAATGTCCGTGGTCGCCCGGATCCTCAGTGCTGATCCCTGCTCATGCCCATGCCGAGGTACATGATCGTCAGAAGGGCGAAGATGAAGGCCTGGATGGCGCCGATGAACAGCTCGTCGAAGGGCTTCCAGATGGCCAGGCCGATCCACGAGAGGTAGGGCGGAATCAGGGTGACGATGACCGAAATCATCAGGACACCCGAGAAGATGTTGCCGAAGAGCCGGAAGGTCAGCGTGATCGGCTTGGTGATCTCCTCAATGATGTTGATCGGGGTCAAGCGCGGCGTAGGGCTGGGCGTAGTGCTTGAAGTAGCCGCCCACGCCCCGTGCCTTGACCGAGTTGTAGTGCACCGTGAAGAACACGATCAGGGCCAGGGCCAGGGGCAGGTTGACGTCGCCCGTCGGCGGGGCCAGGAATCCCGGATCGCCGCTGGGCACGAAGGCGAGCCAGTTGCACACGAGGATGAAGAGCCCGATCGTCACGCCCATGCCCGACGAACGGGAGGCCCTCGGGGCCGATGGCCGATGACGGCGAGGTCGGACACCTGCTCGACGAGGAGCTCCCAGAGCAGCTGCAGCTTGCCGGGCACCCCGGAGGTGACCTTGGCGTCGCATGACGAGCCCGAACGTCATGACGATGGCGGCCGCCAGCAGCGTGGTCCACACCACGTCGCCGTAGATGGTGAGCCCCGCCACGTGCCAGACGCTGTGGTGGTCTCCGATCGTGATGTTGCCGCTGGCGAGGATGAAGCTGTTCCTCATTGGATCCCCTGCGAAATGATGACGCGCCCGACGTTGACGACGAAGAGCAGTTGGAAGATGACGAGACCGGCGACGGCACCGATGCCGAGCGCGCCGTTCAGGAGAAGCAGCCCGATGCAGATGACGGTGATGATGCCGAGGCGCGTCACGCTCTTGGTCCCGATGGCGCGCCGCAGCACCTTGTTGCTCGTCTCGCCCTCGGTGTTGAGCTTGGCCACGCCGGCGTCGAGGAAGCGGAGGTTGAGCACGGCGATGGTGAGGCCGATGGCGAGGCCGAGCGCGGCCCACGGCGCCGAGAGCAGCAGCGCGATCACGATCGCCGCCACGCCCACCAGAACGGCGGACACGATGGTGCGGCGCAATACCTTGGCCAGTGCGTTGCCCCCGAGGCTCGAGAGCCCGTCGAGCATGTTCATGGCCGCACCCCTACAGGTAGGCGCGGATCTGCTTGATGACACTGAGCGCGGCGACGGCCAGGCCGAGCGCCAGACCGACCAGCAGGAACACCGGCGCGGTGTGCAGCGCGCCGTCCACCAAGATCCCGAGCCCGAGGCCGACACCCACACAGACGGCCGCCGACAGTCCCATGCTGAGGAAGGCCATGGCGCCCGGGAGCGGCTTGGGTCCCTCTGGCTGGGGGGATTCGTCCGGTGCCGCTCACCCGTACAGGCGCGCTCGTCGACGCTCACTTGACCACGCATCCGACTGCTGAACCCTTATGCGGTGCGTGGCGCGCCGGAGTCCGTCGTCCGCGTCGCTGCCGGGGCGGCAGGAGCGGACGAGGCGAGGTGGACGGGGTACACAGGCCTCATCATCGCATCTGCGCCCAGATGCCGTCCAAACGGTCAGGACGGGAACCGGACCACCTCGCTGACCCGCTCCTGCTCCCCAGGATGGGGCGGAATTCCCAGCTGCGGCCCAACTTCCTCGTCCTCCCCGTTCCCCCGGCGCAGGCCCGGGTGGAAGAAGGTGTAGAGGCCGACCCCGAGGGCGGCGGCCCCGATCGGGATGAAGGCGTTGACCTGGTGCACGAACAGGGGGAAGAGGAGGAAGCTGGACAGGACCGCCGTCCAGGCCCACAGGATGATGACGCTGCGCCGGGGGCCGTGGCCGAGACGGAGCAGCCGGTGGTGGATGTGCTCCTTGTCCGGGGTGTCGAAGCCCGTCCCCCTGGCCGTGCGCCGGACGAAGGCGAACGCCATGTCGACCAGCGGGACCCCGAGGATCAGGAGCGGGATGAAGAGGGGGGCGAAGAAGAAGTAGGTGACGCCGCTGATGGGCACGGCGGTCGGCACGCGGCCGCCGATCACCATCGTCGAGGCCGCCATCAGCAGACCGAGGAAGTGCGCGCCGGCATCGCCCATGAAGATGCGCGCCGGGTTGAAGTTGAAGGGCAGGAAGCCGAGGCAGATCCCGCAGGCGACCACGGCGACCAACGGCCCGATGTTGTCGTTCGGGAGGAGGCCGAGCCCCTGCAGGCGGATCCCGTAGATCGCGAGGGCACCGCCGCCGATAGCCACCACGCCGGCGGCGAGGCCGTCCAGGCCGTCGATCAGGTTGACGGCATTGGTCAGCGCAATCACCCAGGCCGCGGTGATGAGCGGGACGATGCCCGGCGTGAGGACGAAGAACCCGGCGAGCGGGATCTTGAGCTCGTACATCGTCACGCCGCTGAAGTAGAGGATGCTGGCGGCGAGGACCTGTCCCGCCATCTTCGCCGGAGCCGACATGTCGCGGACGTCGTCGATCAGCCCGACGGCGAACATGGCACCGGCGGCCAGCACCACGCCCGTCATCTCGGGCGAATCGTGGAAGATCGGGCGCAGTTGCGGCACGGCCGCTGCGCCCAGCACCGCGACCATGAAGCCCAGGAACATGGAGGCGCCCCCGCCGTAGGGGATCGGCTTCGTGTGCACCGTGCGCTCGCCGGGGTGGGCGACGTAGCCCACCCGCAGTGCGATGCGCTTGGCCGGGACCGTCAGCGCGGCCGTGGCACCCGCCGCAATCACCAGGACCAGGCCGTACCAGCCGATGTCGGGCACGCGTTAAGCCAAGAGATCGGGATACGGCGGGAAGGCGGCACAGAGTTCGGCGACCTCCGAGCGCACCGCCTCGATCTCCCCCTCGTCGGTCCGGGCCTTGAGCGTGCGCACGATGAGGTCGGCCACCAGCCGCATTTCGCCCGTCCCCATGCCCGCCGTCGTCTCGGCGGCCGATCCCAGGCGGAGGCCCGAGGTCACGAACGCGGAGCGGGGATCGTCGGGAATGGTGTTGCGGTTGCAGGTGATGCCGGCCCGGTCCAGGACCTCCTGCGCCTCCTTCCCGGTCAGCTCCTGGTCGAAGGGCTGCAGGTCGACCAGCAACATGTGGTTGTCCGTCCCGCCCGAGACGAGCCGGAACCCGTGCCCGGCCAGCGCCTCGGCCAGCGCCGCCGCATTGGCCACGACCTGCGCGGCGTACCGGCGGAACTGCGGCTGCGCCGCCTCGGCGAAGGCCACCGCCTTGGCCGCGATCACGTGCTCGAGCGGGCCGCCCTGCAGACCCGGGAACACCGCGCTGTCGATCTTCTTGGCCAGGTCCTCCCCGCAGAGGATGGCGCCGCCACGCGGGCCGCGCAGGGTCTTGTGCGTCGTGAGGGTGACCACGTCGGCCACGCCCACCGGGCTCGGGTGGGCACCGCCGGCGATGAGGCCGGCCGGGTGGGCGGCATCGAACATGAAGCGCGCGCCAACCGAGTCGGCGATCTCGCGGAAGGGCCGGGGATCGATGACCCGCGCGTAGGCCGTCGAGCCCGCCACAATGAGCGCCGGCTTCTCCGTCTTGGCCAGGTGGGCGACCTGGTCGAAGTCGATGACCTCGCCGGGGCTCGACTCGTCCGACGACTGCGGCGTGACGCCGTAGAACACGAAACGCCAGAACTTGGACACGATGGAGGCGGGCGACCCGTGCGTCAGGTGTCCGCCGTGATCGAGCCGCATGGCGAGGATGGTCGCCCCCGGTTCGAGCAGCGCGTTGTAGACCGCCAGGTTGGCGTTCGCGCCGGCGTGCGGCTGCACGTTGGCGTGGTCGGCCCCGAACAGTGCGGTGGCCCGGTCACGAGCCAGGTCCTCCACCTCGTCGATGACCCGGTTGCCGCCGTAGTAGCGGCGGCCCGGGTAGCCCTCGGAGTACTTGTTCGTCAGCACCGAACCCGACGCCGCGAGCACCGCCGGCGACGTGAAGTTCTCCGAGGCGATCAGCTGCAGGGTCGTCTGCTGACGGTTGAGCTCCTCCCCGATGAGATGCGCCACCTCGGGGTCGGCGGCCAACGCGGTCTCGTAACTGCTCATGGGGTCCCTTCGAATGAGCTGCGTGGGTCGGCTCCCGACCTCGGGTTCACCGAGAGACCGAGCCGGGCGTGATCCGAGCCGACGGCGCCACGCATGGAGGTGCAGTCTAACGGCGCACCGGAGAGACCCCCGGGGCGTGGACCGGTACGCTCCCCGGTCCATGACGCTCGACCCCCGAACGCCCGTGGTGGTCGGCGTGGGCCAGGTGGCCACGCCGGCCGACGCCGGGCTCGACCCCTCGGCCAGGCCCGAGCCGCTGGCGCTCATGACGGCGGCGCTCCGCGCCGCGGCGGAGGACTGCGACGGCGCCCCGGCGGGCGGGGCGGCCCCGGCGGGCCACGGGCTCATCGGGAGGGCCGACAGCATCAGGGTGGTGGCACCGCTGGGCTGGCAGGTGCCCAACCCGGCCCGGCTGGTGGCGGCCCGCCTCGGTTTCGCCGAGGGCGACGAGCCCGCCGAGCTCATGGTCTCGTCCATCGGCGGGAACAATCCCCAGGCCCTGATGCACGACGCCTGTCTCGGTATCAGCCGGGGCGAGCACGACGTCGTGCTCGTCACGGGCGCCGAGGCCATGTACGCCCGCGCCCTGGCCCGGCGGGACCCGGCGCGGCCCTGGCTGGAGTGGACCGGCCAGCCCGAGGGCACACCGCCCGCCACCCTCTTCGGCGTCGAGAAGCCCGGAGCCACCGAGCTCGAGATGCAGCGCGGCGTCATCCTTCCCGTGCACGCCTACCCGCTCTTCGAGAACGCGCTGCGTGCCGCCAATGGGTGGACGCTGCAGGAGCACCGTGCCCGCATCGGCGCGCTGTGGTCCCGCTTCAGCGCGGTGGCCGCCGGCAACCCGAACGCCTGGATCCGCACCGCCCGGACGCCCGACGAGATCGTCACGCCGGGGCCCGGCAACCGGATGGTGTCTCTCCCTTACCCCAAGCTCTGCACGGCCAACATGCAGGTCGACCAGGGGGCCGCCTTCATCGTGTGCTCCGCGGCGGCCGCCCGCGCCGCCGGGGTGCCCGAGGAGCGCTGGGTCTTTCCCCTTGCCGGAGCCGACGCCAACGACCACTGGTTCATCTCCGAGCGCCCCGAGCTGCACCGCTCCCCCGCCATCCGCCTCGCCGGCGCCGCCGCTCTCGCGCAGGCCGGGGTCGGCATCGACGACGTCGCCTTCGTCGATCTCTACTCCTGCTTCCCCGTCGTAGTGCAGATGGCGGCGCACGAGCTCGGCCTGGCCGTGGACGACCCCGAGCGGCCGTTGACACTGACCGGCGGGCTCACCTTCGGGGGAGGGCCGGGCAACAACTACACCTCGCACGGCATTGCACGCGCCGTCGGCGCGCTGCGCAGCGCACCCGGGAGTGCGGCGCTGGTCAGCGGTCTGGGCTGGTACGCCACCAAGCACTCCCTCGGGGTCTACTCGTCGCGCCCACCCGCCCGCGGCGGCGGTCGCTTCGCCTGGAAGAGCGTGCAGCCTGCCGTCGACGCGCTGCCGCGCCACGCGGTCGATCCCGACGCCAGCGGCGCCGTCCGCGTCGAGACGTACACCGTCACCTTCGACCGCGGCGGCGAGCCTGAGCGCGCGCATCCTGGCCTGTCGCACCGCCGACGGCAGCCGGGCCTGGGGCAACGCTTCCGACGCCGAGACACTGGCCGTGCTCTGCGTCGAGGAGGGCATCGGCCGCGCCGGCGACCTGGCCGCCGACGGCACGCTCAGGTTGACCGGATAGGCCGAAGCCCGGAGGGGCGGTTCCATCCTTTGCGGGCAGGCGTACAGTCTGAGCCACTGATTGTCTCCCCGGCTCGCCGGGGAGGGTGAGGGGCAGGGCATGGCGCAGGTAGTGCACGATCTCGTGGTCCGGGGCGGGCTGGTGGCCGACGGGCGGGGCGGCGAGCCGCGCCTCGCCGACGTGGCGGTGGACGGTGGGACCATCGCCGCGGTGGGAGCGGTCCCCGGCCGTGGCGCGGAGGAGATGGATGCCGACGGCCTGCTCGTCACCCCGGGGTTCGTCGACATCCACACGCACTACGACGGGCAGGCCACGTGGGACGAGCGCATGGCGCCGTCGAGCTGGCACGGGGTGACCACGGCGGTCATGGGCAACTGCGGCGTCGGCTTCGCACCGGTGCGCCCCGATGCGCACGGCCGCCTCATTTCCTTGATGGAAGGGGTCGAGGACATCCCCGGCGCCGTGCTCGACGAGGGGATCGATTGGTCCTGGGAGAGCTTCGGCGACTACCTCACCGCCGTCGATCGGCGCCCGCACGACATCGACCTGTGCGCGCAGCTCCCCCACGGTGCCCTGCGCCTCTACGTCATGGGCGAGCGAGCCGCGCAACTCGAGGAGGCGACACCGGAGGACAGCGCGGCCATGCGCCGCCTGGCCACCGAGGCCCTGCGCGACGGCGCCATCGGTTTCTCGACGTCGCGCACCTTGAACCACCGCACCGCCAGCGGGGACCCGACGCCCTCCCTGCGTGCCAGCACCGACGAGCTCGAGGCCATCGCCCGCGGCGTGGCCGACGCCGGCCATGGGGTCGTGGAGCTGATTTCGGACTTCTGGCCCGACACCGACGGCGAGTTCGAGCTGGTGCGCACCATGGTGGCCCGTACCGGTGTCCCCCTCTCCCTCTCGCTGGCGCAGAGCCACCGTCATCCCGAGGCATGGCGCGATCTCCTGGACCGGATCGATGCCGCCGTCGCCGAGGGGCTGCCCATCCGGGCCCAGGTCGCGCCGCGTCCCGTCGGGCTGCTGGTGGGGCTGCAGTCCTCGTACCACCCGCTGCTCACGCTCCCGGCCTACGCGGGCAGGGCGGCACTCCCCGTCAGCGAACAGGCGCGCGCGCTGCGGGACCCGGAATTCCGGGCCCGGCTCCTCGCCGACATGGAGGCGGGGGACGACGCCGGTGCGGGCCACTCGGCGCGACGCCGGCGGCGCCCGATCGACTACGAGCGCCTGTACCCGCTGGGCAACGAGCCCAACTACGAGCCCCCACCCGAGACGAGTGTGCTGCGGCTCGCCGCATCGCGGGGCACCGATCCGGCCGCGCTGCTGCTGGACCTGCTGGCCGAGAACGACGGGAGCGGCTTCCTCTACACCCCGTTCTCCAACTACGCCGACGGGAACCTCGATGCCTGCGGCGAGATGCTCGCCCACCCCCACACCGTGTTCGGCCTCGGCGACGGGGGGGCCCACGTGGGCCTCATCTCCGACGCCAGCTTCCCGACCTACGCGCTCTCGCACTGGGCCCGCGACCGCGGTCACGGCCGCATGGCGGTGGGCCAGGTCGTGCAGCAGCTGACCAGCGCCACCGCGAGCGCCGTGGGCCTCCTCGACCGGGGTGTCCTGGCCCCCGGCATGCGGGCGGACATCAATGTCATCGACTTCGAGGAGCTGGCCTGTGAGACGCCCGTCATGGCCTACGACCTGCCCGCCGGGGGCAAGCGGCTGCTGCAGGGCGCCCGCGGCTACCGCGGCACCATGGTCGCAGGAGTGCTCACGTACCGAGACGGTGAGCCCACCGGCGCCCTCCCCGGACGGCTGGTGCGGGGCGGGCGTGACGCCACGTCCGCGCCGCCGCCCCGGCAAGGCCGAACACCGGACGCGTGAGACGAGGAGAGTCGACATGACGGTCAGTACGTTGCACGAGTTGGAACCGGAGGCCGAGTGGCGAGCGAGCGACATCGCCGATCCCGAGGCCTGGACACTGCGCTTGGGTGCTGCCGACCACGCCGAGCTCGACGCCGCGCTCGCCGTAGCCAAGGACAAGAGCCTGAATCCGTTGGCGCTCGGACGCGACGACTTCCCGCTCGACCACCTCGCGCCCAAGCTCGGCGAGCTCGTGGACACCCTCCTGAACGGGCGGGGCTTCGCCCGCATTACCGCGCTCGACGCGGCCCGCTACAGCGATGACGACCTCACGCTCCTCTATTGGGGCATCGGCCTGCACCTCGGCGAGCCGTGGGCCCAGAACAAGCACGGCCACGTCCTCGGCGACGTCACCGATCAGGGCAAGACGATCGACGATCCGACGGTGCGCGGCAACGAGCTCGGCGGCGTGGCGCTCGACTACCACACCGACGGGTCCGATCTGGTCGGCCTCCTCTGCCTGCGGACAGCCCGGTCCGGTGGTCTCTCCTGCGTGGCCAACGCCGTGGCGATCCACAACCACCTGGTGCGTGAACGGCCGGACCTGGCAGCAGCGTTGTACGAGCCGCTGCCCTACGACACGCGCGGCGAGCAGGCCAGCGGCGCGCGGTCCTTCTATTCAGTCCCGGCGTTCACCGAGCACGCCGGACGCCTCTTCGTCCGGTTCATCCCCCAGTACATCCTCGCCTCGCAACGCCATGCCGACGCGCCCCGGCTCAGTGCGACGGCACGCGAGGCCATCGCCGCCGCGTCCGCGCTGGCCAACGACCCGGATTTCAACGTCTACATGGACCTGCAACCGGGCGAGATTCAGCTCATCAACAACTACCACGTGCTCCATGGGCGCACCGCGTACGAGGACGACGTCGCGCACGGCTACAAGCGTCACCTCAAGCGGCTGTGGCTGGCCACCCATGCGCTCACGGACCGGCCGTCGTACTTCGCAGCACTGGGCCGGCGCAACCACTGGGAGGAACGGCGGTCGGTGAGCACGCTGCCGCCCGTCACGCGGGTCGACGGCGGCTGATGAGCGCGGGCTTACCCCGCCTTGGGTCGCGGTTTCCTGGAGAAGAGCTTGCGCCGCGCGCTCATCATCATCGTCCCTTGAATGAAGGGGGCGGGCAGCAGACCCTCGCGCATGAAGGAGATGGGCTTCGCCGTCGCGTCGACCACCGTGGGAGGCAGGCCCTGGCGTGACCCGCCGTCGACCACGACCGCCACGTCTTCGGCTCGAAAGGCCCGGGCCACCTCCTCCGCCTCGGTGAAGCGGAGGGGCACGGTCCGCCACGGACCATGCTCGCGGCACAGCTGGCGCAATGCCCGCCCGTCTGGCATGCCCACCACGACCGCCCACGCGCCGCGGCGGGGGGCGCTGTCGGAGGGTTGCCCGCCTGACGTCGTCGACTCGTTCTCCTCCGCGTCGGTTCCGGAACCACGGCCGGAGGCCGCCCTCGGCATGAACACCTCGACGGGACCGGGCCAGCACCGCTCCAGCAGCGTCTGTATGTCGTCGTTCCACCCCGAGGTCAGCGTGCGCACGTCCTCGATCCGTCCGACCGCGTAGTGCGGCCCTTCGGGATCGGCTGCCAGCTCGACCAGGCGCGCCTCGCCCTCGGCACTCCCCGTGCGCACGGCCAGGCTGTAGCCACCCACGCCCGGCACGGCCACGATGGCGCCGGCGGCCAGCGCGTCCACCACGGCCCGCGACCTCGCCCCGACCAGCGGGGGATGGGCCTCGTTGTCGGAGATCTCGCCGACGTCCATCTCTCTATTGTGCGTCACTGAGCCGTGCCACCAGCGCACGGTCGCGACCGGCCAGATCCGGCTCCACCCGCACCTCGTCGTACCCGATTTGCCGCGCCCGTTCCCGTGCCGCATCACCGTGGTGCGGGGCGAGCTCGACGACGACGGCTCCGGGTCGGCCGAGCCACCGTCGGGCCTGCTCGAGCACGGCTTCCACGTCGGCCAAACCGGCAGTCCCGTCCCGACCCGGCGGGGCGACCAACGCCTGCCTCGGCTCCGCCTTCACCTCGGGCTCCAACCCGGCCCACTCGTCCGCCGACACGTACGGAGGGTTCGACACCACCAGGTCGACGCGGCCGCGCCACGCGTCGGGCAGAGGGTCGAGCCAGTTTCCCTCGACCAGCTCCATCTGCGGCAGGCGGCGCGTCCCGGCGGCGCGCGTCGCCTCCAGGTTGAGGGCCGCCACGGCGAGCGCGTCGGTGCTGGCGTCGGTGGCCCAAATTCGGTCGATCACGCCGGCACCGAGCTCGGTCGCCAAGGCCAGCGCAATCGCGCCACTTCCCGTGCCGGCGTCGACGGCCACCAACCCGGCCCCGGGCCGGAACCCGAGCAGGCGCCGGGCTTCGCCGAGAGCCACCTCGACCACCTGCTCGGTCTCGGGCCGCGGTATCAGGACGCGCGGATCGACGTGGAGGTCCAGATCACGGAAGGGCCAGTGACCGAACACGTACTGCAGCGGCTCCCCGGTCGCTCGGCGCGCAGCCAGCGCCCGCGCCGCCACGACCGCTCCGGGCGGCACGAGAACGGGCCGCGGGTCCCCTGGGCCGACAGCGAGCACCTCGTCGACGATGAAGCGGGCCTCGTGGCGCGCCCCGCCGACCACCGCGGTCAGCTCGTCCAGCAGCACCGCCCTCTCGGCACTTCCCGGCTCGAGGAAGGCGGCCGCGTTCGACGACCTCAGCGCCGGCTGTCGCGGCGAACCGACCGCTTGCGGACGCGCCGTCACTGCCCGACGTCCTCCTCGCCCTGGAGTTGGCGTGCGCGCTTGTCGGCCATCAGCGCGTCGGTGAGCTCGTCGAGGTCGCCCGCCAGAACCTGATCGAGCTTGTAGAGGGTGAGATTGATCCGGTGGTCGGTGACCCGGTTCTCCTTGAAGTTGTAGGTGCGGATTTTGTCGGTGCGGTTCCCCGCCCCCACCTGCCCTCGGCGCTGGGCCGAGATCTCCGCCGCCTGGCGTTCCTGTTCCGCCTTCAACAGCCTGGCCCGCAGCACCACCATCGCCTTGGCCCTGTTCTGAATCTGGCTCTTCTCGTCCTGCATGGCCACGACGGTCCCCGTCGGGAGGTGCGTGATGCGGACGGCGGAGTCGGTCGTGTTGACCGACTGCCCACCGGGGCCGGTGGAACGGTACACGTCGATCTTCAGGTCGTTGGGATCGATGTCGATCTCCACCTCGGCCGCCTCGGGCAGCACGGTGACGGTCGCGGTGGAGGTGTGGATCCTCCCCTTGGCCTCGGTGACGGGCACGCGCTGCACACGGTGCGTCCCCGCCTCGTGCTCCAGGCGTCTGTAGGCATCCGGGCCCTTCACGAGGAAGACCGCCTCGTTGATGCCGTCCTTCTCGGACGCGTCCTCCGAGAGGATCTCGACCTTCCACTTCTTCGCGGCGGCGTAGCGCAGGTACATGTCGTAGAGCACGCGGGCGAACAGGTTCGCCTCGTCACCGCCCACCGCGCCGCGGATCTCCATGATGACATTGCGACCCTCGTTGGGGTCCTTCGGCAGCAGGAGTGCCTGGATCCGCTCCTCCAGCGTCGCCACCAGCGCCTCCGACTCGTCGACCTCCTGGCGCATGAGCTCGCGCTCGTCGCCCGACGTCTCGGTCAGCATTTCGCGCCCCGTCGTGACGTCCTCGCGGGCGGCAGTCAGCTCGTGCCAGGCCCGGACGATCTCACCGAGCTCCTTGTGACGCCGCGACAGCTCGCGCAGCCGGTCCTGGTCCGAGAGCGTGGCCGGATCGGCAAGCTCCGTCTCCACGGCTTGGTACTCCGTTTCGAGCGCGGCCATCCGGTCGTCGAACATGCGCTTCCGGGGCTCCTCGTGAGGGCGGGGACTCGGCGGGTGAGGCCGGTCCCTGCCGGATCAGTCCTGCGCGGCCGGAGCGGGCTTGGCCTTGGCCTTGCCCTTGCGCTCTCCGTAGCGACGCTGGAAGCGCTCGACTCGGCCACCGGAGTCGACCAGCTTCTGCTTGCCGGTGAAGAACGGGTGGCACTCATTGCACAGCTCGACGTGGAGATCGGCCTTGGTGGAGTGGGTGACGAACGTGTTCCCGCACGAGCACTTGACCGTGGCGTCGACGTAGTCAGGGTGGATGTCGGTCTTCATGGTGTCTCCAGTGTGGGGTGAGAGTCGGTCCAGTGTACGGGCCCGCGGGCCCTCCTCAGGTCAGGTCAGGTGCCCGGCCCCTTGGCGATCTCGGCGAGGAACTCGTCGTTGCTCGCCGTCGTACGGATCTTGTCCATGAGCAGCTCCAGGCCGGCCGCGTCCTTGCCGTCACTCGCCAGGGCGTTGAGCACCCGGCGCAGCTTCCAGACCTGCTGCAGCTGGCCCCGCTCGAAGAGGAGCTCCTCGTGCCGGGTGGAGCTGGCGTTGACGTCGATGGCCGGGTACAGCCGGCGCTCCGAGAGCCGGCGGTCGAGCCGCAGCTCCATGTTGCCGGTGCCCTTGAACTCCTCGAAGATGACCTCGTCCATTTTGGATCCCGTCTCCACCAGGGCGGAGGCCAGGATCGTCAGTGAACCGCCCTCCTCGACGTTGCGCGCCGCGCCGAAGAACTTCTTGGGCGGGTAGAGCGCCCCGGAGTCGACACCTCCCGACATGATGCGGCCCGTGGCGGGAGCGGCGAGGTTGTAGGCCCGGGCGAGTCGGGTGATGCCGTCGAGGATGATCACGACGTCCTTGCCCATTTCGACGAGCCGCTTGGCCCGCTCGATCGCCAGCTCGGCGACCTGCGTGTGCTCGTCCGACGGCCGGTCGAACGTCGAGGCGATCACTTCGCCCTTCACCGAGCGGCGCATGTCGGTTACCTCTTCGGGCCGCTCGTCCACGAGCAGGACCATGAGGTGCACGTCGGGGTTGTTGGCCTCAATGGAATGGGCGATCTGCTTCATGACCGTCGTCTTGCCGGCCTTGGGCGGCGACACGATCATGCCGCGCTGTCCCTTGCCGATCGGCGAGATGAGGTCCACGATCCGGGCCGTGAGGTTGTCCTTGTCCCCCGCGTCCGACATCTCGAGATTCAGGCGCGAGTCCGGGAAGAGCGGAGTCAGGTCTTCGAAGCGGGGGCGATTGCGCGCCTCGTCGGGGTCCAACATCGACACCTTGTCGATGCGCAGCAATGCCGGGTACTTCTCGTTGTTCGACGCCGGCCGGCACGCACCTTCGACGTAGTCGCCGCGCCGGAGCGCGAACTTCCGCGCCTGGCTGATGGAGACGTAGACGTCCTTGGACGACGGCAGGTAGCCGTCGCAGCGCAAGAAGCCGTAGCCCTCGTCGCGCAGGTCGAGCATCCCGCTGACCTCGACCAGCTCGCCCGAGTACGGCTGCTCCTGGCCGCCTCCTTGGAGCTCGCCGCCCTGTCCGGGACGGTCACGCCCGCGACGCCGGCGGCTGCGGCGGTTGCCGGCGTCACCGTCGGACTGGTTGCCCTGGTTGCCCTGGTTGCCCTGGTTGTTCTGGTTCCGGTTCTGGTTGCCCTGGTTCCGGTTCTGGTTGCGGTTGCCCTGCTGACTCCCGCCCCCGTTGTTCTGGTTGGTGTGACTCTGGTGCTGCCCGTTCTGCCGGGGTGGGGAATCGGCGCCGTCGGACAGCTCGGGGGGCTCCACGAAGACGGCCGGCCCGGAGTCGCCGTTGCTCGCCGCGTCGGCAGTAGGGACGCGTGCCGGGGCGGCTTCGACGGCCGGCGCATCGCCTGCATCCGCCGTATGCAGCGCTGTCGGCAGCGCTGTCGGCAGCGCTGTCCCCGGAGACGAAGGATGCCGCGTCGGCGGCACCTCTGGCGGCGGCCGACGCCCGGGAGCGCCGGGCCGGCTTGGTGCCGTTGGTGCCGTCATCGCCGTTGCTCGATGCAGCTGGCGCCGACCCGGAGGTCACGCCGGTGGCATCGAGTATCTGATCGATGATGTCGGCCTTTTTCGTCCGGGTCGTCGTCTTGAGCGACATGGCCTGGGCGATGGCACTGAGCTCGTCGCGCTCCTTGCCTTCGAGAACTGATCGTTCGAGCTGCTGTTCCGCAGTCATCGGCTCCTCTTCCAAGAGGGTTGTCGCCGGCCCGGAGTGTTTCCGCGCATGGCGAGGGAATTTCAGGGAGGAGAAGGGCTTCGCGTGTGCATGCCCTCCCCCGGATCACCTCTGCGTGATGCTCTCCCGGGACCGCTTGTACCCGCGGAGAGCGCTACCAAGCGCAGTGGGGATGTCTTCACTCTAGCGGGAGGCGGCGGGTCATGCCAACACCCCCCGCTTTCCAGCAGGTCAGTGGGTCCGCGTCCCGGCCCGGCACCATCGACCCTAGAGGGATATCTCGGCCAGGACCGACTCCAGCTTGAGGTCGATCACCGAGGGGACGGATATCGCCTTGATGGCGAGGTCGGGATCCTTGAGCCCGTGCCCCGTCAACACACACACCACGGTTGAACCCTCGGGCACGCCGTGCTTGATCAGCCCGGCGACCGACGCCGAAGACGCGGCCTCGCAGAAGACGGACTCCTGCTGGGCGAGAAAGGTGTACGCGTCCATGATCTCGTCGTCGGTGACCGCCGTGATGGATCCGCCGGACTCGGACGCGGCAGCCGTGGCGGAGTACCAACTGGCCGGGTTCCCGATGCGGATCGCGGTGGCGATCGTCTCGGGATTCTCGACCGGGTGGCCGAGGACGATGGGCGCGGCACCGGCCGCCTGGAACCCGAGCATGCGCGGCAACCTGGTGGAGCGGCCCGCATCCTTGTACTTGAGATAACCCCGCCAGTAGGCCGAGATATTCCCGGCGTTGCCCACGGGAATGCAGTGGACGTCCGGCGCGTCGCCCAAGACGTCGACGATCTCGAAGGCCCCGGTCATCTGCCCCTCGATGCGGTGCGGGTTCACCGAGTTCACGACCGTGATCGGTGCGTGATTGGGCAGGTCGCGCACAATCGTCAGTAGCTGATCGAAGTTCCCGCGCACTTGCAGCACGCGCGCGCCGTGCATCAGCGCCTGCGCCAACTTGCCGAGCGCGATGTGACCGTCGGGGATCAACACCACGCAGGCCAACCCCGCCCGCGACGCGTACGCCGCCGCCGACGCGGAGGTATTGCCGGTGGACGCGCACACGACGGCCTTGGCGCCCTCGTCCACCGCCATGGAGATCGCCATCGTCATGCCGCGGTCCTTGAAGCTGCCGGTGGGGTTGGCTCCTTCGACCTTGAGCCACACCTCCGCGCCGACGCGCTCGGACAAGCGGGGTGCCGGGACCAGCGGGGTGCCGCCCTCGAGCAGGGTGACGACCGGGGTCTTCTCGGTGATGGGAAGGAGATCGCGGTATTCCTCCATGACGCCACGCCAACCGGCCGTCACAACAGCTCCCCTTCCTCGTCGTCGTCCCGCCCGGCGATGACCCGGAGCACGCCGCTCACCCGGTCCACGGCCTGATGGCGGCGCAGCTCGTCGATGGTGGCGAGCAGATCCCCCTCTCGAGCGACGTGGGTGAGGAAGATCAGCCGGGCCTCGGCCGCCAGACCAACCTGCTCCATGGCCCTGATGGAGACGTCGTGGTCGCCGAAGATCTTGGCCACGGACGCGAGCACGCCCGAGCGATCGGCTACGTCCATGCTGAGGTAGAAGGCCGAGTGCATGTCGTTCTGCGAATAGACCGTTGTGCTCGTGCGCTTCGGTGCCGGTGCCGGTGCGCCGGCGAGGAGGTTGCGCGAGGCGTCGACCAGGTCGCCGAGCATGGCGCTCGCAGTCGGCCCGCCACCGGCGCCGCGCCCGTAGAGCATGAGCTCGCCGCTCACCGCGCCCTCCACGAAGACGGCGTTGAACGCGCCGCGCACAGAGGCCAGCGGATGTGTCTTCGGCACCATGGTCGGGTGCACCCGCACGGAGATCTCGGGGCCGCCGTCGATCAGCTCGGCGATGGCCAGGAGCTTGACCGAGTAGCCCAGCCGGCTGGCATAGGCGACGTCGGCCGCGCTGATGGCGCTGATGCCCTCACGGTAGACGTCGGCGTCGACCACATCGCTGCCGAAAGCGAGTGCCGCCAGAATGGCGGCCTTGGCCGCGGCATCGTGGCCTTCCACGTCTGCCGTCGGGTCGCGCTCGGCCATGCCGAGCTCTTGGGCATCGCGCAGGACCTCGTCGTAGCTGGCCCCCTCTTCCTCCATCCGGGTGAGGATGTAGTTCGTCGTCCCGTTGACGATCCCCATAACGCGCACGATCTGCTCTCCGGCCAATGATTCCCGCAACGGCCGGATGACCGGAATGGCTCCCGCCACCGCCGCTTCGTAGAGAAGGTCGACGCCGGCCGAGGCGGCGACCTCGGCGAGCTCGGCCCCGGCGACGGCCAGCAGCACCTTGTTGGCGGTCACCACCGGCTTGCCGTTGCGCAGGGCCGCCTCGATCAGCTCGTGGGCGGGATGGAGGCCTCCAATCACCTCGACGACCACATCGACGTCGTCACGGGCAACGAGCGCCGCCGCGTCCGCGCTGATGAGACCACGCGGGATGGCCACGGGCCGGGACCGCTCCGGGCGGGCCACGGCGATGCCGACGAGCTCCAGGCGGATCCCCGTACGGGCGGCGACGTCCTCGGAACGGGAGAGCAGTATGTCGGCCAGTGCTCCCCCGACGTGACCGCAGCCGAGCAGTCCGACGCGCACGGTCGGGGCCTGATGGGCGTGAGGGGATGCGCTGGCCTCGTGGACGGTCACCTCCAAACGGTACAAGGTGCGGGCACCGTGACCTGCGTTTCCTCTCCGCCCGACCAGGGCGTCGTGGCGCCGTTGCCTGCAGTGGGCGCCGGACCGAGTGTCAGGCGTCGAGTCTCGTGAGGTCCTCGAAGGTCTCCCGGCGAACGACCACCCGGGCGTCGCCCCCAGAGACAAAGACGACCGCAGGACGGGGCACCTTGTTGTAGTTGGATGCCATCGCGTACCCGTAGGCACCGGTCACCGGGGTGGCGAGCACGTCGCCCACTTTGAGGTCGTCGGGAACGAACGCCTCGGGCACCACGAGATCGCCGCTTTCGCAGTGCTTGCCCACGACACGGACGGGCCGACGACGCGGCGCCTCGACGGCGCGAGGAAGAAAGGCCTCATAGCCGCTGCCGTAGAGGACGGGCCGAGGGTTGTCGCTCATGCCACCGTCGATGCTGACGTACGTCCGGATGCCCGGGAGATGCTTCACCGTCCCCACCGTGTAGAGCGTCATGCCCGCCGTGGCCACGATGGAACGCCCCGGCTCCGCGGAGATCCGCGTCGCCCGGTCGACGCCGACCCTGGCGCAGGCGCTCCGCGTCACCTCCGCCCAGGCGGCCTGCGTTGGTGCCGACTCACCGTTGACGTACGGGACACCGAGGCCGCCCCCGACGACGAGTTCGGGCAACTCGAGGGGAGCGAAGAACGCGCCGATCACCTCCGCCGCCTGCTCGAAGGAAGACGCGTCGAAGACTTGGCTACCGATATGCGCGTGGACGCCCACCAATTCGACGGCCGGCATGAGCTCGAGCGCAGCAACGGCTTCGGCCGCGGCGCCGGAGGAGACGGAGAAGCCGAACTTCGAGTCCTCCTGTCCGGTGCGCACGAACTCGTGTGTGTGCGCCTCGACGCCCGGCGTGACGCGCACCAGGACCCTCGGCCTCTCGGGTCCCCAGGGAGTGGCCTCGAGCAGGCCACCCAGGCGGGCGATTTCGTCGAACGAGTCGACAACGATCCGCCCGACTCCCTGCCGCAGGGCCGCCGCAAGCTCGTCAGTCGACTTGTTGTTGCCGTGAAGGACAAGCCGCTCGGCCGGGACGCCGGCCGCGAGCGCGACGTGCAGCTCCCCTCCGGAGGCGACATCGAGGTGCATGCCCTCATCGTCGGCCAGACGGGCCATGGCGAGGCACAGGAAGGCCTTCGTGGCATAGGCGACGCCGTCGCCCCACGCCCCGACCGCCTCACGGCAAGCGTGGCGCAGATGGTCCTCGTCGTACACGAAGAGCGGCGTACCGAACTGCTCCACCAGCTGCAGCAGGTCGATGCCGCCGACGTGGAGATGACCCTTCTCGTCGACCGCGCCCGAGCGCGGAAGCAACTGCCGCTCCAGGGGCGCGGTCGCGACATCGTGGTCGGTCGGCACGGAGATGCAGGATACGGCTTCATTCGCCTGACCCGTGAGGGCGGAGAAGACCCCGCTGCCCGACGAGTACGCTCGTCCCCTGCCTTGTATCTCCCGCCCCCGTAGCTCAGCGGATAGAGCACCGGCCTCCGGAGCCGGTGGCGCAGGTTCGAGTCCTGCCGGGGGCGCTCTCCATTTGCGCAGTTCAGATGGCTTATTTGGCGACTTCTCGGCCGTGCTAAAACACGAGCATGGTCTCCACACGTCAACAGAGACGCTGACCGGGTGGAGACGCGAACATGCTGGCCTCATCGACGCAAGCTCTCTCGCGGCGGCTCAATGACTTCTTGGCGTCCTTAACTGCATGCCATACGCAGACGTCAACGGGCTGCACCTCTATTACGAGGAGCACGGTGAGGGGCCGCCGCTGGTGCTTCTCCACGGCGGTCTGATGACCATTGAGCTGAACTTCCGCGTCGCCCTGCCAGTGCTCGCCGAGCACCATCGGGTGATCGCGGTCGAGCTCCAAGGGCACGGTCGCACGGCCGACGTCGACCGTGCCCCGACCTTCCCCCACTTCGCCGCTGACGTGGTAGCCGTGCTCGACCATCTGGGCGTCGAGCAGGCCGACGTGGTCGGATTCAGTCTTGGCGGCCTCACCGCCTACGAGATGGTGATCTCGTACCCAGAACGCATCCGGAGGGCCGTCGTGGCCTCGGCCGACCACCGCAACGACCGCGCCGGCGAAGCCGACCCGACCCGGCTGCCGACACAGGACGAGTTCCAGGCCATGCGCGATGCATACGGCGCGAAGGCACCCGATCCGGATGCATTCGATACCGTCGCAAACAAGACAAGCGGACTGGTGCAGTCGTTCACGGGCTGGACCGACGACCAACTTCGAGTCGTCGAGCTGCCGGTGCTGATCCTGGTCGGCGATACCGACTTCATTTACGTCGAGAACGCCGCCGAGGCGATGCGACTCCTGCCGCAGGGCCAGCTCGCCGTGCTGCCGGGCACGACGCACATGGAACTCACCCGGAGCACACTGCTGGCGCCCGTCATCGAGGCATTCCTCGCCTGACACACCGAATGCCCCCGCGGGCCGCACATGGCGTCATCGATGTCGACACGAAGCACTAGGAATTCGCAACACTCGGCTGCTTCCTTGTCGGAGACCTCCGCAAAGCGCACGGTTCCTTTCCGGGCGTGTTACCAACCCGTCGCTGCGATTATCGATCCGTTCAGATGTGTCCCTGCCATTGACCCCTCATTTGGTGCATCTCCCTAGTTGTCGACCAATCCGTTGGCCGAGGCCATCCAGTACCCAAACTGTCCAGCGGGCGAAGCCGATGGATCGGTACGCTCAGGCCGCGGTCCTACTCGGTACTGATCTTCTCGAGCCTCTCCAGGGTGGCCGTCATTGACTCGAGCATCGAATGGCTCCCGTTGATCCACGTCCCTCCATCACTGAAGGATTGTCGGATCGCCTCCGACAATCGGCCGTAGTCAAAGACCTCGGTGACAACGGTGGCGTCGTCACCGTCCGGAGCGAGGACGAAGCCCCAGCGGTAGCCCGCGGGAATGCCGACTTTAGATGGATCATTGTCCTCAGCCCGTGAAGGATCTCCGGGAGCCGGTTCCCAAAAAATCCGCCGATCGGGCTCGAACTCCACCACATAGTTGAGCATGAGGTAGTCGTCGCCAAGCCGATGCATCTTCATGGTGAAGGTGTCGCCCACGCCCGAGATTGGACGGTCGAGGACGGCTCCCCGGAGCATGTCGGACCCGTCGAAGTCCATGTGACGTTGCGGATTCGCCAGGATCTCAAAAATGCGGGCCGCCGGTGCTTCGATTCGGCGTGACGCTTCGAGGGGCGTGCTTTCATCTGCCATGGTCCAATCCTTTCCGCTGCGCTGCGCTGCGCTGCGGGGTCCCCTCGCGAGCGCACCTTAGCGATTCATACAGTTGGACGTCTTTGACAGTGTCGTCAGCAAGATGGAGCAATGCCTCCGGTGCCGGAGCGTCCCACCATTTTAGAGTCTGTCGAGGATGTAACACATCTCGATCGGCCCGCTTGACTCTGACCATCGGTGAGGGTTCATGCTTCAACTGGTGGACGACCTCATGGCAATAGGAGAGTTCTCGGAGCGCTCGGGTCTCTCAGCAAAAAGGCTCAGGACCTACGCCGCCGAGGGCCTGCTCGCTCCCGCCGCGGTGGACCCGGCTTCGGGATACCGCTACTACTCGCCAGGGCAGCTGGCCGATGCCCGGGTGATTGATGCCCTGCGACATGCCAACGTGCCGCTCGCAGACATCCGCGCCTTCATGCGTCAACCATCCCAGGAACGGCTCGATGCCTGGGAGAGACACCTCCACACGAACGCGCACCACCGTCAGAGTGCGCTCGCCCTGGCCCGCAAACTCTCTGCCGAGGACTCCAGTTTCTCGATCGTTCACACAGATTCCAAGGAGGAGTTCATGATCACCCTGCGCACCGCAGGACGCAGCGACATCGGCCAGTTACGCGAGAACAACGAAGACGCCGTCGTGACCAATAATCGACTTGCGCTGGTCGCTGACGGAATGGGAGGGCATCCCGGCGGGGAGATCGCAGCGAATGTCGCTGCGGGTGTGATTCCTGCAGTCTTCACTGGCCGATCAGCGGACGAACTCAAAGCGGCGGTGCGTGCGGCGAACTGGGCCATTCGAGACCGGGCGCTGGCCCAGCCTGGCCTCGAGGGCATGGGCACCACGATCTGTGTCGCTGGACTCCTCACAACAGGAGACCTCGTACTCGTCAACGTGGGCGACAGCCGGGCTTATCTCTGGCACCACGGGGCGCTGACCCGACTGACCCAGGACCACAGCGTGACGGCCGAGCTCATCGACCGTGGCGAGCTACGAGAGGAGGACGCAACTGAGCACCCCCACTACGGGGTTCTCACCCGCGCTTTGGGCGTCGGGTCCGATGTCGAGATCGACTGCGGAAGACTCGCAGTCGCAGCGGGAGATCGAATCGTCGTGTGCACCGACGGCCTCTTCAACGAGGTTTCCGGGGAAGAGATCGCGACAGCCATGGCGGCAGAAGGCGATATCGCCGCCATCGTTGACAACCTTGTCGAGGGCGCCGTTACTCATGGGGGCCGCGACAACGTCTCTGTCGTGGTTGCCGAAGTGGCTACCTGAGAGCGGACCTCCGGCGAACCAAGGGCTGTCGACCACCGTGCGTACAATCGCTGCCCACGATGCTGTCACCATGCCCACTGTGCCCGTCCCAAACTCTTAGGTGACATCGGCGAAACCAGGTTTCAGTGGGTTGCTCGTCGAGGAGCGCGACATATGCGCCCCCACCGAGAAGCGCCGTCAGGGCCGAATTGAGAGCAGCGTGTCGGCCCAGTGCTCGGGAGTGTACGTGCTGGCTATCTCGCTGCTGCGGCGACCCCACTCCTTACGCTGTTCGACCCTTGCCTCCGACAGCGCGGCGAGTGCCGCAGCAAGGCTGTCCGGGTCCGCGACCGGCACCGTGAACCCGTTCGCCGGGGTCGCCAGCTCGTCGGCGACGCCACACCCGTCGGAGATGACGACGGGCAGGCCAGCGGTACATGCTTCGAGCGCCACCACCCCCCAACAGTCGAAGCGGCTCGGCAGGATGAGGGCACCAGCACCGGCATAGATGCCGGCGAGGGCCTCCGGTTGGATGAAGTCCCTCATGTGCACACCGGGTATTCCGGCGAGACCGCCGTCAAAGGGACCATGCCCAACGACCTGCAAAGGCCAAGGGTGGGCGACGTTTTTGGAGTAGATCCGATACGCATCGGCCAGGACGTCCGGGCCTTTCTCAGGAACGAGGCGACCGCAGAACAAGAAGCTCGGATTCGCGAAACGATCGGCGCTGCCTGCAGCGACCGAGGCGAAGCGCGTCTGGTCGATCGTGTACAACCCGGTGAAGATGGTCTTCGGCGAGAAGCCGAGCCGTCGGGCGTACTCGGTGCTCCGCGCACCAGGCACGAAGGCCGCGTCGAACGCGTAGGGGCGTACCACCGTGAAGAGCGTCTGCAGCACGCGTTGGCGCCAGGCTCCGGACCAGTTGTAGTCGGCGACCATCACCGTCGTCGTGTCATGGCGCCGGCGAGCGCGATGCAGGGCACGCAGCACTCCACCGTTCCGATCAATGCCACACACGATGTCCGGCTGCGTCCGCTCGATCAGCTCGTCGACGAGAGAGAACGGACGGGGCCATTCGGCCACCCGCAACTCCGCCCCGTTCAAGTCCAGAGCGGAATAGTCGTAGGGGGCGTCCGGGTCGGGCGGGCGAGCCACCACCGTCACATCAGACCGATCCGCCAGCGCTCGAATCCCCGCGGCCATGTACCCCGCGAGGCTGTGCCACAACAACAAGACTTTCGGTCTCGACGACGCCATCACCGGACTCCCCCGTTCACGTTGCACCTCGTGTGCGCCAGATGCCGGCAAATGCTAACGCTCGCTGATCGGGTGAGGGTGAGTCGAACCGACGCAGCCCAAAGACATCGTCGACACAACGGCGATGGTCGGGACAAGACAGTCAGATTGCGAGACCCTGTGACTCCCGCCTTCGGTCTACGCGGGAGGTTTGTTGGCCTCCAAAGAGTCGACCCAAGCCTGAATCCAGTCCAGAAGCTCCGCGTGGCCTTCGTTGACGCTCGAGAGCCCTTCAACGATCAAGCCCAACTGGAAGCTCGTCACGGCCGCCACGATGACCTTCAACGGAAACTGGGCCTCGTTGAGTCCGTACTCGCGCATG
Organism: uncultured Acidimicrobiaceae bacterium; assembly: GCA_963850185.1. Taxonomy (GTDB): domain Bacteria; phylum Actinomycetota; class Acidimicrobiia; order Acidimicrobiales; family RAAP-2; genus Bog-473. Next base: position 31,570 of record CAWKKE010000002.1, read on the forward strand.
GCTTGTCCGAAGTAGTGCTCGAAAATGCCGCGAAAACGAGCATGCACCTCGGTAAGACGCATTCGTAGATCGGGTTTGTTCCATCCCATTGCCAAGAGCTCAAGCAGGATTTTGGGGAACCGCGACGTGGGTTCGTCCATCCAAAAGCGCGCACCGAGACGCCACTTCTCAGCGAAGGTCAGGTTGGGATCTGCATACAGCGCCTCGAGCGCAGTAGCGAGCTGCTCGACGAAGCGCCGCAAGGTCTGCGTGAGCAGCTCGTCCATGGAGCCGAAGTAGTAGTGAACGAGTCCGTGATTCAGCCCGGCGGCTTCGGCCAACGACCGGGTGGAGACGCCTGCGTAGCCCACCTCGTAGAGCAGGTGTTCGGCGGCGTCCATTAATGCGGTCGTCGCCTGCCGACGGGCCTCCGAGACCTGTCGTTGTTCCCAGGCGCGCGCCATCAGCGCAGCGTAAGAGGTTGAGAAGAACCTGTGAGCGAACGCCCTTGACTCTTAGTCACTTGTCCTAGATAGTAGTCCAAGTCGAGTGTATGATTCGATTGATGAAGCCCCCCAGCTCGGCGAAATCGCAGGGTTTCCGCGGTCGAGGAGCGGCACCAACCGGGTCGATGACCATGGAAGGACCGGGGCTCATGGACGAGAACAAGATGATGGCCTTCGTCGGGCAGGCAGTCGGTGACGTCGGGGCGATGCTCGGCGGGGCGATGGCGGTCATCGGCGACAAACTCGGTCTGTACCGGGCGATGAAGGGTGCCGGTCCGATCACCAGTTCGGAGCTGGCCTCCGCCACAAACACCTCTGAGCGCTATGTGCGCGAATGGTTGAGCGAGCAGGCGACCCGCGGGTACGTCACGTACGACGGTGACGGACGATTCACTCTCCCGGACGAGCACGCCATACCGCTGACCGATGAGACCAGTCCGGCTTGCGTCATCGGTGCATTCGAAACGGCACTTGGCGCTGTCTACGCCACCGACACCATCGCCGAGCGATTCCGCACCGGCGAGGGGTTCGCCTGGGGTGCGCACGATGGGCATGTGCTCGGCGGCTGTGAGCGCTTCTTCAGACCTGGCTACCTCAACTTCCTCACCAGCGCGTGGATCCCAGCCCTCGAAGGCGTCGAGGCGAAGCTGAAGACGGGGGGCCGGATCGCCGATGTCGGATGTGGGCACGGCGCGTCAACCTTGTTGCTGGCGGAGGCCTATCCGGCATCGACCGTTGTTGGTTTCGATGCCCACGGCGGTTCGGTCGATGCGGCGAGGAAGCGAGCTGCCGACGCGGGCATGGCGGATCGGGTCGATTTCGACGTTGCGTCTGCCTCCACCTTCTCCGGCAGCTACGACCTCGTGTGTTTCTTTGACTGCCTCCATGACATGGGTGATCCGGCGGGCGCGTGCGCGCATGTTCGTCAGCAGCTCGCCGAAGATGGCACGATGATGCTCGTTGAGCCATTCGCGGGAGACGATCTGAGCGACAACCTGAACCCTGTGAGTGCCGCCTACTACGGATTCTCGACGCTGCTCTGTACACCGAGTTCGCTGTCCCAAGAGGTTGGTGCCGCTCTCGGCGCCCAGGCCGGTGAAGCTCGACTCCGCGAGATCGTGACCGGATCCGGTTTCTCCACCCTGCGGCGGGCGGCCGAAACCCCGTTCAACATTGTTCTCGAAGCAAAAGTATGAACGGGTAGCACCCGGTCGAAAGTCGAGAAGGCGCATAGACACGGACCAGATCGAGAATTGGGTCCCGCAGGTTGGATGGAAGATCCGAGAGGAGTTGGCAATGAAGTTCGTAGTCACGTGGAAGGTTCGGAGCGGTGCATCCGCTACTGACAATGAGGCGTCCGCAGCTCGCACGCTTGAAGTCTTCGGGAAATGGTCGCCGCCTTCCGACGAGACATTTCATCAGTTTTTGGGTCGCCTGGACGGTACGGGCGGTTTTGCAGTTGTCGAGACCGACAATCCAGATTCCCTCGCGGAAGCCCCGGCGAAGTTCGGAACCTACTTGGATTTTGAAATAATCCCAGTGAACGACATCACTGAGACTACGCGCCTGCTTGGCCAGGGAGTCGAGTTCCGCAAGTCGATCTAAGTGTTTGCTCGATGCAGATGCCCGGATTGGGCGGGGTATTCAGTCCGCCGGGTCGGTGGGCTCCAACTGGTATCCATGTTTCCACAGTTGGACTTTCGTGTAGCGCCCGCTCGCTCGACTACAGCGATCGACATGGCGATCGACATGGCGATCGACCGACCTTGATCAGAACGATGTCGCCCACGTCGACCCGAGCGGGGTCAACTGGTGCCCACCATCTCGTCTCGGCGTTGCACGAGCGGAAGCATCAGGTTGCCAGCCGGTCGGAAAGTGACTGTCTCACCGTCAGCGACCCGTTGTGCGATCTGCCTCAGCACTTCTCAGAAGATGCTTCGCCTTACAGCCGACAGACTCTCCGCGCATGCCAGGAAAGTGACCACGGGTCGGCATACTGGGTCCCATAATGTGCGCCAACCTCGACAACGAATCCCAACTCGTGATTCTCGGAGGACTGCACGAGCTGCTCGAGCGAGAAGGCGTCGACTATTGGGTGTTCGGCGGCTGGGCGGTCGACCTTTACGCGGGTCGAATGACAAGACCGCACGCCGATATCGACATAGCGGTCTGGATGGACGACCTCCACCGCGTTGACGGACTGCTCGTTCAAGCTGGCTGGCGCCACGCGCCCCAAGCCAACGAGGACGGGTACACCCAATACGTACATGTTGCAGGACATCTTGATCTGGCGTTCCTCGCTCAAGACGGCGATGGCGTTGTCTACACTCCGATCCGAGACGGTCGAGGCGACTGGCCCTTGGGCGCATTCGGTGACGACGTCGCGGTGCTCCAGGGCGTTCGTGTCCACGTGGTGAGCCTTTCCTCGCTGCTCTCGGACAAGCTCGAAAATCGGAGCGATCCATCCACGTGCGCGAAGGATCGAGCCGACGTGGAAGTGCTCCTCTCCCTCCAGCAGCGCCTTTGACAGCGTGGGGAAGCCGGTCGTCCAAAATGGCAGCAACAACCCCCACCCGCCGGGACAGTGGCTGTTTGTCCTTGGGACAGACGTCCGGAATCAGCGGAATTACACTCTGTACGAGACGCGATCGAAGGGCGTGTGACCGTCACAGAAGTGGTGACCAGGCATTGATGCGAAGCTCGGATTTTCGCTCGAATGGGGGCCGAATGAAAGCGCATACGGAATTTGACCTCGGAGCTGTATTCGATGCGCACATGTCCGCAGAGTTCGAGTCGCGAGACGCCGATAGAGCGATGGAGACCATGACTGATGCTCCAAGTCTCATCCACGTGCCGGTAGTCACCGGTGCGAAAGGCAAAGAGGCTCTTCGTGATTTCTATCGAGACCACTTCGTCGGGAAGTGGCCTTCCGATCTCTCTGTTGAACGGATCTCCCGAACGACGACTGAGACCATGGTCATCGATGAATTCATCGTGAGGTTCACGCATGACATCGTCATGGATGCCGTCCTTCCAGGCCTTGCTCCCACGGGCCGCCGTGTGGAGCTCCCGCATGTGGCGGTCGTGGGATTTGAGAATGGAAGGATCGCGTTCGAGCGCATCTACTGGGATCAGGGCTCTATGCTTGTCCAACTTGGTCTTCTCGACGTTGATCGTTTACCACTCGTGGGATCGCAGCAAACCGAAGCGGTCCTCCACGAGGACTACCCGAGGAACGAGTTGATCACGGGCCAAGGCGATCCGGGCTCGTCCGGTTGATCAAGCCAGGTGACAGGACGAGCAGCGGGACCTCGGAACTTTCATCATCGGTCTCGTTGGGATCGGACTACGTGATCCGATCGTCCGATCGGTTCTATGGTTACTCAGGTGGTCGCTGGCGATTTCTCATTCGGGTTTCGCCTTGGACCACTTGACGCCAAGGCAGCCCCGAACGACGTGGACTCGCACGAGCACCACCACTTCCCGTATGCACGTCGACTGCGCCTTGCGTGGCGCCTTGACGCAGCCGGACGATGGCTCTCCGACAGCGAGGACGAGCGGCTCTGGGAGGTGTTCTGTGTCGAGTGCGACGACACGGATGGCCCTGCAGAGAATCAGACGGAACCGGTTCAACGCCTACGTGGCCCCTACGCCAGCGAGCACAAGGCGAAGCACGTCGTAAAGAAGCATTTCGACGAGAACTGATTCCAATCCCCGCGATAGGGATTGACTGACTGGAGGAGCTGGGGCCGCCCACATTCGACGGCACGGTGCGGGAGTTCGCACTTTGGCGATGGCAGCGATGTCTTTCCTCAGGCATCCAGGCAAGGCTCGAACGCATCTCGGCCGCTCTAGCGTCGGGCGGCCAACAGCAATCTCGTGGTGTGGCCGATGGTGAGCGTGCCGCCGTTCTCGTCGATCACGTCTCCGATGTGCCCGAGCAGTGTGTTGCGCACTTCTGGAGGCAATGTTCTGTGGTCGCTGTGCGTTGGCAGCTGATCGAGCCACTCTTCGCGGGTATAGGTGTGCTCCCACCGGAACGACCGCTCATCGACTGGGCCAAATCGCCCACAGGCCTCAATCGCTTCGGCGTGCGCCGATCGGAGCGTCGACGCATTCCGCCCGAGCACGAACGTCTTGGCGACGATCTGCTGTGCGTACTGGTGGTATACCGCTTCGAGCTCGTCTCGCAGGGACACTTCCTCGTAACCGTTCGAGAACAGTGCCAGCCGACCACCAGGGCGAAGCGCGTCGGCTGCCCTCGTTGGCCCGATGTTCTGATCAACCCAATGCCACGCCTGAGCGGAGACCACGAGGTCGAATGGGTCCTCGGGCGCCTTCCAGGTTTCGAATGGCGCGACAACGACGGTCACGCCACGTCGCTGGGCCACAGCGGCCATTCGCTCGTCGGGTTCAACGCCCACAACCGCGCACCCGCGATCGAGAAACAACTGCGACGCGATGCCGGTGCCGCACCCGATGTCCAGGACCCGTCGGATGTCCATGCAGTCAATGGAGGCATCGACCGCTGCCGCCGGGTACGACGGTCGCGCGCGGTCGTACTGCTCGGCATCCTCGCCGAACGACAGGCGGCGGTCATCATCCACGCACTCCATCCTCGCAGGCGTCGAACCTGGTGTCCGTATCGCCGGGCCGAGGCCGACGCCCCCGCCCATTGAGGCCTTCACTCAAGAGCGCGAGACTGCCGACGTGGACGAGGACCTACTGGCGGAGCAGCGGTCCTACTACCAGGCTCGGGCGCCTGAGTATGACGAATGGTGGCAGCGACGGGGCCGGTTCGACCGGGGCGAGGAAGAATTGCTCGAATGGGGGCGGCAGGTAGCGGTCTTGGACGACGCTCTCACCTCCTTTGGAGCCAGGGGGTCGATCTTGGAACTGGCTGGAGGAACTGGTTGGTGGACCGAGCGCCTCGCGCGCACAGCTGATCGTCTCACTGTTGTGGACAGTTCTCCCGAGGTCCTCGCGCTCAACCGGCAACGAGTTGGACGCTCCGATGTGAGCTACGTCGTGGCTGATCTGTTCGATTGGCAAGCCGATGCCGAATATGACGCGGCCTTCTTCTCGTTCTGGCTCTCGCACGTGCCAAGGTCCCACTTTGGCGAGTTCTGGTTGCTCCTTGACTCATGCCTCACTCGCTCTGGTCGTGTGTTCCTCATCGACAATCGAAACGACCCGCAACCAGAGACGACTGCAAAGGACCCTTATGTCATCAGATACGACCCTGACCTTCACGTGCGCCGCCTGAGTGACAGATCCGAATACCGGGTCGTGAGCGTGATGTACGAGCCACATGAGCTGCAGTCGCTCATGGAAGCAGAGGGCTGGAAGGCCGAGATCCAGGCGACGCGCTGGTTCATTTTCGGCTCAGCTCGTCGAGGCTGAGTCCCTCTACCTCCGTGTGCAGGGGCCGAGCGACTGGTGCACTCGGTTCGGCCGTCCCATCAGTGAACTCGCGCCGACCCGGCGGACGTGGCCTCGGTTCACGTTCACAGGACCCTTGTCGAGCAGCCAGATCGATGAGTTCATCGTGGCGACAGTCCGACTTATTTCGTTGACGGCCGAGTTCCCGCCCGACTACCCTCGCAGGGTTCGTTCATTTGAAGAGCGACACAAGCGCACGACCTCAGGAGGTGAGTCCCATTCTCTTCGTTCACAGTCGGGTGCTCACTCCTTCGCGCCGGAGCCGCTAGAGCTTCGTCGTCGGTCCTCGGGCGCCCGCGTTTCGGATGCCCTGAAAGGGACCAAGACATGTCGCAGCCTTACGGATCCATCCCGCCGACCGGGAGCAAATCCTTCACCCCTGAGTCCACCCGACGAAGGTTGCAGGCGCAGCCGAATCACAACATTGCTTTGGTTCTCGGTGGTGGTGGGGCTGCCGGGAATGCGTGGGTGATCGGGATCATCGCCGGCCTCGCCGAGGCTGGTCCCGATATGACAGAGGCAGCCGATCTCGTCATCGGGACCTCGTCTGGCGCCACTGCGGCCGCGCAGGTACGCAGCGGCCTACCGCCGGCTGAGTTGCTCGCCTCCGTGCTGTCCCCACCGCCGCGTGCGGCCGGACACAGCCAGAAGCAGCCGCCGTCCCTGCCGATGGACACGGTATTCGAGCGGATGAGGGCCATCGGCGGCGCCGCTACCTCGGCGGGCGATCTCCAGCGTGCCATGGGGGCGTTCGGCTTGGAGAGCGACTCCGTCCTCGGACCAGGAGCGCGCCAATGGCGGGAGATGGTCGCCGCCAGGTTGCCTCGCCTTGAATGGTCCGACCGGCCGATGATCGTGGTGGCCGTCGACGCCCATACCGGCGAACTGGCCGCGCTGGACCGCGATTCCGGCGTCGATCTCGTCGACGCAGTCACTGCGAGCAGCGCACTGCCGGGTTCGGCCCCCACCGTCAGCGCCAATGGCACTCACTACATCTCCGGCGGGGTGCGCTCGACCGACAATGCCGACCTCGCATCGGGTTATGCGAATGTCGTGGTTCTCTCACCGCTGGGCGGACGAGGTGAATCCCTGCCAGAGGGACAGTTCGAAGGCCTGCGCAGAGAACCGAAATGGGGCACGGACCTGGCAAGCCAAGTCGAGGCCCTACGCCGGCAGGGCAGCCACGTCGAGATGATTACACCCGACGCCGTCTCCCGAGATGCCATGGGCACGAACCAAATGGATATTGCGACCCGGCTTCCCTCCGCCCGTGCAGGTTTTGCCCAAGGCAAGGATGAGGCGACCCGCCTGACTTTCCTCTAAAACGATCGCACTCCGAGGCCAGCACGACACTGACATCGGTGAAGAGCCGGAACTACCTCCCCTCGCCGATGGTGACACTTTGCTGCCCAGGCTGTCCGTCGCGAAGGAGCGGCTCGTTCGCCTCGCGCGCAACGAGTCTCATTTAGGAAGTTCGGGTTCCACACTTGGCCAGCGCCCTTTGGTCAAGGGCTGCGAGCTTCTTGGCCCCGGCTGGTGTTGGGTGAATCAGGATCGGCTCGGCTCGAAGGTAGGTCCTCTGATTCCTGACGTTGCGACTCAAGAAACTGCTCCAGTCGGCCACCTTGTACCTTCTGGGGTGTTGCGCAGCGAGCGCCCTGATAGCAGCGTTTATTCTCCTGGCGATCGGTCTGTGACTGAGGGAGTCAGCGGCGGGATTGATGGTTGTCAAGACAACACATGGAGTCTTTCTCGTGATGCGAATCAATTTGTCCCAGCCCGAAACCCAGCCAGGGTGCTCTCCACCTTGCAGCGCGTCGTTCGTCCCCAGATTCACAACAACTGCGTCAGGATGGAGCTTCAACGCCGATTGAAGCGCGGGCAAGCTCTGATTGATACGAATACCGATGACCGCCAAAACATTGACGTCGTAGCTCGGATCGAGAAGCTGATGTATCGCGGGAGTGGCAAGGACCGTGATGGAGTCCCCGTCGAAGACCACGGTCGGCTTGCTCGCACCCGGGCCGCCGCCCGACAAAAGGACGATCGCGAAGGCAAGAAGCCATCTCACAAGTCAGGCAGCGTAATCCGAGAGCGATCCCGCCCGATGTTGCCCGCGGACGCTTTGACCGCGGTCACAACGCGCGTCTTGCCCATGATCGCATGCCCTCAGTTCGCTGCCTCGTTCGGGCGGACCACGTGCTCAGAACGCATCGGCTATGCAGCGCTCCGCCGGGTCCTCAGAACCAATCCGAGCACCCCGAATAGCACTACTCCGAGTGCGGTCTCGGCGACCGAATCCTATGATCCAAATGGTGCGAGGACAGATGTTCCAAATCTGAGAACCCGTCTGACCGCAAGACCCCTTTGAAACCATTCCTGATCACGGGCTCGTGGCTCATTCAGTCACCGGCACCAGTTGACCGGAGTCAGGAGCTACAGACTCGGCAATGGCAATGACCGACTGCAGCGCTGCTACGTGTCCCTCGAACGCTTTGCGGCCGACCTCAGTAAGGCCTACACGAACGCGTCGCCTGCGATTGGTCACCAACCTCTCGATCGTGACATACCCCGCGTCCTCCAGAATAGAGAACTGCTTGGAAAGAGCGGAGTCAGACATACCCAGGCGATTACGGACGAACGAGAAATCCGCCCAATCGGTTGAAGCCAAGAGTGCAACTATGGACAGACGAGTGCTGGGATGGATGATCTCGTCGAATTTGGCGATGCTCACGAAACAGCGAGGCGTTGCTCGGCACGTCGACGCACAGTGTCCATCAGTCTCGGTCCTCCAATGACAACGAGTGCAGCAACGACGACGCTGGCCAAAATGGCTGAATGGCGAGCCCCATCCGCATTGGCAATCAGGGCGAACGCAATGGTGGCAATCGTCATGAGAATCAGGAACCCAAGAACCAATGCGGGGACGCGGCGACTCACGACCTCACTGCGCACGCTCAAATCCGCCGAAGCATGCCGGCCAGAGAGAACTCGCGGGGCGACAGCAGAGTGCAGAGCCCCGAAGACGATTGTTCCGGCGACGGTCGCCCAGGCCGGGCCGTATTCCGCCAGGACGCCGAGCACGATCCATCCCCCAGCGACACCGAACCAATACCACGGAGGCACATCAATCTCGGCGATCACCTGCTGGCGCCGGTGCTCAATCGAGCTCAGTGCGAATCGGGCCTCGGCTTCTGTGACCTCGTTGTTCACGTCGTAACTCCTTTACTTTCCTGATTGGAAACTTTACTACTTTCCAATCAGGAAAGTCAACGGAGCCGACGCGACTCGACCGATGCCGGGTAGCCCAGTTCGCCCAGTTGGGTGCGACACCGCTTCAGGCAACAGAACGACTTTACGGGAGCGCCCCGGCACGCCGGACCGGCGTCAGCACGCAAAACTCGTTGCCTTCCGGATCTGCCATAACCATCCAGGGGACATCTTGCTGGCCGATGTCAATCCGAACAGCCCCGAGTTCCTCAAGCCGTTGAATCTCCACCTCTTGATTGTCCGGGCGCAGGTCCAAGTGGAGTCTGTTTTTTCCCCTCTTCTCTTCGCTGCAGGGCATCAGTGCAAGCCTTGTCGTCCTCATTGTGTCAACGAGGAGGTACCCGCCAGAAGGGCCCGTCCAGACGTGTTCGAGATCGAGTGCAGACCGCCAAAACGCACTCATCCGACTGAGGTCGTTGCAATCAATCAGGACACAATCGATAGCGAGGCTCACGATCCTCCTCATTCCTCACGTGTTGGCAGCCGACCGAGTATGCCCGACACGTCGGACTTGCTCCCCCTCGCGTTCGTGGGGCGATCCGGGATCACCCTGTGGCGGAGACCAGCGCGCCATCGCTCGTCGCCGTCGCCGTCGCCGTCGCCGTCGAGCGTGCTCGTGGTCGGCCTCTCCGCCGCTCTGATCCGGACCGAGAGGTTGCGCGCATGATCTCGTTCCGTTAACATACAACCAGATGGTTGTATGTCAGATATCCGACGCCGGTGTAGACCGCATCTTTCACGCCCTAGCTGACGGCACTCGGCGCGACATCCTCGCGGTCGCGGTCGCGGGCAGGTACAGCGTGTCGGCTTTAGCGAAGCGCTACCCGATGAGCTTCGCCGCCGTGCAGAAGCACATCGCTGTGCTCGAAGGCGCCGGGCTCATCACAAAGGAGCGGCGGGGCCGCGAACGGCTCGTGCGCACCGACGTCGACACGGTCCAGACGGCACGGATGCTCCTGGATGGCATCGAGGAGCTGTGGCGGGCGCGGGTGGACCGGATCGACGATCTTCTGGCAACCGAGAAGCGAACCACTGGAGGCAAGCATGAGCGTGATTAGCGTCAAGAAGGACCCCGAATCCCTGACCATGACGGTCACGGCGGAGCTCGATGCCACCGTCGAACGGGCATGGCAGCTCTGGGCCGACCCCCGCCAATTCGAGCAATGGTGGGGACCGCCTGGCTACCGAGCGACCGTGGTCGACCACGATGTGCGAGCCGGCGGGCGGATCACCTTCTTCATGGCCGGGACCGAGGGCGAGCGCCACGACAGCACCTGGGAGGTCATCGCCGCCGACCCTCCCCGCCGCCTCGAGCTCCGAGATGCCGATGTCGACGACGAAGGCCGCCCGAACGACGGGAACGCCATGACGGCCCTGCTCATCACCATCCGCGTGCGCGACGGCGGGGGCTCTGTGATGGCGATCCGCACCCACTTCGACTCTCGGACGGGCATGGAGGAGGTGCTTGCCATGGGGATCGAAGAAGGCATGCGCAACGTCTTCTCGCAAATCGAAACTGTCCTCGCCGGCACACCTGCGTGAAAGGCTGACGCGAGCCCTCGGGCAGGACGAATCAATGAACGCCTTTCACCAGGCCGCGGGCGCCTCGCAGGGCATCGAACTCACTCGCCCCGACAGTCGGCCGAGCGTCGGCCAGTCCGGTTGTGTACGAGCCGAAAATCCGTGTGTCAACGGGGGGGGTCTGAGCGTACGAGATCGAGACAACTGCATGCTCGGAGCTTCTTCCCCGACATGATTCGCCCGTCTAGAGTCAGGCCATCGCGAGTCGACTCATCCGAAAAGCGAGGAGTCAGGTGAAACTGAATCGGCGGCAATTCCTCGGCGGTGGGTTGACAGGTGCGTCCTTGCTGCTCGGAACGTATGGCCAATCGTTGTCGACGCCCAGCGCAGCCGCCACAACCTTCCTGAAGCGCAAGGGAATTCGTGAAGCTGGATCACTCCCCTATCCGCAACGCGCTGCGGGCACCGATCAAGTGCCCGAGATTGACCACTTCGTGGTCGTCATGATGGAGAACCATTCGTTCGACAACATCCTCGGGCGCATCGGCAGAGGCGACGGGTTCACTCTCGGATCGGACAACCAGCCGACGGCCAAGAACCCTGATGGTCAAGGCAACTACATCCACGCGTTCCACATGCCGACCGAGTGTCAAACCGATGGCGTGGGAAATGATTGGAAGGTGACCCACGAGGCGTACGACGGAGGATCCTGCCAGGGATTCGTCGCCAGCACCTCGGCGGAAGCCATGGGCTACTTCACCAAGGACGACCTTCCCTTCAGCTGCGGAATGGCAGGTGTCTTTCCCATCGCAGACCGCTACTTCTGTTCGGCCATGGCACAGACCGACCCGAATCGCCGCTACCTCATCGCTGGGACTTCCCTCGGCCTGATCGACGACTCGTTCCCATTGGAATTGCCGCCGAATGGTGTGATCTTTGAGCAGTTCAACAAGCACGGCATCACCTGGAAGGACTATTACTCCGATCGGCCAACGCTTGGCGTCTTCCTGCCGCTCCTCTCCGTCCCGGCGCTCCGCAGCGGCGTGGTCCCCATCGACCAGTTCTTTGCCGACGCCGCAGCCGGCAACCTTCCCTCATTCAGCCTGGTGGAGCCCAACTACGACGAACAGTCTGAGGAGAATCCCCAGGACATCCAGTTCGGCGATCAGTTCGTGAGCAAAGTAGTCAATGCCGTGATGGCAAGTCCCAACTGGTCCAAGACCATGCTGATCTGGACCTACGACGAACATGGCGGCTACTACGACCACGTGCCGCCGCCCGCCGCAATAGCCCCCGATGACGTGCCGCCGGCCTTGGTGGCCGGCGACCCGCCAGGAGGGTTCGACCGGTACGGATTCAGGGTCCCGTGCGCCGTCGTCAGCCCGTACTCCAAGAAGAACTTCGTTTCCCACACGATCTACGACCACACGTCGATCCTCAAGACCGTCGAAGAGAAGTGGAACCTGCCCGCGCTGACCCGACGTGATGCGAACGCCAACAGCTTGTTCGACATGTTGGACTTCCACCGCAGACCGGCATTCTTGAAACCACCCAAGCTGCCCTCGGCACCGAACCCCACGGTCAAGGCCGGGTGCCTGACCTCTGGACCCGGCACCATCCCTCCGCCGTCAGCCGTGTCGAAGGCCTGACCGAAAATCACCTTCCTCCGGTGCGAGTGCGAATCTCACCTTCGATGGCGTTCTCGGTTCCTCGCGTGTGGGCCTTCACCTCCCAATGTGGGACGGACCGATGGGACGGTACGGAGTGACTGCGAACACACAGCGCATCCCCCGGGCCTTCCTGATCTGTTCGATCGCCGTTGCCGTGGTCGTTGCCGGTGTGGGGGCGACGCTGGCTCTGACGGATGGAACCATCTCGGCAGCGAGGATCCCGACATCGATCATGGTCAACAGCGTGAGCTGTGCTCAGGGTTGGGTGCCTCCCCACTCCGGCCAGCGCGAGATTCCGGTGACCAATGCCGGTACCTCAGTGGTGGACGTCTCCCTCCTGGGATCAACCAATTCACTTGTTTACGGAGAGATCGAGGCCATGGCCCCGGGAACGACCCGAACCTTGACAGTGGTGATCCCACCAGGCAGATTCCGGTTGGGATGCACGTACTCCGAGAATTCCACCGTCTATTCGCCGATAGTGACGGTGTCAGGCGCAGCCGTTGCGGACGCGCACCCGTACCAACAAGTGACCTACGGCCAGATCGCCCCCTTGGTCACCAAGTATCGCGCCAAGGTGGCCGCAGGCCTCGCTGTTCTGGCCACCGACACCGATCGGTTGCGCGCTTTGGCCGATACCGGACAGCTGAATCAAGCCAAACAAGCGTGGCTGGTCGCCCATCTCGATTATGCGCGCCTGGGGGCGGCCTACGACACCTTCGGGAACTTCAACGATGAGATCGATGGGCGCCCCAACGGCCTGCCCCAGGGTGTTGTCGAACCGGGTTGGACCGGATTCCTCCGCCTCGAGTACGCCCTCTGGCAGAATCAGCCGGTTGCAACGGTGGCGTCGGTGGCCGATCAGTTGGACGCAGATGTGCACCAGTTGGTCCTCGCGTTCACCGAGCAGACGATTCCGCTGAACGATCTTTCGCTGCGCACCCACGAGATTCTCGAGAACACCTTGCAGTTCGAGTTCACGGGCGAAACCGACCAGGGCAGTCACACCGGGCTTGCCACCACGGAGGCCAACATCCAGGGGACTGAAATGGTCCTGGGAGTCATTGCGCCACTATTGGAAAAAAGGGAGCCACCTCTCCTCACCAAATTGAGGTCCGAGCTCTCTCAACTCTCTGCACTCGTCGACACCTATCAACTGCCAAATGGGACCTGGACCCCGGTCCAATCCCTCACCCAGCCACAGCGTGAGCAGCTCGACGGAGCCATCGGGAATTACCTCGAGACCGTGTCGCCCGTACCCGACCTGCTCGAAGTCCTGCCGGAAGCGTCCAGTCCATGACCGGCAACGGCAAATTCCCGAGTGCCCGCGGACTGACTTCGCCAGAAGCCGATGATGGACTCGCGACCGCGATCAGCCGGCGAGGGTTCCTTCGAGCCGGTGCCGCCGCGGCAGCGGCAGCGGGCGTCACGCCTGCACTCGGTAGTGCATCAGTCCAAGCGGACCAACCCCATCCATTTCATAGCCAGCACCAGAAAATCGTCACCTCCCTGCCCTCGCATGCCGGGATTTTTGTGGCATTCGACGTCATCGCTCCGACTCGTGCCGACATGGTGGAGCTTCTCCACACCCTCACGGACCGTATTCGAGTACTCGTGACCGGTGGCGTGCCGCCATATGCCGGACCCGCGGCGCCGACGTCGGACAATGGGATCTTGGGACCGGTGGTCCCCAGCCACCAACTGTCGGCAGCGGTTGGCGTGGGATCGTCCTTGTTCGACGCGAGGTACGGATTCGCAGCTGCCAAGCCTGCAGTGCTGAAGCCCATGACTCCGTTTCCGGACGACAACCTCGATCCGAGCGAGTGCCAGGGCGATCTGAGCCTCGTCTTGTATGCCGCCGATCCCGATGCCGTCATCCATGCGCTTCGGGACATCACCAAGTACACGCGTGGGATGATGCAACCTCGCTGGCGCATTGATGGTTTCGTAAGCCCTCCACGGCCGACTGGCGTGCCAAGAAACCTTCTCGGCTTCAACGACGGAATCGCCAATCCGAGTGTCAACTCGGCGACGGCGATGAACGACCTGGTCTGGGTACGGCCCGGGCACCCAGAACCGCCCTGGACCGAGGGTGGGACGTATCAGGTCATCCGGATAATCCGAATGTTGGTGGAATTCTGGGATCGGGTGTCTTTGAGCGAACAGGAACTGATGATCGGCCGGAAGCGCGACAGCGGGGCACCGCTCGACGGCAATCGGCAGTCCGACATACCCGACTACGCCGCAGACCCGGAGGGAGTAATCATCCCGACAACTGCGCACATACGGTTGGCGAATCCCCGCACGCCGCAGACAGAGCCAAGTCGGATTCTGCGGCGGGCATTCAACTACGACCGTGGAATCGATGTGAATGGGAACCTCAATCAGGGGTTGGTCTTCACGTGCTATCAACAGGACCTGGAGAGACAGTTCGAGAGGGTTCAGACCCGACTCATCGGTGAGCCGTTGGTGGACTACATAAGCCCAACCGGAGGTGGGTACTTCTTCGTGCTTCCCGGAGTGACGTCGGAGTCCGACTACTTCGGTCGATCTCTGGTCGAGTCGACGGCGTGACAGCAGGTACCACTCAAAAGCCTGAAGTGGTCCGGAGAGACCGCGGTACACAAGGGGTACTTTGGCCTCGTGGAAAACGCACTGCAGGACGCGCTCGATCTGATCCTGCCCGAGCTACGACGCACGTCTGGGCTGCGGCCAATTGTGAAAGAGAGAGCGATGGTCAATCACCACGGCAAAGAGGTGATCTGCGTCATGTTCCTCAACAAGGACGGTCACGGACAAGGCATTCTGGTTCCTGATGGCGACAGACCCCGACGGCTCGCACAGGTAGCAGATCAGGTACAAGAGTGGGCAGTCGAGGAACTCTGGAACCAGGGACGACCAGCTACCTGGCCTGAGTGCCCATTCCATCCTGGGTCCCACCCGTTGGAGCCCGCCGTGATGGCGGACGCAGCGCTGTGGCGGTGTCCGAAGACAGCAGAACCCGTGGGCGCTATCGGGGAGCTGAGGTGACGACCTACCCCTGACTGCCGTGGGCGGCCCTCGCCACTCGTACGGCCGCGATGGGACCGATGAGGAGTACGTCGGGACAGCCCCTCACCCCGATGGCACGCATTCCTGCGTCCTGACGCCCGATCCTCTGCGACCCCCGTGAGCCAGAGGTTGCGCGCTTTCACGCGGAAAGTCCTCACGGAGCGACGCGGTAGTGGGCATGGATGACCCCGCTGCGGGAGCGTCGCTCCGTGAGAAGTTGAAGATCGAGACGCCCGTGCCCGAGAAGGGCGCGCTTGCCGCCTCCCAGCACGAGAGGCCAGAAGAACAAGTGGCACTCGTCCACCAAGCCCGCCCCGAACGCTTGGGCCGCCAGATCAGCTCCACCCACCGTGAGGTCGGAGGTCGATTCACCCTTCATCTGACGGATCGCATCAACATTGAACTCCCGCTCGAGGGTGGTCCTCGCGCTGGCAACCGATGTCAATGACTTCGAGAAGACGAACTTGTCGGCACCCCGCCATATGGTGGCGAAGTCGGCCACCCAGGACGGTTGGTCTGAGATGGATACGGTCTCCCAGTAGACCATCGCTTCGTACATCCGGCGTCCGTAGAGATAGGCGCCGACCGGACCCTCGAGCTCGTTTATGAGCCCGAAGTACTCCTCGTCGGGTTCACCAAAGTCAATGCCTCCGTCTCTATCCTCGCAAAAGCCGTCGAGTGATGTGTTCGCGATGTAGATGAGCTTGGCCATATAACGCCTCCGGACGGGACCGCGACCGAAGCTAGTTCGCACTGACCGCTCCGGAGGGTCGATGCCGGAGTCTGCCCTAGCCTCAGTGCCTTCGTCTCGTGAACAAGGCACCTGCGGCGGCTGTGATTGCCGAATACGACGCCGAGGGCTGGCCGGGCGCGGCGATCTCGTTCAGGGCACCGAAGATGACAGGGTCCTCGCCGTGGGCAGTTCTGGGCACCTGGGAGGGGCTTTCGCCCGATTCGTTGCCTGCCTAAGGATGTCATCGGTCCGAGTCCGGTCGAATTGCCGGCGATCGACTCCTGCGCTCAGACCGCCGCCGAACAGACAGCACGTCGCACGCGGCGCCGTCACGAGCGCTCGCATTTGCGCGACGTTTGCGCCGAGTTCCATATCCGCACAGATGGCGCCCGGAGTCGGCCCTGTCGCCTCCGTGGAGCGGCGGTACACGGTCATTTCACGCACGCTCAGGCACAACGACATCGACGGGTGGCTCTCGGCGAGCGTCAGAGGAGACCCGATGGTTCTTACGATTCTGACGAGCGGGATCCACCGCTGAGGGTCCTTCTCGAAGGCCGTGCCACAACTTCCCGACAACGACTTCGGTCCAGGCGAAGAACGCGGCCTGGCCGCAATCGGCCACCACGTGCGCAACGCGGTAGGCGGTTGTCGATTTGGCTGCACGTCGGACCCGCGACTCACGGGGACGAGGAGCGATACCTCGCCCCTTTGCCAGCACCCGAGAACTACGGCACGCTGCGGTCGCCTCCTGCGCCTTGTGACGTCGTGGCGTCCATCGCCGCTCCGGAATGGTCGCTGAACACGACTCCGACCCGAACAGCGCCTCCGAGAACAACTTCGGCGTGGGTGATCTGGCCCTCGAGCCGGGCCATTGCGGGAACATCGACGGAGATGCGACGGCCGGCGAGCTGCGATGGCGACGGGTGGGTGAACGTGACCCCCAGACCGAGCATCGAGATGTCGTCGATTCGGCATCGTCGCTCGCCGGGCTCGCCCTCAATGCGGCAGCTTCCGTCCCAGCCGGCACGGAGTCGCTTGACTCGACGGCTATAGGTCACAGCGATCCTCCTTCGCGACCGCAGGGGGCCCTGGGCTGCCGGGCGCCGCCAGGCGGTCAGCGCCCGACGACGACCTCTTTCTTTGCTCCCGATCTCTCGTTGGCCTGGCGAGCCGCATACGCGGCAAAGGCGCGGCGGTCCGACGGCTCCCCGGCTTCGAGGTTCTCCCGGCGGATCCGCTCCAGCACTTCGGCGCGATCGATGCGGATCTGCCGAGGCGCCTCGATTCCAAGACGCACGCGTCCGTTCTCGGACACCGAGATCACAGTCACCACAACGTCGTCGCCGATGACGATCTTCTCCCCGACCTCCCGGGTCAATGTCAGCACGCGATCCCTCCCTCTCCCGCCTCGTCGGCGAGCTGTGACGGGAGCAGCGGCGTGCGCACCCGCCAGCCCACTTCGATCTCACTCGCAGCCGGTACGAATTGATCGGCTAAACCGTTGTGACGGTTGACCACGATCGGGGAGAAAAGATTTACGGTTGATCGTTCGAGCGGCACACGCTGGGTGACGATCGTCAGCAGAGTTGCATCCTCCTCGACCCTGACGTCCAGCGCATCGGCGAATTCGTCGTCCAACGCCACCTGGTAGCCCGGCCACACGTACCAGGGCGTCAGCACCAGGAACCGAGGGCTCGGGACGGCCGCCCCGCTGCGCAGGCGCACGTTCTCGTCCAAGCATCGCAGCTCGGCGAACATGCCCGGCACGTCGCCCTCGATGGGCTCGAACAAAAAATGAGTCGCCCCGGTCCACCCGAGCATCTCGCGGCGGAACGTGATCTCCATGCACGACAGGGTGACTGGAAGAGTGACCGTCGTCTGCAACTGCTTTCTCCTTAGCGATGGGGAAGGCCGACGACTGCAGGTCGAACGGCGCTCCAGTTGATGGGCTGCTCCGATCCTCAAGACCGAGCTCCACCCGATGACATGGCGATGCTCTGTGTCATAGGAAATGCACCAATGTCTCGGGGATGGCCTGCGAGGCTGCCCACATAGCGGCCTGGTAGTTGGTCATCTCCGAGTCGAGCTGCGTCGTGACAGTCGCCACGTTCACATCCTCCAACCCAGATTGCGTGTTTTGCACAGTCGTGAGCTGTGTCGTCAACGAAGCGGAGACCGCAGTCACCTGATCCGAGCCGTTCCCGAGCACCGCGCTCGCTTGCTCCGCCGTGCTGATGTTGGCGTCGAGCGCGGTCAGCGCGGCGTTCAGCTGCGTGGCCGTCGGAGTGCCGGACCCCAGCTGTCCGACGACGGTGCTGAGCGTGTTGAACACACTGGCCGCTCCGCTACCGAAGACCGACGGTCCGGGCACGGAAAGTGCGGCCGTCTGACCAGATCCGGGCCCGGAGCCGATAACCACGTTGGGGGTGTCGGTGTTTCCCAGGTAGTTGCCGGTGGCGTCGTAGGCCTGGCTCGATGCCGACGTCCCGGCGAAGATGGGACGTCCCTCGTACTGGGTGTTGGCGGTGGACAGCAGGTCGGCATTGATCCCCTGAAGCTGTTGTGACGCGGCCTGATAGGTCGTTGCGTTCTGTGTCCCCTGGTTGAGTGTTTGCAGAATCAGCGTCCGAGCACTCTGCATATCGTCGAGCACGCTGTTCAAGGCGTCATTGCCCATGCCCAGCCAGGAGCTGGCCGTCTGGGCGTTCGCCTGCCAGTTCGACAACTGACTGGCCTGGGAGGACAGCTGCAGCACCTGCGTGACGGCGGCCGGATTGTCGGACGGCTTGTTGAGCGATCGCCCCGAGGAGACCTGCTCCTCGAGATTGGCGATGCTCTGCTCTTGCTGATTGAGCTGTTGGGTGATCGCCTGGGACAACGTGATATCGGCAACTCCCACGTCACACCGCCTGCAGGAGTGACTGGAAGGACTGGTTGATGGCGTTGATCGCCTGAGAGGCCGCCTGAAACGCGTTCTGCGCGCTCAAGATGTCGACCTCTTGTTGGTTCTGATTCACTCCGGAGATCGAAGCCAGGTTGCTCGACGCCGTGGTGGCCAGGTTGGTTGCAGCAGTCGAGGTACCCGATGCGTTGGACGCCTCTGTGCCGAGGGTGCCGATGAGCGACTCGTAGAGCGCATTGGGACCTGTCGCCGAGCCCGCCACCGCCGCCATCGCTTGCGCGTTGGCGCTGTCGAGCGTGGCCGTGCCGATCACGTTGGAGTTGCTCGGCCCGGGCGCAGCGGCCGTGGCGATGAGCGAGGGTTCTGACAGATAGGCGGACGAGACGGCGATGGTGGCGGCCGACATTGCGCTGGGCGTGTACGACGAGGTCGAACCCTGGTCGACGAAGATGTTCGGCAGCACTGTCCCGGTGTAACCCCCCGCGATGGCCGCCCCGGGATCGCCGTTCGCATCCATGCCGTTGGCCTGCAGCGTGTTGAGGTTTCCGGCCAGCGCGTTGGCTACCGCGGACAGTTGGGACTGATATCCGGGCAGTGTCGTATTCACCGCCGTGAGGTCGGCGCCGATCGAACCACTGGGCTGGAGGGCGATGCCGGATGACGTGGCCACACCAAGGTTGCCCGTGGCGGCTGAGCCGGTCGACGTCAGCGTCTGAGCAACGTTGCCGGATACCAACTGCACGCCGCCCGAAAGAACGGTCAGCGCGCCGTTGGGCGCCGTCGACGTGCTGATGCCGAGGAGGCCGGCCAGTTGGTTGACCGCCGACCGTCGCTCGTCGCTGAGGGCGTTGACGTTCTGCCCGGCTGAGTCGCCGGCAACGATCCCCTGATTCAATTGGGCCACCTGGTGCAACAGCGCGTTGGCTTGGGCGAGGGTCCCGGAGTCTGCCGAACCGGTGCCGACCTCCGACTGCAGGGAGGCCGAGAGATCGGAGAGTTGGGTCGAGGTGGTGTTGAGCGCCTGGGCCAGACCGTTGGCATCCGCCGCGACTGTCTGCTGCGCACCGGCCTGGTTGGGGTTGGCAGCCAGTGTGGAGAGGTCGCTCCAGAACGTCGAGAGCTGGGCCGAGAGCCCGTTACTGCTCGGCTCGGGGAAAACAGCCTCGATGGAGGTCATCACCTGGTTCGTCTGGCTGGCGGCGCCCTGCACCCCTTCAGCCGCGACGTTGGCCGATTCGTACACGGCGTCGGTGAGCGCCGAGACCGAGGCAACGGTGACCCCGCGACCCGCTTCGAGCGGCCCGGCCGCAGCCTCGGGCGAGAGGTTGACGACCTCCTGCGCGTAGCCAGCTGTGTTGATGTTCGACAGATTGTTCGAGGCGGTATCGAGCTCGGCGGTGTCGGCATTCAGCCCGCTCGCCGCGATGGATAGTCCGAAGCCGCTCATAGAGCCCCCTGCACGATCTGGGCTCGAGCGGGCCTCTGGCGCCCGTACGTGGATCCGCCGTCGCTTGAAACGAAGCTCAGCGCCTCGCTGAGCAGGGTCGATCGGCGGCCCAAGGCCGAGATCGTCAGGTCGGCGACGCTCTGAATGTTGGCCACCTGCTCCAGGAGGAGACGGCGCCGATCATGGAGTATCTCCCCCCAGCCGTCGTCTACCTGGGCCGCGATCTGGGGCAGATGCGCCTCCGGATCGAGAAAGAACGCCTCGGTGACGCCGGAGGTTGCTGCGGCCCGGCGCAGGTCGATCAATCGGAGCTGGTCGGTCGTCGCCTGGAGCTCGCGGACCGACAACGGCAGACAAACCGGCTGGTCAGCCGCCACCAGGGAGCCGAGCACGACGAGCCGAAATCGCAACAGCGCCAGCTGCTCGAGCTCGTCGTCCAGCGCCTCGATCAATTGTGCGAGGAGGTCGTCAGTGCTCATCGCCTTGAACAACGACCCGAGAGTGCGCCGAGTTGCGGGGTCAGCGGTCCAATTCTGTGGACGCGTTGCCGAATCGCTCAGCCTCAACCGTACGCTGAGCGTGCATCCGGGCATATCTGAGAACGACGCCGGTCAGCGCCCACACGAGCACGGCGCAGACAGCCAGGGAGAGGGCCAGGCGGGCGAGGAGGGTGACTGCGGACAGGTTGCCGGTTGCCAACTCCCACAGGGAGGGCAGCACCAGGGCGACTGCCAGCACAACGGTCGCGAGCGGACGGTAGCGCACGACCTCGCCGATGAACCATTGGAGGTCTCGCCGCGTCATCGGCCGCCGCCATGCATCACTCGGCCGGCCAGGGTGAGGGTCCAGCCCAAGGACGAGCTGGGCTCGCCTTCGACAAAGGCGATCGGGAGCACGCCGAGAAGCTCGGCGGGCGTGCGGGTTCTCGAGAGATCCCACAGCGCCAGGGCGTCCACACGCAGAAGTTCACCGATCAGATGCTCGACATCCACCCGTTTGCTGGATGCGCCAACGGCGGCCAGGACGTAGTCGGGAGTCGCCTGGTCGAGAAGCTCGTGCGACTCTCGCCCGAGCGACATTCCGGGCGAGGCCGGCAACGCCAGCAGTGATGTGCGACTGCAGGCTCGTCGCCGGGCGATCTGTCTGCCAAGACGCCGCCCCTCTGCGCTGGTGACGCCCGTTGGCCCCATGGGGGCGCCGGGACTCCCGGCAAACCGCAAGACGTCGCGCTGACCCAGCGAGAGCTCCGCCCTCACGAGGTCGACGGTACGGTCAAGCTCCCTGTCGGACCCCATGACCACCACGACGGCGCCGCTGCGGTTCGGCAACGCCGGCGGCTCGGGCAGGGTTCCCATCACGCCGACCAGCTGGTCCAGCGAGGGGCGCTGTCCTCGCGGCACGTACGGGTCCGGGACACCCAGACTGCGAAGCCCCGCCCGCAGTTCCGGAATACGAGTCGACCGACTGCCCTGTCCACGCGTCTTCGCAGCGGCGGAGCGCGCTGCCGGTGGTGTGGGCCCGGCCTTTGGCTTGGGTCGCGTCGCCTTCTTTGCGGGGAGCGGAGACGCCGGTCGTGTACCGGGTCGGGAAGAAGTTGGCTCCGCGAGGCGGTCGAGGTTTCGCCTCCCGCTGCCGTGCCTCCGGGTTGGCCGCCCTCGGGCAATGCGAGATCGTGCTCGGAGACACTTGGTTCCTCGGTGGCGACACCCTGCGCTTCTGGACTGGGAGAGGTGGGCGGAATGGCGATGCCGCGGCCTTCTCGCTCGCGCGTCAAAGCCGCTTGCGCCTCCGCCAGGACCTCGTCAAACGCCTCGGCGGGAATCGCCAGTGACCCGAGGGACACCTGGTCTGAGGTGCCTTCGACCAACTGAAAGAGATGGTCGTCCGGCCTCGCCGACGTGTCCGGCGCGTCCTGGGGGACGGATGCTGACGCCGATTCCACGCCAGCCTTCGGCGCCGCATGAGCGGCGGCAGCATGGTCGGAACCAGTGCCCAGTGGGCCGGGCTTCGCCCGCGACGCCCTGCCCCGCGTTGTCTCGGACCCCGGGGGCGGCGTGAGACCGGCGACGAAGACCTCCTTGGCGAAGAACCCCCCCACCCCGCCGCGCCTCGTCTTCCAGCAGCGGAGAGCGCCGGAGTCCCCCAATGCCGCTCGGGCGCGAGCGACCGCCTCTTCGGCCGTGCGTCCCTCGAATTGGGCCGTCCTGCTCATGTCGACATCCATCGGTTCATAGCGCGACCACGGCTTCATCGGACACGCTCCCGACTGTCTCGAGGGACATCGCCGCCCCGATCTCACCTGCGCCGACGATGGCCAGACGGGGGAGGCTCGGCTTGAGCAGGCGCCTGAGGGCCAAACGCAGGCGGGTTGCGCAGAGCAGGACCGGTGTGATTCCGCGGGACTCGGCCTCCTGCGTCAACTTGGCCACCTGGCGCACCAGTGATTCGGCCACGGACGCCTCGATACCCAACGTACGACCGCGGTCCCCAGTGCGTATTGATGCGATCAGGCCCTGCTCGAGCGACGGCGCCATCGTGATGATGGGGATCGTGCCGTCGACCGCGAACAACGACCCGATGGTGGAGCCCAGTGCGATCCGGGCCGACTCCAGGAGGCTGTCTGCATCCTTCTGTTGGGTGCGCGCCTGTTCGGTGGTGGATTCGACAATGCGCACCAGATCGCGGACCGGGACACCCTCGTCGAGCAGGCCGCGGAGCACGCCCTGCACGTCACCGAGCGTGATATTGGCGGATGCCATCTCCTCCAGGACGACCGGATTGGAGGACTTCAGGGCGTCCAGCAACAGCTTGGTGTCCTGGCGAGACAAGATCGTGCCGGCATGCTCGCGCACGATTTCAGCGAGGTGGGTCGTCACGACCGCCGAGCGGTCGACCACCGTCACGCCGGCCACCACCGCTTGATGGCTGAGCTCGGCGGGGATCCATTTGGCCCGCCCGCCGAATGCAGGGTCGCGCGTCTCGACCCCGGCTAATTCCTCGAGGTTGTGACCCACCGCGAGGAGCTTCCCTCTCGGTGCTTCGCCACGGGCCACCTCGATCCCCTGAACCCGAATGGCGTAGACGGATGGTGGTAGATCGAGGTTGTCACGCGTGTGGACCTGGGGCATGACGATGCCGAGCTCCGCGGCAACATTCCGTCGCAGCGCCTTGACCCGGTCGAGCAGGTCGCCGCCCCGGTCGGTCTGCACGAGGTCGATGAGCTCGAGCCCGAGCTCCAGGACGAGCTGTTCCACCGCGATGCCGGCAGCGATCGACTCGGGCGTGTCTGCGGCGGCGACGGCCGGCGCCTGCTCTGGTTCGGCCTCCATTGCGCCCGGGTCCTTGGGCAGACGCGTACCGAAGAAGAAGACAGTTCCGCCAACGAGCAGGAACGGCAGCTTCGGCAGGCCCGGAATCAAGGCCAGGCCGGCCATGACCAATCCCGCCGTCCGCACGATCTGCCGGTAACGGGACAATTGGGTCAGGACGTCGTGACCGAGATCGTGGTCCGTGGCGGCCCGGGTCACGATGATGGCGGTCGAGAGCGAGAGCAGCAGGGCGGGGATCTGCGAGACCAACCCGTCGCCGATGGCCAGCAGGCTGTACGTGGAGATGGCGTCGGACAGTGAGAGGTGGTGCTGGGCCACCCCTATGGCGAGACCGCCGATCAGGTTGATGGCGGTGATGACAACGGCGGCGATGGCGTCGCCGCGGACGAACTTCGAGGCGCCGTCCATCGCCCCGTAGAAATCCGCCTCGTCGGCCACTTCTTGGCGCCGGCGCTTGGCCTCGACCTCGTCGATCGCACCTGCATGCAGATCGGCGTCGATCGCCATCTGCTTTCCCGGCATGCCGTCGAGGGTGAAGCGAGCAGCGACCTCGGCCACCCTGCCCGCTCCGGAGGTGATCACCACGAACTGAATGATGATGAGGATGAAGAAGACGACCAGCCCGACGAGAATGGAGCCGCCGATGACGAAGTGACCAAAGCTCTCGATCACCACCCCTGCGTACCCGTGCAGGAGGATGAGCCGCGTGGCGGCGACGTTGAGCGCCAGGCGGAACATAGTGGCCACCAGGACGAGCGTCGGGAACACCGAGAAGTCGAGCGGGCGGTTCACCTGCATGGCGGTGAGGAGGATCAGGATCGACCCGGTGATGTTGGCGGTGATGAGGAGGTCGACGACGAACGTGGGCAGCGGGACAACCAGGACGACGACGACCGCGACGACCGAGAGAGGTATGGCCATGGTGACCATGCGCCGCCAGCGCTGGTCCTGGCCGGCCCCCGATCCGAGCGCGATCCGCTCAGCCATGCACGTTCCCGGGCTGATCCCGATGGACGGTCTTCACGTGCGCCACCCCTTGCCGGCTCCCGCGTCACATTCCGTCCCTGGACCCATCCCGGCCGTCCTGGCCTGGCATTGCGCAGGTACTACGTCACAGCACCGGGGCAAAGTTCAGGGGGAGGTACCCGACGGCGCGACTCAGGCGGTGGCACCGAGCGGCGCCGGCGCCATCCGGTGCACCTCGCCCAGCATCTTGGCGGTCGGTGAGAGCGAGTACACGAAGGCCAGCAGGCGGGCGACGGCGCTGTAGAGGGCGGCGGGGACGACGTCGTCCACCTGGCACGATGCGTGCAGGGTGCGCGCCAGCACAGGGTTCTCCACGATCGGCACCCGGTGATCCGCCGCTCGGCTCCGGATCCGGGCGGCCATGACATCGGCGCCCTTGGCCACCACCCGCGGCGCCCTGTCCTTGTCCCGGTCGTAGGCAATGGCGACTGCAAAATGGGTTGGGTTCGTCACCACCACGTCGGCTGTGGCCACCGCCGCCATCATCCGCATGCGAGAGAGCTGGCGCGCCTTGCTGCGCAGCGCACGGCGCACCTCGGGAGAACCGTCGTTCCGACGGTTCTCTTCCTTCACCTCTTGCTTGGTCATCCGCAGGCCCTGCTGATAGGACCGCCGCTGAAAGGCGTAGTCCGCCGCCGCGACCAGGAGCGCCACCACGCCGATGTTCCGCAGGACCGCCGAGGTGGAGGCGCCGGCGATGCCGAGCGTTGTCGGGAGCGGCAGCGTTGCGCCCCCGAGCACGGAGCTCATCAGCTGGTGGAGGAGCACGTAGCCCATCCCGGCCAAGATGCAGAGCTTTCCGAGAGTCTTGCCGAGCGTCCAGACGCCCTGGGAGGAGAAGACCCGCTTGAATCCTGTTTTGGGGCTGATCCGCGAGAACTGCGGGGTCAGAGCCTTCGGAGTGAAGCGGAGGCCGACCTGCGCGAAGGAGGAGACGACGCCGATCCCGGTGCACAACAGCACAATCGGGAGGGCCGCCCAGGCTGCCGTCTCGAGACCGTCGGCCAGCACCCCGATGGCCGCAGGGGTGCTCGGGTGCGCGACCGAGTTGAGAACGACGCGCAGGAACGCGTCGACCCGGTTGGCGGCCAGACCGCCCAGCCGGGGAAGCAGCACGGCGACGGCGAGCAGGCTGGCCCACGAGCCGAGCTCCGGTGACCGGGCCACTTTGCCCTTCTCGCGGACCTCCTTGCGGTGCTTGGCAGTGGGCTGTTCGGTGCGCTGCGACTTGTCGGCCATTTTTCAGCCTCCGAAGACCTGGGTCATCGCCCGGCCCACCAGGTTGGTCACGTCGCCGGGGAGTGCGATCAGCGCCAAGCCCACTGCCAAGAGCGCGACCAGGATCTGCAGCGGCATGCCGAACACGAACACGTTGATCTGCGGAGCCGACTTGGCCAACAGCGCGAGCAGGATCTGCGTCGCGAACAGCACCACAATGACGGGAGCGGCGATCTCCACCGCGGCGGCGAAGAACGTCGTGACGTCACCGGTGATCACCTGGGCCACGGTGCCCATGGTGATGTGGGGAAGGGTCGTTCCCACCGCCTTGAAGGAACGGAGGAAGCCGTCCACGATGACCAGGACGGAACCCGTCGTGAAGAGGAGCGCGGTCGCCACCAGGTTGTAGAACTGGCCGATGATCGGAGTTTGCTGTTGGGAGAGGGGGTCGAGGGCCTGGGGGAGATTGAGGCCGGCGAAGAGATCGATCAGGCTGCCGGCCGCCACGACGGCAGTGACGAACAGGGACACGACGAATCCGAGTACGAAGCCGATCGACGCCTGGACGAGGATCTGGGCCAGGATCTGGCTGTCGCTCGACGGCAGAGTCTCGTGCTGCAGCGTGACGGCGGCCTCGACGGCGATGCCGAGCGAGATGCCGATCTTCGCCATGGCCGGGATCGACTTGTTGGCGAACGGCGGGCAGATCACCACCCACGCCGAGGCACGCACCAGTGCGAGGACGAAGGCGACGGCGTAGGCGGGCGAGAACGGGAGCGTCATCCCGGCGCGTTGACCATGGTCGGGATGGATCTGTACAGCTGCTCGGTGTAGGTGACGGCGTCGTTCAGCATCCAGTGGCCGCAGAACAAGAGCACGAGTCCGATCGCCACGACCTTGGGTAGAAAGGTGAGGGTGAACTCCTGGATGGAGGTCACCGCCTGGAAGAGCGACACGACCAGTCCCACGACCAGGCTCACGACGAGAACGGGACCGGCAAGCTCGGCAATCAGGAGGAGCGCTTGCGACGCCAGGTGCAGCACAGTGGTGTCGTTCACGACGCCTCCTCCGTCCGGGGGTCGACTCCGTGGCCCGCCAGGCCTTCGGCACCCATCATGAGTGGAAGGACTGGAGAAGGGAGCTGACGACCAGGGTCCAGCCATCGACGAGCACGAACAACAAGATCTTGAACGGAAGAGAGATCAACGTGGGCGGGAGCATGTACATGCCCATTGACATCATGATCGCCGACACCACGAGGTCGATGACCATGAAGGGGATGAAGATCATGAACCCCATGAGAAAGGCCGTCTCGATCTCCGAGAGCACGAAAGCCGGAATGATCGTGGTCAGGGGAAGTTGCTGAGGCTTCTTGGCGTTCTCTTTGGCGCTCGAGGTGAAGAGAGCAAGGTCCTTGTCCCTCGTCTGCGCCAGCATCCAGTGCTTCAGCGGGACCTCGCCCCGGTCGATCGCCTGGGAGGCCGTGATCGTGCCCTTGTCGTAGGGCTGAATGGCGACGTGGTTGATCTGTGTGATGACGGGCCCCATGATGAACAAGGAGAGGATGAGCGCCAGCCCGGCGATGACCTGGTTGGGCGGGACGGTCTGCGTCCCGAGGGCATTGCGCGTCAACGAGAGCACGATGAAGATCCGCGTGAACCCGGTGGTCAAGACCAGGATCGCCGGCGCAATGGCGAGCACCGTGATCACGATGATGATGAGCACCGCTGACGACGGGCTCTTCAAGCCGCTCACGTTCACATTGACGTTCGACGAGGCGGCGAGCAACGAAAGGGTCATGAGGACCTCAGAAGCTCAAGGAAGTGTGTCCGGGCCAGAGGCCCGGTCGGACAGTTCAGCGACGAACTGTCATCTCCCGTAGGCGTTCGAGAAAGGCATCCCATGCCTTGGGGGTATCCACCCCGGTCGTTGCTGCCAGCCCTGGCAGCAACATCTCCTCATCGGAAATCGAGGGGTCGCCGGTCGCCGAGCTCTCGCCGCCTGCGACCTCGCCGCGGAGAGCGTCGGGGTCCGGATCGGCGTCGAGCAGCACGCTGATCTGCTGGGGGGTCTGGCCGACGACCACAATCCTGCCCGCCGCCCGAACAACCGCGATCGAACTGTGCCGGCCGAGGGAGCGCCGGTCCATGACCTCGATCCTGCCCGCGTCGACGCCGCCCTGCATCCATCGCTTGCGGCCCTTGACCTGGCGGCTGCGGCCGAACTTCGAGAACAACCACAGCAGCCCCAGCACAAGTCCCAGCGCCAGGATCATCCGTCCAAACTCGAGTATCAGCATCGCCCGGCCTAGCCGTCCTCGTCCGAGACGATCTCGGTGATGCGGACGCCGTATTCGTCGCCGACGTCCACCACCTCGCCGCGTGCGATCACCACTTCACGGTTGAGCACAATGTCCACCGGCGCACCGACGGCCCGATCCAGTTCAATGACGTCACCGGGCCGCAGCTTGGCCAGGTCTCCAAAGGTCCGCCTGGTCTTGCCGATCCAGACCGACACCTCGACGGTCACGCTGCGAAACTGGGCCTCGCGCACGGCCATCCGCCGGCCGATGTCGATCTGGTCGTCGATGCCCGTCGGCAACGTGGGCGCGGCGGCGCCAGGCGATTGGACCGCCTCGTACTCTGGCGGTCGGGCGATGCCGGCCGGGTCGCCTTCCGGTGTGCTGGTGTCCGCGAGGGTCATGGAAATACCTCCTCTGTGATGGCACAGGCCTTGCGCAGGCCCGAGCGGCCGATGGTGGCCCGCGCGACGAGTACTCCGTCGACCCGCACCTCGAGCGGTCGGTCGGTCGGCAGGCCCAGATGCAGTTCGTCTCCCACGGCCAGGCTCATGAGGGCGTCGGGGGTCGAGTCGAAGGTCGGGAATTGGAGAACCAGATCGACGGGTACGTCGTGCAGGCGGTGCCGGACATCTATGGCTTGGGAGGCGGCGACACCCTCTCCCAGGTGACCCGGCCGGCTCCGCATCAGCTCGGCCAGCTGACGGAGCATCATGAACGGCAGGCACAGCACGATCTCACAATCGGGACGGTTACCGAGGCTGAACGCCAGATGGGCAGCCAGGCACGTTTCGCTCGGCGATGCCACGGAGACGAACTGGATGTTCGCTTCCTGCGCCTCGAGGGCCGGTGAGGTCGGTTGGAGCCGCGCCAGCGTCTTCGCCAGTTCGTCGAGAACGCCCTCGGCCACCGGTGCCAGCAGTTCCTGTTCGATTTCGGTCAGGACTCCCTCGGCGTACTCCTCCTCACCCGTACCGGCGAGGCGGAGATCCACCACGGCCAGCGCCTCCGCGGTGGGGATGGCCAGGACGCCCTGGCCGGCCAACGGCGGCAGCGAGAACGTGAGGAAATGCAACCCATTTCCGAGGCTGGTGGAGATCTCGCCCCAGGTCAACTGGTCCAGCGATTGCAGTGCCAGGACACTCGGCTGCCGTAGCACCGTCGAGAGCCGCGCACTGGCGTGGCGGGCAAAACTGTCGAGCATCACGCTCATCGCGTGGAGGTGCACCCGCTCGAGTGTCTCGGTCCGTCTGAAGTCATGGAGGCGCGCTTCGCTCTGCGTGGTGCTCATTGCGCTGCGCTCGAGCCCGGGGTCGACTGTCGGCTGACCACGATGTTGACACGCCGATTCTCGGCCTGGGCCGTCGCCGAGGTGTTGGGCACGACCGGGTGGTACTGCCCGTACCCGATGGCCACTACGCGGGCAGGATTGACACCATCAATGGTGGTGAGGCGCTCGACCACGGTCGAGGACCGTGCCGCTGACAGCGCCCAGTTGTCGGCGTAGGGCCCGCCGGTGATCGCCTGATCGTCGGTGTAGCCGGCCACGTCGACGTTGTTCGGATACGAGTCGAGGACATGGCCGGACGTGTCCACGATCTCGTCGCCGAGCGCCGACAGGTCTGCCGAGTCGGTCAGGAAGAACGTCGAGTCGGCCACCAGGCCCTCGACCAATCCGGACGCGTCGATGGTGAGCGTGACATCGCCCAAGAGGCCCTTCAGCGCCAGCGCATGGGAAAGGACCTGTTCGATCTGACGAAGATGGTCCGAGGACGCTGACAACGGGGCCGGTCCCCGGCTGGGCACGGAAGTCGATCCGTGCGCCACCGAGGAGCCGACGAGCTTTACGTGGCTCACCGATTGCTGGAACTGCCGGTATTTGGCTTGATTGATCTTCGAGAGGGCGAACAGGACGATGAAGAGGACCAGCAGCAGCGTGATCATGTCGGCGTAGGTCAAGAGCCACCGCTCCTGACTCATGTCGTGCTGTTCCGAGGCGGCCTCCCTTCCCACGCGGCTCGTTCGCCGTGGACCTGATCCCAGCATCGTGCTCGGGGGCTGGCTCATGCTGCCGCCTCGGCGCCGATCAGCGGCGTCACCGGCGCCACGGCCTCTTCGGATCGCTCCGAGGGCGGGAGAAAGGCGTAGAGGCGGTCCTTCAGGTCCATGCTCGACACATTCAGCTGCATCGTCAGCAATCCCTCGATGACCATTTCGCGATAGGTGATCTCCTCATCCGAGAGCCGCCGGAGCCTGTTCGATATCGGCAACCAGACCGCATTGGCCAGAAGGACGCCCCACAGCGTGGCTGCGAAGGCCGACGCGATCGCCGGTCCAAGCTTGCCCGGTTGCGTGAGTTGGCCCAGCACCCCGATGAGGCCGATCACCGTCCCGAGGATCCCGAAGGTCGGGGAGTAACCGGCCATGTCTGAGAAGAACTTGATCGAGGTGGTGTGACGAGTCCGGAGCCCGACCACCTCCGCACCGAGCAGCTCGTGCACCCGTTCGGGATCAGACGTGGAGGTGATCACCTGGATTCCCATTTTGAGGAACGCGTCATCCGTCTCGAGCTGCTCGAGCGCGAGCGGGTTCTGCCGCACCTCCCGGGCCATCGTGAGCAACGTATCGATGGTGCCCTTCATGTCGGGTGGGCTGCCCGGCAGCATCACAAGCTTGGTGGCCTTGGGCACCGCGCGCAGCCGGCGCTTGTCGAAGCCCACGATGGTGGCGCCGAGGCTGCCCCCCAACACCAGGATGATGGCGGGGACCTTGATGAGGTCGGTCACCTGGCCGTGGTCCAATGTCATGGAGACGACGACGGCAACCAGCGCGACGATGATCCCGATCGGAGTCATGGCTGGCTTTGCGTGCGTGGGGTCTCGTCGGGCACGGCACTCAGGGCCGTGACCGGACCAGGATCGCCCAGGGCGGCCGAAAGGAGTGCCGCCTTTTCGGACCTGATGCTGTCGTTGATGGTGTCGACGTGATCGCGGACGATCAGGTAGGTCCCGTTGGTGAGGTAGACGGCAGAATTGGCGCCTTGTTCTACGCGCTCCACGTGATCCTCGTTGAGGTACATGGTGGTCCCGTCGAGCTTCGACAAGGCGATCAACTCTGGCTCCCCCTTCCCAGACCGTGCTTCCTACCTTGAGTTACGGCCCGTCGGTGCGCAGAGTTGCGGGGGCTACCCCGTCATCACGACATCTGGACGAGTGACTCGAGGGCGGTCGACGTGGAGTCCACGACCTTCGTGTTGGCCTGGTAGGCGGTCTGCGCCTCAATCAGGTCGGTCAGCTCGGTAGCCAGGTCTACGTTCGATCCTTCCACGGCGCCGCCTTGGAGGGATCCGAGGCCGTTCGTTCCGGGCTCACCCAACTGGGCGCTGCCCGAAGCCGCGGTCGGGGTGTACTCGCCGTTCCCCACGTCGTCCAGCCCCTGCGGGTTGGCGAACTGTGCCAGCGCGATGGTCCCGAGTGTCTGGCTCTCACCGTTGGAGTACGTGCCCGTAATCGCTCCATTGGCACCTATCGAATACGAGTCAAGGGTTCCCGCGGCGTACCCGTCCTGGGAGGTGACGGCGATGGTCTGGTCCGCGGCGAACTGGGTGACGGCGTTCTCAGAGCCCGGGGCCGGGAAGTCGACGTCGGGCGCCGCGCCGGTCCAGGTGTAGTTGCTCGGCGGGGTGTTGATTGCCAGCGACGTGGTGCCGGCACCGACGGCCGCGCCGTTGATCGACGACAGCTGCCCGTTCGCCCCGAAGACCACCGTCTGTGGCGCGGTCCACAGGGTGGTGGCTGCGCCGGGAACGGTCCCCTGCAGGCTCCAGGTGTTGGCCGCGCCGGTCGGGGTGAAGGTCAGGTCCACTGGGACGGCGTTGCCCAGCGAGTCGTACATGGTCGTCGTGACGTTCACCGGCGAGGTGGAGCCTGCAGGAAGGTTGCCGCCCAGGTTGACGTTTTTCGTCGCTGCTGGCGCTTCGGCCGATCCCACGATGATGCTGAGCGGTCCCGGGGGTGAGGTGGTCGGTTGTCCCGACGCCCAGCCGAGGACCAGCCCACCCCCCTGGGTGGCAAGGTGCCCGTTGGCGTCGATCTGCAGGTCGCCGTCCCGGGTGTAGAAGGTCTGCCCGTTCTGGCTGACCACGAGGAAGCCGTTGCCCTCAATGGCCACATCCGAGCTGACCCCCGTCTGGGTAACCGGGCCCTCCGAGAAGTCCGTGGCGATCGCCGACACCTCGGCGCCGGCACCGACCGCTGTGGGGTTGGTGCTGGCCAGTGAGGTGCCGGCCGGAGCACCGGCGGGCTGGAGCTGCTCGGTGAGCAGGTCCTGGAACTCGGCGGTGCCCGATTTGAATCCGTCGGTTTCCGAGTTGGCTATGTCGTTGCCGATCGTGTCGAGATCGGTCTGCATGGTGTCGATGCCGGATGCTGCGGCACCGAGTGATCGGACGCTCATGGGTTGCTCCTTTTCATGGTGGTCAGTCGGGTTAGCGGTGTTCTTGGTCGATTCAGTCGATTCAGTCGATTCAGCCGGTTCAGCCGGTTCAGCCGGTACGGAACCTTGGGTCGGATGCGGTGTGAAGCCATGTCAGCTCGAGGAGCCGCCTTCGCCGATCTGCTCCACGTCCGAGAGGGAGACCGTGTGGTTGCCCACGTTGAGCAGCGGGCCCGAGCTGCCATTGGTCACACCGGTCACGACGCCGGAGATCGCAGCGCCGGACTCGTCATTGGCGCTCACGGTCTTGCCGATGAGGCCGGCCGCTTCGTCCATCTGTGAGGCCGACGACACCGACGAGAGCTGTTCCACCTGTGACAGTTGCGCAATCTGGCTCATGAAGTCGGAGGACGAGGTCGGGTCGAGCGGGTTCTGGTACTTCAGCTCGTCGACGAGCAGGCTGAGGAACGTCGACGGATCGAGCAGGCCGGCGGTGCCGAGACTGCTCGTGTTCGTCGTGCTCCCCTGGCTCTGATCGGCTACCGGTGAGATTGGACTGGTCATGGCTGCTCCCTTGCTTGCGGCATTGCCTTCACAGGACGAGGTGGATCCGGCCGGGTCCGGCGGTGCTCATCGGGACGGCCGCCACGACGGCGTCCGGTGTCGCGTCGTCGAACGGCGCATTTCCGGCCCGCCTGGTCTCGCCGGCTGCCCGGTCGTCTCGGCCTTCGGGATCGCCCGGATGGCCCAGAGTGACATGGACCTCGACGCCTCCTCCGGCCAGCTGTTCGTGCAGTGCCGGCATGGCATCGGACAGTGCGTCGAATCCGCTTGAGTGTTCCGGGGTCAAGGTGACGTGCAACACGTCGCCTTGGAGCGCAAGGAGCGCCCGCACTTCACCGAGTTCGGGGGGGTGCAGACTGACCTGCACGCTGTAGTCCCCGCTCCCCCCGGCCAACGGGCGCGAGATGGAAGCGGCCAGGTCGCTGATGTCGACGCCCGTGGTCCCTTCCCCTGCATCAGGAAACTCGGCCGGTTCGAGAACCTCCTCTGCCGAGACAGCAGCCGTGCCGGACGTTTCCGGGGTCGCTGCCGAGGGAGCCGATGCTGCCGGTGCGGGAGCTGTTCTGTTCACCAGGATGCGCTCCAATCCAGGATGCAACGCGGTCGAATTCGGCGCGGACCCGCGAGACGCCGCGCCTCGCACCGCGCCGCTTCCTTCCCCCGTCACATCGCCGGAAGCAGCGTCGCGGCTGACTTCATCGCTGGTCGACCCGCCAAAGGTGGCGTGGGGAAGCTTTGCCGCCAGACTCGCAACAGTCGATGGATCGGAACCATCCTGAGGAGAGACGAGCGTCGACGGCAGGTCGTCACCGCCGGGACCTTCGGTGGGGACTGCCGAAACGGCGGGCCCGCCGGAAGCGGTGGACGCTATCGCCGTGGTCGACGACTGCGGCAGCTCCGAAGCAGCGGATGTCGCGGCCGAGGCAAGCAGGTCAGTGGCACGCGGATTCTGATCCGCGTCGATGGCAGCGCCGTCGGCCCGCGTGGGGGTGGAGCCCGGAAGGGAGCTCTGGTCCGGCGCGCCGTCGGGCGAATGCGAAGGCGATCCGGCAGCTCGCCGAACGTGCCCGTCACCTCGTTCGGAAGACCCAGCCCGCCGTTGCGCTCGCTCCCGAGATGAGCCTGCGGTGCCGCGTCGCCGGTGTCTCCGCGGCGTTGGTCGCTGCGGTACCGCCGTCGTCAGGTGCTTCGTCGGAGCTCTGAGACGGCTTGACGGGGGGAGCCGAGTCCGACGAACCGGGACGATCTGGAGACGAGGCCGACAACACTTCGGCGAACGGCGGGGCCGAGTCCTCGGACGAGTCTCCGCCCGCGATCGGGACCGACGACGGCATGTCCCCGGCGCCTTCGGCCGAGCACACGACCGCTGTGGCCGCGGCACTCACGTGGCCACCGTGCCGGACTGGCCGGACAGACCGGCGAGGGAGAGCACTGCGGGCACGTACGCCTGGGTCTCCGCATACGGCGGGATCCCGCCGTAGCGCTCGACCGCTGACGAGCCGGCGTCATATGCGGCCAGAGCGTCTGAATAGGACCCGAACTGACGCGTGTAGCTGCCGAGCAGCTGAGCCGCCCCTTCGATGGACTGGGTCGGATTGGTCGGGTCGACGCCCATGCCCGCTGCCGTGGCCGGCATGAATTGGGCGATGCCCTCGGCGCCGGCCGAGCTGACCACGCCTGGCTCGAACCTGCTCTCGTGGTAGAGGAGCGCCGCGAGCAAAGAGGCGGGAATCCCGTTGGAGGCCGCGGCCTGTTGGATCGTGCCGGCATAGGCCGCCGGGACGGCCACATTCCCCATCTGGGTCGGACCGCCGGCGCTGGTGCTGGTCAGTGCGGCGGCGTCGTTCGCGGCTCGCGCCAGGCACCACGTGTCGGATGGCGACGACCTGGTCGGCCGGCACCGCTTGGACCTGCACCGTCGTGCCCGTGTGGGGCGCGTCGATCATCTGGCCGTTGCCCACGTAGATCCCCACGTGGCCAGGCGAGCTCGCGGTGCCGTCCGAACCCGCGAAGAAGAGCAGATCGCCGGGTTGCGCCGCGGACAGGCTGGCGACCGGCGTACCGACCGTGGCCTGTTCCTCGCTGGTCCTCGGCAAGGAGACGCCCAGCTGGCCGTACACGTACTGGACGAGGCCGGAACAGTCGAATCCCGACGGGCTCGTGCCGCCCCAGACATAGGGCGTCCCCTCGAATTTCTGCGCCTCGGCCACCACGTCCGACCCGGTCACACCACCCGTGGCGGTGGTCGCCCCGACGGTGCCCGTGGCAGCGGTGCTCTGCCCCACTCCGGAGGCGCCTTCGGGGGATCCCGTCAGGTCGCCGAGCGCAGCCACGAGCAGTGCGAGGAGGTCCGATTCGCCGCCCGAGCTCCCGACGCCCGACGTCACCGCTTCGAGCGGATCGGAAGACGGGACCGAGGAGGTCAGCGACGAGCCGAGCGAGGAGGAGAGGTCGTCGGCCGACGGATCGGCATCGGCGGCGACGGCATCGGCGAACAAGTCGCTGGTCGTCCCCGCGCCGGTCGCCTGGGCCAGGCTGGTCGCGAAGTCGTCTCCGGGTGCACTGGCGCCTTCAACCGCGGACGCCGACGCCGAACCGACCTGTGAGGCACCCGGCGACTGCTGCAGTTCGGCCATGGTCTGCTCAATGTCGGCCAACGAGACCGGGCTGATGGTCATTGCGTGTGGCCCTGTCTGATCTTCCGCCCCGTGCTCAGGTCGTCGAGCGCGACGGCTTCGCTCCGATGGAGCTCTGCCCGCCACAGGTTCACATGGCGCTCGTCCAGCCGCTCGAGCATTGCGGTGCGCTGCCGGGCACTTCCCCAGGCCTGCGTGGCTTGGCGTGCCGCCTCTCCTGCCACCTCCACCTCGTCGGCATTCCGGCGCGCCGTCTCGGACATTCGGGCGGACTGCGCGTGGCTCCACTGCACCGCGCCGACCGTGAGGCGACCAGCGGGAGCATCCAGTCCGGCGAGGGCCCGGCGAGCTCGTGCCAGTTGCGCCCGTGCGCAGTGCAGGTCCCGTACCGCGACGGCCAGTTGTTGGGCGGCAACGCGCTCCTGCAACTGGCGGACCCGGAGCACCGAGTCGAGACGGAACCGGTAGGCCTTCACGAGTCGCCGCCCTCGCTCGGCACGAGGTCCAGCAGCGCGTCCGTCGTCGACTCCAGTGAGCTGATGTCGCCAACCGGCTGACGAAGGAACGCGTCGATGGCGGGCCGGAGTTCCACCGCGCGGTCGACCAGCGGGTTCGTGCCGGGAACGTAGGCATCGATCTCTATGAGGTCACGGGCATCGCGCCATGCCGCCAACAGCTCGCGCACCTGCGCGCCCGCCTGCAGCACCGAGGCCGGAGCGATGGCGGGAGCAACCCTCGAAATGGACTCGAGCACGTCGACAGCCGGATAGTGGTTGCCCTCGGCGAGCGACCTCGAGAGCCGGATGTGCCCGTCGAGGATCGACCGCGTCGTGTCGGCGATGGGCTCGTTGATGTCGTCCCCCTCGACCAGGACGGTGTAGAGGCCGGTGATCGATCCACGCTCGCCCCGGCCGCCGCGTTCGAGGAGCCGCGGCAGGAGGCCGAAGACGCTGGGCGGATAGCCCCGTGTGGCCGGCGGCTCCCCCGCGGCCAACCCCACCTCGCGTTGCGCCATGGCGAACCGGGTGACGGAGTCCATCATCAGCACCACGTCGTCACCCCGATCGCGGAACCACTCGGCGATCCGGGTGGCAGTAAACGCCGCTCTGATCCGTACCATGGCCGGCGCGTCCGAGGTGGCCACGACGACGACCGATCGGGCCATGCCTTCTGGGCCGAGGTCGCGCTCGATGAACTCCGCCACCTCGCGCCCTCGCTCTCCGATCAGCGCCACCACCGAGACCTTTGCCTCGGTGCCGCGGGCGATCATCGACAGAAGCGACGACTTGCCGACTCCTGACCCGGCGAAAATGCCCAACCGCTGGCCCTTGCCGCAAGGAATGAGGCCATCGAGCACTCGCACTCCCAGGGGAAGCTGCTCATCGACCAGTCCCCTCCGCAACGGGTGCGGTGGTCGCCCGTCCACGCTGACCTCGAGCCCACGGAGAGGCGGCCCCCCGTCCATAGGGCGGCCCAAGCCATCCAGTACCCTCCCGAGGAGACCCTCGCCGACGAGGATCGAGAGCGGCCTGCCGATGGGCGTCGCCGGTGTCCCGGCACGCAGCCCGGTGGTCTCCCCGAATGCCACGCAAACCGACTTGCCGTCGCGCAGCGCGACCACCTCGGCCTGCAGGGGCCCGTCGTCGGGGAGGAGCAAGAGACCGTCACCGACTGCGGCCGGTACGCCGCTGATCTCAATGGACATGCCCACCACCTGGTCCACGCGACCGTAGGCCCGCGGCCGGGCGGCGGCGCGGGCCGGCTCGTACAGATCGTCGAGCACGGTGGTCATCCCGATTCCTCTTCGGGGCGCCCAACGATGACAGCGCGCACTCTTTCGAGCGCGCGTAACAGTTGGCTGTCGATGGTGGTCGACCCGATCTCCACCATGGCGCCGCCCGGTTCGACCGTTGGATCGGCCACCACCGTCAGCGGGCGAGACGGCGCCAGTTCGGCGAGCTCTCCGATGGTTTCGGCATCGCCCGGAGAGAGCCGGGCGACCGCCGGAAGGTAGCTTTCGTCGAGTGCGAGGGCTCGGGCGACCGCCTCTCGACCAGGATCGACGGCGAGCACCGACTCCCGATCGAACAAGGCCTCCAACAGCTCGAAGGCGAATCGGGGCACTGCGCTCTCGAGCTGGGCGGATCGATCTTCGAAGGCGGAGCGCGCCGCGTCCACCGAGCGGCGCAGGGCGGTGACGGCGGTGTCGACCCGAGCGACGTGCGCGCGCTCGGCGTCCCTGGCTGCCGCTTCGGCGTCTCGTTGCCCGTCCGTGTAACCGGCCTCGTAGCCGCGGTCGACCGACACTCCCTCTACCAGCGCGCAGGTCGACAAGGTGGCATAGTCGATCGGCCTGCCCGGGTCGAGGGGCCGGCGCCGGACCGAGAGACCTTGCCCCTCGAGGAGCCGCGGCCCTGCCGGAGTGGCGACACCGGACCCGGAGTCTCTCCGGGTCGTCACTGCACGACCTCGTCGTTGCGGGCGATGACGATGACCCCTTCGGCATCGAGCTCCCGGGCGGTGCGCACGATCTCGGCCTGCGCCGAGTCGACCTGTGAAGTGCGGACGGCCCCCAGCACCTCGAGCTCCTCGTCGAGCGTCTGCGCGCCCCGCTCGGTGAGATTGCCTCGAATGTGAGCCATGGCATCGGTGTCCAGCTGCGCCCCCTTGAGCGCAGTCGCCAGCGTCGACGTGGGTACCCGCCGCAGGATCTGCTGCAACGAGCGTGCGTCGAGTGCGATCACGTCGTCGAACGTGAACAGGCTTGCCCTGATCTGTTCGACGAGCTCGCTGTCCTCGCTCTCGAGCTCTCCCAGTATCTGGCGCTCTGTCTGACGGTCGGAATGATTCAAGATCTCCGCGATCGCCGACGCCCCGCCCGCCACCGTCAGGGCCCCAACCGTGTGGAGGCTGCGCAGTTTGGCCTCAATGAGCGCGGTCGTCTGACGCACCGCCGCCGGATCGACGCGTTCGAGTTGCGCGATCCGTCGCGCCACTTTGATCCGGAACTCACCCGGAAGCTCCGCCATGATGCGCGCCGCGTCCTCGGGTCGCATGTGCGCAAGCAGGACGGCCACCGTCTGTGGCTGTTGCTCGGCGAGAATGGCAACGACTTGGCGAGGATCCGCGTGGGCCAGCACCGCCAGCGGGCCGCTGGTGTTCTTGTTCTCGAGCTCCTCGAACACTTCGTCGGCGCGCGCCTGCCCCAACCGCTCCTGAAGGTATTGGCGCGCCAGCGTGATACCCCCCTGGCTCACCAGGGTCGATTCGTGGATCCTCTCCACGAGCTCGGCGAGGATCCCGACCACGGTGTCGGTGTCGAGTGCGGGCAGATTGGCGAGCTCGGTGGTGAAGGCGATGGCATCGGGATCCGACATCTCCTTCAGGATGGGCGTCGCCTTCTTCGGACCCAGCTGCGCGAGGACGACGGCCACCTTCTGGCGGTTCGTCAGACGTACCGCTGAAGCGACCCGGTCATTCGCAGGTGCCGCCGGGGTGGCAGGGATCGACTGGTCGGCATCCCGATCAGTTCCAGGGGTGCTCGGTGCGGTGGTCGTCATACCGGAAGCGCCCTTCCGCCGTCGACTTCCTCGCGCTCGTCCGCCCAGCTCTTGAGGAGGTGGGCCGCTTCCGCCGGCCGCTGCTCGACGAACTGGTTCACCTGCGCCAGGACGGCGTCGGACCCGAGCTGCAACGTCGCGCCCACTGCAGGCAACTCTCCGGTCGGGTTGCGTTCCTCCTCGACGGGAATCATCGATGCCATCGGACCGAGTTCGCCCAGGGCGATCTCTTGGTAGAAGGGGCGGCGCCGCTTGGCGGCCACCAGGGTGATGGCCACCATCCCGGCGATCAGGAGCAGGAGGCCGCCGATCTCGCCGACGTGCTCGAGGAGCTGCTGGCGGTGGGCCGAGGCAGAGGCAGCACCAGCCGCGGCGCTCTGGGAGCTCCCAGCGGCAGCGAAGGGCATGGACGTGACGACGAGTTGGTCCCCGTTGGCCTTGTTCAACCCGGCCGCGGCGGTCACCAGCGACTGGACCTGTGCCTGGTTGACCTTCTTGGCCTTCGACGAATTGAGCAGCACCGCGACCGATGTCCGTTCCACCTGGCCTGGAGCCTGCTTCACCGTTTGGCTGACCTGGCCCACGGCATTGGTGATCTGGGAGCTGGTGGTTGTGTACGTGCCGTTGCCCCCTGTCGTCGTTGCTGGCTGGGTCGAGCCCAGCACGCCCGAAGGTGGGGTCCCCGTCCCGCTATAGGTGCTGTTCGACGTGTTCTGCCCGGTCGGGGCCGTCACCGGCTGACCCTGCGCATTCAGCTGGAGCCCGTTGGTTGTGGTCTGGCTCTGGTTGAAGTTGAGAAGCGCGTTGACCTGGACCGCGGCGTTCCCTTCGCCGACCACGCGGGCGAGAAGGGCGGTGAGGGATGCAGCCAGCTGATTGTCGTACGCATTCGTCTGCTGGGTGTTGGACGCCCCCGATGTCCCGCCGGCATCGCCCGGGGCGGTGAGGACATCGCCATGGTTGTCGACCACGGTCACATCGGACGACTTCAGCCCGGGGACCGACGACGCTGCCAGGTGGACGACCGCACTGACCTGGCCCGAGGAGAGCGAGGTTCCAGGTGAAAGATTGACGAGGATCGACGCGGTCGTGGCCTGCTGCGTGCCCACGGCGAACTCGCTCTGTTGCGGGACGACGAGGTTGACCTGGGCCGACTGGACTCCCTGAATGGAGGAGATGGTCTGTTCGAGCTGGCCTTCGAGCGCCTGCTGGTACTCCACCTGCTGGACGAAGTCGGACGTGGTGATGCCACTCTTCTCGAGATTGGAAAACCCGACATTGCCGGCCTGGGGTAGGCCCTGTTGAGCCAGGGCGATGCGCTCCTGGTCGACATCAGCCGCGGGAACGAGGACCGTCGACCCTCCGTTCGTGAGTTGATACGGAATCTTCTGGCTCGCCAACTGCTGCGTAATCGCCCCGGCATCCGATGCTTGGAGATTGGTGAACAGCGGCTGGTAGCTCGGCTTGGACTCGTCGCCCATGAAGACCATCGCGGCGACGATGACGCCTACCACCGCCAAAGCGGTCATCACCTTCTGGCCCGTCGTGAAGCCGGCCAGGATGGACGTCGCGCGTCCTCGGGCCGAGGACAGGGAATCGCGGGAGATCGGGACGAGCGCCATGGTCAGGCCGACATGTCCATGATGGAGTTGAAGGCGGTCACCGCCTTGTCGCGGACAGCCGTCACCATTTGCGTCTCGAGATCGGCATCGGTGGAGGCCACCGTGACGTCAGCGATGCTGGCATTGCCCGAGGCCGCCTGCAGCGAGAGATTGGTGGCGGCTTGCTGCGACGAGTCGAGCGAGTCGATGGCGTTGCCGAGGACATTGGAGAAGGACGAGGACGACGTGCCCGAAGCCGCTTCCGCGGTTCCTGCCGCGGAAGCCGCGGTGCCCGACGCCGCGCCCGAGGCCGCCGATGCGGCTTGTGACGCGCCGGCGGTGATCGCCGAGCTGATGGACGGGATGGCGGGGATCACGTCAGGCCTTGATGCTCAGGATGGACTGGTACGCACTGGTCGCATGCGACATGACGGCGGAGTTGGCCTGGTAGGAGGTCTGGGACTGGACGAGGTCCGTCATTTCGCTGCCGAGGTCGACCACCGGGAACTCGACGTCACCCTGCGCGTTCGCCACGGGGTCGGTCGGGTTGTACTCGACCTGACCCTGGGGCGGACCCTCGACGATCGACTGGACATGCACGCCGTACCCGTCCCCGGTGGACTGCGGGTCTCCCGGTTCGGCTTGTGCCGCCGCATCGACGTACTGGGCTTGGTACACGGGCTGGCCGGGCGTGACGCCGTCATTCATGTTGGCGACGTTGCCTCCGATGGTGTCGATCCAGGTCTGATCGACTGAGGCACCCGATCCGGCGATGTCAATTGCTTCCCACATAGCGGCTCCTATCCGGTGATGGCGTCCGAGAGAAGGGCGAATTGGTCATCAAGGGCGTTGACAACCGTCTGGTTCTGCAGGTCGTTCTCCTGCATGAGGGTCATTTCGGTGGGGAGGGAGACGTTGTTGCCGTTGCTTCCCGAACTGAGGCCCTCAGGGACGGACTGGGCCGTTGCCTCGCCGCCGTTCGCGACGGCACTGGCCAGCGAGGACTGGAAGGTGACCTGGTCGGCCTGATAACCCGGGGTGTCGACGTTGGCGATGTTGTTGGCGATGGTCTGCTGCTGCTCCACGACGCTGTCGAGCGCGAACTGCAGGATGCCTATCGACTGGGTGGCGTCTGACATGGTGATCTCCTCGGCTCCGATGGGAGCGTCGGCCGTCCTGGCCAGAAGCCGAGCAGTCCATGCTCAGGATCTATTACGGCCCCGCTTTGCCGAGAGTTGCGGGGCGAGCGGCATTCGCGTCACACGCCGCTGATCAACGAAATGCGATGCCGGGGGCGCCTGGGGCACCTGCGTCCGCCGGTACCTCTGCATGACGGAGAGCCGGGTCGCCACCTCGAGCGCCAACTGGTCGTAGCCGGCCGCGAGGAGCTGGACGCGGCCCAGCAGCTCGTCGGGCGGGGGTCCGGAAGGACGAGGCGGTCCCGGCGGGCCGGCGTGGCCCGCCTCCACGGCGAGCCGCGTCCGTCGGAGGTGGTCACAGGCCGCCTCCAGGTACTCAGCCCACTGGTCGGGGGCCATCGGTTCTTTCGGGGTTGGTCACGGCTCGCTGCCAGGCTTCACGGAGCGGGGCGATGATCCCTCCGCACTCTCGGACCAGTTCGGGGTCCTTGCGCAGATTGGCCTCGACCAAATGCGACAGAAGGAAGTCGTAGAGGGCAAGCAGATCGCGGCCTCCGGCGAACCCGTCCGGCTCGAGGCTGTGCTTCAGCATCCGGACGATTCGTTGGGCATGCTGCAGCCGCTCGTTGGTGACGGCATAGTCCTGAGCTTCCAGCGAGAACCCGGCGATATCGACGTCGGCAGCCAGTCGGTCGTACAGCATCACGAGGAGTTGCGGGCCGGGGGCTGTCTGAATGGCCTGGCTCCGATACTTGTCGGCAAGGTCGGTCGGGGGAGGCATGCGTCAACTCCCGCTCGTCGAGCTCGTGCTGCTTGAGTTCGAGGCAACCGAGGAGGCCGAGGAGCTCGAAGAGGACGAGCCGCCACCGAAGGCCTGGTTGAGGAACGAGCTCTCGGACTGCAGCTGCGACAGCGTCGTCTCCATATTTGTGAACTCCGCCGTGAGCGCGGCCTGCTGCGTGGCGACCAGCTGCTGCTGCATGGAGATCTCGCTGCCCACCTGGGCCAGGGTTCCCTGGAGGCCGGCGATCGTGACCGGGATGATGCCGTTCGGCGCCAAGAGGGCGCCGGTGGCGATGTGCGCGAGGCCCTGGCCGAAGCCTGGCGCGTAGGCCACGGTGCCCAACGCGGTGGCCGAGGTGATGCCCGGCGTCGAGACCTGCAGGACGAGTCCGTTCGAGGGATCACCGCTGTTGAACGAGCTGAGGAACTGACCCGAGCCCACCGCCGCCAGACCGTTGATGGTTCCGGCGACGTCTGTCCCGGTGTAGGTCGAGCCGCCGGAGGTCAGTCCGAACTGGTCGGATCCAGATGCAGCGACCTGGAACGTGGCGGCGGAGCCATACGCCGCCGATGCGAGTTGGAGCTGGTAGGCGCCGGCGGAACCGACGATCGCCGCCGAGGCGTCGATGCCGGCGGCGGCGAGGGCCGCGTTCATACCGTTCACGACATCGGCGAGGGTCTCCCCCGCCGAGGCGGCGTACGTCGCGGTGGCGGACCCCCCGGTGACCGTGTAGGTCTCCGCCTGAGGGCAGCGCGGAATTGAGCGAGGTCCAGGTCGAGGAGCCGGTGTCCACGGCCTGGTGCGCCGACTGGCTGACCGAGACCGCGTAGCTCCCGGGAGACGTGTTGTCGTTGGCCCCGATCACGGAGACCTGTCCGGCGTAGCCGGGCAGCGCTGCCGCGAACGTCCCGCCCTCGGTGAACATCGCCTGGACGGCAGACGGATTCTTTGCGTAGGCCGACTCGAACGCCGCCTGGTTGAACGTCACCGTCCCTTGGCTCGTGATGGCCAAGCCCGCGGACTCTCCCGCCGTCCCGTCCGAGCCGGCGGCCGAAGTCCCCACGGCCTCGCCGACCGCGGCGAGTACCTGTTGGGCCAAGCCGTTCAGCGAGGGATCCCCATTGAGCGGGCCGGCTGTCTTGGTCTGCGTGTTGTACGCCGTGTCGGTCGAAATTGTCGAGAGCAGTTGGTTGGCGGCACTGACCAGGGCCTGGACGTCGTCAGCGACACTCGAGCCGTCCGGAGACACAGTGATGGTCACCGGCGCTGAGCTCACCGAGACCAGGTTGATGCTGATGCCGGGCAGGAGGCCCGTGAGGTTGTTGGACTGGGAGGTCACCTGATATCCCCCGGTGCCGCCCACCGACACCACGGCGTTCTGGGCCGCGGTCGTGGTGAGGAGGGCGCCCAGCCCGGAGCCGGCGAACGCCTGGGCGTCCATCGTGGTGGACGAACCCGTTCCGGTTCCGTTGGACGTGAGCTCGAGGGCGTAGCTGTTGGCCCCGACCTGGAGTGCGTTGGCGGTCACACCGACACCGGCATTGTTGATGGCCGAGACCACCGAGCTCAGAGAGCCACCTCCGACAG
Organism: uncultured Acidimicrobiaceae bacterium; assembly: GCA_963850185.1. Taxonomy (GTDB): domain Bacteria; phylum Actinomycetota; class Acidimicrobiia; order Acidimicrobiales; family RAAP-2; genus Bog-473. The sequence continues at coordinate 76,268 of CAWKKE010000002.1, forward strand.
AGATGTTGGCCGCCTTCATGGAGCCCGCGCTCAGTCCCCCCGTGATCCCGAGGGTCACCTGTCCGCCCGTACCTGAGTTGAGGACGACGGAGGTGGTCCCCGAACCGGCGATGTCGGACACGGTGGTCGACGTCCCGTCCACGGTGACGACGCCGTCCGTGCCGGCCACGGTCGAGCCGGCCGAGAGAGCGAGCGCGGGGAGACCGGATCCACCGGTGATCTGCAGGGATGCGACCAGAACCCTGCTCCGCCGTTGCGACGGAGAGCTCCCCGGACGCGGAGACGGACGCCGTGAGAGTGCCCCCGGAGGCCTGCTCGACCGCTTGGGCCAGTTGCGCAGGCGTGTAGGTGCCGGCGGCGAGCGTGAAACTCTGCGCCGCGCCGTCGATCACCACGTCGAGCTGGTCGTTCGACGCGCCGATGGTGGTATTGGCGGCGATTGCGGTTCCGCCCGACACGGTCGCACCAGAAGACGACTGGGTGACCGCGATCGTGTGGTTTCCGGTGGCCAGTCCGGTACCCGCGCCGATGGACGTGATGCCGAGTGCCGCTCCGCCGGAGCCGACGAGGACCGTGCCGGACGCGACGATGTCGTTCGGAGAGGCAACCGTTCCCGCCGAGATCTGCGTTGATCCCATCGCGAGCTGGTCGACTGCGAACGTGAGCGAACCCGTCTGGGTCCCCGAACTCACGCTCGCGGTGGCGATGGAAGAATTCGAGGACGCCGCGGCATAGGCCTCGTTGAACGCCGCCGGATAGGCCAAGGCGTCGGCTGCCTGCTGGAGCGACAGCAGCTGCGTGTTGATCGCCTGGTAGTCGGTGATCTTGGTGTTGATGGTCGATTGCTCGGTCTGCAGGTTGGTGAGCGGCTGCTCGTAGACGGCCATCTCCGCATTGATGATCGATTGCGTGTTCAGCCCGGAAACCAGGCCTGAGAAACTGACGGGCCCATTGACCATGTCTGCCCCCGCTCCCCTCGTGGTGACGAGTCTTGTTTCGGCGTCACGGGTGGGACCCCCGGACGGCGTCTGCCGTCCAGGGGTTCCCCTCCCGTGTCTCCCTTCGGGTACCCCTCCGCTGGTGCTTACTGCAGCAGCTTCAGGGCCAGGCTCGGCAGCTGCTCGGCCTGGGCGAGGATCGCCACGCCCGACTGCTCGAGGATCTGGTCCGAGGTGAAGGCTGCCGTCTCCTTTGCCACGTTGACATCCACCAGGTTGGCGTGCGCCGACTCGATGTTCTGCTGCGCAGTCGTCAGGTTCGAGGCAAGAGCCTGAATCTGGTTCTGCGTGGCACCGACGCTGGCGGCCTGGCTGGCCACGGTGGAGATCGCCGTCTGCACCGCCGTCATGGCTGCCTCGGCGGCGGCCACGGATCCGATGCTGACCGCCGTCGTGTTGACGGCAAGCGCCGTCGACGTCGCAGCAGCGATGGTGACGACCACCTGGTCGTTGGCGCTGTCGTAGGGCCCGACCTGGAAGGTCTCACCCGAGTACGTGCCACCGAGCAGCGGCGTGGTGCCATAGGTCGTGCTGGTGGCGATCTGGTCCAGCTCCGCCTGCAGCGAGGCGAACTCGGACTGGGCCGCAGCACTGGTGCTGGCGTCCTGCACTCCACCGTTGGCCGCTTCCGTGGCCAGGGTGTTCATGGTCTGGAGCACCGACGCCTCCTGGTTGAGGGCACCTTGCGCTGTCTGGAGCACCGACACGGCGTCCTGGGCGTTGCTGATCGATTGCCCGTACCCGTTGGACTCCTCCTGCAGGTACTGGCCGACCAGGTACCCGGCCGGGTCGTCGGCGGCGGTCTGGATCTGCAAACCCGATGAGAGTTTGTTGACCGCCGAAGACAGCATGTCGCTGGTGGCGTCGAGGTTGTTGTAAGCCTCGACCGCCGTTGAGTTGTCGTTGATGAGAATGCCCGACATTGTTTTGTCCTCCTGATGACTGTTGCCCTCCCGGTTCCGGGAGGGGGAGCGTCCTTGCTCCGATTCCTTCTACGTCCCGCCCCGGCGGTGAGTTCAGATGCCCGGCGCCGACGAATCGCGAACTGTCATCCGCCGGACGGGGAACGTTGCGCACCAGCGGCCCGCCGCAGTGGAGAGGAAAGCGCCCGAATGGAGCGGAGTGGGACCTTCGGCCTACGGGCACGCCAAGGGGTTTTCCATTATTTGGCTATACGCGCACGTCACGCTGTCGATACATCCTGTGTCACGCCCGCCGCATCGGGCGGGATAGGGGGAATAGGCAATTCCATGTCGTCAATTCGCGCGGTGCTGGTTGCTGGCCAAGAATCAGATGGTGGCCCCAGCGACCTTCGAAGCGCCGCAGACACTCTGTGGGCCCAGTACTGGCAGGACCGCTCTCGGGAGCACCGGAACCAGCTGGTCCTCTTTTATGCCCCGCTGGTCACCATTGTGGCCAAGCGCTTCGCCCGCCGTTCGCGCTCGGCGGATGGCGTGGAGGAGCTCTGTTCCTTCGGGACTTTCGGGTTGATCGACGCCATCGAACGCTGGGACGCGTCCGCTGGCTTTCAATTCGCCACGTACGCCACGAGGCGGATCCAGGGCGCCATCATCGACGAGCTGCGGCACGAGGACTTCCTGCCCAAGCGCCTCCGCGCCAGGGTCCAGGTTTTCCACGCCACGCGTGACGACCTCGAGTCCACGCTCAAACGGACGCCGACCATCCGTGAGATCGCCGCCGAACTGGGCGTCGATGTCGCCGAGGCCATCAATCTCCGCGACGAGGCCACCGCACTGACGCACCTGGCTCCCTTGACCGAAGGAAATGCGGCATCCGAGGGCAGGATCCTCGCCTCCGCAACGTCGGATCTCTCGCCGACAGAGGGCGCCGAGCTGGCCGCGATGAACGATTCGGTCAAGGCCGCCCTGCGGAGACTCACCGAGCGCCAGCGGATGGCATTGGTGCTGTATTTCTTGGAAGGACTGGCCAAGAGCGAGATTGCGGACATCCTCGGTGTGGGCCGGCCACGGGTCACCCAACTGGTGCAGCAGGGCCTGCACAATCTCCGGCTCGAACTCGGGGTCGACCAAGCGTCGGACCTCGAAGACCTCTTGCCAGATCCTTCGCTGCGGTGATGTAAGGCCTTCACGCTGGTCAGCGTCGCTGACCAGCGTGACCGCGCACTTTGTCCGCAGCGACACGATCGCGACGGTGTCCGGCGTGGAGACGAGCGTCAATGTCCGCCAGCCGGGAGTGCACGGCGCCAACGGCCGCCGAGGGAGCAAAGCGGCGGGCGGCGACCTCCCGGGCCCGCCGGACCTTGATCGCGGTGGCGTCCGGATCATCCACCACGGACCGCAACAGGGAACCGGCATGCTCCAGATCCGGTTCGGCCCACGACGAGCCGGTCGGATAGCGATACTCGTCGACGGGAACCGCCACGGCTTCGGAGTGGACCAGGCCACTGTCCTCATCGCTCTGGAACTCCAGGGACTCCGGCGTTGCGGTGACCACCGTGAACGTGCCCCACGACATGGCTTTGGCCACCGACCCGAGCCCCCCGTCCGCCCGGTGGAGCGAGAGGTAGCAGTCGGCCTCCGCCAGGAGGCGGTCCCGCTCGGCGACGGACGAGCCATGTCGTATCGCCACGTCGGGACGCCCGTCGGCCAGGCCGACGAGCAGAGCGTGCTCCTGCGGGTACCGGTCGGCGTGGCTGGCATCGATGACGAGGTGATGGCCATCCCTCGGCGAGAAGGCCCGGGTGTACGCCTGCACGGCTCCGAGCGGGTTCTGACGGGCGAACCCGCTGTCGAAGTCGACGCTGCACGCGAAGACGAGGCCATCCGGCAGGTCGAGTGCAGCGCGGTCCGCCGCAGTCGGCTCCCGTCCGACCGGGATGGGGACCCCGTGGACAGGCCCGTCGAACACCGTGGAGGCGCTTCCGTGCCCTCGCAAGCTAGGCGTCCACACCTCATGCACCATGCGCGCTGCGTCGGCCATTGAGGAGGACGGCACCAGGAGATCCCACACCCACAACCCGATCGTGTAGCGATTGTGGAACAAGGCTGGACCGGAGTCGAGGACAAAGTCGGTCATGTGGTCGGGGTGCACCACGAGCAGGTTCACGTCGAAGGGAAAGTCCGACGATCCGTGATGTGACCACGCCGACCCGAGGTCTCTGTGGTCCCGGTGGTAGGAGGTCGTCGCTATCGGGACGCCTCCAGCACGGAGCGCGGACGCCAACCTGCGGGCCACGTCAGCCTCGACGCTGGTCCCCTCGAACGGGCCGACGATGTTTACGCCTCCTCGCTTGGTCGTCGGCGCGGCGCGGAGCACGACAGCCGAATCCTTGCGGATCGGTTGCAGACAGGTTGTGTTCCCGGTGGCCGGCCGGGAGGGCACTGGGGCCGGAAGCCTCGAGGCCGCGTTCGTCCCCGTGGCCGCAACGGCGCCGATCGACGGTTGTGACGTTCCCGTCAGTGCCGAAAGCAGGGTCGGGGAGAGCCGGCCGATCTCCTCTTCAGAGGTGAGCCTGGCGGCCGGATCGAGGTCGCCGAGAGCGGCCCGGGCGATGTCGAGGGCGCTCATATCGTGAAACGATCCGTAGAGCGCGGCGGCCGCACGCGCTCGCACCACGGGATCGATCCCTGTGTCCCGACCGATCGCGAGCAGCGGGCAGGACGTGGCGAGGCCGCGCTGGCGCAGCCGGGCGGACCAGACCAGCGCACGGGCCAGCGGCAGCCGGGGCGCCACGCTGGCCGCCGCTGCAAGTGGTTCGAGGCGATCGGGGAATCTGGCCCACGCCCCGTCCAACAGAACATCGGCCAGGGGTGGGGGCTGACGGAGGACGCGACCGAGCATCGGCACGAGGTCCTCGGCGCACAGGGCCGCCGTGATCTCCGCCGGGGAGCGATCGGCTTGCAGCAGCCAATGCACCAGTTCCCCGACGTCGGCCTCGAGTACGCCGTCGGACCTGATGGCATCGAGGACGACGTCCGCTGCCTCGCCAAAGCGCTCGAGTGATGCCAGGGCCTCGCCGCGGATTGCTGCCACGACGTGCGGCCCGTACTCCATGCCGTCGTCGTCTCGTCCTCTGCTCGGGATCCGGGCCAGGATGGCCAACCCCTCTTCCGTCTCCCCCATGGCCAGTCGTGTTCTTCCCTCGGCGAGGTCGGCCGCAACCTGGCTACGCGACAGCCGCCTGAGTTCCTTCAGCCAGACGAGCGCCTTCTCGAAGCGCCCCATTCGGCCGAGGATGTACACCAAATTGGTCACCGCCAAGCGCCGTGTGATCGTGTCGGTTGCCGAGTCGGCAGCCTCGGAGAGACGCCGCACGGCTTCCTCGCTGTGCCCGGCGGATTCGAGCGCCCGGCCGAGGTTCATCAGGGCATAGGAACGATCCACCTCTCCGTCGTCGAGTCCGGCGAGGGCAAGCTCGAGGTTGCGGTCAGCCTTCTTGCGATCGTCGAAGACCTCGGCCATGTAGCCGTGATGAATCAACCGCGCGCCTGACAGGTAGGCGGTGCGCAAACTCCGGGCGGGATCGTCAGCGGCGACAACCTGCTCGTGCAGACGATGGCGCCAGGTCGACCGCGCGCCGCCGGAACATCCGGATCGCCGTGTGGACGGAGCGTGGATTGCCTGGCCCGTGCAGGTTCTCGATCGCGACGAGATACGCCTCGACATCCGAGTCAGGCGCGGCAAGCTGTGCCCGCAGGACGTCGGGATCGGTCTGCAGGCGCTCGTCGGCGTCGATCGACAACACCCACTCCCCGGTGGCGTGCCGCAGCGCCGCGTTCCGGGCCACCGCGAAGGAGTCCTCCCATTGGCCCTCCACGACCGTTGCTCCCGCCTCGCGGGCGATCTGCACCGTGCGATCGTTGGAGCCGGTGTCGTAGACCACAATCTCGTCGACGGCATCCCGGACCGATTCCAGGCAGGCCCCCAGCATCTGCTCCTCGTTCTTCACGATGAGGCAAGCCGTCAACAGGATGGGCTTACGCAGCGAGTCGGCACCCCACTTCGCCTCGAATCGGACACGGTTCTCGACCTGGGTCACACGCCAGTCGACGTCATTGGCATCGAACGATGCATGACCGCGGTGGTGAACGAACGAACCGTGCGCGATGAGCAGGCGGTGCTTGTTCTGGAGTAACCGTCGGCACAGGTCGTCGTCTTCGAATCCGCCGATCTCGAACCGCTCGTCGAAGCCTCCGAGTGCTCGGAACGGCGAGGTGCGGACGGCGAGGCAGAATCCGATGAGCCGCCGTGCCTCTGAGGTCTGCCCCAGGTGGCTCGTGCGCCACGAGTGCGCGAAGTCCCCGAAGGCCCGGGGATCCTCCTCGGGATCGGGAACGGCCATGGCCTTCTGCCTCCCCGAGACGTTGTCCGAGCGGGGACCGACCGCGCCGACGTCGCCCATTTCGAACGGTGCGAGAAGTTCGTCGAGCCAGCCGGAGGGAACGACGGTGTCGCTGTTCAGGAAGACCAGGACGCTTCCCCGGGCCCGGGCCGCCCCTTGGTTGCATCCCCGGGCGAATCCCTGGTTTTCGTCGTTGGCGACGACCTCGACCCACCCATAGGCGCCGAGCGCCTCTCGGGTGCCGTCAGTCGAGCCGTTGTCGACCACGACGACCTGGTCTCGCACTCCCAGGGTCGGACGGAGGGACAGGAGGCACCGTTCCGTGTACTCCCAGGCATTCCAGGCCGGAACCACGATGGTGGCGACAGGCCGGTTGTCCCCCGATCCGCTGGCAATGAGGGTAGCGTTCAAGTTGTCCGCCATCGGTTGCACGTGGCGCATAGCGGGTACAACGTCCCAAAGAGGAACGGAATTGCGGGGCGTGGGTGAGGGGCGAGCAATAGGCGTGAGCAATAGGCGTAGGAACAGGGTCTTCGAAGCGTTGTCGTGTCGATGCTGCTGACACTGATTGACGTCGATCAACTGTTGGACAACACCGCGCTGCTCGACTCGTTGACTCCTGCGCCCGAGCTCCGAGGCGGCCGTGACGATCTTGTGCATGTCGCGGTCCTGTTGTCGTATGCACGTCACGTTCTCTCGGTCGACATCGGGGCGCTTGAGGCGATCGCAGAGGCATCGGACGGGGACCTGCAGGATCTCGTCGACAATATGCCCCGTGTGCTCGAAGCAGCCTCCATCGGCGGAGGATGGTCGTTGTCCCCCGACGCGCCCGCCACCACGGCGTCGGCGCAAAAAGCGGTTGCGGGCGCAGCAGACGGGCTGATGCCGGCCCACGCTGAACTGGCCCGTCTCGACCCTCGCTCGCCGGAAGCCGTCCGGGAGACGCTCCGCGAAATCGAGGTCCAGGTCTCGATGGTCTCCGAGCGCCGCGAGCTGGTCGAGAGGAGAGTGCGCGAAGTGCAGGCCCTCCTCGTGGAGCAGTACAAACGCGGCGAGGCAGATCCCGACGATTGGGTCCGGTAACCACGGACGCGGGTGGCGCTCCGGCTCGGCGTCTCAGGACACGTGCTGCGCCACTGACGCCATTTCGGCAGCCAATTCCCCCAGGGTTTCCTCGCTGATGAGGTACGGGGTGTAGAAGCCCACGCGATCGACGTTGCCTCCGAATCGGGCAGTGATATCCGAAACCACCTCCTCGGGCGATCCCACCGCGGCGAGAGCAGCCAGCATGCGGTCGTCTATCAACCCCGGCATCTCGTCCCAGCGGCCCGCCTTGGAGAGCGCGTTGAGCTCGGGCTGGACTCCCTCCCAGCCCTCGGACTCGAGCACCGGACGGTATGCCGGAGTCGAGGCGTAGAAGGAGAGGAGCCATCGCCCCGCGACCCGGGCGATCTCTCTTTCCTCTTCGCTTCGTCCGCAGCAGACAATGACCTCACCGGTCACCGAGAGTGACGAACGATCCCGGCTTCCGCGTGCGAGACCCTGCTCTATGGCGGGAAGGCTCTGTTTGGCGAAGTGCGCCGCCGTATTGAACGGCATGACGTACACCGCGTCACCCAGTTCAGCCGCCAGTCGGAGCATCTGCGGTCCGAGCCCGCCGAGGGCGATGGGTGGAGGCCCATAGGGGTTCGGCCCGGGGTTGAACAGCGGGGGCATGAGCGTGTGCGACCAGAACTCGCCCCGGAAGTCCAGTGGTTCCCCGGTTTCCCAGGTGGCGAAGATGGCGCGCAGGGCTCCGACAACCTCCCGCATGCGGGCGATGGGCCGGTCAAACGAGGCGCCGTATCGCTTCTCCACCTGAGCTCGGATCTGGGATCCGAGACCGAGCGTGAATCTCCCTCCGGACAGCACCTGAAGGTCGTAGGCCTGGTGGGCGAGCTGCACCGGATTGCGGGGAAATGCGATTGCGACGTTGGTCGCGAACTCGAGCGTCGTCGTCGCACCCGCGGCGAGGATCAACGGGGTGAACACGTCGTGAGGGCCCTCGAACGTGAAGGCGCCGTCGACTCCGAGCTCCTCCAATCGTCGGGCGTGGGCGGGGGCATCTTTGAGCCCGGCCAGCATGGTGTCGAACTTCACGAGAACCTCCAGTCTGCGTCCAGCATGCCCGCTGGCCCAACTGACCCCGTCGGCGTCGCCGAAAGCCTTCGAATCGTCCCGATGCCTCTTGGTCGGCCGCCACTGCAGTGGCATTCCCGGAATCGGGAGCGAGAGGGTACAACGCACCTTGGGTTGAGTCGCTGACCTTGCTTGTTCTGCGCTCACGCGGGTACGGAATCGGCCGCGAGGCGTTGCCGTAGGCCCCTCGCTGGATCCAAGGAGGTTGTGACGACGATGTTTCCTTACCGGTCGAGTGGCGCGCGCACTGTCGGATCGCACGTGAGCGGCCGAGCAGACGGCCGAGAAGACGGCCGAGTGAGGCTCCGGCCCCAGAAACGGATCGCCGTCGCGGAGCCCACGCGCGTCCCGGTCAAGCGTCCACGGTTCCGACGCGCCGTTGTCACCGGATGCGGCGCAGCCATCGCACTCGTCGTGGGATCGTCGGTGGTGCCCCAACGCACGCACACCCTCGGCGGGCGCGCGTTGCTCGATATACCGGCGCTCGTCTTTCTGATCCTGGTCGTCCTCTGCGCGCGCTCGAGCGCCGCGGAACTTGACGACTTGGCCCGCTGGCGCGGAGGTCGGACCGCGGGTTCCGCCATGCGCATGGTGGTCGGCGAGTTCTACGGCACGGTCACATCCGTGAGCCTCACCTACGTCTCGGTTCTCACGGACGACGGGATCCTGAAGGTCCCCAATTCGTCGGTATTGGCTGCGGCCGTCGGGCCATGGGATCGCTCTGCCCCCTTCCACCACGAGGCCAATCGGCCCGAAACGCCGAGGCCGGCGCAGGCGGCAGGCCGCGCTCGGGAGCGCACAGCCGATAGAACTAGAGCTCGAAGGTCTCTCCGGGCCGGCGATGGATGGTGAGCGCCGCCACCACTGCGCCAGCAAGAATGAGGCAACCGGACAAGAGCAGCGCTTCATGGAGCCCGGACCCGAAAGCGTTGTAGGCGGCATTGACGACCTTCGTGGCGATTTTCGAAACCGCCTCGTTCTTACTGTGTTCGGCACTGCTCGCCGCTCCGCCTTGCGAGGCCCCGCCGGTCTGGATCGCGTGCTCCACCAGGCTCTGAAAGTTCGGCGGGATCCCGATGGCCTTCAGCCTGGCCGCGAGATCTCCCGTGAGCTTGGCGTTGACGATGGATCCGAGAATGGCCACGCCGAACACAGCGCCCATCTCCCTACTCGTGTTGGTCGCCGAGGCCGCCATGCCCGACCGCTCCGGGGGCACCACGGTGAGCGGGACGGACGTCACGGGCACGAGCAATATGCCGATGCCGATGCCGGCTAGCGGGAGGACCCAGCCGAGGGTTCCGAAGTCGACCGTCGGGGAGAGCACGGCATTCGCCGCGAGGATCCCGCCTCCGGCCAACAGGCATCCCAAGGCCATCGGCCAGCGAGCGCCGACCCTTGCCACGAGCGGACCGGTCAGGGCGGAGGCGATGATCAGTCCGGCCGCCATCGGGAGAAAGTCCACCGCCGTTTGATAGGCGGACGCATTGGCGACGACCTGCAGGTACAACGCGGTGAAGAAGAAGATGGAGAAGGTGCCGAAATAGGCGACGAACGCGACGAAATTGGAACCGGCGAAGGGAGGGACGCGGAACATCGACAGGTCGAGCATGGGGCTCTTGACCTTCTTCTCCGTGATGACAAACGCAATGCCGGAGACACCGCACACGATGAAGAGCGCCACGATCCACGGAGCCGTGTAACCCGACGTCTCTCCTTGAATCACGGCGAACGAGATACAGCCCAGGAACGCTGCGCCGAATAGGAATCCCAAGACGTCGATGCGGCGCCCTTGTCGGTCGGATGTCTCGGGGACGGCCACGGCGGCCAGAACGAAAGCAACGAGGCCAAACCCCAGGTTGAACCAGAAGATGGCACGCCAGCTGGAGAAGCCAACGAGAGCACCCCCAATGACGGGGCCCAGCGCCAGGGCGAGGCCTGATACTGCGGCCCAGATGCCCAGAGCGTCGGCGCGTGTCTTTCGATCGGGATAGACGTGCCGGATGATGGACAACGTGCCGGGCTCACTGGCGGCGGCGCCGATACCCATGATGACGCGGCCGGCGATGAGCCAATCGACGTTGCTGGCCATGGCGGCAACGACGGAGCCGGCACAGAAGATAGCGACCCCTATGAGCATGATCCGCTTGCGCCCGAAGATGTCACCGAGCATCCCGGCCACCAACATGAAGCTGGCGAACGTCAGCGCATACCCATTGACCACCCATTGCAGCGACGTGACTCCGGCGTGGAGGTCGCTCTGGACGTTGGCCAGACCGACGCTGACAACGGTGTTGTCCAGGAAGGTGAGAAAGAGGACCCCGCACAGGGTGGCGAGCGCAAGGGCCTGGGCGCCTGAACCGAGACCACCCTGCTTGATGGTGAATCCTGCCGGCGCTCCCTCGTTTCCGGTGGAGCCTTCCGCTCCCTGGGTCAGCAAGGTGCGCTCCCCTCGAGCAGTCGGAACGCGGCGGGGCCGGTCGTGCGATTCATGTGCACGAGTTTTGCCTACCCACGCGGCGGGTAGGGGAATCCCCGGTGGGGTGCCCTCGGGAGCCGGCAGGAGCTGCCTCTCGTCGCGTTGCACCCTCCGGGACGTGCCCGTGCACTCGGTGAGGCTTGGAGGACCGCCAGTGGGTTTGGGTAGAGCGGATCATGCGCCTCTTGTGAACGACTCCGATGCATTAGGCCCTTTCTTCGAAGTGATCGACTACCCGTACTTCGTGGTCACGGTAAGGGCACCCGATGCCGATATGAGCGGCTGCCTTGCCGGGTTCGTGACCCAGTGCAGCATCGATCCTCCGAACTTCCTCGTCTGCATCTCGAAGGTGAACCACACCTTTGGCGTCGCCGAGCGCGCGTCTGGAATGGGTCTCCATCTCCTCGGCCAGGATCAGGTCGACCTGGCTCGCCTCTTCGGCGAAGAAACCGGCGACCTGGTCGACAAGTTCGCCTCAGTGGATTGGCGGCTCGGCTCCACCGGGGCGCCCCTGCTGGTCGACGCCGCTGTCAGCATGGAGGGCCAGATCCTCGGGCATTTCCCCGTCGGCGACCACGAGGCGTTTCTCACGCGTGGGGTGCGCTCGATCGCGGGCGCGCACCAGGGGTTGCTCACGTTCAGGGGCACACCGCCGCTGACGCCCGGCCACCCCGCCTGAGCCTCACGACCGGCGGCCTCGTGGCCCGGCTCTCACTCGGAGGCGAACGGCTGCACCAAGCTCATCATGTTGCCCGAGTCGTCGCGCAACGTCGCCTCAATCCCGTAGGGTCGCTCGGCCGGCTGGGAGAGGAATGTGACGCCTCTGGCCCGGAGCGCCTCATACGTCTGCTGGCAATCGTCGGTGGTCATCACTCCGACGCCCATGGAGCCGCCGGCCACGAGCTCGCGTAGTTGTGCGGCCGCCTCGGGCGAACGACCCATGTCGCACGAGGACAGGATTATCTGGAGGTCCGGCTGTTCCTTGGGGCCGACCGTCAGCCAGCGGAACCCGGCGCCCGCACCCTCGAAATCCTCCCCCATCATGATGTCGAGGCGCTCCTCGAGTCCGAGCTTCTCGGTGTAGAAGGCCTTGGCGGAGTCCTGGTCCAGGACAAAGACGCTCGTGTGTGACATGCGAGTGATCATGCCGACACGGTACGCGGCGATTCTGGGACAGGCTTCTCCGGGATTGCTCTCTTCGGTCATCCCGAGATCCTGGGCGTGAGGCAGCGCCTACCTCCCGGGGCGGGGTCGTCCCCAATCCATGAGGAAGCATCCTGGAATCGGCGGGGTACCGCCTCGGGACGCCGAGGCTCGCTGGAAGGCGCTCGGCGACATCCCGACCATTTCGGAGAAGCGGGAACTGAATGACCCCAGGCTGGAAAACCCGACCAGCATGCACACCTCCGTCACCGTCAGATTGGCCGAGCGCAGCAGATCCTTGGCGCGCTCCACTCGCCGCCGGCTGAGGTAGTTGGCCGGCGTCTCGCCGTACGCCTCCTTGAAAGCGCGGGCGAAGTGGAACTTCGAGAAGCCCGCCTGCGCCGCCAGTTGGTCCAGGTCCAGCGGATCGGCGAAACGCAGGTCCATCAGGTCCCGGGCCCGGCGGAGATGCGCGATCCGCTGGTTGCCGCTCACCAGGCTGCACGGTACCGTTCGCCGGAGCACGCCTCCGGCCGCCCTACGCGCCGCCCCCTGCAACGGTCGTCGCCACCCATCCCGGCAAGCGGGCCGGGCGCCCTCTTCCGTCGACGCATCCGTGCACCGTGACAGCGGTCGCCCTCGGGTCGGGGCCGACGGCCAGGAGATACGCAATCTGAAAGGTGGCGCCCCTGACCGCACCGATGCGCAACGACACATCGACTTCGTCGTCGAAGTGCAGGGGCTGGCGGTACCGCACCGAGACCTCGAGCACGGGGAATTCCCGCGCCTCGCCCGCTTCTCCGCCGCGCACGGCGTCGTAGGGGTGCCCGATGGCCCGGAGATACTCGACTCGGGCCTCCTCGAGATACGGCAGGTAGGCCGCGTGGTGGATGACGCCCATCGCATCGGTCTCGGCGAAACGAGTGCGCAGCCGGTGCGTGAACGGATAGTCCGCCGGATCGCGGCTCGGCTCCAGCGACTGGCGGGCCATGAGGCGGACTACTCCCCCGACGCTCCGGCAGAGGCCTCGGAGCCCGTCCCGGGGTCAGAGGACCGGCGTCGGCTCGAGGCCAGCCGGTTGACCCGATCCTGGTTGAAGATGGCGAACTCGCCCTCGGCCTCGACGGTGACCACCCCTCCCTGCACGATGCGCCCCTTGCTGAAGATGCGGCGTTCGGTGACCTCGGTCACCCAGCCCTCGAACACGGCTTCCTCGCCGGTCAGCGTGGGACGCAGATAGCGCACGGCCAACGAGACGGTCGGTCCGACTGACCCCACGATCGCATTGGCCGCGGTGAGGATGATGTCGAAGGCGGCGGCCAGCACTGCTCCGTGCACACAGCCTGGCGCCCCTTCGTAGGTGACGTCGAAGACGCCCCGACCCAGTGCCTTGGGAGGGTCGAAGTCGAGGACGAGCGGCAACGCCACCGGGTTGAAGGGCCCAACCACCACGTCATAGGGCATGGCGCCGCCCAGCGGCACGTCTTTCGGCGGACCGTCCTCGTCCGGCGGAATGAACCGCGGCAACGGGTCCGCCGGCACGTAGGTCTCCAACTGGTCGGCGAGCGAGGCCAGGCTGGCGGTCAGGCGGACGGTCTCGGCGGCCGGCGGGGCCGCGCTCGACCGACAACCGGATGAGGCGGCGCAGGACGTCGGCCAGCTCGCGGGCTTCGGGCTCGCGATCGCGGAGTCCGGGATGGTTCTGGAAGGACGTGGGCCTGGGGTCGGGCGTCAACACGGCGCGAAGAGTACTGCCGGCTCTCTGGCCGACGACATTCCGTAACATGGCTGGGTGACCCCCGAGCATGCAGTCAACTTCACGTCCGGAAGCCCCGAGACCGTGCTCCATCCGCTCGATCCCGAGCTGGCGGCGGCGCTCCATGCGGCCCGGTCCCTCCCCGCGCCGCAACGCCGCCGGGCGGTCGCCGCCGTGGCGGCCCGGGATCCGCATTGCCTACAGGCATGGGCGGACCTGGCAGAGCTCGCGGACGACCCCATCGATCGCTACGCCTTCGCCCGGGTGGGCTATCACCGAGGGCTCGATGCGTTGCGGGCTGCCGGCTGGCGCGGCTCGGGGTACGTGCGCTGGCGCGACGAGCCCAACCGGGGCTTCCTCGGTTCACTGCACATGTTGCAGCTGGCCGCGGGGGCAATCGGCGAGGTTGACGAGGAGACCCGCTGCGACCTCTTCCTGCGCCAACTCGACCCCGAGTGGAGCGCCCGGGAAGCCTGATCCGGGTCTGCGGGGGCCCGGCTGCACGTAGTTAGAGCGTCTAACTGTATGATGGTCGAAGTGTCTGTGACCTCCCCCCTCTCTGCTGACGCGGCATCCCGCGGCAAGACCAACGGCCGCGCCGGATCAAAGGCAACTGCCGCGCCCCCTGTCCTGGGTACCTACGGACGGGTCGCCGCCTGGCTGTCCAAGCGGGTGGAAGTGGCATTGGCCCAGGTCGAGCTCACCCTTCCCCAATACCGGGTCCTCGGCATTCTGGCCGAGGGATCCGCCGCCGCCTCGGGCCTGGCCGACCGGCTGGCTGTTCGCCGGCCCTCCATCACGGCCCTCATCGATGGGCTCGTGGCTCGCGGCTTTGTCGACCGTCGCCAGGAGGACGCGGACCGACGACGGGTGGAGCTGCGACTCACGCCGGAGGGCGTCAGCACCCTGGCCCGGGCCGACGTCGCCGTGGACGAGTACCTCATCGCCATCGCCGGCCACCTGCCTGACAAGGACGAGGCCATGGCCCTGCGCTCGCTCGAGCTCTGGGCCCGGGCGATGGTCGAGTCGCGCCAAGGCCCCCGCCCGGGCGTCGGCGACCCGCCGGCGGCCACGCCGCAGGCTCCGAGGCGGACACAGCGATGAGCAAGACCGAGGACAGGATCGAAGGCACGCCCGCCCCCGTCGACGCCCAGGATGAAGAGGCGCTGGACGGCACGGCTCGGCTGCCGCTGGCGGCCTACGTCCCGATGGGGGCGACGAGCCGCTACACCAAGCCGAAGGCAACCGTCGACCCGGACCGCACCAAGTCGTGGATCAAGCGGGCGACGCCCATCGTCATGGCGCACAAGGTGCAGTGGTTCAGTGCGCTCATCTTCTCGTTCCTGGGCCTGATCATTCAGGTATGGATCCCCAAGATCCTCCAGGAGGGCATCACCAACTCGCTGATCAACAAGACGCAGCCGTTGCACCACTACGTGGAGTTGATCGCCGTGCTGGCGTTGTTCACGGGGGTCTTCGGCTACATCTCGCGCAACAACCTGTTCAAGGTCGCCTACGCGATCGAGTTCGACCTGCGCAACATCCTCTACGAGCACTTCACCCGGATGTCCTTCCCCTTCTACGACCGGGTCCAGTCCGGACAGCTGATCTCGCGCGCCAACTCGGACATCCGCTCGGTGCAGATGTACCTGACCTTCGCGCCGATGATCCTGGTGCAGTGCTCCATCGCCGTGGTCGCCTTCGCCTTCATGCTCTCCATCAGCGTTCCGCTGGCCTTCGTCGCCATGGCGGCCATGCCGTTCATCTACCTCGTGGGCGTCAAGATGCGGAACTCGCTCTTCCCCGTGTCGTGGCTCATCCAGTCCCGGCTCGCCGAGGTGGCAACCGTCGTGGACGAGAACGTCAACGGCGTGCGCGTCGTGCGCAGCTTCGCCGCCGAGCAGCAGCAGCTGGGCCAGTTGGCCAAGGCGGCCGACCGGGTCCAGTGGGGTTACATCAAGGACGCCGACCTGCGCGCCCGCTACGCCCCCCTCGTCCAGAACCTCTCCCAGGTCGGCCTGGTGCTCGTGCTGCTGGTGGGCGGATGGTTCGTCATCCACGACCACCTACCGGTCGCCTCCATCGTTTCGTTCAATCTCTACCTGGTCATGATGCAGGCCCCCTTCATGATGCTCGGGATGCTCATCATGATGGGCCAGCGCGCCTCGGCCTCCGCCGACCGGATTTACGAGATCATCGACGAGAAGCCCACCATCGTCGACCGACCCGACGCCATCGATCTCGTCAATTGCCAGGGTGATGTCGAGTTCGACGACGTCAGCTTCGCCTACGCCGACGACAGCCTGCTCTCCAAGACGAGCGACGATGGACCGCGCCAGATTTTGCGCAACCTGAACCTGCACCTGCACCCGGGCGAGACCATCGCCCTGGTGGGGCGGACGGGCAGCGGCAAGTCCACCGTGGCCCGCGTCCTGGCCCGCTTCTACGACGCCACCGGCGGCACGGTGCGTGTCGACGGGCACGATGTGCGCGACCTCACGCTCACCAGCCTGCGGGCCAATATCGGCGTCGTTCTCGACGAGCCCTTCCTCTTCTCGGTTTCTATCCGCGACAACATCGCCTACGGGCGACCGGACGCCTCCCTCGAAGAGGTCATGGCCGCCGCCGAGGCGGCGGGGGCCACCGGCTTCATCAACCGACTGGCCGACGGCTACGACACCGTGGTCGGCGAGCGCGGCTACACGCTCTCGGGCGGACAGCGCCAACGCATCGCCATCGCCCGCGCCCTGCTGGTCAATCCGCCCATTCTCATCCTCGACGACGCCACCAGCGCCATCGACGTGAAGGTGGAGCAGCGCATCCACTCCTCGCTTCGCGTCCTCATGGAGGGCCGGACCACGCTCATCATCGCCCACCGACTGTCGACCATCAGCCTGGCCGACCGTGTCGTGCTGCTCGACAACGGACGCATTGTCGCCGACGGGACTCACGCCGAGTTGCTGGCCACGACACCGCTCTACTCCGAAGTGCTGGCGCAGGCGGCCAGCGACGAGGAGCAGGCCGAGGAAGCGGCAGCCGGTGCCGACGACCTCGGGCTGGACACCGAGGTGCTGGAGCCGGTGGGTGTGGCCCACGCGCCGCAGGACGGGCTCCTCCAGAGCGACGACGAGGTCCTCGAGCCCGAGAGGGGTGAGGTCTGATGTTCGGCGGAGGAGGAGGTCCGCCCATCGGCGGCGGCGGCCCGCCCGGCGCGGCCCAGGCGGGCCTGCCCTTCGGAGGGATCCCGCACGAGCTACAGGCCGGCGTCGATCTGCTCCTGGCGGAGGAGCCGGACCGCGGCGAACCGGACGTCGTCTTCACGCAGCTCCCGACAGAGCACGAGTCGAAGAAGCTGACGCTCACCTCGCTGCTCATGGAGTACCCCGGCATGTGCGCGCTGGCCGCCCTCCTGGTGGGGCTCATCGCCCTCTTCACCCAGCTCGGCCCGAGCCTCGTCTCCTACGCCATCAACCACGGCCTGACGCCGCCCCACTACGACTACGGCGTCGTCATCCTCATGGCGGTGCTGTACCTGGTCTCGATCGTGGTGTCCGGTAGCGCGCAGTGGGGGCAGGCCAGGGTGACGGGGCGTCTCGCCTCGTGGGTCATGAACGACCTGCGCATCAAGGTCTTCCGCCATCTGCAGCGGCTCTCGCTCGACTTCTTCACCGAGGAGAAGGCCGGCGTCGTCATGAGTCGCATGACGAGCGACATCGAAAACCTGCAGCAGCTACTGCAGGACGGTCTCGCGCAGTTCGCCATTCAGGGCCTGACCATGGTGGTCATCACCATCTTCCTCTTCGCCACCAACGCGAAGTTGGCCGCCATCACCGTGTTCTGCGTGCTGCCTCCGCTGGTCATCATGTCGATCTGGTTCAAGCGTGCCTCTGAGCGCGGCTACGACAAGGTGCGCGACGGCATCGCGCTCGTCCTGGCAGATCTCTCCGAGAGCCTGCAAGGTGTCCGCATCGTCACGGCGCACAACCGTCAGCGCTACAACGTCGAGACGCACCGAGACATCGTCGGCTCGTATCGGGACGCCAATATCTACACGGGCCGGATCAACGGCATCTACGGACCGGGGTCGCAGGTCATCAGCGTGTTCGGCCAGCTGCTCATTCTGGGCATCGGCGGCACCATGTACCTGCACCACCCACAGGAGATCAACCTGGGCCAGTTGACCGCCTTCTTCCTGTACGTGAACCGGTTCTTCTCGCCGATTCAATTGCTGGTGCAGCAGTACAACACCTTCCAGCAAGGCCGGGCCTCGGTGTTCAAGCTGCAGGGCCTGCTCGAGACTGAGCCCTCGGTGCTGGAGGCGGCCGACGCGGTGGAACTGCCGAAAATCAAGGGCCAGATCCACTTCGACCATGTCTCCTTCGGCTACGACCCCGCGGTGCCGGTGCTACACGACGTGGACCTGACGATTGAGCCCGGCGAGACGGTCGCCTTCGTCGGCGCCACCGGTGCGGGCAAATCGACCATGGCCAAGCTGGTCACGCGCTTCTACGACCCCACGGCCGGCCGGGTGCTCATCGATGGCTTCGACCTGAAGAAGGTGACGCTGGAGTCACTGCGCCGGCAGCTCGGCGTCGTCCCGCAGGAGCCCTTCCTGTTCGCCGGGACCATCCGGGACAACATCGCCTTCGCCCGCCCGGGC
Organism: uncultured Acidimicrobiaceae bacterium; assembly: GCA_963850185.1. Classification (GTDB taxonomy): domain Bacteria; phylum Actinomycetota; class Acidimicrobiia; order Acidimicrobiales; family RAAP-2; genus Bog-473. Next base: position 94,802 of record CAWKKE010000002.1, read on the forward strand.
GCGCCTGACGACGAGGTCTGGGACGCGGTACACCAGGTTGGCCTGGGCGAACTCGTGCAGCGGCTTCCCTACGGCCTCGACACACCGGTCCATGAGCGGGGACAGTCGCTGTCCTCGGGCGAGCGCCAGCTCATCGCGCTGGGACGCGCCTTCATGGCCGAGCCACGTGTCCTCGTCCTCGACGAGGCGACGTCGAATCTCGACCTCAAGTCCGAGACCATGGTCGAGGCGGCACTCGACGTGCTGCTCGAAGGGCGCACCGCCGTGCTCATTGCTCACCGGTTGTCGACGGCGATGCGGGCCGATCGCATTGTGGTGGTCGGCGACGGTCGGCTGCTCGAAGTGGGCTCCCACGACGAACTGGTGGCGCTGGGCGGCCACTACGCAGAAATGTACGAGACCTGGATCAGCCAGTCTCACGCCGCGTAGGCCGGCCAACCGGACTGCAGCATCGAATTCTCCGTCAGCAAAGTACCGATGTCTATCCACAGCTGGAGTCCCCCTCAGACGGATCCTGCGACGACCTCGATTAGCGGTTTTTTCGTGCTTGCTATATCTATTGCGCGATGGCGCAACCCCCCAACGGTGACCTGAGCAAACGGCACAGCGAGGTGCTCGAGCGCGGCGAACACCTGTTCCAACAACTCGGGACGCGCGACATCCCTTCGTCCGAAGGTCACCTTGCGATCGAAATGGACGTGCTCCCCCAATTCTCGAATGTTCGTGGGGCACTCCAGGGCGGATTGATTGCCGTACTTGTCGACGTATGCGCCGGACGTCTCGCCTATGACTCCTGTGATCACGCGAACGGATTCAGCACGGCGACGTCCGATCTCACCATTCATTTCCTGTCCCCGGTGGTCGTCGGTCCTGCCCGCGCCGACGCTCGGATCGTTCGGCGGGGGGGATCCACCTTCGTGCTCCAGGTGGATGTGACGGACGTCGGTCGCGACAACAAGCTGGCCGCAGTCTCGACGATCGCCTTCACCGTGCTGGCGCCACGATCTTGACCGCGGGTGGGTGCTTTCCGTAACGGGGCTGCCGCGGCGCGCCTCGCTCCTCGCGCCACGAGCCAAGCGCCTCGTTCAGCAGAAGATGATTCACCGTAGAATTCGATCGTGGGTCGCCAGTCTGTGACAGATCGCGATGGAATGCTCGAGGGCTTCTCGGAGTCCGAGCATGAGGACATCGTGATCACCCGCCGGGCGACGAGCGGTCTACGCGCCATCATCGCCGTCCATTCCACCCTCCTCGGCCCGTCGCTCGGCGGTGCGCGGTTCTATCCGTACGCGGACGAGAGGCTCGCGCTGCAAGACGTCCTGCGGCTGTCAAGAGCCATGACGGCAAAGGCGGCTCTGGCCGGATTGGCGCATGGGGGTGGGAAAGCAGTCATCATCGGAGACCCGAGCATTGTGAAGACGCCTTCCCTCCTTCGCCACTTTGCCGCCGCCGTCAACCGGCTCAATGGGCGTTACATCACTGCGGAGGACGTCGGGACGACGCAGAGTGACATGGATCTGATCCGGGAGACGACACCATTCGTGGCGGGCACCTCGATGTCCCGAGGTGGATCCGGCGATCCCAGCCCCGCAACCGCTCTTGGCGTGATGGTCGCCATGGAGGCTGCGGCGGACCGCCGATGGGGAACGGGCGTCGAGGGACGGACCGTGCTCGTGCTGGGCGCGGGCAAGGTCGGCGGACACGTCATTCGACTTCTCGTCCAACGACACGCCGTTGTCATCGCCTCGGACCTCAACCCCGACAGGGTGGAGGATGCCCTACGAGCGGGCGCCGCCCGCGGAGTGGATCCCGCCGATGCTCTCGGGACATCCGCTGACATCCTCTGCCCGTGTGGGTTGGGTGGGATTCTGACGCAAGACGTCGTGGCGGACCTCGGATTCGAGATCATCGTCGGTGGGGCGAACAATCAGCTGGCCGCGCCCGCAGTGGCCGAGACGCTTGCGGCGGCGGGCATCCTGTACATCCCCGACTTCCTGGCCAATGCCGGCGGCATCATCAACATCGCGCACGAAGCGGACGGCTACGACCAGGCGCGTGCGCTGCAGGCAGTCGGCCGAATCCGCGAGACCACGGCGACAGTGCTCGAGCGCGCCCAGTCGCGGGACATCACTCCGGCGGCCGCGGCCCAGGAACTCGTCGCGGAGCGAATCGGTGGGGCAAGGGATTCCGATGCCGCCCAGCCGGGCCCCGAATCCCGGTGATCCTCAGGAGCGGCCGGTGACGAGGGCTTCTTCGACGGCGCCGTGACCGACGCTCGGACTGCCCGCCTGCAGCTCCACGCGATCGATGTCGCGGAAGGAGAACGCATCGTCGCCCGAAGTCCCGGTCCCGACGATTCTTGGGCGTTGGATTTCCCCTTCGAAGGCGACGTCGGCGCAGTGGGCGGATTCCTCGACGCCACCGGCGCCGGCGGGGAGCAGCAGCCGTTCGGCTACTACCGGGTCACCCGCGTGGCCGATGGGCGGGCCATTGGCGGAGCCGGCTTCAAAGGCCGACCGGACGGCGGATGCGTCGAGATCGGGTACGGCCTCGTTCCATCCGCCCGCGGCCACCGCTACGCCGCAGAGGCGGTCGTCGCCCTGCTGGCTGTGGCCGCCGGACACGGACTGTCGAGGGTGGTCGCCGACACGACCCTCGAGAACATCGCTTCGCAACGGACTCTCCTCGGGGCTGGATTCCGCCTCGTTGACAGCGACCACGAGCTTCGCCACTATGTCGCGGTCCTCCATCACGGGCGTCGACCGTCGTAGGTCGACGCGGGGCCTACGAGGGCACCTGCATGATGGCGACCGTGTTCCCGTCGGGGTCGAGCACCGTCGCCTTGCGTCCACCGCCGACCGCCTCGACGCGGGCAGGCGTGATGCCCCGACCGGAGAGCTCCGCCAACACGGCGTCGAGGTCGCTCACCGAGAGGGCGACCAAGCCGTTCCCAGCGCGGGCCGTGTCGACCACGACATAGAGCCAGGCCGTCTCGGCGACCCGCCACATCACCTCGTCCACGGCCACCTCGACGTCGGCGGCTCGTCCGAAGATGCGCTCGAAGAAGTCCCGGCCGGAGGAGAGATCCGTGACCGGCACCCCCGTGAAGGCGATCTCGACGTCCACGGTCACGACGCTACCGAGGCCGCTTCCCACTGTCCCGTGACGCTCAGTCGGCCCGGCTCCAGGCGCGCAACGTCGTCCGATAACGAGCGTCCCATTGGTCGTAGGTGGCGCGGAGACGCGCCCCGGGCCAGTCGGTGGGCAAAAGGGCGGGGGGCAACAACGGATCGGCCTGGAGGTGCCGCAGCACGGCTGCCGAGAGCTCGAACCCTGGTGCGAGAACCTCCGGTCTGTTCGGGGCCAGCGCCTGCAGCTCGCGCCAGAGATCGACGGGCGCGTGCCGACCACGTTGTCAGGTCCCAGAGGCGGTTCGTCAGCGTGACGGGGTCCTCCGGACGCGCCGTCATGAGCTCCACGTCTCCGTCCAGGGGATCGGGCAGCCGCACCGCCAAGTTCGCCGGACGCATCCATACGCCCTCGCGCAGCTCGGCCAGCCTGGCGTAGGCCAGGGTCCGGCGCCGTGCGCTGCGCACCTCGGCCGAGCTACCCGCCGTCGTCACCACGGCCAGCCACCACTCCCCGTCGAAGGGGGTGGTGGTGCCGGCGCGGCTGGCTGACTGTCGCGACTGGCGCGCTGCCAAATGCCCCGCCAGCCGGTAGCGGCCGGTCCCGTCCGAGGTGACCTCACCACCGGCAACCATGCGACTCAATGCCACGCGGGCCCGGTTCTCGCTGATGCCGAAGAGGCCGCTCAGGCGCACGAGCTGCGCCACGGGCAACTCGGGTGGATCCATGCCGAGCAGCGCGCTGGCCAGGACCGACCGCGCTGTGAGCGGTGAGGCCGAAGAGGCCGTTCCGGGGCGATCGGTGGCGGTGGCATTACGTGGTTGCGTCACTTGACTGATTCCCGTAATATAGAGGACATGGCCAGCACCATCGTGCCCGACGTCGCCGACCGGCCGAATGTCTTGCCGAGTGAGCGGCTGCTCACGAACGGCATGGCCGTCCCCGCCCTGCGGACAGACCTGCGCCGCATCGACAACGTCCGCAACGCCTTCTCGGTGGCGACCGTCTGGTTCTGGGTGGCGCTGATCATCGGCGGCGCCGTGTGGTTCGACCAGTGGTGGAGCTTCCTCATTGCCTTCGTCCTCATGGGCCCGATCTACGCCCGCTTCGCCATCCTCATGCATGAGGCGGCGCACAAGCTGCTCTTCACCAACAAGCGCTGGAACGACTGGATCGGCAAGTGGGTCGTGGCCTACCCCGTTTTCACACCGGTGCAGCTCTACCGCCGGGTGCATTTCGCCCATCACAAGGACGAATTCGGGCCGGACGAACCGGACATCGCGTTCTACTCGCCGTACCCATGCACGCGGCGGGCACTGCGGCGGCGGCTGTTCCGGGACGCCGTGGGGATCAGCGGGTGGAAGAACTTCGTACCGTTGGTGAAGAACACGCGCACCAAGCCCTTCCGTCCGATCGGCCTGTCCATCTTCGGTGTCCAAGCCATTCTGTGGGCGGCCATGTGGGCGGCCACCGGGCGCTGGTGGATCTACCCGCTCCTGTGGTTCCTGCCCTGGATGACCGAGTGGCGCGTCATCAACCGCCTGCGCTCCATTGCCGAGCACGGAGGCATGGAACGCAGCGCCGACCGCCGGGCCACGACACACAACGTGCGCCAGTCCTGGCTGGCACGCTTCTGGATCGTTCCCTACAACACGGGCTGGCACCTGGCGCATCATGTCGACATGGGTGTGCCCTGGCGCAACCTGCCCGCCTTCCACGCAGAGTTGGAGCGGGCCGGCTACATCACCGACGCCATCACCTACAAGAGCTACTGGGCGCTGTGGAAGGCGCTGGCGAGCGCCGACGAGACGATAGAGGTGAAGGCCGCCGCCTGACCCGCTGCCGCCTGACCCGCCGCCGGGTCGCAGCGTCGCACCAAGGTCGGCCGGCAGTTTCCGTGGCGCACCCACGGGGCACAGACCCACGGTGCAGCGCATCGGGATGCAGGATCACCCGGTGAACGACCACGGAGCCAGGTGCTGGGGACCCGTCGCCGGCGGTTGCGTGCTCCTCCTGGCGGCGGTGCTGCTGGCCCCGCACGACGCTCGGGCCGCCGCAGCCCAGGACTGGCCGCCCTTCATCCTCGTCGCCGGTCTCCTGCTCGTCGGTCTCGTCGCCGACGGGGACGGCCTCTTCGCTGCCGGCGGCCATCTCCTCGCCCGTCTCTCCCCCAACGGCGTCCTGCTGTACTCCGGGACCGCCGTACTCGTGGTCGCCGTGACCACGCTGCTCAATCTCGATACCTCGGTGACGTTCCTCACCCCTGTGCTCGTTTACGCCGCCCGCAGCCGTGGCGGGCAGGAAGAGGCGCCGCTCCTCTACGCCTGTCTGCTCCTCTCCAACGCCGGATCACTTCTCCTGCCGGGCTCCAACCTGACCAATCTCATCGTTCTCGGCCACCTGCACCTCTCCGGCCGCGCCTTCCTCGGCCACATGGCGCTGCCCGCACTGGCGGCCGCGGCGGTCACCGCGGTCGTCGTAGGCGCCGTGTATCACCGCTCGCTGCGCACCACAGTCGCCGCGGTCGAGGCACCGGGGCGCCCGGTGCTGGGCGTCGGCCTCGTGGCGATCGCCCTCGTCACGGTGCTCGTCCTCGCGCTGCGCGCGCCAGCGCTCCCGGTAGCCGGGGTCGGAGTGGCGGCGGTCCTGCTGCGGTCGCGGGGTGGAACACCCGGCCATTCTGCCGCGCGACGCCGTGGGCGTCCTCGGCGTCCCCATCCTCGTGGGCCTCTTCGGCCTCGCCGTCGCGCTGGGCACAATCGGACGATCGTGGTCAGGTCCCGCCACCCTGCTCTCCCATCTCGACGCCTGGGGGACCGCAGCCTTGGCGGCGCTGACCAGCGTGCTGGTGAACAACCTTCCCGCCGCCTCGCTCCTGGCGGCCCGCCAGCCCCCCCACCCCTTCGCACTCCTCATCGGCCTCAACGTGGGGCCGAACCTGTTCGTGACCGGGTCATTGGCCTGGATTCTGTGGCTGCGGGCGGCGAGGGCGGCCGGCGGGCGCCCCGACGTGCGTCGGGCCAGCCTGCTGGGTCTCGCCAGCGTGCCACTCGCCATGGCGGCGGCGGTCGGCCTGCTGGTGCTCAGCGGGACGAGCTGACGGGACGCCGAACCGGCGTCAGCCCTGCATGGCGATGTGGTCCGTGCGCACGGTGACGCGGATGCGGACCTCGCCCTCCCGGCGCATGGGATAGGTGTCTACCCCCAGGTACTTCTTGGCCAGGGCGTCGATGTGCGCGTCGGCGCCGTCGGTCGTGACGTCGCTGACGGTGCCCTGGAAGGCGACGACGTTGTACTGGTCGTCGGGATCGATGACGGTGACGGCGACCCGGCTGTCGCGGTCGAGGTTGCGCGCCTTCTTGCGGCCCTGTGCCGTGTTGAACACGACGTCATCGCCGTCGAGGTCGACCCACAGCGGCGTGATCTGGGGCGACCCGTCGGGGTTCAGCGTGGCCAGCGAGGCCAGCACGGGTCGGGCGATCAGCGTGCGAGCCTTCTCGGAAAGAACGTCGGCCATGGAGGGATTCCCTTCTTGTGTCGGTGTTGTCGGTGCCGGCGCCCGGTGCGCGAGACCTGGGTCAGAGTAAAGGGACTGCGGACCGGTTCGATCGGTTCGATCGGTTCGATCGGTTCGATCGGCAGCGAGAGCGGGACGCCCCGCAGTCGTGGCCAGTCGTGGTCAGTCGTGGCCAGTCGTGGCCAGTCGTGGCCAGTCGTGGCCAGTCGTGGCCAGTCGTGGTCAGCCGTCGTCGACGCCGAGAGCCTGCCGCAGCACCAAGGTCGATTCGCGATGGGCGCGCCTCGAGACGGCAGCCGTCGTCACCACCATCGAGCCGTGGAAGGTGCCGGGGAACTGGTGCAGCTCGACCGAGACCCCCGCCTGCAGCAGGCGTTGGGCGTAGGTGATCCCCTCGTCGCGCAGCGGGTCGTTCTCCGCCGTCGAGATGTAGGCTGGCGGCAACCCGGAGAGGTCGGCCGCCCGCGCCGGCGCCGCGTAGGCCGGCACCTCTGCCGTCCCGTAGAGCGGACCGAGATACGCCTGCCAGCTCTGCACGGCCAGTGGTCTGTTCCACATGGGCGAATCTACGAAGGCCTGCATCGAACCGGTCTGCAGCCGGTCGTCGAGCTCGGGGATGTGCAGCAGCTGGAAGCACACCGCCGGACCACCCCGGTCTCGCGCCAGCAGGGCGGTCGCCGCGGCCAGACCGCCCCCGGCGCTCGTCCCGACCAGCGCCACCCGACCGGGGTCGACGCCGAGCACGTCGGCCTCCCCGTGCAGGTGCGTCAGCGCGGCATAGCAGTCGTGCAGTCCGGCCGGGTAGGGGTGTTCAGGCGCCAAGCGGTAGTCGACCGACACCACGACGGCGCCCGTGCTGATCGCCAACTGGGCCGCGCCGGCATGCTCGACCTCGACGCTGCCGATCACGAAGCCGCCGCCGTGGATCATCACGACGCCCGGCAGCCGCGTCCCCGCCGCCAGCCCCTTGGGCCGGTAGATGCGAACGGACACGTCTGGGTCGCCCTCGTGGCCGGGCACCAGCCGGTCCTCGATGTCGAGCATCTCGATCCCGGGAATGTCGAACGTCAAACCGGCGAGCATCGCTTCGAAGGCCTGGCGCGCCGCCACCGGGTCCGCCAGGTCCATCTTGGGCAGCAGGTCGACGATGGCCGCCAGCTCCGGGTCGATCATGATCGTTCCTCCCCCTCCAACACACGCGGCGCGAGTTATTTCGGCTGCATCCGGATGCCGGCGTCGATGCGGATCGACTCGGCGTTGATGTAGGAGTTCGAGAGCAGCTCGAGCGCCAGCGTGGCGAATTCCGTCGAGTAGCCGAGCCGGTGCGGGAACAGCACGTCCTGGCTCAACTTGCCCTTGAACGTCTCGGCGCCTTCTCCCTCGCCGTAGATCGGCGTGTCGATCAGCCCCGGCAAGATTGTGTTCACCCGGATGCCGACGACCGACAGGTCGCGCGCCACAGGAAGCGTCATGCCGACGACGCCACCCTTCGACGACGAGTAGGCCGCCTGCCCGATCTGCCCGTCCTCGGCTGCCACCGACGAGGTGTTCACAATGGCCCCGCGGGCGCCGTCGGCATCGGGCTCGTTCAGGCTCATTTTGGTGGCGGCGAGACGGATGCAGTTGAAGGTCCCGATGAGGTTGATCTCGATCACCCGGCGATACAGGTTGAGATCGTGCGCCGACGCGTAGTCGCCGTCCCGGCCGATGGTGCGTGTGGCCCACCCGATCCCGGCGCAGTTCACCAGCGACTTGAACGGCGCCATCTCGACGGCAGCGTCCACAGCGGTGATCACCTGCTCGGGATTGGTGACGTCCGTCAGCACGAACAGGCCACCGATCTCCTTGGCCAGCGGCACACCCTTGTCCTCTTGGAGGTCCGCGACCACCACCCGCACGCCCCGCTCGGCCAGCAGGCGTGAAGTGGCCAGGCCGAGGCCGGACGCCCCACCGGTGACGATCGCCGACGTGCCGTTCAGATCCATTTCGCTGCGACTCCTTGTGGTTTCTCCATCGTGGTGCCCGTCACACGGGCCCGCACCTGACGTGCCGGGCAGAGGATAGGGGCCGGTCCGGCCGCGGTCACATCTGCTCGGGCGCCTCGATGCCAAGCAGGGAGAGCCCGAGCTCCAGCACTCGTGCCGTGAGATCGCACAACCCCAGCCTGGAGTCCCGCACCGCTTGGTCGTCCACCAGTACCCGGCAGGCTTCGTAGAACGTGGTGAACGAGGTGGCCAGCTCGAAGAGGTAGGTGCAGAGCTTGGAAGGGCTGTAGCTCTCCGCCGTCGCCTCGACAGCCGACGCGAAGCCCAACAGGTGCAGCGCCAGGGCGCGTTCGGGCGGCTCGCCGAGCAACGGCGGCGCACCCGGTTCCGGCGGTGCCACGCCGGCGCGCCGGAAGATGGACCGGATGCGGGCGTGCGCGTACTGCAGGTAGGGCCCGGTGTCGCCCTCGAAAGCCAGCATGCGATCCCAGTCGAAGACGTAGTCGCGGGCGCGCTCGGTCGACAGGTCCGCGTACTTGACCGCTCCGATACCGAGAGCGTTGGCCACAGCCGCCTGACGCTCGGCGGACAGGTCGCTGCCTCGCTCCTTCATGGCGGCGGCGGCCCGGTCGACCCCCTCCTGCAGCAGGTCGATGAGGCGCTCGGACTCACCGGCACGGCTGGCCATCTTCTTGCCGTCGGTGCCGAGGACGAAACCGAAGGAGACGTGGATCGCCTCGACCCCGCCGGGAGGTAGTCGGCCAACCGCGCCGACGCGAAGACCATGCGAAAGTGCAGGGTCTGCTCGGCGGCCACGACGTAGAGCAGACGGGTGGCGCCGATCCGTCCGGTGCGGTCGCGCAGGGCGGCCAGATCGGTCGCCGGGTAGCCGTATCCGCCATCGGACTTGCGCACGATGAGGGGCAGCGGCTCACCCTGGCGGTTCTCGAAACCGTCGGGGAACACGCACAGTGCTCCGTCGCTCTCCACCAGCAGGCCCTTCTCGTCGAGTTCGGAGACGACAACGGGCAGCAGCGGGTTGTAGAAGCTCTCCCCGACGACGTCGTCGGAGGTGAGGAGGACGCCGAGCAGCTCATAGACCTCGTCGGCATGGCGCATGGACTCGTCGACGAAGATGCGCCAGAGGTGCAGCGTCTCGTCGTCGCCGGCCTGGAGCAGTACCACGCGGTTCCGGCAGCGCTCCGCAAAGGCAGGGTCGCTGTCGAACCGCCGCCGAGCCGCCGCGTAGAACTCGTTGAGATCGCGCACGCTGAAGGACTCGGCGTTGGCCGCCCCGTCCGCGTCGAGCAGGTACTCAATGAGCATACCGAACGGCGTGCCCCAGTCGCCGATGTGGTTCTCGCGCCGCACGTCGTAACCGAGGAACGCGAGGACGCGGGCCAGGGCGTCCCCAATGAGCGTGCTGCGCATGTGGCCGACGTGCATCTCCTTGGCCACGTTCGGCGACGAATAGTCGACGAGCACGGTCTCGGGGCGCGCCACCATCTCGACGCCCAGCCGCGCATCGGCCGACAGCTCCGCCGTCTGGGCGGCGACGAACTCGTCGGAGAGCGTCAGGTTGATGAAACCGGGTCCGCTGACCTCGACCTCGGCGCAGATGTCCTCGAGGGAGGCTGCCGCCACGACCTCGTCGGCCAGCTGGCGGGGCGGCCGGCCGACGACCTTGCCCAGGGGGAGGGCTCCGTTCGCTTGGAAGTCGGCCCGGTCAGAGGGCCGCAGCACCGGGTCGGCGCCGGGCGCAATGGTGTCGAACGCGGCCTGCAGCCGCTGGAGGAGGACGCTGGCGGCGTCGGGCATCCTTCATTCTCGCATGCCCGACGTGCCGTGAAACCGACGACAGCCGAACCCGTGCGTCGACCCCTCAGTCTGCTGGCGCCCCCATGCCACCGTCGAGCAAGCCATAGCGGCGATAGGGGCCGAAGAAGCCGTGCTCGAGCAGCCCGTAGCCGACGTGGCCGTCGTATGAGAACTCGGCCACGTGGTCGACGATGCCGTACTGGGCCAGCCCCTGCACCTCGTCGACGGCGAGGACGAGACCCTGAGTGACCGGATCGGGGCCGTGGTACATGCCGTGGCGCCAGTCGGCATCGATGCCGTAGCCGGTGCCGACGGAGACGAAGTTGGCCAGCAGCGGGGTGCAGGTGATTTCGAGGCCGGCCTCGGGAAAGCGCACCACCGAACGGTCGATGACGCGGGTGCCCGGAACGAGATGGTGCTCGTGCTCGGACCGGCCCAGGTCCTCCACGGGCCGGTCGGGGTCGACCCAGACGCGCTCGCTCTGCACCAGCGGACGCTCGCCGTCGTCGCGCTCGTGGCAGATGTACATGATGGCGTGGTCGTCGAACTGCATCGGGAAGTAGTTCCACATACCGCCCAGCACCAGCTCGCCCTGGCGGATGCCGTCGCTCTCGGGCTCGCCGACGGGTCGCACGCCCCATGAGCGGTCACGGGTCCCCCAGCAGTGATCGGGCGCGACAGGGAGGTCGATCCCGCCGACCGAGAGGGTGCCGGACCATCGGCCCGTCTGAGCCAGCCGCTGGGTGTCGAAGACGACCTTGCCCTTGCTGCGCATGTACTGGCGCGGCTCCTCCATGGCAGGGATGTGGCCTTCCCAGGTCACATCCATGGCCACGCTGTGCTCGGTGGGCTCGACGGTGACGCGGAGCCGGCGCAGCGGCTCGAGGACCTCAATACGGAAGGGCCCGACCGAGATGTCGCCGCGGTCGGTCAGGGGCGCCGAGGCGCGCACGATGTGCTGCGAGCCACCGTGGCGGACATCGATGAACGCGTCGACGACGCCGAGGTTCGGGTACTGGCCGTACCCGAAGATGGCGAACCAGTCACCCGAGCTCGGGTGCATGTTGAAGTAGTAGCGGTCGTAGAAGTTGCGGTCGCTGGTCGCAGGGTGGGCGATGAACTCGGCGGCTTGGTGTACGGGATAGTCGTCCCAGGAGGAAAGGCTCATGCCGGCACGCTCAGCAACACGCACAGCCGCTGCCGCAGCCGCCCGCCACCGGTGCACCGCACATGCCACCGGCGGGCTCGGCGGCCAGGCCGGTCGTGGCGAAGACGGGGAACAGCCGCCGCGCACCCACGTGCCCGTCGGGACAGCTCGCCGGCGCGTCGGCATCGGCCATGGGTCGGCGCTCGTCGAAGACGGCGTGACACGTCGAACAGCGGAACTCGTAAACAGGCACGTGGTGGACCTCCGGTGCGGCAGCCTATGCGAACGCACCGGATGCGATGAGTTCGTTGCCGCGGGCACCCCACCCCGACCTGCGCCCGCGTCCGAGCGCCCGTGCGCGGACGCGACAAAGCCCCGAACGACTCACATTTCGAAGTGCCCCCGGCTCGAGTGCCGGCAGATGAACTCCGGACGGGTGCGCTGGGCGCGGACGCCGGGTCAGGCTGCGGTTGGCGGTGGCCGTTGGCGTTCGTCGCCTGCCTGCTCTCGCTGGTTACGCAGGCGGTTGTGGAAACCACAGAGCAGGCGGCCGTTGTCCTGAGTGGTCAGGCCCCCTGAAGCGTAAGGCTCAATGTGGTCGCCCTGGCAGTTGTCGGCCGGTTCATAGCAGTAGGGGTGGGTGCAGATGCGGTCCCGTAGCTCGATGGCCCTGCGAGTCCCGCCGGTGAACAGGCGAGCTCGCACGCTGACGTCGATCCGGTTGCCCAAGCTGAAGATGGCCCGCTCGAAGTAGGCCGACTCCATCCAGGGTGTGAGCACCGAGGGATGGAGCACGGTGCCGTTCTCGAGCTCACAGATGCGCCCGTGCAGTGTTTCGTAGCCGATGAAGATCGAAAACAGCGGGGCGGGCCGAATGCCATCTGCGGGTGCAGTACGACTTCGCGTCGCCATCTCGACCAGGGCGTCGGCCCGACGCTGGCCCGAGGTGCGGGCCAACTCGTCGAGGCGGCCCGTGCGACCCAGGCGTTCTTTGGCCTCGGCGCAGTCGGCCTCGAAGAGGTCGTGCTCGAGGCGGTTGAGCTCGTTGGAGACGATGGCGCCCGAGACCGGGTCGAGTGTCATCTGGCCCAGCCACATTCCCGAGAAGCTCGATTCGAGGAAAACGTCGCGTGAGGCCTTGCGCTCCTCGTCGGAGGCTTCGGCCCCGTCGGGATCGGCCAGCTGCTTCCAATAGTCGAGTGCCCGGTTGAAGTCGTCGAAGCCCATCTCTGTGGCCTGGGCCACCAGCATGGCCTCGTCGCGGGCCATGGAGACCTCGGTGCGGTGGCGCCTTGCCGAGACGATGGCCTCGACCTGGTCCGTCCCGATGGCCCCCTCTCGCCAAGCCTGCGCACATACGGGGAGGTGGCGGAGGGTGCGTCCGAGGCGAACCCGGCGCTTAGCGACCCGCCGCGAGATATGACAGCGCGTTGCGATCCAGCTCGCCGCCGTCTTGGCCCCATCGGCCGCCCACTCCTCCCCCGCCTCGAAGGCCGTCGTGGCCTCGGTGACGAAGGACTCGAAGCGCGACTGGAGCTGGAGCAGCTCCACGATGGCTGCCCCGTCCCCGTAGTGATCCGCCCCCGACGCGACGAGTGCCTCGAGGGCTTCGCCGAAGGTTTCCAACTCCATGTGCTTGATGAAAGCACGCGGTTGTCACAACAAGAACGGCGCAAATCCCTTCGAAAATTCCCGAGTTTTCCTAAGAAATCCGCGACATCCGGCCCGTCGCGAAGACCGTTCCGGGGCGAAACCCTACGTGTTCTAGGGCTGGGAGAAGCCGTAAATCGGCATGCCGTTGTACCAGGCCGAGTCGGCGGGCAGGAAGGGCCCGTCGAGCGCGACCGAGAGGTAGCCGTCGCGCCCGGGCCCCGAATCGCCGCCGGCCGACATGATGGCGCCGTCGGGCCAGACTTCGGTCACGATCCCGACGTGACGCGAGGTGGAGGTGGTCTGCGGACCGGTCCCGTACAAGATTGCGTCGCCCACGGCGGGCGTTGCCGTCGGCGGCAGGTCGACGCCGTAAGTGGCGGCCCAGTCCCAGATGTCGCCGGTGAAGGCGTACCGCGGGATGGGGATGCCCGCCTGCTCCCAGGCCCAGGTGGCGAACAGGGCGCACCACTCCTCGCAGGGCCCGTACGGATTGCAGTAGAGGCCCTGGATGTCGGGGTCGGGTTCGATCTGGGAGGCCACGGCGGCGGCGATCGTTGCGGAACCGGGGAACATCGGTTCGGCTGTGGCGGTGGAGAAGCTGTACTGCCACGCCTGCGGATCGAGCAGCCAGTACCCGGTTCCCTGGTTGTTCCCGATGATGGCTGAGATCTGCGTCGCCGTCGGGTCCAGCGAGAGCCCGCCGAAAGCCTGGGCGTCGCCGTAGGGCAGCACGACGCCATTCTCCGTGGCGATGAGGTAGCCGCCGCCGTCGGGCGAGGCCACCATGCCGACCGCCCCGTCCGGCAAGTTGGAGGCGCCCGCCGACCCGTAGAACCCGGCGTCGCCGAAGTTGAAGATCCCGCCGTCGGCGGCGACGAGCCAGTACCCCTTGCCGTCGTGCGTCGCGGCCATGCCCACGATGGGCTCGTTGAGCCTGATGCCGCCGGTGCTGCCGTAGAAGCCGGCGTCGCCGTAGGAGAAGATGCCGCCGTCGGCGGCCACCAGCCAGTAGCCCTTGCCGTCCGGTGTGGCCGTCATGCCGACGATGGGCTTGTTGAGGTGCGTGGCGCCCATGGAGCCGAAGAACGGGGCGTCGCCGTAGGCGAACACCCCGCCGTCGAGCGCGCCCAGCCAGTAGCCCTTGGCGTCCGGTGTCGTGGCCATCGCCACGATGGGACCCTGCAAGGGCAGGCTGCCGGCGGAGCCCTCGAAGTTGGCGTCGCCGAATGCGAACACGCCACCGTCTGCGCTGGCCAGGAGGTATCCGCCGCCATCGGCGGTGGCCACGCCGGAGAAGACGGGCGAGTTCAACGGCTGCGGCAGCGCGGGAGCGCTCTGGTCGACGGCACCGAACCCGATCATTCCCGCGTCGTTGTAGGTGTGGGCCGTCTCTGCCGCGCCCGCGGGCGCGGCGCTGGTGGTGGCACTGACCGCCATGCCGGTGACGAGCGCGCCCGGAACGAGGACGGTGGCCAGGGCCATTGTCACCAGCGACGGGATAACCGCGGCCAGACGAGGGTGTCGCCGGCCGGACCGCCCGACACCCAAGGTGCCTCCGCGTCTGCGCACGACCCCGATTCTGCACGCTGTGCCCCCTGCCCGAAAGCCGGAGCGGTTACGAAGTCGTTACGAAGTGGTCGCCCAACCCGGGTGTTGGCCCACGCTCCGCCCGAATGGGACCAGGAGCGACGCCGCCGAGCCGACGCCGCGACCCGTTTGGGCGGTCGGAGCGGGGTCACGGCAGAATGAGTCAATGAGCACGGACTCCACGTACGCAGAGCACCCCGACACCTTCGACGCGAGGGCAGACCTCACGGTCGGCGACCGCACCTACGAGATCTTCAACATCACGGCGCCGGCGCTCAGCGACCGGTACGACATTGCGCGCCTGCCCTACTCCATCAAGGTCCTCCTGGAGAACCTCCTGCGTCACGAGGACGGGCCCCACGTCTCGGCCGACGACATCGTCGCCGTGGCGAACTGGGGCGCCAACCCCGAAGGTCACGGCCAGGGGGCCGGCGATGCCGCTCACGAGATCGCTTTCACGCCCGAGCGGGTGCTCATGCAGGACTTCACCGGCGTGCCCGCCGTCGTCGACCTCGCCGCCATGCGCGACGCGCTCGCTGGGCTGGGAGGCAACGCATCCCAAGTCAACCCGCTGGTCCCGGTCGAGCTCGTCATAGACCACTCCGTAATTGCCGAGCGTTCGGGCGACGCGTCGGCCTATGACGCCAACGTCTCCATTGAGTACGGGCGCAACATGGAGCGCTACCAGCTCATCCGGTGGGCCCAGGGCGCCTTCGGTGACTTCCGGGCCGTGCCGCCCGGCATGGGGATCTGCCACCAGGTCAACCTCGAGTACCTGTCGCGCCTGGTGTTCGCGACCGAGGACGGGCGCGCCTTCTGCGACACGTTGGTGGGCACGGACTCGCACACGGTCATGGTCAACGGGCTGGGTGTGCTCGGCTGGGGCGTCGGCGGCATTGAGGCCGAGGCGGCCATGCTCGGCCAACCGCTCTCCATGCTGCTGCCACCAGTGGTCGGTCTCCGGATCTCTGGGGAGACCAAGCCCGGCATCACGGCGACCGATGTCGTGCTGACCGTCACCGAGCTGTTGCGCGACCACGGCGTCGTGGGCGCATTCGTCGAGTGCTACGGGCCCGGTGTCGGCGCCCTCCCGCTCGAGACGCGGGCGACCATCGGCAACATGAGCCCCGAGTACGGCGCCACCTGCACCATGTTCCCAATCGACGAGGTGACCATCGACTACCTGCGCTTCACGGGGCGAGACGACGAGCATCTCGCGCTGGTGGAGGCCTACGCGAAGGCTCAGGGCCTGTGGCACGACCCGGACGCACCCGAGCCGCTCTACTCCGAGCACGTCAGCCTCGACCTGGGGACCGTGGAGCCGTCGTTGGCCGGGCCGGCCCGACCGCAGGACCGGGTCGCGCTCGCCGTAGCCGGAGACGCCTACCGCGTCGCGCTCGACCGCGCCCCGCGCACCGCCGCCACGGAGCCGCCGGCGGCACCCCATCACCAGATGTCAGACGGCGACGTGGTCATCGCGGCCATCACCAGCTGCACCAACACGTCGAACCCTCAGGTCATGGTCGCGGCCGGGCTGGTAGCCAAGAAGGCCGTCGAGCGTGGCCTGCGCTCGAAGCCCTGGGTCAAAACCTCGCTGGCGCCGGGCTCGCGCGTCGTGACCGATTACCTCGAGCGGGCCGGCCTGACCGAGCCGCTGCAGCAGCTGGGCTTCTACCTCGTCGGCTACGGCTGCACCACCTGCATCGGCAACTCCGGACCGCTGCTCGACGGCGTGACCGATGCAGTCAAGGAAGGAGACCTCTCGGTCGCCTCCGTGCTCTCGGGCAACCGGAACTTCGAGGGACGCATCCACCCCGATGTGCGGTTGAACTATCTGGCGTCGCCGCCCCTCGTGGTGGCCTACGCGCTGGCGGGGACGATCGACATCGACCTCACCACCACGCCCATCGGCAACGACGCTGACGGCAGTCCGGTCCTGCTATCCGACCTGTGGCCCTCCATGGAGGAGGTGAGCGAGACCATCCGGGCGTCACTCACCTCCGACATGTTCCGCACCCGCTACCGCGCCGTCTTCGACGGCGACGAGTACTGGCAGGAGGTGTCCACGGCCGCCGGCGAGACCTACGCGTGGCAGGACGACTCCACATACGTGCAGAACCCGCCCTTCTTCGAGGGCATGACGATGACCCCGGCGCCAGTGACCGACATCGCGGATGCCCGCGTCCTGGCCATGCTGGGCGACAGCGTCACGACCGACCACATCTCGCCCGCCGGCTCCATCGGTCCGGCCACACCGGCCGGCCACTACCTCACCGAGCACGGCGTGGCACGTGAGGACTTCAATTCCTACGGGGCACGCCGGGGCAACCACGAAGTGATGATGCGCGGCACGTTCGCCAACGTGCGGCTGCGCAACCTGCTGGCGCCCGGAACCGAGGGCGGGGTTACCCTTCACCTGCCCGAGGCCACCGAGACCTCCATATTCGAGGCGGCCATGCAGTACGCCGGCGAAGGGATCCCGCTCGTGGTGCTGGCCGGCCGCGAGTACGGCACGGGCAGCAGCCGCGACTGGGCGGCGAAGGGCACAGCCCTGCTGGGTGTGCGCGCCGTCATTGCGCAGAGCTTCGAGCGCATCCATCGCTCCAACCTCATCGGCATGGGCGTCGTCCCGTTGCAGTTCTACAAGGGTGACTCTGCGGCGGGACTGGGCCTTACCGGTCGCGAGCGTTTCTCCATCAGCGGACTCGTCGTCGTCAACAAGGGAGAGCTCCCGAAGGAGCTGACGGTGATGGCCACCAACGACGACGAATCGGTCACCGAGTTCCGGGTGATCGTGCGCATCGACACGCCGATGGAGGCTGAGTACTACCGCCACGGCGGCATTCTGCAGTACGTGCTTCGCCAGATGGCGGGCTAGCAACCGGCCGACGGAATCAGCCGGTCGGCGGATCGTCGGCCAGCCCGACGAAGCGGCTCACGACGCCCTCGCCGGCGCGGCTGACGTGCGCGACGTCGGATTCGCGCAAGAAGACACCGGACGGGAGGTGGGGGCCCCAATGAGCCACCAAGCTCGCGGTCACCTCCACGTGGAACTGCAGGCCGTAGGCGCGGTGACCGAACCGGAAGGCTTGGTTCTCGTAGGCGGCGTTGCCCGCCAGGCGTACCGCGCCGTCCGGCAGGCCGAACGTGTCCCCGTGCCAGTGCATGCACGGCAGGGGCGACGGTGCCGGGCCGAACACCGGATCGTCGAGGACCGTCGTCGTCAGGTGCACCTCGCCGACGCCGCATTCGGGCGCCGGCCCCTCCGTCACCGGCGCGCCGAGAGCGGCGGCCAGTTGCTGGGCACCGAGGCACACGCCGAGGACAGGCAGGCCGGCCTGCACTGCGGCGCGCAACAGGGCGCGCTCGTCGGCCAACCAGTCGAGATCGTCGTGCACGCTCATCGGCCCGCCCATCGCGACGAGGCCCACGATGTCCCCTACGACGGCGGGCGGCGGGATGGCATCGCCGCGATCCGTTCGCACCACCGTCAGCTCGGCGCCGCTGCGGGTGATTGCTCCGGCTATGGCGCCGGGGCCCTCGAAGGAGACGTGCTGCACCAGCAGCCAGGTGTCGCCCGCGCCCATCTTCGACTCAGGGGATGCGGATGACCCGGAAGAGCTCGGCGGCGCGACCCTCGCCGAGCCCGGCCACCTCCGCGTTGCCCCGTGCCCAGTCCTGAACCCGCTGCGCCACGGCGTCGGGATCCGGGAGCTGGCTCTTGTGGCTCAGCAGCGCGGCCACCTTGCGTCCCACCGTGTCCGTGGTGTCGACCGCCACGCCGGCGTGCTCACCGCCGGGACCCATGATCCACAACTCCGGGACGGTCCATGGCTCGAGACCCTCGTCGTCCAGGAGCTCGGGGTGCGCGAACGGATTCCGTGCGTCGGGGTACACCGCGTCCAGCGCAGCCTCACCGGTCGCCAGGTGGTCGGGATGACTGGCGAACACGAATTCCAGGTTCCGCTCGGGCGACTGGGCCAACACCCGCTCGGGCCTGACCTGGCGGATGACGCGGCTGATGTCACGCCGCAACTCGCGGCTCGCCACGACCATGCCGTCAGGGTGCCCGAGGAACCGCACGTCGCTGACGCCCACGACGGCCGCGGCGGCGCGCTGCTCGTCCTGGCGCAGCGCCGCCATCTCGGCTCGCGTCATGGTGCGGTCCGAGCCTCCGGCCTCGCCGGAGGTGGCGATGCAGTAGGTGACCTCCAGTCCGGCCGCAGTGAACGCGGCAACCGTCCCGGCCGCGCCGAAGTCGACGTCGTCGGGATGGGCGGTGACGACGAGGACCCGGCGCACCCCGTCCCCCGGCGACCAGACCGGTACCGCTCCGCTCTCGCTCAGAGGACGCTCTCTTCCGGCAGAGGTGTCCAGGCGGCCAGGTCGGCCAACCGCGGGTCGTTGGAGAACATCTCGACGATGGGGATGCGCAGCCCGAGCCGGCGCTGAATGACCTCCATCTCGACCAGCTGGTTCCACAGCGACAGGCTCACCACGACCCCGGCCTTGCCGGCCCTTGCCGTACGGCCCGACCGGTGCAGGTACGCCTTGTGGTCCTCGGGTGGGTCGTAGTGGATGACCCCGTCGACCCCCTCGATGTGCAGGCCGCGTGCGGCCACGTCCGTGGCGACGAGGACGGAGAGCTTGCCGTTCGAGAAGTCGGCCAGGGCGCGCTCACGGTTGGCCTGGCGCAGGTCGCCGTGGATGGCCTGCGCCTTGACGCCTTCCTTGACCAGGTTCTCGACGAGGCGATCGGCCCCCCGCTTGGTGCGCACGAAGAGCAACGACTTCTCCTGGCTCCGGCAGATGGCCGCCGCCACCTTGACCTTGTCCATCTGGTGCACCTGCAGGAACCTGTGCTCCATGAGGGTGACGGTCTGCGTGTTCGAGGCGACCTCGTGGAATACCGGGTCGGTCAGATACCGCTTCACCAAGCGATCCACCGCACCGTCGAGCGTGGCGGAGAACAGCAGCGTCTGGTGAGCCTGGTCGAGGCGGCGGAGCACCCACTCGACCTGGGGCATGAACCCCATGTCGGCCATGCGGTCGGCCTCGTCGAGCACCAGTGTCTCGAGCTCGTCGACCGCCAGCTCGCCCCGGTCGCCAAGGTCGATGAGGCGCCCCGGTGTGGCGATGATCAGGTCCACGCCCTTGCGGAGCTTGGTTACCTGCCGGTCGATGTCGGCGCCGCCGTAGACGGCGACGGCATGCAGCCCCAGCTTCTTGGCCAGCGGGGCCAGGACGTCGTGGACCTGCACGGCGAGCTCACGCGTCGGCAGGAGCACCAGTGCCAATGGTTTGGCGGGACGCGTCGCCGGCGCCGGTCCCTCCGCATCCCGCGTCGCCTTGGCCCGCTGCAGGAGTGGCACACCGAACGCCAGCGTCTTGCCCGAACCGGTCTTGGCCTTGCCGCAGACATCGCGGCCGGCCAGAGCATCGGCGACGGTCAGCGCTTGAATCGGGAACGCGCTGACGATGCCTTCATCGGCCAGCGCCTTGTTCAGCTCGGGTGAGACACCGAGGGACTCGAAGGTCCGGGCTGTCTCGTACGTATCGTCGCCGGAGACATCACTGTCCTTCGGGGCAGCGCCGGCGTGCGCGCCGGCTGGGGCATCAACGGTCATGGACCCGCTCTCTCTGTTGTGCGGCGGGGCTGTGCGCCATCCAGAGGAGTGAAAGTCAGCCCCGACTCGCCGGCCCCCGCCGACGGTCGCGCACTCATTGTACCAGCCCAGGACGGTCGGAGGCGCGACCCTGTGCCAAAGTGAACCGTCTTGCACGACGATCAAAGGAGGGCCGTCATGGCCAAACTCGAGGCGGGCGCAACCGCCCCCGCATTCACCCTGCCTGACCAGGACGGCAAACCCGTCAAGCTCTCGGACTTCAAGGGCCAGCGCGTGATCGTGTACTTCTACCCGGCCGACGACACGCCAGGCTGCACCAAAGAGGCGTGCCAATTCAACGACAACCTCAAGACCTTCGAGAAGGCCGGAGTGGCGGTGCTCGGTATCTCGCCGGATAAGGCCGAGAAGCACGTGAAATTCCGAACCAAGTACAAGCTCAAGTTTCCCCTTCTCACCGACGCCGACAAGAAGGTGATGGAGAAGTACGGGGCGTGGGGCGAGAAGACCATGTACGGCAAGAAGACGGTCGGGACGATCCGCTCGACGTTCCTGGTGGGTCCCAACGGAAAGATCCAGCGGGCCTGGTATCACGTCCGGGCCGACGGCCACGCGGCGAAGGTGCTCGAGGAGATCGCCGAGGACTGACCTCTGCCATGAAGACGTGGACGGAATTCGGCGCGCTGCAGCCCGACGTCGCCGCGGCGGGTCACGCGCTGCTCTACCGAGTCGGAGTCGGGCTCGGCTTTCTGGCCACGACTCGTCCCGACGGAGGACCGCGGGTACATCCGATGTGCCCCTTGCTGCACTCGGTCGGGCTCTTCGCCTTCATCATCCCCTCGCCCAAGCAGCGCGACCTACGGCGGGACGGCCGCTACGTTCTCCACTCGTTCCCCTGCGAGGACAACGAGGACGCGTTCTCCTGCGCTGGAAAGGTGCGCCCGGTGGACGACGCTGGGCTACGGTCCGAACTCAGCGCGGCCTTCGTTGCGGAGCGGATGCAGCTTGCGGTGCCGGCACCAGCAGACGAAGACGCCCTCTTCGAGTTCTTGCTGGGTTCGTGCCTCCTGACCCGGACCGCGGGTCATGGCGACACCAACCCCGTGCACCGCGTGTGGCGTGACGAGTGACGTGACGTCGTAGGGAGGGAGTCGACATGGGGCAGGGAATCAGTGCAGTCCTGACGTTCGCTATCGGAGTGGCCATCAGCCCGGTGCCCATCATCGCCGTGATCTTGATGCTCTTCTCAAAACGGGCCCGGGTGAACGGGCCGTCCTTCCTCGTCGGTTGGGTTGTCGCGCTGGCCGCGGTCAGCACGATCGTCTACGTCGTCTCGCACGACGGCAACGTGGCGCAGACCAGCAGCACGGCATCGGATTCGGTCTCGTGGGGCACCATCGCCCTTGGTGTCGGCATGCTCGCGCTGGCGCGCCGCAACTGGCGGAAGCGCCCGGCGCCCGGCGTCGAGCCCGTCATGCCGAAGTGGCTGGCAACGGTGGAATCCGTCTCGCCGGTCAAAGCCCTCGGGTTGGGCATCGCACTCGCCGCACTGAACCCCAAGAATCTGATTTTGACCGCCGGCGCCGCCGCCGGGCTGGCGCAGGTCTCAGGACTCACGACCACGGACGCCGTCGTGGCCATTGCGGTGTTCGTGGTGATCGCCAGCCTCACCATCGCCGGTCCGGTCGTCTACTCCCTGGTCGGCGGGGCGAAGGCGAAGGCCTCCCTGGACTCGGCGAAGACCTGGCTCACCGCCCACAACGCAGCGGTGATGGCCGTGCTGTTCCTCGTCTTCGGCGTTGACCTGATCGCCAAGGGGCTCCCGCCCTTGACCCACTGAGCCTGGCCGCTCGCCTGGCGCCGACTTGACGGGACTCGCTCTGAGGCACATAGTTATCTAGTTACCTAGATAAAGTAAGTGAGGTCAGGTGATCGCGTTCCACCTGGACAGTCGCTCCGGCGTCTCTCCCTATCTCCAGATCGTCCAGCAGGTTCGCCAGGCCCTGCGCGTCGGCATGTTGCAGAAGGGCGACCAGCTGCCGACGGTCAAGGAGGTCGTGGGGCAGCTGGCCATCAACCCCAACACCGTCTTGAAGGCCTACCGGGAGCTCGAGCACGAGGGATTGGCCAGCGCCCGTCCTGGTGTCGGGACCTTCGTGACCGGGAGCCTCGGCGCCGAGTCGATCGCCGCCCAGGGCCCACTGCGTCAGGCTCTCCAACGCTGGATCGTCAAAGCGCGGCGAGCCGGGCTCGACGACGAGAGCATCGAGGCGCTGTTCCGCGACTCCTTTCGTTCCACAGCCGAGGAGGACATAGCGTGAGCTGGGTCATCGACGCCCAGGGTCTGGGCAAGCGGTACGGACGGCGCTGGGCGCTCCGGGACTGCGACCTGCAGATCCCCTCGGGCCACGTTGTCGGTCTCGTCGGTCCCAATGGAGCAGGCAAGACCACGCTCCTGCATCTGGCCGTCGGACTGCTCGCACCGAGCGCCGGCACCATTGCCGTGCTCGGCCGTCGGCCTGCAGCCGACCCTGCCCAGCTGGCGCGCGTCGGCTTCGTCGCCCAGGACACACCGACCTATGCCCGCCTCAGTATCCGGGACCACCTCCGCTTCGGGGCACAGCTGAATCCGGGCTGGGACGACGAGCTCGCTACGCACCGCATCGCGGAGCTGGCTCTCGATCTCGACCAGACGGCCGGCTCGCTGTCGGGCGGCCAGCGAGCACAGCTCGCCCTCACTCTGGCGGTGGCCAAGCGACCCGAGCTGCTCATCCTCGACGAGCCGGTGGCCAGCCTCGACCCGCTGGCCCGCCGCGAGTTCCTGCAGGGCCTGATGGAGTTCGTAGCCGAAGGGGAGGTGAGCGTGGTGCTCTCCTCACATCTCGTCGCCGACCTGGAGCGCGTGTGCGACTACCTCATCGTGCTCGTGGATTCGCGGCTGCAGCTTGCCGGTGAAGTCGACGACCTGCTGGCTTCGCACCGACGGCTGATCGGGCCACGCCGTGACCCCGCGTCGCTCCCGCCGGGGCAGGAGGTCATTGAGGAAAGCCACACCGATCGCCAGAGCACCCTGCTGGTCCGCTGCGACGGTCCGGTGCTCGACCCTGGCTGGACGGTGGAGGAGCTGAGCCTCGAGGACATCGTGCTGGCCTACATGGGCCACGCCAGCACGGCGCGCAGAGCCCGCCAGGCGCTGGAGGTGCTGTCGTGATTGCTTTCTCATGGCGCCAGTTCCGCACACAGGCGTTCATCGGCGGCGCTGGGTTACTCGTTCTCGGCATCATCCTCCTCGTCACCGGACCGCATCTGGTCTCGGTCTACGACACCGCGGTGGCGCAATGCCGGGCCAGCGGCGGCGCCAGCAGCGACTGCAACAACCCGGTCGTCAGTACCTACTCGAAG
This sequence comes from uncultured Acidimicrobiaceae bacterium, assembly GCA_963850185.1. Lineage (GTDB taxonomy): Bacteria > Actinomycetota > Acidimicrobiia > Acidimicrobiales > RAAP-2 > Bog-473. Next base: position 118,664 of record CAWKKE010000002.1, read on the forward strand.
CTGCAGGTCCTGGCCACGGCGCTGGTGCTCGTCGTGCCCGTCCTCATCGGAATGTTCTGGGGGGCGCCACTGATCGCGCGCGAGCTCGAGACGGGCACCTTCCGCCTGGCCTGGACGCAGAGCGTGAGCCGCTTGCGCTGGCTGCTGGTCAAGCTCGGGCTCGTCGGGCTGGCCAGCGCCGCCGTCGCCGGCCTCCTCAGTCTGATGGTGACGTGGTGGTTCAGCCCCATCGACAAGGTGAACCAGGACCGCTTCGGGACCGCCGCCTTCGGCCTGCACGGATTCGTCCCGGTGGGATACGCATTGTTCGCCTTCGCGCTCGGCGCTACCACCGGGCTGCTCTTCCGCCGCACGCTCCCCGCCATGGCGGTCACGCTCGTCGGCTTCGTCGTGGCGCGCTGGACCGTCGGCTTCTGGATCAGGCCGCATTTCATGACCCCGGTTGCCAAAGCGTTCGGCATCAACCCGAACGGAGGGAACGGGTTCGGCTTTGCCGCGAGTCCTGGCGGCGCCCTTCAGTTCACGACCGGCCCACCGAACATCCCCAATGCGCTCGTCGTCTCGAACAGCGTGGTCAACAACGCCGGGCAGTCACCGTCGCCCGCCTTCCTGCAAAGGGCCTGCCCCAATCTGCCGGGCCTCAACGGACCGCCTCCCGCAGCCCAGGGTGGCGGGGCACACGCCGCCGTGTCTGCTGGCGGGCAGCAGGCGTTCCAGCAGTGCATCACCACCATTTCGGCCAAGTACCACCAGGTGATCACGTACCAGCCGGCCAGCCGGTTCTGGGCCTTTCAGACCTACGAGACGCTGCTGTTCGTGGTGGCATCCGCCGCGCTGGCCGGCCTCTGTGTCTGGTGGGCGCGTTACCGGCTCAGCTGAACCTGGCACGCTCTCCCGACACGCCGATCAGTGCTGGTGAGATCAGTGCTGATGCAGCGGGCACCAATAAGTCGTCCGGCCACCCACGGTCTCGCGGCGAAGCTCCGCCCCGTCACGCGGGCAGCGTGCCCCTGCGACACGCTCCTCCATGAGGTCGCCCATGTGCGAGCCGCCTCGGCGTCCCAGCTGGCGCAGCGTCGAACGGAGCTGCTTGTGCAGCTCCCTCAGCTCGGCGTCGGTGAGCGGCGTCCGCCGGTCCGGTGCCAGTCCGGCCCGATAGAGGATTTCGTCGGCGAGCAGGTTGCCCACGCCGGCCAGCCGTTCCTGGTCCATGAAGCGCGCCTTGAGGGGCGCCGCCACGCCCGACCGTTCCGGTGCGATGGCCAGAGCCGCCCGCAGATCAGCCAGCGACACGCCGAGCGCGTCAGGGCCCAGCCGCCCTTCGTCGGGCGCCAGCTCGACCGATCCGAAGCGGCGCGGGTCGTGCATCAACAACTCGCCCCCGTCGTCGAACGTGAAGCGGGCCCGCACCCACTTCTCGTTGAAGACTCCTGGTCCGTAGCGCAGCCGGTCGAGCGCCTCGTTGCCGTCGACCACGAGGCCGCCCGTCATGCCGAAGCGCAGGCCCAGGGTTGGCCCACCGTCGGTGTCGAGGAGAAGCAGCTTGCCGATGCGCCGGGCCGCACTGAAGGAGCGGCCGACGAGGGCCGACCGGAGCCGCGCCGGTGTCGTCCCGCCGCGGCCGTAGCGGGAGTCCACCATCCAGGCACGGGTGATCGGCCGGTGCAGTGCTGTTTCGGCACGGGCCCGGTAGAGCTCGACTTCGAGGATCTCGGGCACCGGCGCACGGTATCCGACCGCTACCGCCCAGCCGAATATGGTGGACCAATGCCTCCCGAGAAGCCGCAATGGGCCGAGCTGTTCACCGAGGTCGTGACGTCCGGGCTGTGCACGGGGTGCTCCGCCTGTGTCGTCGTCTGCCCCTACGACGTCCTCGGCTACAACGACCAGGACGGGGTCTACAGGCCCTTCCACGTCGCTGCCGACGGCGGGCCCGACAACTGCACCCACGGCCTGAAGGGTTGCACCCTGTGCACACGGGCCTGCCCGCGCTTCCGCACCTGGGAGCCCGACATCGAAACCCATCTGTTCGGTCGGCCCCGCACCGACGACGAGGTGGCCGGCATCTCCCGGCGCACGGTCCTGGCCCGGGCCACCGATCCGACGGTGCAGGGCACCGGGCAGGACGGCGGGCTGGTTTCTGCGCTCCTCATCTGGGCCTTCGAGCACGAAATGATCGACGCCGCCCTGGTCTCGGGCCTCGAAGGCGACGGTTCGACCTGGAAGGCGGTGCCTACGGTCGCGCGCTCAAAGGAGGACGTCTTGGCCACGGCCGGCTCGCGCTACACCTACTCCGCCAATCCGCTGGCCTATGCCGAGGCGATCGCCGGCGGCGCCGAGCGCATCGCACTGGTGGGCATGGGCTGTCAGGCCTCCGCACCGCCCGTGATGCAGGCCCGCAAGGCCGGGAAGGTGGCCCGGCGCTTCGTCCTCTCGATCGGGCTGCTGTGCTCCAAGACCTTCGACGACGCCATCTTCAACGAGCTCTTCGAAGCGAAGTACGGGCTGGCCCGGGCTGACATCGTGAAGATGAACATCAAGGGCGTCTTCCAGGTCTGGATGAAGGACGGCAGCTATCACGAGGTCCCCCTCAAGGAGGCGCACGCCTGGACCAGGGAGGGCTGCACCAGCTGTCCCGACTTCGCGGCGGAGCACGCCGACATCTCGACCGGGGGCATCGGGGCCTTCGGCGACTGGACCCTCACCCTCCTGAGAACGGAGAAGGGCGAGGAGCTCTTCAACGACATGGAGGCGGCCGGCGTGATCGAGACCCGTCCCATTGAGGACGACCCGGGCGCGGTCACGCTCCTCAACAAGCTGAGCCGGATCAGCCGGAAGCGCTGGCCGGCTACGGCGGTGCCCATGCCGGGTCGCCTGCCGGCGCCCGCCTCCACCGCCTGACATGCCCCGATGAAAGGCCCTCGGGACGACGCATTTGCCGCCCTGCTCGGTATCGACGTGGAGCGCCGCGCGAGCGGCCACACCGTGGCCAGCCTCACCACCGACGACCGCCACGCCAACCCGCACGGCACCGTCCACGGCGCCGTCTTCTACGCGGTGGCCGGCGCTGCGGTGGCTGCGGCGGCCAACGACGCCGAGAACTCCGGGATCATCTCGTCGGTCCTGATCGAGTACCTGCAACCCGCCGCGCTCGGCGACTCGCTCTTCGCCGAGGTGGCGCGAGAGGTCTCGACCGGCCGGGAGGACATCTTCACCGGCTCGGTGCGACGGGGCGACGGTGGCGATCTGCTGGCGTGGGTGCGGGCGCGTGGGACCCGCCGGGCCCGGCCGGCCTGAGTCAGGAACCCGCCGCCGTAGATATCGAGGTTGCGTGGATTTCGGCTCGTCGACGGTCGGGCGGTCTCTCCCAAAAGAAGCGATGAAAGGCCAGACCGAAGTGAGCCTCCACAGAGCCAGAGAGACGGCGTCGTTTGGCTGACGATGGCCGAATCTGTGGGAACAAGGTCATTGACGCCAACCCCGCTGCCCCGCACAGTGGACTCGTGCAACGCCATGTCGTGATCGTCGCCTTCGATGGCCTCCAGCCGCTCGACGCCGTGGGCCCGCACGAGGTCTTCGCAGGCGCCGGGCGGGCGGCGGCGGCGCTCGGACGGTCGGGTTCGTACCGCGTGACCATGGCCTCCCCGAGCGGTGCCGCTGTGCGGGCCGAAAGCGGGCTCGTCCTGGGCGCCGCTCCGCTCCCGACGGCATCGGAGCAGATCGACACCCTTGTGCTCTCAGGCGGGCCCGGCGCCGAGGCCGCGGCCAGTGACGAAGCAGTGCTCGACTTCATCCGGCTGACGGCCCCACGCTGTCGGCGTGTGGCCACCGTGTGCTCGGGCGCCTTTCTCGGTGCGGCGGCCGGTCTGTTCGACGGACGGCACGTCACCACCCACTGGTCCCGCGCCCACCAGTTGGCCGAGGCGTATCCCAGTGTCATCGTCGATGCCGATCCGATCTATATCCGTGACGGCAAGTACTGGTCGAGCGCCGGCGTCACCGCCGGTATCGACCTCTCGCTGGCGCTGGTCCAGGAGGACCACGGCGTCGACGTGGCCCAGACCGTTGCCCGCTGGCTGGTCATGTTTCTCCACCGGCCCGGCGGCCAGACCCAGTTCGCGTCGCCGGTGTGGGTCCCCCGCGCCGAGCGCTCCACCATCCGAGCCGTGCAGACACTCGTCGAAGCCGCCCCCGGCGGCGACCACCGCCTGCCCGCGCTCGCCGCGGCCGCCGCCATGAGCGTCCGTCACTTCACACGGGTCTTCACCGCCGAGGTCGGCGAGACCCCGAGCCGCTTCGTCGAGCGCACCAGGCTGGAAGCCGCCCGCCGCGAACTCGAGGAGACGGCCGACACCCTCGACCTGGTGGCGACGCGATGCGGGCTCGGGAGCGCCGAGTCACTGCGACGCGTCTTCCAGAGGAACCTCGGCGTGCCACCAGATGCCTACCGGCGGCGCTTTCGTGCCGCGCCACCAGAGCCACAAGAAAGGACGTCCGCGTGACCGACCGCCTACAGATCGCCATCCCCCTCTTCCCGAAGTTCACCGCACTCGACGCCGTCGGGCCCTACGAGGTGCTCCAGCGCATCCCGACCTTCGACATCGTCTTCGTGGGCCACGAACGCGGGGAGGTGCGCAGCGAGAACGGCATGATCGGGCTCAGTGTCGACGCCACCTTCGAGGACGTTGCGGCACCCGACGTCGTGGTCTTCCCTGGCGGCGTGGGAACGCGGCCGTTGGAGCACGACGCCAGGGTGCTCGACTGGGTGCGCCTGGCCCACGCCGGGACGCAGTTCACCACGTCGGTGTGTACCGGTTCTGTCGTGCTCGGTGCCGCCGGGCTGCTCCATGGGCTCACGGCCACCACGCACTGGTCCTGTTACCCCGAGCTGGCGGCCCACGGAGCCGAGCCCACGCCGACGAGGGTGGTCGAGCACCTGGAGGAGAGGATCATCACGTCGGCCGGCGTCTCGAGCGGCATCGACATGGCGCTGCGGCTGGTGGAGCTGCTGGCCGACCGCACTGCGGCGGAGGCGGCTCAGCTCATGATTGAGTACGACCCCCAGCCGCCTTTCGACTGTGGGTCGGTGGACAAGGCGGACGACGACGTCATGACCCGCATCATCGACTATGCCGCGTTGCGGCAGTGAGCCGCCGGGTGCGGGCCTACGCCGTCAGCAGAGGATCGCGTCCGGTGTAGGCGAGAAGCCTTTCCTGGGCTGACGCGTCGGGCCCCACGGGGATCTCCGGCTTGAAGATGCCCTTGCGTTGTTCGTCGGTGAAGCGTCCATGGATCAGGGAATAGGCGACATCTGGTAACCCGTCGGGCATGGTCGCCTCCTGTCCGGTGGATCGGGCGAGGTCCCACCCGTGCAGCAGCTGATCGCTGAACGCGATGGCGAGTGCGGGACCCGTCTTCTCCATGACGCCGGGCTCTCCGAACGTCTCGAGAGACTCGGTCCGGGCCCGCTCGAAATCGGCAACGGGCTCCTCGCTCAGGACATCTGGCGGGCTCCCACCGGGAGGCGTCACGTCCTCGCCGCGGGCCGCCCCCACGAAGTACCGCTGGGTCTGGAGCATGTGGTTCATGAGCGTTCGCACGTCCCATCCGTCGCAGGTCGTCGGGTCGTCGAGCTGCGAGGCCGCCCCTTCCACCTTGGTCGACGTCCAGTCGCTGGCCCTTCCGTACAGATCGAGCAGGTCGAGATCCATGATCCCCTCCAGTCCTTCTCGGCCGGTCCTTCTCAGGCTGCCATACCCAGCTTTGGACGATGTATGTCATGGTGCGGCCCCATAATGGGGCCGACCTCAGGGGAGCGTGTGGCGATAAAGGCGGTGATGTTCGACTTCGGCGGCGTCGTCACGACGAGCCCCTTCGAGGCATTCGCCCGCCTGGAGGCGGAGCGCGGCCTTCCTCGGGACTTCATCCGCACCGTCAACGCCACCAACCCCGACCACAACGCCTGGGCGCGCCTGGAACGGAACGAGATCGGCATTGACGACTTCTCGGCGGCGTGGGAGGCCGAGGCCCGCTCCCTCGGACACGAGCTCGACGGCCGGCTCGTACTCGAGAAGCTGTCGGGGGACGTCCGACCAAAGATGGTCGCGGCCATCGACGCCTGCCGGAAGAGATACAAGACCGCCTGCCTCACCGACAATTTCGCATCGCCCGACCGCGTCGTCTCCGAGGAGGTGGCCGAGGTGTACGCGCTCTTCGACGCGGTGCTCGAATCGCGCGTGCTCGGGGTGCGCAAACCTGATCCCCGTTTCTACGAGCTGGCCTGCACGACACTCGGCGTGGAACCAACCGAGTCGGTGTATCTCGACGATCTCGGCGTCAACCTCAAGCCCGCCCGCCGCCTCGGCATGCACACCATCAAGGTGACCGATCCCGACGTGGCGCTGATGGAGTTGGAGGAGGTGCTCGGACACCGTGTTGTTGTCGACTGAGCGCAGTCGAGGCCCCAGGTGCAGGAGACCTCAGGCCCAGGGTGGCGCCGCCGCAGCGCTGGCGCCGGCGAAGCGGCCGAACAGCGTGCTGTCCCCGATGGAGAGACCGCTGGCGTAGCCGAACGAGCAGACTCCCGACGTGGTGCGCCCGGCGGCGAACAGTCCACCGATCGGCGATCCCGTCAGGTCGCAGACCTCGCCGGCCACAGTCGTCTCCAGGCCGCCAAGGGTGAACGGCGCGTAGGGTGCCGGTCCGATCCGCAGGTCCACCGCCCCGATGGGCGGCACCAGCGGCCGCACCCAGGAGGGGTCCTTGTGGAAGAGGGGGTCCTCCCCCGCCGCCGCATGACGGTTGTACAACTCGACCGTGCTCTCGAGTGACCCGGCCGGCAGGCCGATTTCGGACTCCAGCTGCGCCGCCGTCTCGCAGACCCAGGTGGCGGCGAGTCCCATCCAGTTGACCTCGTAGGAGGCCTCGTCCACGATCAGGTAGACCTCGCCGTCCTGCTCGTAGAGGGCGGACTGGCCCACCCGTCCCATGTAGGTGTCCTCGTTGATGAAGCGCTGCCCGCGGCCGTTGACGAGGATGCCGTGGATCAGAGTCCGCGGCGGGGTGATGGGCAGCGACACCTCGCCCGCGTACATGTTGCGGACGGATGCGCCGAGGGCCTGCGCCATGCGGATGCCCCGTCCGTCGTCGCCCTCGGTGCCGACCTTGAACGTGCCGCGGGCCAGCGGCGGGCAGTGCTGGCGCAGCATGTCGTCGTTGAAGATGAAGCCACCGGCGGTGAGCACGACACCGCGCCGGGCTCGCAATGTCACCGTCTCGCCGAATCGCTGTGCCTGCACGCCCACGACCCGGCCGTCCGCGCAGACCAAGCGGTCGACGCGGGTGTCGGTCGAGACGACCGCGCCGGCCCCGGAGGCCGCCGCCGCCAGGTGCTCCATGAGGAGCCATCCCGTCGAGCGCTTCGTCTTGGCCAGGTGCCCGCGTGGAGCGGGCCGCGCGATTTCGTTGAACGGGTAAGCGTCCTCGCCACCCGAGTAGACGAGACCCTCGGTGCCGTCCGGCGCCATGGAGGTGTCGGCGCAGAAGCTGGCATCGAACGGGACGCCCCGCGCCACCAACCAGTCGAAGTGGCCCAGGCTCTCCTCGCAGTACCGGGCGATCTTGGTCTCGTTGGGATCCGGTCCGCAGGCCGCCATCATGTAGTGGTACATGTCCTCGAGGGAGTCCTCGAAGCCGCACGCTGTCTGGACCGGCGTCCCCCCGCCGAGGTAGACGATGCCCTCCGCCAACGCAGCCGCTCCCCCGGGGCCACCCGTCCGCTCGGTCACCAGCACTTGGGCGCCTGCGGCTGCCGCGCTGAACCCGGCGGCCGACCCGGCCGCGCCGAATCCGACGACGATCACGTCCGCCGTGGCGTCCCAGCGCGTGATCTCCCGGGCGTCGCACGGTGTCACGTCGTTCGGCTCGCGCACTCCATCCTCCCTGCGGTGTCGCCGAGACGGTAGCCGTTGCCGCCGGACCTCCCCTCCGCCCTACCCTCTGGTCCGTGCCGTCCCCGCCCGAACCCCCGGCGCCGCTCTCACCACCTCCAGAGCTCGACCAGATTGCGCCGGGCTGGTCGGCGACGCTCGCCTACCGGCTCGTCCCCGACCTCACCACGTGGCGTCTCACCAGCCCGGACGGCGTGGTGCGTTTCGCCAAGGTGGCCTCCGGCGGCGCCACCCGCTACCCGACACTGCGCGCCGAGTCCGAGCGCATGGTCTGGGCCGCCCCGTATCTGCCCGTGCCCGAGGTGGTGGCGCTGGAGGAGTCGGGAGGCGCCGTCATCCTGGTGACCGAGGCCCTGCCGGGGCGCGACGCCACCCATCCCGATTGGCGCTCGGACCTGCCCGCCCTCGTCCGGGCCCTCGGTGGGGGGCTGCGCTCCTTCCATGACGCCGTGGGCGAGGAGTGGTGCCCCTTCCGGTTCGACCTGGCGCGCGCCCTGGCGCACGTCGAGCAACGGGTTCGCGCCGGCGACATCAGCCGCACCGGCTTCCACGAAGAGAACGCCCACCTGACCCCGGCAGCCGCGCTCGCCGAATTGGAGGCCACCGCCCCCGACGACGAGGACCTCGTCGTCTGCCACGGCGACTTCTGCCCTCCGAACGCGCTCCTCCAGGCCGGCCGGGTGACCGGCTACGTGGACCTCGGCGAGCTGGGAGCCGCCGATCGCTGGTGGGACGTGGCCGTCGGCGCATGGAGCGTCGGCTGGAATTTCGGGACAGAGCTCGAGCCCCTCTTCTACGAGAGCTACGGGGTGGCCCCAGACCCGCGGCGCATCCGCTTCTTTCGCCTGCTCTACGACGTGGTGTCCTGACCCGCGCCGTCGATGAGCAGGCGGGCCCGGGTGAACACGGCGTCGAACATCGGCACGGTCAGCTTGCCGGTGAACGTGTTCTGCTGGCTCGGGTGGTACGAGCCGAGCAGGGTCCGCCCGTCGGGGAGCAGGCTCTCGGCCAAGTGGCCGAAGGCCGGGCGCGGCCGGAGCTCGTAGAGCGCGCTGACCGCCTGCCAGGCGACCTGCCCCAGCGCCACCACCACTACCGCCTGGCGTAGGAGTGCAAGTTCGCGGGTGAGGTACGGCGCGCAGGCGTCACGCTCGGACGGGGTCGGCTTGTTGGCCGGTGGCGCGCAGTGCACCGTGGCCGTGATGTAGGCGCGGGTGAGCTCGAGGCCGTCGCCGCGCGCCGTGCTGGTGGGTTGCGAAGCGAAACCCGCCCGGTAGAGGGCGGCGAAGAGCCAGTCGCCGGAGCGGTCTCCCGTGAACATCCGGCCGGTGCGGTTGGCACCGTGCGCGGCCGGGGCCAGGCCGACCAGGACGAGCGTTGCGTGCGGGTCCCCGAAGGCGGGGACGCCGCGGCCCCAGTACTGCTGACCTGCGTACGCGGCCCGTCCCGTGCGGGCCACCTCTTCACGCCATTGCACCAGCCTCGGGCAGCGACGGCAGTCCGCCACCTCCCGTTGCACCGCGGCCACCGAGTCCCCCTGGCCACGGTTGGACGTCACGGCGCAGAGCCTACGATGGGCGCTCGTGTCCCCAGCCGCCCGCTCCGCCCCCGCACGCCCGCCGACCAGGCGCGGTCGCAAGGCTCCTCCCGCCACCGTCGTCCTGCTGGTCCGCCACGGCGTCACCCCCACCACCGGCAAGATGCTCCCCGGCCAGGCCGCGGGTCTGCACCTCGCCGACAAGGGACATGAGCAGGCCGGTGCGGCGGCGGGGCGCATCGCCGCCCTCGCCAAGGCTCCGACGGCCGTCTACGCGTCGCCGCTGGAGCGCACGCGCGAGACCGCTGCCCCCATTGCCCGAGCGCTGGGACTGCGGGTGCGGACCGCGCCAGGGCTCGTCGAGGTCGACGTCGGCGACTGGACCGAGAAGCCCCTGGCCCGGCTCTACCGCAGGCCGGAGTGGCCGACGGTACAGCGCTGGCCCAGCGGCTTCAGGTTTCCCGGTGGCGAGTCTTTTGCGGAAATGTCGGTGCGCTCCATGGACACCGTGCTCGACCTCGTCGCCGAGCATCCCGGCGAGACGATCGTCGCCGTCTCTCACGCGGATCCGATCAAAGCGATCGTCGCTGCGGCGGCGGGCATGCCGCTCGACCTGTTGCAGCGGCTGGTCATTTCGCCCTGTTCCATCTCGGCCCTTCTCTTCACCGCCGGTGGCCCGGTCGTGCTGTGCACGAACTCCACGGGCTCGCTGAACGAGTTGGCGCTGTCATGACGGAGCGCCCGCGATGAGTGACGAGAACGACTTCGACGCGCCGGACCACTGCACGGTCGGCGTCGTCGGGGAGGTGGGCCAGCGGCTCTTCCTCTTCTATTGCCGCCAGGGCCTGTCCGAGACGACGGTCAAGGTTGAGAAGCAGCAGGTTGCGGTCCTCGCCGGCTATCTGGGGCGCATCGTGAAGGAGTTGGGCCGGCCGGGCCATCTGCCTGACGACCTCGCGTTCTACGGCACCGAGGACTTCGAATGGGTCGTGGGCACCATCGGCGTTTCCTACGACGAAGAGCTCGACCGCGTCATCGTGGTCCTCGAAGAGGTGGGCGTGGAGGACGAGGACGAGGACGAGGACGACATCGACAGCGGGCACGTGCTCCGCGTCGCCCTGAGCCGCGAGCAGGCGGCGGCCTTCGCCATTCACGCCACGCGCTTGGTGGAGGCGGGCCGCCCACCGTGCCCACTGTGCTCACTCCCGCTGGACCCGGCCGGACACGATTGCCCGCGCACCAATGGGCACCGGCCACCGGTGACCTAGCGGCAGTGCCCGACACCGAGGTCGAGAGAGTCCTCGTCGAAGGTGACATGGAGGTCCACGGGCGCATCGCCGGGAGTTCGAACGCGACACTGCTCGTCACCTGCCGCCTGGGGGGAGAGGAGCTGCTCGCCGTCTACAAGCCCTTCAAGGGCGAGCGGCCGTTGTGGGACTTCCCCGGCGGGCTCTTCCGGCGCGAGGTGGCGGCCTACGTGCTCTCCGAGACGTTGGGCTGGGGGTTGGTGCCCGAGACGGTCGAGCGGCCCGAAGGCCCATTCGGTCAGGGCTCCGTGCAGCGATTCGTCCACGAGGACGGCACGTCGCACTACTTCACGCTGCGCGACGAGCCCAAGTGGCACCCCGTGCTCATGCGGCTCGCCGCGTTCGACGTCGTCGCCAACAACGCCGATCGCAAGAGCGGCCACGTCCTTCTGGCCGAGGACCGCCTGTGGGCCATCGACAACGGCCTGTGCTTCAACCGCGACGACAAGTTGCGCACCGTGATCTGGGACTTCGGCGGGGAAGCGCTCGACGCCGGCGTGGAGCAGGACCTGGCCCGCGTGGCCCGCGAGGGGCCGCCAGTACGGCTCGCCGAGCTCATCGAGCCGTCCGAGCTGGCCGCCACCATGGACAGGGTGGCCTGGCTGCTCAGCCTGCGGGCCCTCCCCGAACTCGTCGACGACGGGGGATGGCCCCCGTACCCCTGGCCGCTGGTCTGATCCGCTCAGACACGCTCGCAGGGTCTAGGGGATCTTGTAGCCGAGCGTCTGCAGCTCGGCGATCACCTGCTGGGCCGCCACCTGGCCCCCGCCCGGGGTCAGATGCGTCCCGTCGGGCGTGCGCACGTTGACCACCTGCCCCGCACCGTTGGTGACGAAGGCCGTGTACCCCCCTTGCGCCGTCCCCAGCGACCGGGCGGTGCTCAGGTACGTCACCGGTGGATGCGTTTTCGCCGCCTGCTGCTGCACCACGGCGTCCACGTCTGACATCTGGGCGTTCAGGCCGGGATTCTGCATCGGCGGCATGCCGACCCACACAACCGTGGCGCCGCCACTCTGGGCGATCTGCATGAACTGCGCCACCCGCTGGGCATAGAGGGTGTTCCACTGTGGGGAGGTGTAGGGCACGTCGGGAGGCCCGAGGAAGTCCTGGGCGTCGTTGGCACCGATCATGACCACCACCACCTGAGGATTCTGCGACTTGAGGTCGGCCGACAGTTCGGCGGGCCAGTCGAAGTAGTCGGGCCTCGTCAAGCCGGTGCTGACCCGGCCGTCGAGCGCGGCACTGACGACGCCGGTTTGGGCCAGATCGGGCTGCAGCGCGTCACCGAGGTCGATGCCGATGGAGTCGCCCACGATCAGGACGCGCAACGGGTTGGCCGCGGTGGGCTCCTTCGGGTTGGGAGGGACAGTGGTCGGCGTCGTGGGCGCGGTGCCCCCCGCATTGGGGTTGGATCCGGTCTTCGGCCGCGCCCCTCCCGCTGGCTGGCCACCCGGGCGCGGCCCGGACACGGTGAGGCCGCCGCCGGGACCGCCCAAGCCACTGCCGCGCCCCGTGATGGAGACGATGTGGGAGAGCTGCAGCGCGCGGCTGACGGCGGCGACCGGGCCGGTCAGGTCGAGGCTCACCGTGCGCCGTGTCCCGACCGGCGACACCTGGGCGTTGTGCTGCAGGGTGGGTGCGTAGAGCAGGAACCAGAGAGCGAAGGCGGCAGCGCCGAGCTTCAGGACGTGTCGCCAGGGCGCACGCTCCCGGCCATCTGGCGCGGGAGGGAGCTCGGCGGGGGCGCGCGACTGGAACTCCGACTGCGGCTCCCAGTCGACGTGGTGTGGTGGTGTGGGGGCGTCGCTCATCAGAAGCGGTAATAGATGAAGGGCGCGACGCCGACCGGACCGAACGTGGTGATGCCGAGCAGAGCGAAGCCGAGCAGGCCGACCTGCACCGCGACCTTCTGGCGGGAGAACGCCGCCTGCAGGCGGTCGACGCGCAACGGGGGCACGAACTGGGAGGCGAGGGTGCCCACGATGGTCACCACGAGGAGCGGCGTGATCAGCGGGGACGCCTCGCCCCAGCCGCTGAAGAGGCGGCCGATGACGGCGAAGGCCTGCGACATGCCGGTCGCGTTGAAGAAGACCCAGCCCAGGCACACGTACTGGAAGGTAAGGAAGCGCTGGACCCAGTCCCGTACCGGCCCCTCGGCCACGCCCGGCAGCCCGCGCCGCTCACGACTCTTGCGGCGCACGTGCCCGACGCTCTGCCCGACGCCCTGCAGGGCCCCCCACACCACGAACGTCCACGCCGCCCCGTGCCAGAGACCGCCCAACACCATGGTGATCATGATGTTGCGGATCGTCTGGGCCTGACCGTTGGCACTCCCGCCCAGAGGTATGTACAGGTAGTCGCGCAGCCAGCGCGACAGCGTCATGTGCCAGCGCCGCCAGAAGTCCTGCAGGTTGCGTGCCGTGTAGGGCGCGTCGAAGTTCTGCGGGAACCGGAAGCCGAGCAGCATGGCAAGTCCGATGGCGATGTCGGTGTAGCCGCTGAAGTCGCAGTAGATCTGCACCGCATACCCCCAGGCGGCGAAGATTGCCTCCGGCGCCGAGTGCTGCGTGGGTGACGTGAAGACGGGCGTCACGATCGCGCTCGAGACGTACGAGGAGATCACTACCTTCTTGAACAGCCCGGCGAGGATCAACCAGAAGGCGCGCGAGTAGTCGATCGAGTTGGGATCGCGGCGGCGGCGGATCTGAGGCAGGAGCTCGCCGCCCCGCACGATCGGTCCGGCCAGCAGGTGGGGAAAGAACGAGATGTAGACCGCGAGGTCCAGCGGCCTGGCCGGCTCGAGCTCGCGCCGGTAGACGTCGACCACGTAGCTGATCGCCATGAAGGTGAAGAAGGAGATGGCGATCGGCAGCCCCACCTGCAACAGAGGGACCGCCCGGCCCATGTCGAGGGCATGGGTCAGGTTGTCGAGGTTCACCGAGACGAAGCCGTAGTACTTGAACCAGCCGAGGATCGCCAGCAGCGCCCCGACCGAGACCCCCATGGCGATGCGTCGCCCCCTCTCGGTGTTCGACGCGTTGACCCAGGCGCCACCGACGTAGGTCACCGAAGTCGTCAGTAAGAGGAGGAGGCAGTAGCTCCAGCCCACCCAGCCGTAGAACACGTAGCTGAGGCCGAGCATGGACAGCTTCCACCAGCCCGCGTAGGGGTTGAGGAGCCAATTCACCGAGAAGGCGATGGCGAAGAAGATGGCGAAGTCGGTTGTGGGAAAGAGCATCGAGTGCGATCAGCGTCTTGCGCCGAATGTACTGCCGGGCGCCCGCGACGGACGTGCACTCGCCAGGCGCGAAGGCCTCATTCGCCCCGGTAGAACCGGTTGAACGTCATCCGAGCGGCCCGGAACTGCGGCTTCACATGCCCGTCCCCGGTGGCGGCCGGGGATCCGGGACCCCGGGAGCGGGAGACTCAGCTCTTGGCTTTGAGCGCCTCGATGAGCGCCGGCAACACCTTGTGCACGTCGCCCACGATCCCGAGGTCGGCCACCGAGAAGATCGGTGCCTCCCGGTCCTTGTTGATGGCGACGATGTTCTTGGAGCCCTTCATCCCGACCAGATGCTGGGTGGCGCCCGAGATCCCGCAGGCGATGTAGACGGTCGGCTTCACCGTCTTGCCCGTCTGGCCGACCTGGTGCGAATAGGGGACCCATCCCGCATCGACGATGGCGCGGCTGGCGCCGGCTGCGCCGTGGAGGAGCTTGGCGAGCTCCTCAATCAAGGCGTAGTTCGCCGCGTCCCCGAGGCCGCGGCCCCCCGAGACGACGACCGCCGCCTCGTCGAGTTTGGGACCGCTGCGCTCTTCGACGTGGCGCTCCGCGATCTTGGCGGTGTTGGTGCCGGCGACGTCGGGGACCGCTGCGGGCACGACCGCCGCGGCGGCACCGCCCGACGGCTCGGCGGCGAACGACTTGGCCCGGACCACGAAGATAGCCGGCCCGGCGCCCGTGAAGTGTGCCGTGACGATCTGTGAGCCACCGAAGACCGGGTGCTGACTGGAGAGCCCACCGTCGGACTCGACCAGTCCGGTCACGTTGGTCAGCACCGGGCGACCGAGCTTGGCCGACAGCCGGCCCGCCACGTCGCGCCCGTCGTAGGTGGCGGGAATGAGGAGGGCATCGGGCGCGTTGCCGCCCTCGATGAGCGCGGCCAGCGCAGCCGCCACCGGCACGCCAGGCAGCGTGCCTCCTAATTCGCCCACGTCGTAGAGCGTCGTCGCACCGTATTCCCCGAGGGGGCCGGCCAGCGACGCCGCGTCGGCGCCCCACGCCACGGCTTCGACGGTCGCGGCAACCGCACGAGCCTCGGTCAGCAGTTCGAGCGTGACCGGCGTCGGCCCGCTGTCACCCACTTCGGCCAGCACCCACACCTTGTCGATCGGCATCTCAGACCACCTTCAGCTTCTCGAGGAAGGCCACGACGCGCTCGGCGCCGTCGCCCTCGTCCACCACGATCTCTCCCGCTCCACGCGCCTCGGCATCGGAGACGTCGGTGATCTCCTGCCCGGCGCCCGCTGCGCCCACCAGCGAGGCGTCGATCCCGAGGTCGGCCACTGTCAGGTTGTCCACGGGCTTGGACTTGGCAGCCATGATCCCCTTGAAGGAGGGGTAGCGCGGCTCGACCACGCCGGCTGTCACGGTGACCAGGGCCGGCAGTGGGCACACGACCTCGTCGTAGCCCGCCTCGGTCTGCCGCTCCACCTTCACCGAGTCGCCATCGACGGCGATGGCCTTGGCGAAGGTGACCGAAGGCAGCCCCATGAGCTCGGCCACCTGAACGGGCAGCGTGCCCGTGTAGCCGTCGCTCGACTCCGTGGCCATCACGACCAGGTCCGGGTTGGCCCGAGCGATTGCGGCCGCCAACACCCGGGCCGTGCCCAGGGCGTCGCTGCCCGCCAGCGCGTCGTCGCTGATCAGGATGGCCTTGGCCGCCCCCATGGCCAGCCCTGTGCGCAGACCCGAGGTCTCGCCGCCCGGAGCCATGGAAACGAGAGTGACCTCGTCGCCCTCCCCCGAGGCCAGCTGGAGGGCCATCTCGACTCCGTAGTTGTCCGAATCGTCCATGATCAGCTTGCCGGACCGGTCGAGGGTGTTGGTACCCGGATTCAGCGACTGGGGCGCTGCCGGATCAGGTATCTGTTTGACGCATACGACGACGTTCATGGCGGACCATCTTTGTGGAACTGGGCCGTTCCCCGCCATTCGGCCCGGTGACAAGCCTCTTTTCGAGTCGCCGCGCTCCTGGGACGTGACGACGGGTCGTTCAGGCGGGGCCGGCGCCCGCCGCGACCAGCCCCTCGTTGAGGCGGTCGGTGATCACGGCGTCCACGCCGGCCGCCACCAGCGCGCGCAGGTCATCGGGGGCGTTGACCGTCCAGACGTTGACTGCAAGTCCCATTGCATGCGCCCGTTCGATGAGATCCTGATCCGCCGACGCCACGAAGGGATGGACGGCGGCGAACCCTGCCTCGACCGCCGCTGCTAGCGCGGGCTGGACCTCGGCGGCGAACCCCCACAGTGCCCCGAGGGCCAGGCGGCCGTCGGCGGCCTGGACGGCGCGCAGCGTGGCCGTCTGAAAGGAGGAGACGATCACGCGCGCCGTCCAGCCGGCCTCCTCGATGGCCGCCGCCGTCAGTGCCGCCACCGCCTCATCCGGGTCCCACCCCGGATCCTGCGGGGCGTTCTTGATCTCGACGTTGACGACCATGCCCTCGCAGACCGCCAGGACATCGGCCAGGAGGGGGACGTGCGCCGGCAGTTCGGCCACCTCGAGCTGGTCGATCGTGCCGATCCCCGGGATCTCGGCATCGTGGTGGACGGCGAGGGCGCCGTCGGAAGTGAGGCGCACATCGAGCTCGACGCCGTCGGCGCCCAATCGCCGGGCCTCGGCGAAAGCCTCGATGGTGTTCTCGGTGAATCCGTCCGTGCAACCCCTATGGGCAAAGACGGCAGTCATTGGACCCCGGTCATCTTCCCGTCACGATTCCACCGCGAGGGCGCCTGAATTTTCACCAAAAACTCCTTGCCTGGCTCCCGGCAGGCCGTTACCCTCTTCTCCGTTAACCCGCTTTTCACTGACGGACACCTTCTGGATCCGATCATGTGAAAAGGATCACAATGCAGGTGGAGGCACATTCCGATGGCTCTCATGTGGAACCGGACTGTCGATTGGGACGCGGACGACTGGCGGCGCTCAGCCGCTTGCCGCAATACCGAACCGGACCTTTTCTTCCCTGTTGGCACGACTGGCCCAGCTGTCGACCAGATCGATGCGGCGAAGCGCGTCTGCCACGCCTGCGACGCGTTGGAGCCCTGCCTGGACTTCGCGCTGGCCACCAACCAGGAGTCGGGTGTCTGGGGCGGCACGTCCGAGGAAGAGCGCCGCAAGCTGCGCAAGGCTTGGTTGGCCGCCCGCCGCTCGCAGCGCGTCGCCATCTGAATCTCTTGTGACGCTGGCGCTCGCGTCGGCACACCTGGGACCAGGGCGTTCATCGGGGCGCTCGCACGGGCACCGAAATGGCGACCCGGGTCCCGCCCCCGTCGGGCACGGGCACCGGCTGCATGGAGATCGTCCCCTCCAACTGACTGACGACGAGATCGCGCACGATCGACAACCCGAGACTCGAGGTCTTCTCGATGTCGAACCCCTCCGGCAGTCCAAGCCCGTCGTCGCGCACCTCGACGCGGAGCTCCGACTCGTCACTCGACATCGTGAGGTCGACATGCCCGACCGGCGCGTAGCCCGCCCCTCCCCCGGCTCCCTCCAGGCCGACCGCCCCGTCCTGTCCCCCGGCGTTCTCGGGATCGAAGGCGTGCTCGACGGCGTTCTGTAGGAGCTCGGCCACCGTCACGGCGAGCGGCGTCGCGACGTCGGCCGCCACCTCGCCGAGGTCGCCGTGGACCGAAATGACGATCGGCTGTGACGAGACCACCGAGTCCTCGGCCATCTGCACCAGCGAGCTGACGATTTCCGCGAACGGGACCTGGTCGCTCGGGTCCCGCGACAGGATCTCGTGCACCAGCGCGATGGAGCGCACCCGGCGCTCCGCCTCGTGCAGCGCCACCCGGGCTGCCCGGTCACCCACCCGGCGCGCCTGGAGGCTGAGCAGCGACGAGATCGTCTGCAGGTTGTTCTTGACCCGGTGGTGCACCTCGCGGATGGCGGCGTCCTTGGAGAGCAGCAGGCGGTCGAGTCGGCGCACGTCGGTAACGTCTCGCAGGAGGATCATCGCCCCGGTGACCACGCCGTGGGAGAGCAATGGGATGCAGTGGACGAGAACGATGACATCAGGACGCCGCTCGACCTCCTCCACCACGGGTCGGCCCGTGGCCAGTGCCCACTCCACGGCGGACTCCTCGACATCGAGGTCCCCGAAGCGACGACCCTCGGGCTGGGTGTAGATGCCCATCCGGTGGAACGCGTTCATGGCGTTGGGCGAGGCGAACTCCACCCGGCCGTCGGCGTCGACCACAACGACTCCGTCGCCCACCCGGGGCGACTCCTCGGTCCCGACGTCCTCGTCGGGGAACGGGAAGGCGGACTGGGCCACCATGTCGGCCAGGCGCTCGAACACGTCGAGGTAGGTCCGCTCGTACATGCTGGTCGGCCCCTTGAGCGGCGCCAGTGAGACGCGCAACAGGGCCCCGATGATGTGCCCCTCGAAGCGGACGGGGATGTTCTCCACCGGGACCTGCTCGCCGAGGATCGGGTGGTGGATACTGCCCCGCACGATCTCACCGGAATGCAGACACTGGGCCACCAGGGTCCATTGCGACTCGTTCACCGTCTGACCCACCAGGTCCTGGTCGACCAGTGTGGGCCGGTTGTTGGGCCGCATCTGGCCGAGCACCACCAGCTCAGGGTCCTCGTGCGCCTGGTCCGCCTCGGCGCCGTCGCCTTCGGCCGCCAGGGTGGCGGTGTCGCCGGTTCCGGCGGCGTGCACCGGCACCAGCAGGAGCAGGTCGGAAAAGGAGAGATCAGCCAGGACGCTCCAGCTCCCGAGCAGCCGCTGCAGGTGCTCGAGCTCTTCGGGCTTGAGATCGGTGTGGCTGAGCGCCAGTTCGGCGGGCGTCGGCATCAGCCCGCTTCCTCGAGCTGGCTCGTCACCGGCACCGGGTAGGAGGCCCGGCTCCGATACCCCTGCAGAACAGAAGCACCGACCGTACCGAGCACAGCCCGCAGATCGTCGGCCCGGTCGGCCACGTGCTCGAGCCGGTGCGCATCCGACGCCGTGGTGAGCGGCACGCCGCGAGCGACGAAACGCTCGAGCAGGCCCTGAGCCGGGTATTGCTCGCCCACCGGCTTGCGCCAGCCGGCCGAGCTGACCTCGGCCGACATGCCCGAGGCCGCCGCCGCCTCCGCGATGCGGTCCCACCACTCGGCGGGCGCGTCCGGGACGTAGCCGGCGGCCTTGATGAGGTCGGGGTGCGCCAGCACGTCGCAGACGCCCGACGCCGCCAGCTCCTCCAGCGCCTCGGTGTACGCCTCCCAGCAGGCATCGACCTCGCGCACCGACCACTCGGCCATGGAGGCCGGGTCGTCGATATCGTCGAAGCGCCACCCGCCCACCCAGTGCACGGAGCCGAGCAGAACGTCGAAGGGGTAGCCGGCCAGCAGGCCGGCGACGTCATCCATCCGGCCCTCGTAGTAGTCGACCTCCAGGCCGATGACGATCGGGAGCCCCGCATCCTTGGCCTCCTGGGCGCAGGCCACGTACGCGTCGAGGTCTGCCGTGGCGTGGAACGCGTAGTACTCGGCCATGTTCTCGGCCAACGCCGGCGGAACCCGGTCGTCGTTCCAGAAGCCCCCGAGCAGCGCGTCGGCCTGGCGGAATCGGAAGAGGTGCTCGGTCACAGCCAGCTCGGTCACGCCGGCGGCCTGGGCGCGGGCGCAGTACTCGGCCAGCTGCTCCAGCCGCAGAGGCGTCTCGTGCTCCGAGTGAGGCCAGAGGTGGAGGTGGTAGTCGAGCACGGAGGTCGATTCCCGGCCTGAGGGGCTAGGCGGCCCGGCGGATCAGCGTCACGCCATCGCGGATGGTCGTGAGCACGCAGACCACCCGGGGATCGTTGACCACCTTGTCGTTGAAGGCGCGCAGTGCCCGCGCCCCCTCGTGGGGATCGTGCTCCGAGGGCAGGACCCCGCCCCCCTGCAACGTGTTGTCGACGACGATGAGGCCATGTGGGGCCAGCTTGGGCAGCACCGCCTCGTAGTAGGCGTCGTAGGTGACCTTGTCGGCGTCAATGAAGACCAGGTCGAAGGGGCCTTGCAGCTGCTCCAGGGAGCGCAACGCCGGCCCTTCGATCACGCTGATGTGGCTCTCGAGCCCCGCCTCGGCGATGTTGCCCCGGGCCACCTGGGCGTGGTGGGGGTCGACCTCGAGCGAAATGATGGACCCGTCCTTGCCCAGCCCGGCCGCCATGGCAATGGACGAATAGCCGGTGAAGGTGCCGATCTCGAGGACGCTGGTCGCCTGCGTGGCGAAGACGAGCAACTCGAGGAATCGGCCCTCCTGGCGCCCGACCATCATCCCCCAGGCGGCAAAGCCGTCCCTGGTGGATGCGTCCACCGACTCGAGGTGTCCCGGGGGTGCCGTCGTGTGTGCGTCGGCGTACGCCTGGACCTCGGGATTGATCAGTTGGGCCATATTCGCTTTCCCTGGTACCACGTAGCCGGAGGCTCGGACTGCCCAATCTAGGTCCTTCCCCCGGGCGGGCGGCCGAACGCGAGCCGGTTTGCGAAGCCGGGTCCGGCGAAGTGCACGGCCCCGCGCGTGGAGCAGACCTCATCCCGCTGCCTGCACCGAACAGGTACCGATCAAACGTCCGTTTTTTTTCCTGTAAGCGTCCGTCCATCGGAGCCTGTAGCTTTTCCCCACCACGCAAATGAGGCGGCGGTTTTCCTAGGCAAAGGATGATCCACGTGGGTAAGGCGTTGGCGCGCTTCTTCGGAGTTCTTTTCATCCTCGGTGCCGCAATCGGCGCCGGAACGATCGGCGTGGCCGTGCTGTCCTCCGCCGCTGCCACGGTCATCACCGTGAACGACGCAACCGACCCGGTGTCGCAAGTACCTTCCAGCAACTGCAACCCCAACAGCGAGGGCGACTGCACCCTGCGGGCGGCGCTGGCGGAAGCCACATTCCTGAATGAAGCCGTCACCATCAACCTCCCGAATCCCCAGGGGGTCCCGAACAATCCCGAGCTGTACTATTCAGTGAATTCGAATGTCGGTGAGCTCAACGTCGCCGACACCGGGGGCACCGTCACCATCGCCGGAGCGGGCGAATCCGTCGTGGACATCCGTGCCGGTTGCGTCTCGGGCTGCACCAACAACACTCGGGTCCTCGAGATTGGGTCAGGTGTCTTGGGGGGCATCAGCGCCAACATCTCGGGGGTCACCATCTCGAACGGAAACGCACCCGTCGGGCAGGGCAGCGACTGTGGCGGCATCTGTGTCAGCAGCAGCGGCAGTCAGCTGACGCTGACGAACTCGGTCGTGTCGGGCAACACGGCAATCACCTTCGGTGGCGGTATCGGGCTGTACCGCGGCGGATCTGCCACCCTGACGAACGACACCGTCACCGGTAATTCGATCTCTGGGGCGGGCGGCGGCGGGGGTGGCATCTACGTCGTCAGCAACGACACCACTTCGGTGTCCAATCTGACGATTCGGAACACGACCATCTCGGGCAATCAGGTCGACGCGGGCAATGGCGGCGGAATCGACGTCTTCAACACTTCCGGCTCGGGTGTCGACGGCAACGTGACGATCGACATCGACCGCTCGACGATCAGCGGCAACGAGATCACCGGCTCGGGTGCGGGATCAGGCATCGCGGCCTCCGATGGGATCTGGACCGTCACAAACTCCACGGTTGGCGGGAACAACAACGCCGGGACGCCGGTCGACGGTGGCGGCGCGTTCATCGCCAACGCTGCCAGTGGCACCGCCCTCAACTCGACATGGAATTTCGACACCATCGCCGGCAACTCGGCGGGCACCACAGGTCAAGGTGGCAACCTCTACGTGCAGAGCGGTAGCGCTCTTGACCTGGGTGAGAGCATCGTTGCGGGTGGCGTGGCGGGGAGCGGACCATCGGACTGCAGCGGCTCACTGGATTCCCTCGGGTACAACCTGATCGACGACACCACTTGCGGTACCCCGGGCACCGGCGACATCGTCGGCCAGAGCCCGCAGCTCGGAACCCTGGCGAATAACGGCGGCCCGACGCGCACCCAGCTCCCTGCCTCTGCCAGCCCTGCCGTTGGCGCCGTGCCGGCGTCTGTCACCTCAGGCACGGGAGTTTCCGTTGACCAACGCGGTGACGCCCGGGGACAGGGCCAGAACGGCACGTCCACCATCGGCTCGGTCGAAGTCGCGCAGGCCACGCCACCACCACCAACCACAACAACAACAACGACGACGACGACAACAACGACGACGACGACCACAACAACAACGACCACGACCACCACCACCAGACCGCCGCCGACGACCACCACGACCAGGCCGCCGACAACCACCACCACGACGCCGACCACGCCCACGACCTCGGCGACGACCTCGCCTCCGACGCCCACGCAGGGCTACTGGCTGGTCGGCTCCGACGGCGGGATCTTCAATTTCGGGTCTGCGCAGTTCTACGGCTCGACTGGTGGTCTCACCCTGCAACGCCCGATCGTCGGCATCAGCCCGACGGCCAACAAGGCCGGCTACTGGCTCGTCGCCTCCGACGGCGGGATCTTCGCCTTCGGAAATGCCGGCTTCCACGGATCGGTCCCTGGCACCGGCCTGGCGCCCGCCGGCGTCGGGCCTCCCGAACAGTCTCAACGCCCCGATCGTCGGCATGGTGCCGTCCTCACACGGAGGCGGCTACTTCATGGTGGCCTCCGACGGCGGCGTCTTTGCGTTCGGTGATGCCCGCTTCGCCGGCTCCTGCCCCGGTGTCGGTGGCTGCATGGGGGCGGCAGTCGCGGTCTTGCCGGACGCCTCGGGCAACGGATACTGGCTGATCACCCAGACCGGCAACGTCTACGCCTTCGGTGACGCGCCTTACTACGGCGCTCCGGGAAGCCAGGGCTCTCCGGTCACATCCGCTGTCCGTACGCCCGACGGTGGTGGGTACTACATCCTTTTGGCGGACGGCGAAGTGTTCGCCTACGGGGACGCCGTTGCGCGTGGCGGTCCCGTGGGTTCGCTCGGGCTCCTGAATATGGCGTCAACCATCTTCTCGGACGCCGACGGCGGGGGCTACTGGGTGGCCGCAGCCAACGGCGCCGTCTACTCCTACGGCGACTGCACCTACGAGGGTTCGATGGCCGGGAACCACCTGAACGGCTCCATCATCGCCGCGGCAGGTTTCTGACCAGTCACTGACGGGGACGGTTGGGACGGTCCGTCTCCGAAGGGCGTTGCCCGGCCTCTAATCCCAGACCAGCGCGCCCAGCCGAAGAAGTCCGGCCATGTCGTAGATGTCGGCGTCGAAGAACGGGACGGTCACCAGCACGTCTGGCGCACCTCTTAGCTCAGCCTGTTGTTCCGCCTCGCGCCGGGCCACGATGCTGAAGTTGAGGAAGCTCTCGGCCACCTCGCCGAGGACCCTCCCCGCCACCACGGGGTCCCCCGTGAGGCCCTCGCCGAGTTCGACGGCGTTGGTGGCGATCGACTCCGCCAGCTTGTCTGTCTTCACGTCGCGCAGGTACTCAGGCAGCACCTTGTTCAGCACCACCGCTCCCAGGTGGAGTTTGCGCGCCGTGAGCTGAGCCGAGAAGAACTCAGCCTCGCGTACCGGCGTCGCCTCGAGCGTCGACACCACCATGAACGTCGTACGGCGGTCCGACAACAGCCGTGTGACCGCGTCGGCCCGCTCGACGAAGCCTGCGTACATCGACTGGAACAGAATGAAGAACTCGGAGATGTCGGCGAGGAACTGCGTACCGAGGATGCGGTCGGCCACCTGGTAGAAGGGTCGCGATGCGATGTTCACCAGCCGCGACCGGTAGGGCACGATCAGCCAGCGCAACAGGCGCGAGGAGAAGAAGTCCGCCATGCGCTGCGGGGCGTCGAGGAAATCCGAGCGCGTTGCGAGTCGGCGGCGTGTCCACCACGATGAGGTCGTATTTGCCCTCGGAGTGGATCTCGTAGAGCCGCTCCATCGCGATGTAGTCGTGCGACTGCACGAAGCGACCCGAAATGTTCTGGTAGAGCGGGTTGGCGAGGATCTGCTCCCGCGTCTCTGCGTCCGGAGCGTGCCGCCGGATGAGGTCGTCCCAGCTCTGCTTGGTGTCGAGCATGGCCGCCCACAGCTCTCCCCTCGGCCGGGCCGCCGCGACGGTGAACATCTCGTCGGGGATGCGGACCTCGTCGTTCCCGATGCCCTTCAATCCCAAGGCATCGGCGAGGCGACGCGCCGGGTCGACCGTCAAGACGAGCACGCGGCCACCCTGCTCGACCACCGCCGTGGCAGCCAGTGACGCCGCGGTCGTGGTCTTGCCCACGCCGCCCGGACCGCAGGCGATGACGATGTCCTTGGCCGCGAGCAGCTGCCCAACGGTCTTGGCCGCCGGTGCCGGGGTCGCCGAGGTCACAGCCCGAGCTCCTCACCCAGCGCATGCGCCACCTGACGCGTGGTGCGGACCCCGAAACTGCGCACGAACAGGTACGGGAGCAAGAGCACCGGCATGCCCTCGGGAAGGCCAGCCTGCAGGCGCTGCAGGTGGGCGGACCGGGTGCGCCGCAGGGTGACGGCGAGCCGAGCCGCCTCGAGCACGGGAGCCACCGACCCGCCCGCCCGCTCGGACAGGACATCCTCGGTCTCGGGGGCGCGTAGCTCCTCGAAGACCTCCTCCTCGCGCTGGCCGAAGAGCTCGGGCAGCACGCGGTTGACCACGACCGCCGACATCCGCACCGTCGTTTCCTCCCGCACGCGCTTCTCCAGCTCGAGGGTCTCGCTCACCGGCATTTCCTCGGGCGTGCAGACCGCGATGAGCCCGGTTTGGCGGGGATCCGAAAGGATCTCGAGCATCCAGTCGGTCTGGCTGCGGATCAGCCCGACCTTGACCAAATCGTTGATGGCCTGGGGCGCGGCCAGCTGGCCCACAATGTGGCCACTGGCAGGGGCATCCACGACCACCAGGTCGTAGTGCCGCTCCTTCACCTCCCAGCAGAACTTCCCCACCGTGAGGATCTCCCGCACCCCCGGTGCCGCCGTGGCCACGAAGTCGAACGCCTTGGCCAGCGGCCCGATCCGTCCGACAACTGGGATACGCAATTGCAGCTTGAGGTACTCACGCAGGGACGCCTCGGTGTCCATGGACATCGACCAGACACCGGGCGCGATCTCCCGCGGCGTGAAGTCGGTGGGGGGCGCCTCGAACAGCGTCGTCACGTCGCCCTTGGCGTCGACCTCGCAGACCAGGACGCGCTTGCCGTGCTCGGCGGCCAGCTGGGCCAGGCCAGCGGCGACCGTGGTCTTGCCCACGCCGCCCTTGCCGGTGACGAAGAGCAGGCGCAGATCCAACAGATCGGGCGCCGGGACCGTACTCACCGCCAGCCCACCCGTCCCGGCGCCACCTCGGTGTTCAGGGGGCGCCGAACCCGACGCGGCGATCACTGGCCGGCGCACCCACCTCGACGTACGCGACCTTGACGACGGGAACGCCGACCCGGCGGCCCTTGCGGTCGGTCAGCCAGAGGACCCCGTCACCCGTCTTGAGAAGCTTCTCGATGTCGGCGACCACTTTGTCGCCGTCAACATCGTCGGGCATCTCCACTTCGATTTCCTTGGGGCTGTGGGTGATGCCGATGCGCACGTCCACCTGGTCTCACTCTCCTTACGACCCGTCGGACGGTTCCGCGGCCACCTCGACGTTACTGCGACAGGGCAGACTGCTGGACATGCAGGGACAGCCCGCGTCCGGGAAGACGGAGCGCAGTGCCCGCTGGGCGGCGACCATGGCTGGCTACGCCGGACCTGTCCGCCTCGCCCATGCCGACTCGCATGCCCGCATCGGGCCTGCTCCGGGGTCGGTCCCGCCTGCGCCGGCCCAACCAGACGCCCCGAGGGGGCGCTCGGAACGCCAGGAGCTCGAGGACTCGCTGCTGGCGCCCGGAGCGACGCGGTCCTCGGACGCCGGTGACCGGGCCGAGCCGGAGCAGCCCGATGCCTGGCGGACCTGCTTCGAACGCGATCGCGACCGCATTTTGCACGCCACCTCGTTCCGCCGGCTGGCTGGCAAGACCCAGGTCTTCGTCTTCCCGCAGGATCACCAGCGCACGCGACTCACCCACGCGCTCGAGGTGGCGCAGGTCGCCACCGCCATCGCACGGGCTTGCCGCCTGAACGTGGCCCTGACTGAAGCCATCGCCCTCGGCCACGACTGCGGCCACGGGCCGGGCGGGCATGCGAGCGAGGACGCACTCGACCCGTACGTACCTGGGGGGTTCGACCACGCCCCATGGGGAGCGTCGGTCTCCCTCGCTCCGCTCAACCTGTGCACCGAGACCTTGGACGGGATCGCCAACCACAGCTGGTCGCGCCCGGCGCCGTCCACGCCCGAGGGCGAGGTGGTGAGCTGGGCTGACCGGATCGCCTACGTCTGCCACGACTGGGAGGATGCGGTCCTGTCCGGGATCGTGGCGCCGCGTCAGCTCCCCCTGGCCGTTCGTGCTCTCTGTGGCGAGCGCCGCAGCGCCCAGCTCGGCGCCTTCATCAACGGCGTTGTGTCCGCCTCCTACCGCACCGGACAAGTCGGCATGGAGGAGGAAGAGGCCGAGGCTCTCGCCGCCTTTCGGACCTCGAACTACGAACGCATCTACCTGCGCGATGCCTCGCTACGGCAGGGCGACGCCGTGATCGGCGTGCTGCGCGCGCTCGTCGAGCACTTCTCGGACCGTCCACACCTGATCACCGACCACGCCACGGGCACCCAGGATTCGGACGTGGTGGCCGGCAGCGGGGGTGCCGTGAGGGCCGCCGTCACGTACGTGGCCGGCATGACCGATCGGTTCGCCTTTCGCCAGGCGGTGGCCCTGCTCGGTTGGGATCCGGCCAAGCTCCCCGCCGGCGTGGACGCCTGAGCCGCCTCGGCTCAGGATGACGGGTCGGGGAAGGTCGGCGGGCGCTTCTCCGTGAGGGCAGCCACTCCTTCGGCGAAGTCGGCACCCTCCATCATGTCGGCCATCCGGGCGCTGGCGTCGCGCACCGACGAGGCGACGTCGCCGTGCAGGTCGCGGTAGAGCTGCAACTTCGTCGCCGCCAGCGAGGATGGGGCGATCTCCGTGGCGAGCCGCCCGGCGTAGGCGTAGGTGAACGGCAGCAGCTCGTCGGGCGCCAGCACCTGATTGACCAGC
This sequence comes from uncultured Acidimicrobiaceae bacterium, assembly GCA_963850185.1. GTDB lineage: Bacteria > Actinomycetota > Acidimicrobiia > Acidimicrobiales > RAAP-2 > Bog-473. The sequence goes on from CAWKKE010000002.1 coordinate 145,818, forward strand.
CCGAGCCTCTCCGCCTCCTCAGCGAACACGACCCGGCTCGACAGCAACAGGTCGGCGGCCCGGGTGACACCGAGCAGCCGGGGCAACAACCACGACAGGCCGTACTCGGCCGGCAGGCCGAGACGGCCGTGCGCCGTGGTCAGCTTGACGCCCTGCGCCGCGAAGCGGATGTCGCAGTAGCAGGCGAGCACGAGACCGACCCCGGCGGCCGGACCGTTGACGGCAGCGATGATCGGCTTCGGAATACCGAACTGGAAGGCGAAGTCCGCGTCGAACTCCGGCCGGACGCCGTAGCCCGGCATGGCCACATCGTCGTCGAGGCCCGAGTCGTAGGCACCGCGCTCGACGTGGCCCTCCAGCGCCCTGGCGTCGGCACCGGCACAGAAGCCCCGGCCCGACCCGGTGACCACGATGACCCGGACGCCGGGGTCCGTGGCGGCTCGCTGCAACAACGACCGGTACTCGGCGTGCATGCGGCCCGTCCAGGCGTTGAGCCGGTCGGGACGATGCAAGGTGATGGTTGCCACGCGCGCGTCCAGCGCGTAGCGGGTGACCTTCAGCTCTTCGAGTTCCACGTCAGTCGAGGGTGGTGTAACGGGCAAGGTGGAAGCTCCCGGCCTCCACTGCGCGCTCGAAGTCGACCTGGAGTGGATCGCCCTCGACAGCACGCTGGAAGGCGCCGGCGGCGTCCTCGCTCGACCACAGGGTCACCACGAGCCACTCGTCGCCGTGGCGGGCCGTGGTCCGCCGCAGGAAACCGGGCTGATTCGGCACCAGCTCGGTCTGCACCCGGCGGTCCAGCGCCAGAAACGACGCGTCCGTCAGTCCATCCGCCAACCGGAACGTCGCGATCTCGACGATCGACACCGCTCAGGCCTGGACCAGCATCACGGGATTGCCCTCGGGGTCGGTGATGCCGGCCAACGTCGGGCCGTCCGGGACGTCGAAGGGCTCGGCGACGATGGTGGCGCCAAGGGACACGGATCTGTCGAGGGAGGCGCGCAGGTCGGCGACTTGGACATAGAGGGTCACGCCGGAACGGTCACTGCCACGGATGTGACCGCCGGGTCCGGGCTCGGGCCCGCCGATGCCGGGCGGTATCGCCATGATGAAGCCATCACCGATTTTCCAGTTGAAGAGCGCCGCATAAAAGGCGCGCTGTCGCTCGGGGTCGGTGGCCTCCATCTCCCAATGCACCACCGGCCGGGCCCAGTCCTGCACCATGCCATCTCCCCTCGTCGCGGCCCAGAGTACCCAGCTCAAAGCTCCGGCACACCGGCCGCGGCGAGCGTTCGCGGCTTTCCGCCCCGCGCTCCCGCCAGGTATCGTGTGGGCGCATCGCGAGGCGGACGGCGTGCAGCCGCCGTGCGGTGTGTTCGGGGCGCGCGTTCGGGAGTCGGGAACGGGTCGTCGAGACCTGGCGGAGCTTTCCGAGAGGCGGGCCCGCCCGAACCAAAATGAGTGGCGAATTTGACTCGCGTAAATGACGGGCGAGGAGTAGTATCCCGAGAGAGTCCCGGGTTTGGCGTGCCCGGCGACGGGACCGTTGCAGCATTTGGCGACAGGGGCGACGCCCCGCAGGAGGGACTCGGACTGTGACGCACTGGACGCATGTTCTGTCCAATGTCGCACTGGTCGAATTCGTCCTTCTGGCTGCATTGACGACGATGCAGTGGGTCCAGCATCGGATCCGGGGCGCGGGATGGGTCGCAGTGTCGTTTGCCATTCTCGGCGGGGTTTCGCTGGCCCTGAAGATCGATCCGGGTCTGATCGCGCACCAGTACGTGGCCAAGTCGGTCATTGCCCTGCTCCTGCTCACGCCGTATTGCCTGTTCCGCTTTGCGGCGACGTTCCGCACGCCGAGCGTTGCCGTACGCGCCGTGGCGATCATCGTCACGGTCGCCATCGTGCTCTTCACGTTCACGCTGAAATACCTGCCGGCGCCGGGCTTTCCAGCGCCGCCGAATTTCTTGGCCTATCGGATCTCGTTCCTTGTCGCCTTCGGCTTTCTCTGTGGCTACGTTGTCGTGTCATTGTTCCTCGCCGGACGCGGCGAGCCCCCGATCGCCGCCTCGCGGATGCACCTCTTGGCCATCGCGGTGGTCGGGCTCGAGATCCAGGTGGTGGTCGCTGGGCTCGGACTGCAAGGTCCGACCGTCGATCTCATCACGCAGGCGCTGACCGTCGTGATGGGCGTCCTGTTCCTGATTGCGCTGGTGCTTCCATCGTTCCTGCGCGTGTTCCTGAGCCGCCACGAAGACGCGGCCTTCCGGCGGGCGGTCAGCGAGCTCGTGGCCGCCGGTGACTCCCGTGACGTGGCCGAACACCTGCTGCCCCACGTCTGCGCCCTCGTCGGTGCTTCGTGGGCGGCGCTTCTCGCAGGCGACGGCACCGTCGTGGCCCGCTATCCGGTCTGGACCGAGGGCGACGGGCCCGATCCATGGGATTCGGACAACTCCAACAACGGACGGCGACGGATCACAGTGGAGACTCGAAGCGGCGCCACCCATTCGCTCGCCGTCAAGATCAGCCCGTCCATGCCGTACTTCGGCAGCGAGGAATTGCACAAGCTCGATCAGCTGGCGGGCATGGTCGGGCTCGCCATTGAGCGCTGCGAAATGGCCGAGCAGATCGCCTTCCAGGCATCGCACGACGGGCTGACCGGCTTGGCCAACCGCTCCATGTTCATGGAGCGGTTGGAGGAGGCCATGAGCCATGTTGGACGTCGCCGGGCCGCGCTGGCGGTGCTGTTCATCGACCTCGACCGCTTCAAGCTGGTGAACGACCGGGCGGACCACTCAGCCGGCGACCGCGTCCTCAGCGAGATGGCGAACCGGCTCACGGCGATGACGCGCGGGGTGGACCTGGTGGCGCGCTTCGGCGGCGACGAGTTCGTGGCCTTCGCCGAGGTCGACCATCAGGAAGATGCGCTCGACATGGCCGAGCGCATTCGAACCGGATTGAGCACACCGGTAGACATCGGGGGCGGGCAGCTGGTGGTGACCGCCAGCGTGGGCGTGGTCATGACAGCCGACGATGCAACCTCGCCTTTGGCGATCCTGCGTGAGGCCGACAATGCGATGTACGAGGCGAAGAGGTCCGGCCGCGATCAGGTCGTGCTCTTCCACCACCATGCCCGGGATGTGGCGAACCGCAAGTGGGGGCTGACCCCTTCCCGGACCCGACGCCTCAGCGCAGGCTGAGCTCTCTCCGGTAGACCCGGGCCGGGCCGAGGGCGGCCAGCTTCTCGGCGATGTCCCGGAACGCGATCGCCGTCTCGCTGTCGGGATCGACGGCAGTGATCGGACGGCCCTCGTCGCCACCTTGACGCACGGCGTTCACCAGCGGGACCTGCCCGAGCATGGGAATCCCGAGGTCCGCGGCGAGGGTCGCACCCCCGCCCGCGCCGAAGAGCTCGTAGCGCGTCCCGTCGTCCCCGGTGAACCAGCTCATGTTCTCGATGACACCACGCACGGAGAGCTTGAGCCGCCGGGCCGCAAATGCCGAGCGCTGGGCGACCCGCTGCGCAGCGGCTTGCGGCGTCGTCACGACGATGATCTCGGCCCGCGGCATCACCTCGGCCAGGGTGAGCGCCACGTCGCCGGTGCCGGGCGGCATGTCGATGAGCACGAAGTCCGGCTCGCCCCAATACGCATCGGTGAGGAACTGCTGGATCGCCTTGTGCAACATCGGACCCCGCCAGATCACCGGCTGGTCGTCCGGTACGAAATAGCCCATGGAGAGGCACTTGACGCCGTGGGCATTGGTCGGGATCACCATGTCGCCGATGATGATCGGATCGTGATCGGTCCCGAGCATCTTGGGCACCGAGAAGCCGTAGACGTCGGCATCGAGCAGGCCGACCTGGTGACCCGCCTGCGCAAGAGCGACGGCGAGGTTGACCGTCACGGTCGATTTGCCCACGCCTCCCTTGCCCGACGACACGCCGATGACACGGGTCTTGGACTCCGGTCCGAGGAACGCCGGCATCGGCGCGGCCGGCGCATGCCCGTGACCCGCGTGGTCATGCCCGTGGCCGTCGTCCGCCTCCTGGTGCGCGACGCCGCCCGCCATGCCCACCCGCAGGCGCTGGCGCAGACCGGCCCGCTCCTCATCGGTCATCACCACGAATTCGAGCTCGATCTCTTCGACGCCCGCCACCGACGCGGCGGCCCGGTGGATCCCCTCGGCGAGCTCCTCGGCCCCGGGCCACGCCGCCACCGGCAGGGCCACCTCGAGCTGCACGCGACGGCGGCGGGGGCGCACGGATCGCACCAGGCCGAGGTCGCCCAGCGACAGGCCGATCTCCGGTTCTCGTACGGCGCTCACTGCAGCCTCGAGTTGTGATTGGTCTACTGCCATGCACTCCCTCGTCTCGGGTGGGGATCGGGATCTCGGCGCAATCCCGTGGCTCTGTGCACTGAGGGACACCGTTCGCGTCGGCCCAGCTGAAGGCGCTGATCCCTCGGTAGACTACCCAGGGTGAGGACCGCTCCGATCACCGTGGAGAGCGAGCGAGCGCTGGGTGCGGACGACGGTCGGTTCAGCGCTGCGGTCGCCGCAGTTGCGGCCGCGTTCGGCGACCCGACCCGCCGTGACATCTTCCTCCACGTGCGTGCCGTCCCTGGCGCGACCGCCGGGGAGGTCGCCACCAATTTCTCGCTCCATCCGAACGTGGCCCGCCACCATCTCCAGCGGTTGGTCGATGGTGGTTACCTCCGGGTGGAAACGGGGCGCAACGCCGCCGGCGCGGGCCGCCCTTCCAAGCGCTACTTCTGTGTAGAGGAGGAGTTGCAGCTCGGTCTCATGCAGCGTCGCGACGACCTCCTCATGCGGCTCCTCGGCGAGGCGATGCGACGGCTCGGGCCCGAGGAGGCGGAGGAGATGGCGGCGCTCGTCGGGGAGGAGTACGGACGCTCCCTGGCCTCGCGCATGACGCCGAGCGAGGGACAGCGGACGGTGCGCGCCGCCATGCACGTGGTGGCCGAGACGCTCACTGCGCACGGGTTCGCGGCACGCGCCGAGGACCGGGGCGAGACCACCGCGGTGATCGCCGAGCAGTGCCCCTTCGGTGACGCCAGCAGCACCAACCCCGTGTTGTGCGCGGTGGACCGCGGCATGGTCAAAGGGTTGTTGGCCGGACTGTGCGGCACGGCCTCGCAGCAGGCACTTCCGGTGATCCTCTCCTCGCGGGCACGGGGCGACGACGCCTGCACCGCCTCTGCCTGATTCGGCGTGGCCCGCACCTATCTCGATCACGCCAGCACCACCACGCCGCGACCACAGGCCGTCGCCGCCCTGACGCAATGGGCGGCTCTGCCAACGGGGGATCCCGGACGGTTGCACGAAGAGGGTCGGATCGTGCGCGACGCGCTGGAGGTGGCCCGAGACCGGGTCGCCGATCTCGTCGGCGTCGCCGGGCGCCAGGTTGTCTTCACCTCGGGAGCCACCGAGTCCATCAACGCCGCCGTCTGGGGAGCGACACGGGCCGCCCCGGGGATGCCCGTGCTCTGCGCGGCCGTGGAACACTCGGCGGTCCGCGACGCTTCGTCGCGCCTGGCGCCCACCGAGGTGATCGACGTCGACGGGGCGGGGCGGCTCCAGGTCGAGGCGTTGCAGGAGCGCCTGCACTCGAATGCCCTTCCGCGCCCGGCGCTGGTGCACTGCCAGTGGGGCAACCATGAAGTCGGAACGCTCCAGCCCGTGCACCAGGTTGTCGCGCTGTGCCGAGAGGCCGGCATCACGGTTCACGTGGACGCCGCAGCCGCCTGCGGGCACGTCGCGACGGATCTCGGCGCGCTCGGCGCCGACCTGGTGAGCATCAGCGCGCACAAGCTCGGCGGGGTGCCCGGTGCTGGCGCGCTGATCGTGCGACGCGGGAGTCGGTTCGAGCCCCTCCTCGTCGGTGGAGAACAAGAGCGCGGACGGCGGGGCGGGCTCGAGGCGCTCCCGGCCCTGCTTGCCTTCGGCGCCGCGGCCGCGGCGTTGGGCGGCGGCGAGGAAGGCACCCTGATGACAGAGGCCGCGACGTCCCGGCAAATGATCACCACGCTCGTTGGCGCCGCGCTGACGGTCGAGGGAGTGACGGTCGTCGGGCCCAGTGCCGAGGCCAGGCTCCCCCAGCTGGTGTGCCTCGGCGTGGACGGCGTCGAAGCCGAGCCGGTGCTCATCGGATTGGACCGCGCCGGCATCGCCGTCCACTCGGGTTCCGCCTGCTCATCCGAAAGCATTGAGCCGTCGCCCGTGCTCGAGGCGATGGGCGTCGACCCCAGCCATTCCCTGCGGATCAGCGTCGGGTGGACGACGACGGAGGAGGACTGCAGGGCGTTCGCCCGAGAGTTCCCCCGCATCGTCGAGGACCTCCGGGCGCTAGGGAGCTGACGTCGTGGTCGTCGTCGTCGAGGCGGCGGCAAACTGGCCGGGGAGCGCGACCCCGGCGGCCTTGTAGGCGCCGCTGACGAGCGGCGCGGCCTGGGACAGCTCGGCGGCGGGTGGCCCATCGGCCAGGAAGTCCTTGAACTGCGCCACCGCAGCGGTGTCGTTGTGATCCTGATTGGCGAGGACGAGTCCGTAGAAGAGGTGGCCCTGGAAGTAACTCGGCGCATCCTTGACGGCCGTCTCGATCTCGGCCCGCCCGATGCGCACCAGCGATGCCACGTGGGCGGTCGTGCCCACGTTCCACTGGAGAAAACCGGCGTAGGCCAGCGCGGCCGGGTTTGAGGGGTCCTCGGTGAGGACCTTGTCGTAGAGCTCGAGCGCCGCCTTGGTGCTCCCCTGCTGGTTGAGCGTCGTGGCCTGATTCAGCTGCTGCTCAATCAGCTGCGCCTGTGACAGCGTCACGCTGCCCGAAGAGGCCTGGCCGGGCTGGCGGGACTGCACGGAGTGCACGACCAGAATGACCGCGCCGGTGACGATGAGCAGGCAGGCCACCACAATGCCGAGCTTGCGCCACAGCGCCATGGGCCGGCGCTCGGCCGGCGCCGGCTGCACCCGCTCGGGGCGCGGGACGTCATCGTCCGTTTCTGACGTCGCAGATGCTGCGGCATCGAGTGTGGCCAGCTCGCCTTCCACCTCGGCCAGCCGCGACTTGTCGCGCGCCACCAACAGCGCGTGGTCCTCGCTCGAGAGGTCGCCCGCCTCGCGTTCGCGATCGGCATCGGCGAGGGAGCGCCGCAGGAACTCCTCCTCGTCGATCAGGTACCAGCGCTCAGCACGAGGTTCCCGTTCGTGCCCCGTCCGCGACGACTCGTCGATGCTCACACCTCGACCTCTTCCGCCTTCAGCGCACCAAAGTCGCGGCTACGGCGCCAGAAGAGAACGCCCACGCCCGTCAGGGCGGCGGTGCCGAGCACAATGGGAATGATCCAGATGAGCGGGATACCCCCGGCGTCGGGCGGAACGAGCAAGATCGTCTGGCCGTACTCGGACACGAGGGTCTGGTCGATGTCGCCGTTGGACTGCCCCGCCGCCACCATGCTCTCGATCTGATGGCGCACCGCGATGGCTGTGGTGGCATTGGATTCAGCCACCGAGACGTCCGTGCAGGACGGGCAGCGCACGTCCGCTTCGAGCGCGGCCGCCCGCTGGCCCGCGGTTGGCGGGGCCGAGTCCAGCGCACCGCTGCCGATCGCCAGCGCGACGACGAGGACGACGATGGGCAGGAGGACGCGGACCCACAGCGGCAGACGCCTGGAGCGGTCAGCCACCGGACGCTCCTGCCTGTTCCGTGCGGGCCGACTTCAGGAAGGAGTCGAGATTCTTCTGTGTGGCCGGACCCACGAGCACGGCGGTGACCCTGCCGGCGGGACTGATGAAGAACGTCGTGGGCGGAGCCGTCACCCCGTACCGTTCGGCGATGGCCCCGCCGGGGTCGCTGATGGCGGGCCACAGATCACCGCTCTTCTGCAGGAAGGAGCGCGCGGTCGCCGTCGTGTCGTGGAACACCACGCTGACCATGTCGGCCCCATTGGTCGCATGCGTCTGCTCGAAGTGGAAGCGAGAGAGATCGGGAGCCTCTTCCTGGCACGGGATACACCAACTGGCGAAGAAGTTCACCACGACGTAGTGGCCCCGCAGCGAGGAGAGCGAGACCGGAGCTCCGGTCGAGAGGTCGGTGCCGGTGAAGTCGGGCGCCTGGCGGCCGAGCAATGCACTCTGGACGGCCGTGGCCTCCTGGGGCGTCCGGGTGGCCAGGACGATGCCGACCACGACAAGGACGACGAGGACGGCGCCCGCCACCCAGCGGGTGACGTGGCGACGACGCCGTGTCATACCGAACCCGCGGTGCCCCGCGCCACGAGTGCGCCCACCGGCTCGGGTGCGACGTCCCGCTCGCGTGGCGGCGGGGGCGCGGCGCCCGTGACGAGGTCCGATGACGCCGAAGCGGGGTCCGTCGGCCGGCGCCTCGACCCTGGGATCAGCGCGAGCACGCCTCCGACCCCGATCAGCAGGCCGCCGGCCCAGAGCCAGGCCACGAGCGGTTCGATGACCACGCCGATGGCCACCGATCCCTGGGGCAGGTTGTTGATCGCCTGGTTGCCCGATGCGGAGCCGAGCCCACCGACGGCATCAAACGTGAGATAGACGTCGCCGAAGAGACCTGAATCGATTGCCGGCGTCCCCACCACCGACAGCGCACTCCCGAAGCTGGTCGTCGCGGGAGTGAACAGGGCACCGTCCACCTTCACGAGGGCCTCCTGCGACGTCCGTGACGGCGAGGTCACTGTCCGCAGTCCGTCGAACTCGAAGCGGTGACCGTCGTAGGTGACCACCCCTCCCTTGTGGAGGGCCAACTCTGCCTGGTGGCGGTATGAGGTCGCCGCAATGATCCCGACGGCGAGCAGGACCACGCCCAGGTGCACGATCATGCCGCCGTTGGCCCGACCCACCAGGCCGCGCCACAAGCCGACATGGCGGGAGTGGGCCGCGCCGCACCGAGAGGACGAGGGCGCGTGCCGCGGAGGCGGCCGCCATGGCGCCGAGGCCGAACCCGATCAGCGTGCCGAAGCCCCGCAGGCCGAAGACGACGCAGAGCACGACGGTGCCCACGCCGATCCACACCGGGATCGCCAGACGCTGCCACAGCACGGGGCCGTTGATTTTGCGCCAGCTGAGCACCGGCGCCACCGCCATGAGGAACAGCAGGGTGAGGCCGACGGGAACGGCCACCGTGTTGAAGAACGGCGCACCCACATTGACCTGCTGCTGTGTCGCCGCCTGGTAGAGGAGCGGATACAGCGTGCCGAGCAGCACGACGAAAGCGAAGCCGACGAAGAGCACGTTGTTGAGCAGGAACGCCCCCTCGCGCCCGAGGGGGGCGTCGATGCCACCCGGGGAGCGCAGACGGTCACCGCGCCAGGCGATGAGCCCGAAGCCCACGATGACGACCGCGAAGAAGAACCCGATGAGCAAGGGCCCGATGTCCGACTCCGAGAAGGCGTGGACGGAATTGATCACCCCGGATCGCGTCAGGAAGGTACCGAGGATGGTCAGCGCGAACGTCGCGATCGACAGGGAGAGGTTCCACACCCGCATCAGGCCGCGCCGTTCCTGCACGAGGGTGGAGTGGAGGTAGGCGGTTCCGCAGAGCCACGGCAACAGCGCGGCATTCTCTACCGGGTCCCAACCCCAGAAACCACCCCACCCGAGCACCTGGTAGGACCACCAGGCCCCGAGCACGATGCCGACAGACAGGAAGGTGAAGGCCACCAAGGTCCAACGCCGGCACTCGATCTGCCAGCGATCGCCGACCCGGCCGGTGGCCAGCATGCCGATGGCGAATGCGAAGGGCACGGTGAAGACCACGAAGCCGACGTAGAGGAGCGGCGGGTGGATCACCACCAGTGGGTTGTCCTGCAGCAACGAGTTGGGCCCCAGCCCCTGCGTCGCTCCCTGTGCGGTCACGAAGGGGTTGGCCGGGCCGACCATCAGGCCGAAGAAGAAGGCCGCGACGACATAGAGGACGAGCGTGGCGTAGCGGATGACCGCGTCGTCCGCGAGCTTGCGGTAGCGCCACACGAAGACGCTCGACACAATCGCCAGGATGAGGCCCCACAACAGGATCGACCCGGCCAGGGCCGACCACATCCCCGTCACCGAGTAGAGAAGCGGCGTGACTGTGCTGTTGTTCTGCGCCACGAACACGAGTGTGAAGTCGTGCGTCACGAGCGCGTGCTCCATGGCGCCTGTGGCGAGGAGGGCGCCCACGAGCATCACCGGTGCCAGCAGCCTGGCGTCGGTCGCCGTCCGTTCGGTCGGCGTCCGTTCGGTCGGCGTCCGTTCGGTCGGCGCCGGCGATCCGGTGTGGCCGGCCCGTCCAGTGTCCACGAGCCGGCGGCGGGTGACGAGCCCGACGACGCTGACGACGATCCCGGCCAGGCAGGCCAGGAAGCCGAGCCAGATGCCGATGGTCCCCAGATTGGCGTCCAGCATCAACAGACCGGGCCGGTTGACGTCACCTTCACCCGGTTCGGGTACTGGGCGGTGTAGGTGCTCGAGTGCTTGATCAGAATGGAGTTCGAGACGAATGCCGCGGACGTGTCGGACGCGAAGTGGCCCACCACGACGACGGGGACCCGGGATCCGAAGAGCTGAGGGGGGCTCCCGGTGTTGGCGACGTGGATCACGTGCGGACCCTGGCAAATGGCGAAGTTGGAACCGGCCGCCGTGGGACGGATGGTGCCCGGGACCACGGTGCCTTCGAGCCGGAACGTCTGGGTCCCGAGCGAGTGCTTGTTGGCGAGGGCCTGGTCGACGGTGTCGAAGTAGTTCAACGAGCTGCCAAGCCCCTCCACGAGCAGGAACACGAGCGCAACCGCCAGGAGAACGAAGACGGCGAGGATCCGCCAGCTCATGCGGCGGCGGGGACGCAGCGGCGGCACGGCCGGGCCCTGGCGGACCTCGGACGTCGGCGGGTTGGGCGGCGGGTTGGGCGGCGGGGTCGACTCGGTGGTCGTCCCGGTCACGACGGCTCGCCGCGGACCGGCGCGCCCTCCGGCTCGGGGGCGGGCTCCGACATCTTCAGCGCCCGCTCCCAGCGGCGCCGGCGCAGCACGAGGCTGACGGCGTAGACCAACATGGTGCCGAGCGCGACGGCGTAGCCGGCATCGACATAACTCACGGTGTATCGCCGCTTCCGTGCGGCACCGTCGCACCGGCGACGCCGACGAGCTCGCTGTCCTCGCTCCAGCGTTCGGACAGCGAGACCTCGAGCTCCTGGTCACCCACGGCGTCCTGGAGCACCTCGATCTGGTACCGCACGCCCAGAAGCCACACGAAGGCCAGCGTGAAGGCCACGAAGGAGAGGCCCATCGTCCACAGCATGCTGCCGTGCACGTGGAGGTTGAAACCCGGATCGAGGATCGTCCCGCCCTGGTGCAGGGTGTTCCACCAATCGACCGAGAAGTGCACGATCGGCACGTCGACGGCGACGAGCAGCGCGGCGACGGCGCAGCGCTTGGCCCGGACATCGAGGTCGGCGGGCACGCGCCGCAGGGCCAGGTAACCGATCTCGAGCAGAAGGAGAAGGGCGGTGGAGGTCAGGCGGGCGTCCCACGTCCACCAGACGCCCCAGACCGGCCGGCCCCACAGCGATCCGGTGATCAAGGTGAGCGCCGAGAACACCGCTCCGACCTCGACGGCGGACGCGGCCAGGCGATCCCAGAAGAACGAGCGCGTCCGTGGCCACAGGTAGAGCAGGCTGCCCCCGGCGGCGACGCCGCCCGCCCAGTACAGCGCCACCGTCGCGACCGCCGGGTGGATGTAGAGCAGACGGGCCAGATTCCCCTGCACGACGTCGGGCGGCGTGATCCACAGACCCAGCCACACCGTGAAGCCGAGGGCCACGACGCCGAGGACGCCGACGACGTCGAGCCAGCGCGGCCGGCGGGGCAGGATCACGTGCTCGGTCATGCTGTCTCCTGCAGTGGCCCGTAGAGGACGACGCCCACGACGAGGTAGATCAACGCGAACGGGACGAGGATCTTGAGCCATTGCGTTCCGGACGCGGCGTTGTTGTTCAGCGCCGCCTCCCACGCCTTGGAGCCCGCCAACAGCACGGGGGCCAGCACCGGCAGCACGAGCAGCGGAAGCAGCGTGTCGCGCACGCGCAGGCCCGCCGACAGCGCGCCGTAGAGCACCCCGGCACAGGCCAGGCCGACGGTGGCCAGCAGGCTGGCCACCACGGCCAGCCACACCACGTGGACCCGCACGTCGAAGAGGAAGGTCACACCCGCCCACAAAATGACCTGGAGGGCCAGGAGCTGGAGCCCGACCGCCGCCGCCTTCCCCAGGAAGATCCCGGCCGGGTCGATGCCCGAGAGGCGCAAGCCGTCGCGCGTGCCCTCGCCGGACTCGACGGCGACGCTGCGCTGAATGGCAAGCACGGTCGAGAAGAGCAGCGCCACCCAGAAGATCCCGGGGGCGGCGCGGTGCAACGACGCCTGGTCCGGACCGATGGCGAAGGCGAGGAGGACGAGGACGAGAAAGGCGAAAGGGACCACCTGCCACAGCCCGACGCGCGAGCGCGCCTCGATGCGCAGGTCCTTACCCGCCACCAGCACCGCGTCATGCCACATGGCTGGCCCCCGGGGCACGGGCCGACTCGGCCGGGCGTGCGGACGGCACCGCGGTGAGCGTGACCCGCCGGCCTCCCGGCTCCTCACCGCTCACGCGTCCGCCGCCCATGGACACGACGCGATCGGCCAGTGGGACCGAGAGGTCCGGCTCGTGCGACGACAGCAACACACTCGCCCCGTCGGCCACGGCGTCACCGATCAGCTGTCCGAGCAACGCGCGCGAGCTGGCATCGAGCCCGGCGTGCGGCTCGTCCAGCAGCCAGAGGGCGGGACGGCGGGCCAGCACCGCGGCGAGCGCGACCCGGCGACGCTGGCCGGCGGACAGCCGGCCGGCGGGTGTGGTGCGCAGCCGACCCGTCAGGCCGAGTCGCTCCAGCGCCTCGTCGGCGTGCTGCACGGGCAATTCGAGGGCGCGCACGGCGAACTGGACGTTCTCCGCCGCGCTGAGCTCGTCGTAGAGCGGGGCGGCATGCCCCAAGAGCCCGACGTAGCGGCGCACCGAGGTGTGGTCCGTGGTCAGATCGACCCCCAGGACGCTGGCTTGGCCCGACGTCACCGGAAGCAGCCCGGCGCAGGCACGGAGCAGGCTGGTCTTGCCGGCACCGTTGGCGCCGACCACCACGACCACCTCGCCCTGGTCGAGAGACAGATCGACCCCGGCGAGGGCTGGGAAGCGGCCGGCGAGTGCGACCGCGGCACGAAAGTGGACGACAGGGGCCATGGCGAGCCTCACCATGGTAGGGGGGGTGGGTACCAAGGTTCCAAGCGGGGGTCAGGCGGCCTTTTCGGCCGGCCTTCGGCCCGATCGGGCCCGATGGGGCGTTGCCGTCGGGTCCCGGCCTGCCCCGGGCGCACGTGGCAGGAGGTCTCGGCGACGCCCCTGGTGCGCAGGGTGCCCCTCGGTAGTGTCTTCGGCGCTGATGGTGACCGTCCTGATGCCGCTGCCGGCCCTTGATTTCGACCCGACCGAGGTGGCGGTCAGCTGGCAGACGCTGGCCGCGGCGGGGCACGACGTCGTCTTCGCCACGCCGTCCGGGCAGCAGGGCCGGGCCGACGACCTGATGCTCACGGGCCAGGGCCTCGACCCCTGGGGCTTCGTCCCGGGCCTGCGGCGTCTCAGCGCCGTGGGCCGCGTCCTGCGGGCCGATGCCGCCGCCCGCAGCGCCTACGCCGCGTTGCTCGAGGACGCGGCCTTCGCAGCGCCACTGCACTGGGGCGCGGCACGGCGCAGCGCGTACGACGCGCTCGTGCTGCCCGGCGGGCACCGGGCCCGGGGGATGCGTCCGTATCTCGAAAGCCCCGAGGTGCAGCAGATGGCGATCGACGCCTTCCGCGCCCGGAAGCCGGTCGCAGCCATCTGCCACGGCGTGCTGGTGGCGGCGCGGGCGATGGACCCGGTCACCGAGCGCTCAGTGCTCTACGGGCGGCGGACCACCGCACTGACCTGGGCGCTGGAGCAAAAGGCGTGGGGCATCGCGCGCTTCACGCGATTCTGGGACTCCAATTACTACCGGACCTACGTCGAAGAGCGGGGGCAGCGTTGGGGGTACATGTCGGTGCAGCAGGAAGTGACGCGGGCGTTGGCCGATCCCGCCGACTTCGCCGACGTGGAGAAGGCCTCGCCGGACAGGAGGCGTCAGACGAACGGACGCGCCCGAGACTCCTCGGTCGATCAGCGTCCCGCCTTCGTCGTGCGCGACGGCGCGTACGTGTCGGCGCGCTGGCCGGGCGACGCGCACACCTTTGCCCGGACCTTCGCTGCCGTCCTGGCCGAGCGCGCCTGACGGTCAACCGTCACCGAGCACGAGGTCGAACGACGCCGGCGGCATCAGCTTCTCGAAGTAGAGATCTTCCGCTTCACTCCAGCGGGCCTCCCACTCGGCGCGGTAACGCTCCCCCTCACGCCGGAGGAGACGCTCCCGCCGCACCTGGCGGGGGACATGGAGGAGCACCCGCAGCACCAAGAGGTCGGCCAGCTCCAGGCGTGCGCTGTAGGCGCCATCGAGGATGACCACTGACGCGGGACCCACATGGACGGCTGCTCCCAGCCGCCCGTCGTCGACGTCCCAGTCGTAGGGATGCCACCGCGCCGGCTCGCCCCGTCCGAGCTTCGTCAGGAGCGCGCGCTGGCGGCGCCTGTCGATGACGAGGTCGACCTTCTCCGCCGCGCCGCGTGCCCGCCAGAACGCGTCGGTCCCCCCGCAGTAGAGCTCGTCTCCGTCGACGACGAGGGCGGCGGTGCGCGCCGCGACCTGCTGCGCCAAGGTTGACTTCCCTGCGCCGGAGCGCCCGTCGAGTGCGACCAGGACGGGCGCCGACGTGACGGACCGGAGCGCAGCAATGCGCTCGCACAGCGCGTCGGCCGCGGGATTGACGCCGGTCCGCGGCGGGCCGGCCGCTCGGCCGTCGCCTGTCTCTGGCGTCAACTCGTGCTGAGTCGGCCGAGGCCGACGTCGTCGAGGAAATTGGAGAGCTGGGAGGACACCCAGCTGATGTTGTCCGTGAGGAGCAGCACGCCGAAGACGACGAGGACGATGCCCGCGACGAGCTCCACGGCCCACAGCCAGCTTCGGGCCTTGGCCAGCATGGCGGTGAGCCGCCCGAAGGCGAGCCCGACGAGCACGAAGGGCACGGCCAGGCCCAGCGAGTAGGCGAACAGGAGGAGGACGCCACCGGGCAGGGTCCCGTTGTCGGCGGCCAACTTGAGCACCACGCCGAGGACCGGCCCGATGCACGGTGTCCAGGCGAACGCGAAGGCCATGCCCATCACCGGTGCGGCCCACAGCCCGAGGCGGGAGGGCCGCACGTCGAAGCGGTGCTCGCCGGTCACCCGGGTCACCACGCTGAGGGTGCCGGAGCCGGCATGGGCCCAGACGCGCGACGGCAACGCACCGAGCAGCATGATGGCGCCGAGGAGGATGATGACGACGCCGCTCACGTGGGTGAGCGTGATCTCGTGCGCATCGAGCAGGCGGCCGATGCTCGAAGCGGCTGCACCCAGCGCCACGAACACCACTGTGAAGCCGGCCACGAAGAGCCCGATGCCCCGCAGGACCGGGCGCAAGGCGGCGGACGGCGTCGCACCGTCCCCGCCGGATTCCAACTCGGCGGCCGAAAGGCCCGAGACCATGGAGACGTAGCCCGGCACGAGGGGCAGCACACAAGGAGAGACGAACGACAGGATCCCGGCCCCGAAGGCGACGAGGACACCGGCCGGATCGGCTGAGATCGCGGCGGGTAGGGGCATTACAAGGAGCGCGGCGGCCCCCAGTTACCTGAGGCTCTTGCGGACCAGGTCCATGTCGGCCTCCACCATCATGGTGACCAGCTCGGGAAAATCGACCTCGGGACGCCAGCCGAGCACGGAGTGGGCCTTGGCGGGATCGCCCACCAGCAGATCGACCTCGGCCGGACGCAGGAACTTGTCGTCAATAACGACGTGCTGCTCCCAGTCCAACCCCGCCGCGTCGAAGGCGAGACGGCAGAGCTCGCGCACCGCGTGCGTCTCCCCGGTCGACACGACGTAGTCGTCCGGGGCGTCCTGCTGCACCATCAACCACATCGCCCGGACGTAGTCGGCGGCGTAGCCCCAGTCCCTCTGGGCGTCGAGGTTGCCCAGAGCCAGCTTGTCGTCGAGCTTGTGCGCGATGCGCGCCACGCCGTGCGTCACCTTGCGGGTGACGAACTCGAGGCCGCGCCTCGGGGACTCGTGGTTGAACAAAATGCCCGACGAGGCGTGCAGCCCGTAGCTCTCGCGGTAGTTGACCGTGAGCCAGTGCCCGTAGACCTTCGCCACTCCGTAGGGGCTGCGCGGGTAGAGCGGCGTCGACTCGCGCTGCGGCACCTCCTGCACCTTGCCGAACATCTCCGACGAGCTGGCCTGGTAGAAGCGGATCTCGGGGTCGACGAGCCGGATGGCATCGAGCACACGCGTCACACCCAATGCGGTCGTCTCGCCTGTCAGCACCGGCTGGGTGAAGCTGGTCTGCACGAACGACTGCGCGGCCAGGTTGTACACCTCGGTCGGGCGGTGGTCACGCAGGATGTTGATGAGCGACACCTCGTCGAGAAGGTCCCCCGCGACGAGGTCGATCCGGTCCTGAATGTGCGCGATGCGCTCGAAATTCAGCGTGCTGGACCGCCGCACCATGCCGATCACCGAATAGCCCTGCTCAAGCAGAAGCTCCGCCAGGTACGAGCCGTCCTGGCCCGTGACGCCCGTAATCAGTGCCCGTTTTGCCATCGCGGCAACGCTAGTCCACCGGCCAATGTGCTCTTCGGCACGCATACAGTTCCTCCGTGGCGACCGCGTGCATCATCTCCTTCCGGCTCGGGGGTGAGGACGGGGTCGCCGTCGAGGCGGCGAAATGGGCCGGTGCGCTGGGTCTCCTCGGCTGGACGGTGCGCACCGTCGCCGGCGCGGGGCCCGTCGATGCCGTCCTCCCGGGCTTGGCGATGGACGCGGCGGAACCCCCCACCCGCGCCGAGGTGGACGGCGCCATCGCCGACGCCGATGTCGTCATCGTCGAGAACCTCTGCTCGCTCCCCCTGAACCCGGCGGCGGGTGCCGTGGTGGCCGCGGCCTGCGCCGGACGCCCGACGCTGCTGCATCACCATGACCTGCCGTGGCAACGTCCCCACCTGGCCCACCTGCCTGCGCCGCCCGATGATGCGGCATGGGCGCATGTGACCATCAACGAACTGAGCCGCGCCGAGCTGGGGGCCCGCGGGATAGAGGCCACGACGATCTACAACGCCTTCGACCCGGATCCTCCGTCCGGCGAGCGCACCGCGGTGCGGACCGCGCTCGGTGTCCCGGAAGAAGCACCCCTGCTGCTCCAGCCGACACGCGCGCTGGCGCGCAAGAACGTCGGGGAGGCCATCGCCCTGGCCGAGGCACTCGACGCCACCTACTGGCTGCTCGGTCCAGCCGAGGACGGGTACGCGGGCGAGCTGGCCCGCCTGGTGGCGCGCGCCCGCTGCCCCGTCGTCCTCGGCCCGGCCGAGGGCGCCTGCTCAATCGCCGACGCCTACGCCGCCTGTGACGCCGTCGCCCTCCCCTCGCTCTGGGAGGGTTTCGGCAACCCGTCGGTGGAGTCGGCGACCTACCGCCGCCCGCTGGCCATCGGGCCGTACCCGGTGGCGAAGGAATTCGGCGCGCTTCGGCTTCCGCTGGTTCGATGCGGCCGACCCGGCCCCGCTGGCCCGTTGGCTGGACCAACCGGATGTGCGCCTGATCGCACACAATCAGCGCGTGGCGGCGGAGCATTTCAACCTGGCCGACCTGCCGGGCCGCTTGTCCGACGTGCTGCGGCGCGTCCCCGGTCTCTGACCGTTCGGTAACCTCGACCCGATGGCTGGTGCGATACAGGCGTCCTCCGGGCGGCTCACGGCAGAACAACGGCGCGGCCAGCTCTTCGCCGTGGCCCTGGAGCTCTTCGCGCAGCGGGGGTACCGCGCCACGACCATGGACGACATCGCCGAGGCGGCCGGCGTCACGAAGCCGCTGCTCTACCAGCACTTCTCCTCCAAGCGGGCGCTCTACCTCGAACTGGTCGACTCCATCGCCCAGGAGATGCTCGTGGCCATCGGGCGCGCCGTCATGCGGGCCGAGGGCCCCCGCCAGCAGGTCGAGCTGGGCTTCGCGGCCTACTTCCGCCTGGTGGTCAGCCGCGAGGCGGAGTTCCGCCTGCTGTACGGCCGGGACCACGCCGACGACCTGGAGCTCGGCCGCGCCCTGCGCGCCGTGGAGGACGCCATCGCCGAAGCGATCGACCCCCTCATTGACGCCGGGCTCGAGGACGACCACCGACGCCTTCTCGCCTACGGCATCGTGGGCATGGCCGAGGGCGTGAGCCGCCGCTTCATGGCCCAGCGCCCCGAGTCCGAGGCGGAGGTCGACGAGGAGGCGCGCAAGTTGGCGGGTCGCGTGGCGGACCTCGCCTGGGCGGGGCTGCGCTCGGTCCACGCCGACTGACGCGGGCCGAGCGGAACGTCACACCACGGTGACGAGCGTCTGGCACAACCCCCACAGCTCGTCGACGCACGCGGCATAGACGTCCGCCTCGTGCCCCGCCGGATCGAGAACGTCCTCGGCGTCGTCGAGCACGACGGTGTCGAGGCGGAGCGCCGCCACGCGCTCGCCGGTAGCGCGGGCGGTGGTGCCGCCAGGTGGTGGCAGAGGGAACGGAGAGTGCCTGTCTTCGCGGCGGCATCGGGGAACTGGCGCCGCACGAAGCGCACATGGTCCGCTTCCATCACGACGACCAGGTCGGCGTGCACGAGGTCGACGCCGTGCACCTGGCGGCTCCGGTGCTTGCGGAAGTCCGCCCCCTCGAGCTCGGGGAGGCGCGTCAGCGCCGTCCGGGTGCGCAGGCCCATCGGCTGGCCGTCGATGGTGTGCGTCCCCGCCGTCACGACGTGGAGCGGCTCACCGGAGCGCCCGTCGCGCAGGGCGTCGAGCATGAAGCCGGCCATGACCGACCGCGCCGCGTTGCCGGTGCACAGCACCAGGAGCTCGGTCATCCGGCGGCGAGGAGCAGGGCGGGGGCGTCCGCATCGAGCGCGTGCTGGGCGTGGCGGGTGGCACTGGTGAGGAACATGAGGTCGCCCCGTTCCGTCCGCTGCACGACCATGGACGCGACGATGGCCATCAGAATGCCGGCGAACGTGTCGCGCCGGCTGTCGAACCGCAGCCGTTCGAGCGGATAGTCGCGTACGCCGCGTCGGACCAGGGCGTCGTGGTACCGCGCCAGCAGGTCTTGCTCGTGGACGCGGCGGTCCTCGGTGCTCAGGCAGCCACCGATGAAGTAGGCCACGTCGACGGAGGCGCCGGTCCAGGCCGCGGTCTGCCAGTCGACGACCACGGGCCGCGGATCGTCCGGCTGGAACAAGAGGTTGTCGAGGCGGAAGTCGCCGTGGCTGACGGTGCGAGGCCCGCCGCGCAAACGCAGGTAGGCCGGCAGGTGCTCGACGAAGAGGCGGCACACCTGCTGGTGCTCCGGGGCGAGCGTGTCGGCGTAGCGCTCCAGGAAGCCCGGCAGGAGCGACGGCAGGAGGGCGACGAGAAACCCGTCGGACTCCGGCGTAGCCCGGTTGAGCCACTCCAGGCCTTCCAATGCGGGCACCTCCCAGCACGGCGCGTGCAGCCCGGCCATCTCTTCGAGAACGGCCGCCGCGATGCCGGGACTGCACGCCGCGATCTGGTCGCCCTGGGCCGCACCGGCGATGTCCTCCATCAGCAGCGTGAACCAGCCCGTTGCGGGCTCCACCTCCGCCAGGTAGACCGCCGGCACCCGGGCGCCGATGCGGGCTGCGACCTCGCGGTAGAAACGGACCTCTATTTCGTAGGCCCGCAACGCCAGGCCGGTCCCCCGGCTCTGGTCGTCAGCCGAGGCGAACTTGCCCACCACGTGGGCCGGGCCGGCTCCGGGCTCGTCGAGCGTCAATGCGAAGCGAGTCGTGTCCGCCATCTGTCCCGTGCCGATCGGGGCCATGTCGAAGGAGCGCACGGCTGCGCTCGGTGCCAGGACGCCGGCCCTGCGGAGGACGTCGGTCAACCACTCGGGGGTGACGTCGGAAGCGTGGCGGAGGAGCGGGGACATGGGCACGGCACGCTGAGACTAGGGCCCGGCCTGGTGCGCTGCGCGGTGCACCCCCTCCGGTGGAACCGGGAGCAGCCGTGTCCGACGGCTCAGAAGCGCTCGGCTCGCGCCAGCTCCTCGACCGGGTGGGTCCCCGATCCGTTGCTCTGGGGCGCGTTGGACTTCGTGCCGGGATCGTGCAAGACGATCTGATTGCGCCCCGAGCGCTTCGCCACCAAGAGCGCATCGTCGGCCCGGCGCAGCGCAGCAGCGAGCTCCTCTCCGGGCTCGATCTCGGTGATGCCGAAGCTGGAAGTGAACTTGGGCAGGCCGCCGACGGTGATGGCAGCGTCGAGCTGGGCCGCCACGGTGGTGAGGGCGCGGGTGGCGTCGACCGAGGAGCAGTCGGGGAAGGCGATGGCGAATTCCTCGCCCCCGTAACGGGAGATCAGGTCGTGCGCCCGCAGCGAGTCGCGCAGGACGCGGGCGAACAGCCGCAGCGCCCGGTCGCCGGTCTCGTGCCCGTACGTGTCGTTCAGGTTCTTGAAATGGTCGAGGTCGGCCATGGCGACCGCCACCGGATGCAGATTGTGGGGCACGGCGGCCACCTTCTCGGAGAAGGAGCGCCGGTTGAGGAGACCGGTGAGCGTGTCGGTCGACGCCTGCAACTGGGTCTCGGCCATGACACGGAGCAAGCCGATCCGCGCCCCGGCCAGCTTGGCCAGCGTGGTCAGGTCGTGAATCTCGGAGTCCCCCACCACCACCTCGGGCTTGTCGGTGGCGTGGATCACGCCGACCGTCCGCCCCATGATGGAGACGGGCACGCACAGCGCGGAGACCCGACCCTGCGGCCGGTTGCGGAGCTTCGGACAGGCATCGAGATGGTCGCTGTCCGCGAAGACCTGCACCTGGGCCCGCCGGGCGGCGGGGCAACGGTCCGGGGAATCGACGCTGCAGGCGGGTGGCTCGCCGTCGGGCCCGACGCCGGCCATGCGCAGCAGATGGGCGTGGCTGTTGTCGGCCAGGAGGAGCTCGACCGGTGCGTCCGGCACGACGGCCGCGAACGAGCGCTCAATGACGTCGATGACCTCGGGCTCGCCCTCGGCCATGTCCAGCGCATTGGCCAGTCGGCTCTCGAAGCGCTGGCGCTGGCCCTGCAGCTCGCGGGTGACCCCTTCCCGGTCGGCGACCTCGATCGCCTCACTGAGCTCGTGGGTCAGTGCACGGACCTTGTCGTCGGTCTTGCGCTGCTGACGGTCGCTGATGATGACCAGGAGATAGATCAGCGGGAGGAGGAGTGCCATGAGGATGCCGGCCGTCACCGCATAGGCGGTGACCCCGGTCCCGAAGGAGCGCCCGATGGCCACGGCCGGGACGGTGAGCAGGCCGAGGACGACCAGTCCGGCCAGGGGGCTGATGAAACGGAGGCGCTTGGCCTTCGCCATCTCTCCATGCCATTCCTCTTCAGTGACCATGCCCACGATCCCTTCACGCGCTGCTCCAGGTGGCCGCAGCGGTCCCGCACGACGCACAGCGCCCGGACGTGTACGCCCTTCCCCCTTGTGTCGACCTCACGAGGGGGGTTCTTTAGGCGGACTCGGGGCGCGGCGTCGGCCCGTTCCGAGGGCCATCGGAGCGCGAAATCCCTGGTAGACCCCGCTATGAGGATGCGTTGCCTGACGCCGTTGAGAGATTTGGACACCTCGGACCGGCGCGATCCGGCAGACGCGGGCACCCCGGTCCAAAGGGTCGATCAGGGGCCGCTCATCGCCACGATGGGCGCGTTCAGACGCAGGGATCCGGTCGAACCGTAGAACGGCGCGTCGCCGTAGGAGAAGATGCCCCCGTCGGACGCCACCAGCCAGTAGCCCGCATCGTCCGGGGAGGCGGCCATCCCTACGACCGGCTTGTTCAAGTGGATGCCGCCCGTCGAACCGAAGAACGTTGCGTCGCCGTAGGAGAAGATGCCTCCGTCGGTCGCCACCAGCCAGTAGCCGGCGCCGCCGCTCGCCGTCGCCATCCCGACGATCGGGGCGTTCAGGTGCGTGCCGCCGGTGGAGCCGAAGAACTTGGCGTCGCCGTAGGAGAAGATGCCGCCGTCCGACGCGACCAGCCAGTAGCCCCTCCCGTCGGGCGTCGAGGCCATGCCCACGATCGGTTGGTTCAGGTGGATGGAGCCGGTCGAGCCGTAGAACTGCGCGTCGCCGTAGGAGAAGATGCCGCCGTCCGACGCGACCAGCCAGTAGCCCCTCCCGTCGGGCGTCGAGGCCATGCCCACGATCGGTTGATTCAGGTGGATCGATCCGGTCGAGCCGTAGAACTGCGCGTCGCCGAAGGAGAAGATCCCGCCGTCGTGGGCCACGGTCCAGTAGCCGCCTGCATCGGGCGTACCGGCGAGGCCCACCACGGGCTGATTGATGTGGATGCCCCCGGTCGATCCGCAGAAGGGCAGGTTGCCGTAGGTGAAGACGCCTCCGTCAGTGGCGACGAAGCGATAGCCGAACGGCGTGCTCGCCGGTGCGGTGCACGGGACGACGAGCCCATTGCTGAGATCGACCGGAGCGGTGTACAGGTACCGCACCGCATTGCAGCTCCCGCCGTAGTTGGTGCACGGCGCTGACCAGGCCGCGTAGCCGAGCCACCAGTTTCCACTGGCGTCTTGGAAGAGGGAACCGCCACCGGGCCCGTAGGCCGTGCCATACGTGGTCAAGAACGGCGCGGCCGGCTGGGCGCACGGACCCAGCGGCCCCGAGCACGTGGCCATGGCCTCGTTGTAGCTCGTCGAGGTGAAGTTCCCGCCCGAGAACAGAAGGTCATACGAGCCATAGGCCGAGATCATCTGCGGGTCGTCGGTCGTGGTCTCCCAGGGCAGCTGCGGCTGGTCGACCGTCAGGAGCACGGTGGGGGACCCGACGATGCTCGTCCCGCTCGCATTCAGCGGCGCGGTCAAGATCTGCGATGCCGCAGCGGAGCCACCGCCGTCGTTCGACTTCCACACCAGATAGGCCTGGCCCGTCGCGGGATCGACGAAGGGGCTGGGGTCGAGCACTCCGACGCCCGGGGTGCCGCAGAAAAGCCCACCAGTGGAGCTGTCGGTGAAGACGGGCGGGCTCAACGTCGACGCCGTCGCCACCGAGATGCAGCTGTATCCGGAGTCCCCGGGATGGGGATTCTCCGACGCGTCGTAGAACATCACCCAATGCCCGCCGTAGAAGAACACACCCGGCGACGTCTGGGTGTCAGGGGTCTCCCAGGAGGGAGGGTTCGGCAGCGCGCTCGGAGCCCGAGCCGCCGGTGTAGGGCTGCCAGCCGGAGGCGGGGTTGCTCGACGTCAGCGCCTGGATGTGGTTCCCCAGCGCGGTGCCCGTCGTAAAGGCGTAGTAGGTGCCGTTCGAGTACAGCGGGTCCGGGTCACCGGCGTCGTTGGCGTAGGCCGGCGTCGAGGAGGGCGTGATGATGACATGGGACCGTGCCCCCGCTTGGGTCGCGCCAGCCGTGCTGGCGGCGCCAACCGTGGAGGAGACGGCCGCCACCACGCCCACGAAGGCGAGGAGCGCGGTTGACGGAATGCGCCAACGACTCCGGAGGTACACGGACCGATGCATCAGGGACGCGGTGCGATTCATGACAGGAGCGTATCCAGGTGACACTGATGTTGCAACGATGTCCGCGCCTCAACCTCGGTGTGCGCCGTGAAGAAGCTCGTGCATGTTGTCGTAGAAGAACCTTGCACGATCCTCCTCGCTCGAGCCGGCAAGGGCCTCGTCGAACTTCTGCAACGGGTCCCTGCCGCCTTCGGGATGCGGGAAGTCGGTGGAGAACATGAAGAGTTCGGCGCCCGACTGCTCCATCATCCACTCCACCGGTTCTCCCGGGAACGGAGTGAACTTGAGGTGCCGGCGCACGTAGTCCGAGGGGCTCAACTCGAGCCGCCGGAGCGGCTCTTCGGTGCGTCGGAACGCCCGGATCCCGTAGTCGAGGTGGCGCATCCAGGACACCACCCAACCCGCCCCCTGCTCGATGCAACCTCCGCGTAGCTGGGGGAAGCGGTCGAACAGCCCGTCGTAAATCAGCGTCCCGAGGAACACCTCTGGCGAGTGAGGGATGCCGAGGAAGTCCTTCGACCGAACGTTCTCGCCTCCTCCGAGGTGATCCGGAACGGGCATGGCGTTGTTGTGAAAGGCGGGATCGAGCAGCCTCCCCCCGCCGCCGACATGCAACACGAAGGGCACGTTGGCTTCGCTCAGCACGTCCCAGAAGCCATTGAGGTCCGGGTGCGTCGGACTACGCGTGCCGGCCGCCGTCGAGGGGACCATCACCGCTGCGCAGCCCGATTCGATCGCTTCGACCGCCAACGCGATGGCGCGACCCGGGTCGACGAGCGGGACGAATGCCACGGGGAGCAGCCGCTCGTCCTGCGAGCAGAAGTTGACCATGGCCCTGTTCTGAGCGGAGCTGCCGGCGTAGAGGCGATCTTCGTCCCTCCCGGCAAACCGCCCTGTGGCAAAGGTGGCGAAGACGAGCTGTCCTTCGACGCCGAGGAGGTCGAGGACGCGGCTCCGTTCTGTCGGATCAAAGGCGCCCATGGCGTGCCATCCCTTGTCGCGCATGAGGCGGTCCTCGGCGAGCTTGGCCACCTCGTTGTCCGCATGCCGCGCCTCGGACTTGGCAACGGCATCGCTGAGCACAGCGGCAAGGCGGTCGCTCGACAGGTCGCGCAGCCGGTCCTTGAACTCCGGCTCGATGAAGTCATCGAGGAAGTCAGCCAGCTCCATCACGTGGCTATCGGCGTCGAGGACGCTGCGTTCCCCCACATATGTCGAGGTCTCCACCGTGCGCACCAACCCTTCCGATTCGGTGACAAAGTGTCACTGTCTGTTGTGACAGAATGACACCATGAGCCCCACCAGCGCAAGGGCTCGCTCGACGTCGGACCTGTCAGTGGTCGCGGTGGGGCGCCTCGAGAGTTCGGCACGCCGTGATGCCCTGCTCGACGCCGTCGTGGCGCTGGTCAGGGCGAGGAGTGTCCGCGAGGTGTCGATGGAGGCGGTCGCCGAACACGCCGGGGTCAGCAGGCCCCTCGTCTACAAGCATTTCGCCAATCGCGACGAGCTCCTGGCTGCCGCCTACCGGCGAGAGGCATCGAGACTGCACTCGGAGCTCGCGGCCGAGGTTGCCGCTGCGGACAAGGTCGAAGAGATGTATCGGGCCCTCCTGCGGGGTTCGATCCGCGCCAACGCGGAGCGAGGGGAGATCTTCACCGCTCTTCGTGCCGCCGGTGGGTGGAACCCCGACATCCGCCGGGAGCAGCGGTCGAGAGACCGCAAGACGGTTCGTGCCTTCGCCGCGGTGGCAGCCCGGCAGTACGGGCTCGAACACCGAGCCTCCACGTCCGTCACCGCAGTGCTGTTGGGTGCGCTCGATGCCGTCCTCGCGCAATGGCGCCTCGAACGGACGCAGAGGAACGAAATGCTCCTCGAGGAAACGTACCTGGCCATGGTCGTCGGCGCCTACTCGGTGGCGTCGGCGTCGGCGTCGGCGTCGGCGTCGGCGAACCCAAATGGTTCCGCCGTCACCTGACCTGGTCGATCAGTTGATGTGGATCCCCGAGATCGCCCGGCTGATCACGAGCCGCTGGATCTCGCTCGTCCCCTCGAAGATGGTGTAGATCTTCGAGTCCCGGTGCCACTGCTCGACCGGATTCTCACGCACGTAGCCGTAGCCGCCGAGGATCTGGATGGCCTGGTCCGTCACCCACACGGCGTTCTCGCCGGCGTAGAGCTTGGACATGGAGCCCTCGCCGTTCTCGAACTTCTTGCCCGTGCTCGCCATGTTGGCGGCGCGGTGCACGAGGAGCCGGGCGGCGTCCGTGTGCATCTTCATGTCGGCCAATTTGAAGGCGATGGCCTGGTTCTCGATGATGGCCCGACCGAACTGCTTGCGCTCCTTGGCGTAGTCGAGCGCGTACTCGTAGGCGGCCCGGGCGATGCCCACAGCCTGCGCCCCGACAATGGGCCGCGATGCCTCGAAGGTGGCCATGGCCGCCTGGGTGGACGTCTTTTTCCCCTCCTTGGCCCGGGCCAGGCGCGCATCGAGCTTCTCCTTGCCGCCGAGGAGGCAACGGCCCGGCACCCGGCAGTCGTCGAGGACGACCTCGGCCGTGTGCGAGGCGCGGATGCCCATCTTCTTGAACTTCTGACCCTGGGAGATGCCCGGCGTTCCTTCCGGCACCACGAAGCTGGCCTGGCCGCGGCTCCCGAGCGACGGATCGACGGAGAGCACCAGGACGTGGGTGTTGGCGATGCCGCCGTTGGTGATCCAGGTCTTCGTGCCGTTGAGGACCCACTCGTCCTTCGCCTCGTCGTAGACGGCACGGGACTTCAGCGAGGAGACGTCCGACCCCGCATCGGGCTCGGAGACCCCGAACGCGGCGAGCTTGACGTCGTCGGGTGTCCCGAAGCACTGCGGGATCCATTCGCCGATCTGGTCGGGCGTCCCGTTGGCGAAGATCCCGGCCACGGCGAGGGTCGAGCCGAAGATGGCCAGCCCGATGCCGGCGTCGCCCCAGCTCATCTCCTCGTTGACCAGGCACATGAGGAGGCCGGTGGGGTCCGAGAAGCACTGCGCGATGAAGTCGAAGGAGTAGAGCCCGTTCTTGGCCGCCTCCTGAATGATCGGCCAGGGCGTCTCCTCGCGCTCGTCCCACTCGGGGCCAGCGGGACGGACGACGTTCTCAGCGAACTCGTGGACCCACTTGACGATCTGCAGCTGGTCCTCGTTCAGCTCGAGGGAGAAGTCAGACATTGTTGCGCCCTCCTTGCGTGACCCCGGCCGCGACCGGAGCCCGTGCGTCTCGATGGGGCCGCTCCTGCAATCGCTCGCCACGTCCGGCGCGTCGAGCCCGAGGGCCCCTTGGTTACTGCACAGTAACCTACGGCCCGACGCAAATCCATCCGTCCTCTGCAATTGGGCGTTGGCCTGGGTTTTTCTGCCGGATCAGCGGCGGATGGCCGTGCCGGCGGCGGTGTCCTCGACGGTCCACCCGCGGGCGACCAGCTCGTCCCGCAGGGCGTCGGCCCGGGCGAAGTCCTTTTGACGGCGCGCCTCGTCGCGCGCCGACACCAGGCGGGCCGACTCCTCGTCGACGTCGGTGTCTGCCGCCCGCAGCGACAGTCCGAGCGCGGCAGCGAGCACCGCTGCGGTGTGGGCCAGGCGCGCGCCCTCCTCGGCGTCCCCGGCGTCTGCCGCGGAGTGCGCCGCCGTCACGAGCTCGAAGATGCCGGCCAGCGCTCCAGGCGTGTCGAGGTCGTCGTCCATGTGCGCCTTGAACGTCGCCGACGCGTCCGGGTCGACGCCCGTCGCGGGCGGCGTGCCCTCGACGACATACCCCTCGGCCGTCCGGGCCAGAAGTTCGGCCACATCGAAACGGCGGGCCAACCCGTCCAACCGGCCCAGTGCCTTCTCGGCATCGTGCAGCGTCTCGGGCGTCACCTCTATGGGTGAGCGGTAGTGCGCGCGCGACGACGAGGAGCCGGTAGGCGCGGGCGTCGCTGTGGGACAGGAGATCGGGCAACGTCGAGAAGTTGCCGAGGGACTTCGACATCTTCGTGCCCTCGACCTCGACCCAGCCGTGATGCATCCAATGCTGGGCGAAGACCTTGTCGTCGGCGACGGCCTGCGCCCGCTCGTTCTCGTGGTGGGGGAACTTCAGATCCTGCCCACCGCCGTGCAGGTCGAACCCCTCGCCGAGCAGGTCGAGCGACATCACCACACACTCGGTGTGCCAGCCCGGCCGGCCCGGCCCCCACGGCGACTCCCAGCTCGGCTCGCCCTTCTTGGCCTTCTTCCAGAGCGCGAAGTCCAGGGGGGACCGCTTGTCCTCGTTGGCCTCGACCCGTGCCCCCGCCTGCAGTGAATCGAGCGACTGCTGCGCGAGGAGGCCGTACCCGTCCACCTTCGAGACCTCCAGGTAGACGCCGTCCGGCGTCTCGTAGGCCGTGCCCCTGTCCACCAGCTCGCTCACCAGCGCCACCATGTCGTCGATGTACTGCGTGGCGTGCGGGATTTCGTCCGGGCGCAGATCGCCCAGGGCGCCCATGGACTCCCACCAGCTGTCCTCGAATTCGGCCGCCACGTCGGCCTCGGTGCGGCCGAGCTCTGCCGCCCGCTTGATGATGTTGTCGTCGACGTCAGTGACGTTGGCCACGTGCCGCACCCGCAGCCCGGTGAAGCTCAGGTAACGGCGAAGGACGTCGAAGGTCAGATTCGCCCTGCCGTGGCCGATGTGGGGAAGGTCGTACACCGTCGGCCCGCAGACGTACATCGACACCTCTCCCTCGGTGCGGTGCTCCAGCGGGCGGACGGTGCCCGTTGCGGTGTCGTAAAGGCGCAGCACCCGGGTACGGTAACCCGATCATGCCGAACCCATCGACCCGAGCGCCCCGCGTTCCCGACAAGCCCACGCTGGACAATTTCGGAGGAGCGCTGGGCCGCCGCCTGGGAGGAAGCGGGGATCTACCGCTTCGACGACACCGCCACGCGGGACGAGGTGTTCTCCATCGACACGCCGCCTCCCACGGTGTCCGGCTCCCTCCATATGGGATCGGTCTTCGGCTACGTCCAGACCGACGCCATCGCCCGCTACCGCCGCATGCGGGGATGGAAGCTCTTCTACCCGATGGGCTGGGACGACAACGGGCTCCCGACGGAGCGGCGGGTGCAGACCTACTTCGGGGTCACCTGCGACCCTTCACTTCCTTACGACCCGGACTTCACCCCGCCCGAGGAACCGGGAAAGGAGGACCTCCCCGTCAGCCGGCCGAACTTCATAGCGCTCTGCCACCAGCTCACCGCAGAGGACGAGCGGGTCTTCGAGGACCTGTGGCGACGGGTCGGGTTGTCGGTCGACTGGGGGCGCACCTACGCCACTATCGACGACAAAAGCCGGCGCACCAGCCAGCGCATGTTTCTGCGCAACCTGGCCCGGGGCGAGGCCTACACCTCCGAGGCACCGACCCTGTGGGACGTGGACTTCCAGACGGCGGTGGCCCAGGCCGAGATGGAGGACCGCGAGTTGGACGGCGCCTACCACCGCCTGCGCTTCGACGACATCGAGATCGAGACGACGCGCCCCGAACTGGTGGCCGCCTGTGTGGCCCTGGTCGCCCACCCCGACGACGAGCGCTACGAGGCCCGCTTCGGCTCGACAGTGCACACGCCGCTCTTCGGGGTCGAGGTGCCGGTCCTGGCCCACCACCTGGCGGAGCCGGACAAGGGATCGGGCATCGCCATGATCTGCACCTTCGGCGACGTGACCGACGTCGTGTGGTGGCGCGAGCTCGACCTGCCGACACGGAGCATCGTGACGCGCTCGGGCCGCATCACCGAGACGCCTCCGCCGGGGGTGCCCGACGGCGAAGCCATGGCGGGCCATCGCCGGCCGCAGCGTGAAGCAGGCGCAGCGGGCAATGGTGGAGCTGCTCGCGGCCTCGGGGGACCTGGTCGGCGACCCACGGCCGATCAGGCACCCGGTGAAGTTCTACGAACGGGGAAGCCGCCCCCTCGAGATCGTCACGAGCCGGCAGTGGTTCATC
The DNA here is from genome assembly GCA_963850185.1 of uncultured Acidimicrobiaceae bacterium. GTDB lineage: Bacteria > Actinomycetota > Acidimicrobiia > Acidimicrobiales > RAAP-2 > Bog-473. The sequence continues at coordinate 175,569 of CAWKKE010000002.1, forward strand.
CGCAACGGTGGTCGCGACGAGTCGCTGCGGCGCGCCTTGCTCGAGCGCGGGACGCAGCTCGACTGGCACCCGCCCTACATGCAGGTCCGCTACGACGACTGGGTCAGCGGACTGAACGGCGACTGGCTGGTCAGCCGGCAGCGCTTCTTCGGGGTGCCGGTGCCGCTCTGGTACCCCGTCGGGCCCGACGGCGAGCCCGATCACACGTCGCCCATCGTCCCCGACGAAGCGTTGCTGCCGGTCGACCCGACGACGGATGTCCCCGCGGGCTACTCCGCCGAACAGCGCGGCGCCCCCGGCGGGTTCACCGGTGACCCCGACGTCATGGACACCTGGGCCACCTCCTCGGTCACTCCCCAGATCGCCTGCAGTTGGGAGGACGACCCCGCGCTGTTCGCGGCCACGTTCCCCATGGATCTCCGCCCGCAGGGGCCCGAGATCATCCGCACCTGGCTCTTCTCCACGCTGCTGCGCTCGCACCTGGAGCACGACGTCCTGCCGTGGCGCCACACGACCATCAACGGCTGGATCCTCGACAAGGACCGCAAGAAGATGTCCAAGTCGAAGGGCAACGTGATCACGCCCATGGCCACGCTGGAGGAGTTCGGCTCCGACGCGGTGCGCTACTGGGCCTGCAACGGGCGGCCGGGGACCGACACCGCGCTCGACATCGGCGTCATGAAGATCGGCCGGCGCCTGGCGATCAAGGTCCTCAACGCGTCGAAGTTCGCGCTGGGCCGGCTGGGCGAGGGCCCGATACCGGGGATCGACGCGGTCCACGTGCCGCTGGACGCGGCGCTGCTGGCGGAGCTCGCCGCGCTGATCGACACGGCCACAGCCGCCCACGACGTCTTCGACTACGCGCGGGCACTCGAGGTCACCGAGACCTTCTTCTGGTCCTTCTGCGACGACTACGTCGAGCTGGTCAAGACCCGCGCCTACGGCGAAGCTGCTCGCCGATGGGACCAACTCGGCCCGGGCCACGCTGGCACTGGCCCTCTCTGCCCTCCACCGCCTCTTCGCGCCGTTCCTCCCCTTCGTGACCGAAGAGGTCTGGAGCTGGTGGCAGGAAGGCTCCGTGCACCTGGCGCCCTGGCCCGAAGCGGCCGACGTCGGGCCCCACGCGGCGGCCGACAAGTCGGTGCTGGCCGTCGCCGCCGAGGTGCTCGGCGCGGTACGGCGGGAGAAGACGGCCAACAAGCGCTCCATGCGGGCGCGGGTGAGCCTGCTCACGGTGACGGGCCCCACGGCGACGCTCGCCGCCGTGGAGGCCGCCCGCGGGCGACATCGTCGACGCCGGCGGCGTGGACGAGCTCGTGGTCTCGGCGGGCGAGGCCCTGGCGGTCGAGGTGGTGCTGGCCGACGAAGGCTGATCCGGACGATCAGAGGTAGGCGGACTGGGCCGCGTCGGCCATCTCCGCCGGCGTTCCCTCGTGGGCGACGCGGCCGTGCAACATGATGGCGGCGCGGTCGGCCACCCCGAGTGCGGTCTCGGCGAACTGCTCGACCACGACGACGGTCACCCCGCTGGCGGCAATGGTCGCCACCAGCTCGTAGAGGTGGCCCACGATGATGGGCGCGAGCCCCATGGAGATCTCGTCGAGCAGGAGCACCTTCGTCTCCCCCGCCAGCGCGCGCGAAATGGCCAGCATCTGCTGCTCACCCCCCGAGAGCGTCCCGGCGAGCTGCTTGCGGCGCTCCTTCAAGCGGGGGAATCTGCTCGTAGGCGCGTTCCTCGACCTCGGCTGTCGTGAGGCCGCCGCGGTAGGTCCACATGCGCAGGTTGTCGCGGACCGTGAGGTTGGGGAACACGCCGCGGCCTTCGGGGATGGCGATGACGCCGGCCCGGGCCAAGGTCTCGGGCGTCCACTGCGAGGGGGTCACCCAGTCGATCGCAACCGTCCCCGCCGTGGGGCGCAGGCGACCGTTCATGATCTTGAGCAGCGTGCTCTTTCCGGCGCCGTTGGGCCCGAGCAGCGCAAACACGCTGCCGCCGGGAACCTGCAGGTCCACGCCGTGCAGCACCTCGATGCGCCCGTAGGCCGCGTGGACACCGTCGATGGTGACGCCCGCGCCGAGCTGCCGTGCTCATGCGCCCGTCCCCGTCGGCTCGGCATCCGCGGCATGGCCGAGGTAGGCCTCCTGCACGGCCGGGTCCCGTCGGATGTCCTCGGGGGGACCCGAGGCGATCACCTGGCCGAAGTCGAGCACGTGGACCGTCCGGCAGATCCGCAGCACGAGGTCGGTGTCGTGCTCGACCAGGACGACGGCGCGGCCCTCCGCCGCCAGCGACGTCAGGAGCTCGGCCCAGGGCGGCGGTCTCGCGCTCGTCGAGACCGGAGCACGGCTCGTCGAGCAAGAGCACCTTCGGGTCGGTCGACAGCGCGCGGGCCAGCTCGACCAGCCGGGCCGACCCGGTCGGGAGCGACGAGACCGGAGCAGCGGCCTCCTCCCCCACGCCCACGCGCTCGAGCAGCCCGACCGCAGTGTCCGGAGCGGCGCGGCCGGAGGCTTCGAGCCCGACGCGGACATTGTCCGCGGCGCTCAAGGTCGAGAAGAGCTCGAGCCGCTGGAACGTCCGTGCCAGGCCGAGTCGGGCCCGCCGGTGGGTGCCCTTGCGGGTGACGTCGGTGCCGCCCAGCGAGACGGAGCCACGGTTCGGGCCGCTGCAGCCCCGTGATGACGTTGAACAGGGTCGTCTTGCCGGCGCCGTTCGGGCCGATAAGCCCGGTGACCGCTGCCCGCCTCCGCACGGAGCGAGACGTCGGAGAGGGCGGCCACCCCGCCGAAGTGGACGCTCACATGGTCGACATCGAGGGCGGACGCATCGCCGCCGTCGCGGCATCAGGCGGCATTGGCCACCTCGCGTTCGACGGCCAGCAGGCCGGCCTCGTTCTCCTCGTCGCCGAAGGGCAGGTGCACCCGGTTCGCCAGCCAGGCCATGCCGAGGATTCCGTCGGGGCTGCGGGCCAGCAGCACAATGCCGATGCCGGCGGCCAGTCCGGTGAGATCGGCCAGCGACGTGGGAAGGTGGGTCTGCAGGACGGGCAGGGCGGCGGCGGTCAGGCCACCCAGGAGAGCGCCGCTCAGCGTGCGGATGCCCCAGATGGCCACGAAGAGCAGCAGCGTCAGGCTGCCGATGTACTGCACGTCGGTCGCGCCGATGCCCCCCTGCTGCCCGGCGTAGAAGACGCCGCCGAGCCCGGCCATGGCGGCCGAGAGGCTGAACACGATCACCTTGGTCCGGACCGAGCTCAGGCCGACCGTGGCGAACGCGGCCGGCGAGTCGCTCATGGCCACCAGCCGGCGCCCGAACGATGCTGCGCCGCACCAGCCCGACGAGGAGCAGCGCAGAGGGCCGCCGCCACCGCCACCTCAATGAGCTCGGCCTGGTTGCTCACCGTGTTCATGAAGGGCAGGCGCAGCCGTCCCACGTTGATCCGAGGTCCCGTCGGAGATGACGCTCGAGTTGTTGAAGAAGGCGGAGTACATGACCGCGCCGAAGGCGAACGTGGCCAGCGCGAGGTAGAGGCCGCGCAGGCGCAGCGTCGGCAGGGCCACCAGCGCGCCGACGGCGCCCGAGACGACAACGGCCAGGAGCAGACCCCACCACGAATCGCCGCCGAGCGTCTTGCCCATGGTGAAGGCGCCGATGCCCATGAAGGTCAGCTGGCACAGCGAGACCTGCCCGGCGAAGCCGACGAGGAGGACGAGCGAGAGGCCGACGATGCCCGAGGGCCAGTCCCTGGCGAGAGCGTCGCCAGGGCGGTCGCGCCCACCATGGCGGCGAGGACCACCATGACGGCGACGAGGAGGACGGCGCCGGCCGCCGACTGGCGGGCCGTCACCACCTTGGGAGCGGACCGGACGGCCAGGCGCCCGGCCGGGGCGAGGCGGGCCGCCGGGATCACGAGCAGCACGACGAAGAGGAACACGACCGGGATCACCTCGACCAGCACCGCGGCCAGGCCGGCGTTGATGTGCCCGGGCAGGTAGCCCTGGGCGTAGTAGGTGATGAGGCCGAGGATGAGCGCGCCGACGAACGTCATCGGCAGGCTGCGCAGCCGGCCGACCACCGCCGCCGCGAAGCCGTTCAGGGCCAGCAGCGTGAGCTGGGTCGACGTCAACCCGGTCTGCCCGACGAGCGGGGCGATGAGGACGCCGGCGAGCGCGGCGAGCATGAAGCCGAGCACCCAGCCCATCTGCGACATCCGGTACGGCTTGGCGCCGGCCAGCGCGACCAGCTCGGGATCGTCGACCACGGCGCGCATGGCCACGCCGAGCCGGGCCCGGCGGAGGAACACGCCGAGCGCGACGCCGACCACCGCCGTCACGACCACGATCATGATCTGCTGGTACTGGAGCGTGACGCCGTTGGCCCCGAACAGGCGGACCGACAGCACCGTTCCGTTCGATTGCGTGAAGTAGGGCGGGACGGCGCGGATGACGTCGGGGCTGCTCCAGAAGATGGTGGCCACGCCGAGCAGGATCACCAGGAGGCCGAGCGACACCATGAGCGACCGCTCGACCGTGGCGCCGTGGATGCGCCGGAAGAGCACGAACTCGACGACGAGAGCCGAGGAGCGGCGCCTCGACGAAGACGATGAACGCGATGGCGAGCAGGAACGGCCAGTGCTCGTTCTGCCACAGCTCCCAGTACGAGAACGCGGCCACCATGCCCACCGCGCCCTGGGCGAAGTTGAAGACGCCGGTCGTGTTGTAGGTCACGACCAGGCCGATGGCCAGGAGGCCGTAGACGGCGCCGAAGACGATGCCGAGGACGGTGAACGAGAGGAAGACGCTCACGTCTTCACCTCGTCCCCACCCGCGAAACCCCCAACCGCGACGCGGGCCTTAGCCCGTGACGCCGGATGCGTTGTACAACTTCGCGTTGCAGTCGAACCCGCCGCCGGTCGGCAGCTCGCGGACGTAATTTCCCGTTCTTGATGCCGGCCATGAAGAAGCACGGCGTCAGCGTCTTGGCCGCCGGATCCGAGCCACCGAAGAGCCCGTTGGCATTGAAGCTCGTGATCTTCTTGAGCTGCGCCATCACGGCACCGCGGGTCGGATGCGGCCCGGCCGCCTTCAGCGCCTGGACGAACATCTCGGCCGACGCCCACCCGAAGAGGGTGTAGAGGTCGGGGTCCCAGGACGGGTTCACCTTCTTCACGTAGGTGTCGAACTGCTTGACCGCCGGCACCTTCTCGGCGTCCTCGCCGAGGTAGAGGGCGTAGACCTGGCCGATCTGTATCCCGTTGGTCGCCGCCGGGCCGCCGGCGTGGGAGATGAACTGGTCGGCGTAGACGGGTCCGCTCCGAGAAGATGAGCCCGGGGTGCCAGTTCTGGGTGTTGGCGTTCTCGACGAAGATGGCCGCGTCCTGCCAGTCGATCCCGGTCAGGTCGACCGCGTTGACGCCCTTGTTCTTCATGTTGATGACGTCGGTGGTGAAGTCGGACGCCAGCGGGTTGACATCGTCGACGTAGGCGATCTTGTAGCCCTCGCTCTTCATCCCGGCGAACTGCTGGGCCATCTGGGTCTTGGCCGACGCGACGTCCGAGACGATGGCGCCGACAGTCGTGTCCTTGGGGTAGTGCTTCTTGTAGTACGCGACCGGCCCGAGGGTCTCCTGGCCGGACAGCGGCTGGGCGCTGAAGTCGTTGGGCAACGCGTTGGTCCCGGAGTCGAGCGTCACGGAGACGTCCGGGACGGCGGTGTCGCTGGCCAGCGCCGCGCACCCGTAACCGTCGAAGAGGGAGAAACTCCCCACCAGCGCGAAGTCGCTGTTGATCGCCTCCTGGGTCTCGGTCATGTTCTGCTGGCCGCTGAAGGCGTCGTCCTTGGAGTCGACGAGGAGCTTGCGGCCGTCGACGCCGCCCTGGGCGTTGATCATGGCGAAGTAGGCCTTCACGCCGATCGGCGCGCCCTCGAACAGGCCGGGGACGGGACCGGTGATGATGGAGACGTTGCCGACGGTGACCGACTTCGGCGTGATCCCGGTCGTCGACGCATTCTGGGCCGCCGTCGGCGCCAGCGCCGGCGTGCACGTCCCGGAAGCCGAGGAGGCGGCGCCGGCCGGGGCGGCGGCCACCAGGGCGCCTCCCGCCGACGGCGACCGATCCCGTAATGACCGAGCCGGCCAGCAGGCCCCGGAGGGCTCGGCCGGCCGGCCCGCGCCATCCGCTTCCCGATCGAGCCGTCCGTCTGCACGTTCCCCACAGCCACCCCTTCTCGGTTCTCCTGCCCTCCCCCCGACTTCAGTCCCGGTCGGGGTGGGAGGTCACAATTCGGGAGCTGACTCTACGTCAGAAACAATTCTCGAGGGGCGTCACGCCCGGCCCTCCGGGCGATCCGACCGGCGGCCCGGGCGGCCTCGAGGAAGTCGGCAACGGCAGAGGTGGTGGCCTGGCAGCGCAGCGAGGCCAGCACGTCAAAAGCATGCTGGGCCAGGGGCAACTCCGCATAGGCGACCGGTGGCGCGGGACACCGCCCGCAGACGCTCCACGAACGAGCCGCGCCGACTCCACCGGCACCAGCGTGTCGTTGACCCCCTGGAGCACGAAGAACGGGGGTGCCTCGGCCCGGACCCGGTAGGTCGGGCGACGCCGCCCGGAAGAGCTCGGGGTGCTCCGACTCCTTCGTCTTCATGACGCGTCTTCTCCAGCATTTTGAGCAGACCCGGGCCGAAGATGGCCGAGCCCTCGGGCGAGCTGGTCAGGTCCATGACGCCGTAGAAGGGGACGCAGGCCTGCACCGTCGTGTCCGCCTCCTCGAACCCCGGCTGGAAGGCGGGGTCACCGGCACTCAGGGCTAGCAGCGCGCACAGGTGCCCGCCGGCCGACCCCCCGCTGACCGCCACGAAGGTGGGGTCGCCCCCGTAATCGTCGATGTGCTCCTTGACCCAGGCCACGGCCCGCTTGGCGTCGACGATGTGATCCGGCCACGTGGCCTTGGGGCTGAGCCGGTAGTTGATCGCCACGCAGACCCAGCCGCGGGCGACCAGCTCGTACATCATCGGCTTGCCCTGCTCGCGCTTCTCGCCGATCATCCAGGCTCCGCCGTGGATGTAGACCATGACCGGCGCCTTCCCGGGCGGGGCGAGGCGGGACTGGTACACGTCGAGGCGGTGGCGCCGGATGCCGTCGCCCCAGTAGTCGATGTTGCGGGTCACCCGCACGGCCCGCGACCCGAAAGGGATGGCGCGGGTCACCCGCCACCAGCGGCCCCAGGTGGGCGCGGTCGGCGCCGTCGGGGACCGGGAACGCCGCGCTGCGCACCTCGCGCCAGTGCGGCGGCGGTGACACCGGCAGCCCGGCGGCCGGCGATACCCAGCCCGATCAGTCCGACCCAGTCCACGACGGCGACGGCCAGACCCGAGCCAGCCGGCCCAGTTGGAGAGCGCCCCGAACCAGATGAAGAGGCCGGTGGCCACCAGCTGCCAGACGATGTTCTGGAAGGCCAGCTCGCCGGCGATCCAGCCGCAGGTGAAGCTGAGGACGGTGAAGGGCTCCCGCCGGATCGGGCGGTAGGCGAGCGCCACGGCCACGGCGCCGATCAGGGTCACGATCAAAAAGGCGTACGGCACGCCACCATCTTCGCCTGATTCGGCCGTTCCCGCAGGTCCACCCTGGTCGGAGGCCTTCGCGGTCCCGTTTGCCCTGGCCTGGGGAAGGCGCGAGGTTATGCACGCCGCCACCATGACCAAGGAGAGTCGATGACCCCCGAACGGCTGACCGGGCTCGATGCGAGTTTCCTCTACATGGAGACGCCGACCCTGCACATGCATGTGGCCATGACCGCCGTCTTCGACCCCTCGACCGTGCCCGGCGGCTACTCGTTCCGGCGGATCCGCCAGCTGATCAAGGACCGCATCCCGCTGGCGCCCGTCTTCCAACGCCGCCTGGTGGAGGTGCCGATGCGGCTCGGTCACCCCGTCTGGGTCGACGACCCCGAGTTCGACATCGACAACCACCTGCGACGCGCCGCGCTGCCGTCACCGGGAGGCATGCGCGAGCTGGGCGACTTCGCCGCCGACGTGATCAGCCGCCAGCTGCACCGCGACCGCCCGCTCTGGGAGATGTGGATCGTGGAGGGGTTGGAGGACGGGAAGATCGCGCTGGTCGTCAAGATGCACCACAGCACGATCGACGGCGTGTCCGGGGCCGAGCTGCTCGGCGTCCTCTTCGACCTGGAGCCCACCCCGGTGCAGACGCCGGCCGCAGACGGCTCGCCCGCTCGACTCACGCATTCCCTCCGGTCTGGAATTGGTCTCGCAGGCGATGGTGGCCGGCCTCGTCGCGCCGTTCGACCTCGGGCGCACGGTGCTGCGCACCACCCGGAACATCTTCGACGTGCGGCGGATCCGCCAGGGTCTCACGGGCAAGGCGGCCCTGCCGCTGACCGCGCCGCGTACCTCGATCAACGTCGCCGTGCATGCCCGGCGCCGCGTGGCCTTCGCCGCCGCCAGCCTGGCCGACGCCAAGGCGCTGAAGAACAAGATGGACACCACGGTCAACGACGTGGTGCTGGCCATGTGCACCGGTGCCCTGCGCACGTACCTGCTGGCCGGCGACGAGCTCCCGGACATCCCCCTCGTGTCGGTGGTCCCGGTCTCGGTCACGCCCGACGTCGCCGGGTTGAAGGGCTCCAACAAGATCTCCGCCATGTTCGTGCAGCTGCCCTGCCACATCGAGGACCCGCTGGAGCGTCTGCAATTCATCCACGAAGGCACCAAGGGGGCCAAGGAGGAGCACCAGGCGCTCGGCGCGACCACGTTGCAGAACTGGGCCGAGCACGCGACACCCAATGTCTTCGCGGCCGCCGCCAGGCTCTACACGGGGATGAAGCTCGCCGATCGGCACCGACCCGTGGCCAACCTCGTCATCTCGAACGTCCCGGGCCCCGATATCCCGCTCTACCTGGGGGGCAGCCAGATGCTCGGGATGTTCCCGCTCGGCCCGGTGATGGACGGGATGGGCCTCAACATCACAATCATGAGCAATATGGGCGTCCTCTACTGGGGCCTGGCGTCGGACGCCCGGGCCGTCCCACGTCTGTGGGACGTGGCCGCGGCCATCCCGCACGCCCTGACCGAGCTGATGGACGCCGCCGGGCTCGAGTCCCAGCCTTTCGACGTCCCGATCCACCTCGGGCCCGGCATGCCGCCCGACGGCGCACTGGGTCCGCGCCGCGACGTCGGTCGACACCGAGGCGGCCGGTAGCGTGGGTGCATGACCGTTCGGGAGCTGGGCCACCTGGTCCTGTACGTGCGCGACCTCGGTCGCTCCGCGGACTTCTACCGCGACGTCCTGGGCTGGCGCCAGGTCCTGCCCGCTCCCGGGGAGGTCCCAGTCGGTGCCGCCGGATTCTCCTCGGGCCGCACGCATCACGAGCTTCTCCTCATTGAGGTGGGCCCTGACGCCGCGCCGATCCCGCCGGGGCGACGCGTCGGGATGTACCACTTCGGGCTCAACGTCGGCGAGACCGACGACGACCTGCGCGCCGCGCTGGCCACCGTGCGGGCCGCCGGAGGCACCGTTGTCGGCTCCGCCGATCACACCGTCACCCACAGCCTCTACATCCTCGACCCCGACGGCAACGAGATCGAGCTCTACGTGGACGTGCCCGGCGTGGACTGGCGGTCGAACCCGACGCTCATCGGGTCCGCCGTCCGCCCCCTCCGGCTCTGACCGGCCCACCCGGCGAACGAAGGTGACCGAGCGGTGAGGGTCGTGCGCGCCGACAGCGAGGGGGTACGAGTGGCGGCAGACTGGCTGTGTGCCGGCGGCGTGGCGGTCGTCCCGACGGACACCGTCTACGGCTTGGCGGCGCGGCCGTCCGACGCCGACGCGGTGCAGACCGTCTATCGCATGAAGGGGCGGCCCGGAGGCATGCACCTTCCGGTTCTGGCCGCCTCCGTGGCCCAGGTGCGCGCGCTCGGCGTGGCCTTCACGCCCGGGGCCGAGGCGCTGGCCCGGCGCTGGTGGCCGGGGCCTCTGACACTGGCCTTCGGCTTCGCGACCGAGCTCGACCGGCCGGCCTGGTTGGACGGTCGGGTCGAGGTGGCGGTGCGCATCCCCGATCACCGTTTCCTGCGGATGCTCTTGGAACGGACCGGCGTGCTGGCCGTCACGAGTGCCAACCCCCACGGTGCACCCACGCCGCGCACGGCGCAGGACGTGGCGGCCTCCCTCGGCCCCACGGTCGACCTCGCGGTCGACGGCGGGGAGCTGTACGACGTCCCTTCGACGTTGGTGAACGTCAACAGACCCGAGCCGTCCGTCGAGCGCGAGGGCGCCAGTGGCGCGGTCCGCCATCATCGGGACCCTGGAGGGGACGCCGTGAGCCGAACGCTGCTGGCGATCGAGACCTCGTGCGACGAGACGGCGGCGGCCGTGGTCGACGAGACGCTGTCGGTCCGCTCGTCCGTGGTGGCGAGCCAGATCGATCTGCACGCCGCGTTCGGGGGGGTCGTCCCGGAATTGGCCAGCCGCGCCCACCTCGAAACCGTGACGCCCATTGTCGAGAAGGCCCTGGACGAGGCCGGGGTGTCAGGAGGGGACTTGAGCGCCGTGGCCGTCACAGCCGGACCAGGCCTGGTCGGTGCCCTGCTCGTCGGCATCGCCACCGCCAAGGCCCTGGCCCTCGGCTGGGGCATTCCCGTGGTGGGGGTCAACCATTTGGAGGGCCATTTGGCCAGCGTCTATCTGGCGGATCCCGACGTGCCGTTCCCCCAGATCGCGCTGCTCGTGTCGGGCGGCCATTGCATGCTGACCCGCTGCACCGAGCCGGGGCGGTACGAGCTCTTGGGTGAGACCGTCGACGACTCCATCGGGGAGGCCTACGACAAGGTGGCGCGCTTCATGGGACTCGGGTACCCGGGCGGACCGGTCCTGGACCGTCTGGCCGCCCAGGGCGGGGACGTGCTCGGCTTCCCCCGGCCGATGCTGGCCGATGGCTACACCTTCTCCTTCTCCGGCCTCAAGACAGCGGTCGTCAACCACGTGCGCGCCGACCCCGGCTTCTCGGAGGCCGAGGTGGCGGCTTCCTTCGTCGCCGCCTGCATGGACGTCCTCATCGCCAAGCTGCGGCGCGCCCTCCAAGAGTTCGGCGATCCCGCCGTGGCCATCGTGGGAGGGGTGGCCGCCAGCCCGATCCTCCGCGCCCGGGCCCAGGTGCTCGCCGACGAGTTCGGCACGCGGCTCCTCATCCCGCCCCACGCCATGGCCACCGACAACGCGGCGATGATCGCCGTGGCCGGCTGGCACAAGCTCGAGGTCTCGGGCGCCAGCGCGCCGTCCTTCGGGCCGGAGCCGGACCTGCGCCTCCGCTTCTCCTAGCTCGTCGCCCGGCGGCGCTCCCGGCGCCGACGCGCCCGGTTGCCGAAGGCGTGCGACGAGAGGTCGAGCAACACGCCGAGGGCGACGATGACCCACCCGAAGGAGTCGACACCCCTTCCCGGCGAATAGACGAGGGCGTAGAAGAGCGTCGTGTACGGCACGAAGAGGAAGCCGATGATCCCCTCCCAACCGGAATGGAAGGCGATCGTCAGGCGATCCGAGAAGATCCAGAGCAGCAAAATGACGAAGCGAGGCGAAATCGCTGCGAACAGTGCGAGGAGGCAGCCCATCGCTCAGTAGAGACCGACCACGTCGCCGTTCTCGTCGATGTCGATCCGCTCCGCGGCCGGACTGCTCGACAGCCCGGGCATGGTGCGCATGTCGCCGCTGACCAGATAGACGAATCCGGCTCCCACGTTCGCCCTGGCCTCACGCACGGGGAGTCGCCATCCCCGGGGGGCACCCCGGAGCGTTGGATCCGAGGAGATGGACAGGTGCGTCTTGGCGATGCAGACCGGGAGCCCGCCAAAGCCTGCCCGTTCGTACCGGTCGAGCTGGCTGGCGGCCGCCGGCAGGTAGTCGACCCCATCGGCGCCATAGATCTCGGTGGCCACCGACTCGATCTTCTGCCGCAGGGTCGCGTCGTCGCCGTAGAGCATCTGGAATTGGCCGGGCTCTGCGGTGGCCTCGACCACGGCTTCAGCCAGTTCCACAGCGCCCTTCCCCCCGTTCTCGAAGTGTGTGCACACGGCTGCCCGCGCCCCGACCGAGCCGGCGATCTCCCGGATGGCCGCGTGCTCGGAAGCAAAGTCGCCCGCCATGGCGTTGATCGCCACGACAGGAGTGACGCCGTGGCGGCGCACCACTGCGATGTGCGCCAGGAGGTTGGCTGCGCCGAGCTGGACCTCCTCGGGGTTCTCCTCGAGCATGGCCTCGGGCAGCGGGCGACCCGCCACGACGCGGTGACGCCCCGAGTGCAGCTTCATCGCCCGCACCGTCGTGACCACGACCGCGGCGTCGGGGACGAGGCCGGACGTCCGGCACTTGATGTTGAAGAAGCGCTCCGCGCCCATGTCAGCGCCGAACCCCGCTTCGGTGATGAGGAACTCCCCTGCGTGAATCCCGATCAGGTCGGCCACCACCGACGAGTTGCCGTGGGCGATATTGCCGAAGGGGCCGGCGTGCACGAGGACGGGGGTGTTCTCGAGCGTCTGCAGCAGGTTGGGCTTGATGGCGTCGCGCATGATGACCGTCATGGCACCGGCGGCTTTGAGCTGCTCCGCGGTCACGGGCTCGCCGGTCGCCGTGTAGCCCACGACGATCCGACCCATGCGCCGACGGAGGTCGCGCAGCGACGTGGTGAGCGCGAGCACGGCCATCACCTCGGACGCGGCCGTGATGTCGAAGCCGGTCTCCCGCGGCGTGCCGTCCTGCTTCGTCCCGAGTCCACTCACAATGTGGCGCAGCGACCGGTCGTTGACATCGAGCACGCGCTTCCACGTCACGCCGTGCGGATCGAGACCCAGCGCGTTCCCGTTGTACAGATGGTTGTCGACCATGGCGGCCAGGAGGTTGTTCGCCGCCGTCACCGCGTGCAGGTCCCCGGTCAGGTGCAGGTTCAGATTCTCGAACGGGACCACCTGGCTGTAGCCACCGCCCGCCGCGCCGCCCTTGATCCCGAAGGTCGGCCCCATGGAGGCCTGGCGGATGGCGATGGTCGCCTGCCGCCCGATGCAGGCGAGGGCCTGGCCGAGCCCGACCGTCGTCGTGGTCTTGCCCTCCCCGAGCGGCGTGGGGGTCACGGCCGTCACCACGACATAGCGGGCACGGGGCCGATCCGCCAGAGCTTCCACCGCGTCGAGGCCGACCTTGGCCACGTTGGCGCCGTAGGGCTCGAGGAACTCAGGCGCGATGCCCATCTGCGCAGCGATGTCGTCCATGGGGAGCAACCTGGCCTGTCGGGCGATCTCGATGGCCGGGGGAAGGGGCACGGGCAGGGATCATGCCAGAGGAACGGGAGAGCACGCCCGCCGCGCTGTCTCGCGGGACGTGCCCCACCGGCCTACCCTCAGGGGAGCGCGCGCCGGACGGACCGGGTGCGCCGCCCGCCGTGGGCACCCGGAAGGAGCGTTGCGATGTCGAAATCCGATGGCGTGTTCATCTACATCGGGACCTACGCCAGCGAGGTCGACGCCCGTGCCGACTACGACGTCGTCAAGGATCTCCACGCCGTCGGCGCGGTGGGCACCTACGACGCAGCCGTCGTCACCAAGGACGACAACGGAAAGATCCACGTCAACAAGGACGAGACGACGACGCGCCACGGCGCCTGGGGCGGCGCGGCCGCCGGCGCTCTGGTCGGCATTCTGTTCCCGCCGTCCATCATCGGGACGGCCATCGTGGGTGGTGCCATCGGTGGGGTGAGTGGTCACCTGTGGAAGGGGATGTCCCGCACCGACGTCAAGGAGTTCGGCGAGGCCATCGACGCCGGCGAGGCGGCTTTGGTCATCGTGGGCGAGACGACGATTGAAGACGCCGTCGAGAAGGCCGCCCTGAAGGCGCAGAAGAAGGTGGCCAAGGAACTGCAGGTGGACAAGAAGGATCTCGACACGGCGGTGCAGGAGGCGGCGCGGTCGATCTCATGATCTGCCCGACGCCCACGCCGGTGCCCACACCATGATCTTTGCCCACGTCCTGTGCCTGGTCCTCGGGGCCCTGGTGGCGCTCGCGGTGCTGGGCTCGGCGCTCGAGACCGTCGTCCTACCCCAGGAGGGCTTCCCCCGGCTGGCCCAATTCGTGTTCGCGCTGGTCTACCGGATCGTCGTGCACCGGCGGAACAATCCGCTGGCTCGGTCGTTGCGGCGGCTGTACGCGCCGGTCGCCCTCGTCAGCCTGCCGCTGGTCTGGATGATCTTCATGATGGCGGCCTTCACGTGCATCTACTGGGGCACCCACGATCTCAGCTGGTCGAAAGCCTTCGAGGTCAGCGTCTCGTCCATCACCACCATGGGCTTCTCGGAGCCCGACGGGCCGGGGCGGATCTGGATCGCCTTCGTCGAGGCGACGATCGGACTGGGCCTCGTCGCCCTCCTCATCAGCTACCTGCCGACCATCTACGGGGCCTACAACGGGCGCGAGAAGGGTGCGAACCGCCTCCGCCCCATCGCCGGGTCGCCGCCCGGCGCCCCGGAGTTCCTGCGGACCCTGGTCCGTATCGGTGGGCTGGAGACGCCCGACATCTGGCAGAACGCGGCCGACTGGATGCTCGACCTGGAGCAGACGCACACCGCATTCCCGATCCTCACGTATTTTCCCGACTCCGGTGCCGAGCAATCGTGGGTCGCCACCATGGGGGCTGTGCTCGACTCGTCGGCGCTGGTCTTCGCTGCCTCCGACGGGGACTTCGGGGGGGTCTTCGCCGATCCCGAGAAGGGTCCCCTGACCGTCCTCGTCTACGGGCTCCCTTTAATCGTGCACATCGCCCGGGCCGTCAACATCCCCCTGCCCCCGCCCGCCAGGCTCCCCGACCTCATGGCTCGCACCGGCGAGCCGGCGCCGGACATCAGCATCAGTCGGGACGAGTACGACGCGGCCCTCACGGGACTCTCGGGGATCCTCGCCGTCGAGCCGGGCCACGAGGACGAGGCCTGGCGCCGGTTTGCCTGGATCCGCTCCGCCTACGACCCCGCGCTGCGCGCGCTGGCCGGGATCACCCTGGCCGCTCCCGCGCCTTGGACGACGGACCGTCCGGCAGCGGTGGGCGAGCCTCGCTTCGTCCGTCGGCGGCCGTTGCGCGTCGACTGGTCCCGAACTCCGCCGACGGCGACCGTCAGCGGCGCGGTTCCTACAGGTGGCTGAAGCCCCCTGACTCCTCTTTGGTCATCGGCACCGACACCGGGTGGCGGTCGAAGTGGGCGATGGACTTCTCGAGGTCCTCGAGCAGCAGGCCGGCCAGGTCCCGGCTCACCCCCTGACGCACCAGAATCCGCTGGACCGAGATGTCCGAGACGGATCCGGTCAACGGATAGGCCGGCACCTGCCAGCCGCGCGAGCGCAGCCGGTCGGCCACGTCGTAGAGGGTGTATCCCGGGTCCTCGCCCTCCTTGATCCGCCACGCCACCGACGGGATCCCCTTGAGGGGATCCGAGTCGCACAGCAACTCGAACGGGCCGAGCTTGACCACCTCGGCCGCCAGATATTGGCCGGTGCTGTAGCAGGCATCGTGCACATTGCGGTAGCCGTTCCGTCCGAGGCGGACGAAGTTGTAGTACTGCGCCACAATCTGACCGGCGGGCCGCGAGAAGTTGATCTGGAACACCGGCATGTCCCCGCCCAGGTAGGTGACGTGGAAGATCAGGTCGTCGGGGAGGTCCGCCGAGTCACGCCACAGCACCCAGCCCACTCCTAGCGGCGCCAGACCGAACTTGTGTCCAGAGGTGCTGATCGACTTCACCCGGGGCACGCGGAAGTCCCACAGGATGTCCGGCGCACAGAAGGGAGCAAGGAAAGCCCCGCTCGCTCCGTCGACGTGGATGTCGATGTCGAGGCCGGTGTCCTCCTGGAGCTTGTCGAGAGCCTGGGAGAGCTCGAGCACCGGTTCGTACGAGCCCGTGTAGGTGACGCCGAAGGTCGGCACCACCATGATGGTGTTCTCGTCCACCTGTTCGAGCATCTGCTCGACTTCCATTTGGTAACGCCCGGGAGCCATGGGGATCTCGCGCATCTCAATGTCCCAATAGCGGGCGAACTTGTGCCAGACCACCTGCACCGGCCCGCACACCATGTTGGGCTTGTCGGTCGGCTTGCCGGCCGCCTGGCGCTTGGCCCTCCAGCGCCACTTGGCCGCCATGCCGCCGAGCATGCAGGCCTCGGACGACCCGATGGCCGAGCAGCCGACAGGCTCCCCGCCCTCGGGCGCGTTCCAGAGGCCGGCGAGCATGCGCACGCAGCGCCGCTCCAGCTCGGCCGTCTGGGGGTACTCGTCCTTGTCGATGAGGTTCTTGTCGATGCAGATGTCCATCAGCTGATGGAGCTCCGGCTCCTCCCAGGTCTGGCAGAACGTGGCCAGGTTCTGGCGGGCGTTGCCGTCGAGCAGGAGCTCGTCGGAAATGGCCCGCATCACGTCCTCGGGCCGCATCTCGTCGCTGGGGCAGTGCGTGGCCGGCAGCGCCGCCTTCAGGCCCTGGTCCGCGTAGACCGAATCGATCAATTGGTCCCGGAGGTTTTCCCTCTTGTGCAATGGCATGCCGCGCCCCCTTGGGCTCGTTCGAGGTGGAGGCCCGTACCGTACCGGCCTTTCGCGGCGTCAGCGACGATCCGCCTCTGCATGCTGACCACCATCCGTCCGGTGACCATGCGGGTCGCCGGACGGATGTGGACTGTGTGTCAGCTGGCGAGCAGCTGCAGCCGGGCGCGTCCGGCGCGCTCTTGATTGGCCGGGCGCGGTGCGTCCGCTCCAGCCGTTCCGCTGTGTCGCACGGTCTCGGGCCGGTCGGCCAACTTCGAGCGCAGCTGACGCAGGGCCTTGGTGTGGATTTGGCAGACCCTGCTCTCCGTGACGCCGAGCACTTGCCCGATCTCCGTCAGCGTCAATCCGTCGTAGTAATACATCATCAGGACGGTGCGCTCTCGCTCCGGCATCCCGTCGACCGCGGTCACGAGCGCTTCCTTGGACTCTTTGGCCTCGAAGGTGTCAACCGGGCCCCACGACCCGTCGGGCAACGTCTCGCCGAGCGTCGAGCGCTCGGAGCGGTCGCCGCCGCGCAGCACCTCGTCGAGCGCCATCATGCCGACGGTAGAGATCTTGCGCAGGGCCTTGTGAAAGTCGCCCACAGACATCTCCAGCTCGGCCGCGACCTCGGCCTCGTTTGGAGTGCGCCGCAGCGTGCCCTCCAAGTGAGTAAACGCTTGTTCGACGGCCCGGGCCTTCGTTCGCACGGATCGGGGGACCCAGTCGATCGATCGCAGCTCGTCGATGATGGCGCCCTTGATGCGCGGAATGGCGTAGGTCTCGAATCGCAGATTGCGGTCGAGCTCGAAGCGCTCGATGGCGTCGATGAGCCCGATGATGCCGTAGCTGACGAGATCTTCCTCGTCGAAGTGCCGCGGCAGCCCGGCCAGCACGCGCCCGGCGATGTACTTCACGAACGGCGAGTAGTAGATGATCAGCTGGTTGCGAAGTGACTGTTCCCCGGTCCGCTTGAAATCTGACCAGAGACTCTCGATACCCGCCTCCGCCGATTCCTGCGCCGTGGAGAACTGACTTGTCGTCGATCCCACGTTTTCCCCCTCTTTCATTTGCACCATCCGACTGGCGCAACTTGTTCCTGGAGCCATCAGTTGACCATACGGATTTCACGTATTCAGGAGTAGTCACCACTCTAATAGATCGCCCTCTTGCAGGTCGGTTGCGTAACCGTTGTTGAACGGTTGCAGAGCTCACGCAACCTCCACGCAACGATGCCGAGGGCCTTGATCGGCGCTGCAAAGTCGTCCCGACCGTGGCGTCATGTCGATTGGCTCGGGCGCCGTTCTATCCCTGTCGCTGCGCCGTCTTTCGTCATTGCAACAGCGGCACTTCATACCGAATGCAACACATGCGCGTCGCATATTCCTCAGTCCTGCGGGGCGGATGTGGCGCGGCACCTGGTCACGCACGCGTGACGGTGACGGCCGCTCGGTTTCGAGTGGTCTGCGATTCCCTCAAGTTCGGCGCAGGCACAGCCGACAATCTCGACATGGGCAACGCAGCCTCACTGCAGCAACGGACTCCGGGGTCTCACACGAAGAGGGTCGGCGCGTGAATTCGCCGGTCGGCGTGGCGACACGCGTCCCTACGCACCGCGGCCTCCGGCCGATCACCCCGGCCGGCACCGACCCTTCGGCGTCGCCCAACGGAGTAGAGCAGGGACAGCGGACCATTCTGGTGGCCGAAGACGATCACAGCTGCCGCAGCGCGCTGCTCCAGTACTTCGACCGCAGCGGCTACCGGGTCACTGAAGCTGCCGACGGGCCTTCCACGCTGCGGGCAGTCTTCCAACATTCAGCCAGCCTTGTCATCCTTGACCTGGGACTTCCCGGTTTCGATGGCATGGATGTGCTGGCCAAGATCCGTCGACACAGCGCCGTGCCGATCATCGTCTGCTCGGGACGGGACTCCGAGGAGGACAGGATCCGCACCCTCAACCTGGGCGCCGACGACTTCGTCGTCAAGCCGTTCTCCTTCGCGGAGCTCGAGGCGAGAGTCCGCGCCGTTCTGCGCCGCGGCAACGGCGAGCCGGCGGAGACGTGCCTTCATCTCGGAGAGCTCGTGGTGGATCGCGACACACGGACGGTGACGGTGCGCGACGAGTCCGTCCCGATGACGCGCAAGGAATTCGACCTGCTCGCGTTCTTGGCGGCGTCACCGGGACAGGTGTTCTCCCGCGAGGATCTTCTGGAGCGGGTCTGGGGCTCGACCGAGGAATGGCAGGGCCGGTCGACGGTGACGGAGCACGTGCGCCGCGTACGCCTGAAGATCGAGCCCGATCCCGACTCTCCCCGCTGGATCACCACCGTCCGCGGTGTCGGCTACCGGTTCACTCTGCCCGACGCCTAAAGAGCCATGCGTGAAGGCAACCGGAGTGTGCGGGGCGGCGCCCGATCGCGCTTGCACTACGGGCGCCCAATTTTTGGTCCAAAAGTCCTATGGAGCCGGATCGGTCATCTGCCGACAAAGAGGACACAGCTCGGCGCCCAGCCGTTGTGAGGAGCACGTTGGGCACGACCGGGCGTACGAAGAACCAGTCCGCACGGGGTGCGGGGCGATGAGAGGGGCAAGGGACATGGTCGGCACGGCGCAAGCGCTCGCTCGACGTCAAGGCAGCGGCGCGCACTTCGGAGGTCGCGCCCGAGCCAGGATGTCGCCTGCAGGGGGCGGTGTGGCATGACGTTTCCGCTGGACGCCGTGGGGCGGGAGCGCCCTACAGCGAAAGTCTCCGCACGGTCGACAGCAATCCGACGTCCGTCTTCACTCCTGTGGGCCAAGTCATGGCCGACCGGACGATCCTCGTCGCGGAGGACGACACCAACACCAGGAGGGCGCTGCAGCACTACCTCAAGCGGTCGGGATACGAGGTGCGGGAGGCGGCCAGCGTGGACGAGTCGCTGGAAGCGGTCTTCGCCCAACCGGCTGATCTGGTCATCCTCGACTTCGACCTCGGTGGTGGCACCGCGGACGTGCTGACCACCATCCGACGCCGAAGCTCGGTTCCGATCATCGTCTGCTCCGGCCGCTCCACGGAGCGCGATCGAGTGGCCCTGCTGAACCTCGGCGCCGACGACGTGCTCACGAAGCCGTACTCCTTCGCAGAGCTCGAAGCTCGCATGCGGGCGGTCCTGCGTCGGGGCACCGCCACGCCGACGACCACACTCGACCACGGCGACCTCGTCATCGACCAGGGCACCCGCAAGGTGACGGTCGGCGACACCGAGGTGATCATGACCCGCAAGGAGTTCGACCTGCTCGCCTTCCTCGCCTCCGCACCGGGTCGGGTCTTCTCCCGCGAGGATCTCCTCGAGCGCGTCTGGGGTTCCAACGGACGGTGGCAGGGCCGCTCCACGGTGACCGAGCACATCCGCCGCGTCCGCCTCAAGATTGAGGTCGACCCGGAGAATCCGCGCTGGATCACCACCATCAGAGGTATCGGGTACAGATTCGCCGCGCCGCCCACCTGATCGTTGCCGACGGCGACGAGGTGACCTGCCTGTCGCGCTCGAGCGCGGGGCCGACATGCGGCGCGCGGGCAGCACGCGCACCGACATCAGGGCACTGACATTGCTGGCAATTGGCCCGGCCCTGGGCGAAAATGGCCCCTCCGATTCTCGAGGGGACAGATCCGATGGCGAGACATGTCGGCAACGCCTCGACCGGGCCGGAACTCGCTGCCCGCGAACCGTGGCCTCTCGTCGGCCGTTCGAACGAGATCGCGCACTTGCAGGCTTCGATCAGCGGCCGACGCGGCGCGGTCATCGTGGGGCCGGCGGGGGTCGGCAAGACCGTCCTGGCGACGGTCGGCGTCGAGTACGCGCGTGATCTGAAGATGTCGGTGGCCCTCGTGGCGGGAACCGAGGCAGCCCGGCCGTACTCTTTCGGAGCATTCGCCGCGCTCCTCCACCGCGACTCGGACCTCGTCGGTCCCGAGTCGCACGCTGATCAGCTCCGCCGCTACATGCACGAGCTTCTCGACGATGCCGGTGGGCGGCCGCTGCTCGTCTTCGTCGACGATGCACACCTCCTCGACGACGGTTCGGCGTCCCTCGTCCATCAGCTCGTGCAGACGGGCGCCGCCACCGTGATCGCCTGCGTCCTGCCAACGGGGCGCGCCGGCCCTCGCGGCGGGGAGCCCATGGTCGTGTTGTGGAAGGACCATGGCGCGGCGCGGATCGAACTCGGCTCGCTCGACGGGCTGGCGGTCGAAGACCTTCTGGTCGCCGTGCTCGGAGGCCCGGTCGACACCGTGTCGCTGCGAGAGGTAGCGGAGCGGTCGCTTGGCGATCCCCTCTTCCTGCACGAACTGGTCGTGGGGGCTGTCCAAGACGGTTCTCTGCGCGAGGAAAGCGGGATCTGGCGCCTGCGCGGCGGCCTGCAGCCGACCGCCCGCCTGGTGGACCTGGTGACCATCCGCCTGGGCCATCTGTCCGACGCCGAGCGCCGCGCGTTGGAGCTGACCGCCCTGGGTGAGCCCCTGGCCCAGCCGGCACTCGACCGGCTGGCCGACGCCGAGGCCATCGCATCGCTCGAAGGCAGGGGACTGATCACCAGCCGGGTGGACGGACGTCGCCTGCAGGCGTGCCTGGCGCATCCGGTCTACGGCGACGTCGTGCGATCCGGTATCAACCCGCGACGACAGCGCCTCCTTGGCCGGGAGCTCGCAGCGGCCTCGGCCGGCAGGCGCCAGGACGACACTCTGCTCCGCGCGTCACTCCGCCTCGCCGGCGGGGACGGGACTCCGGACCTCCTCGTCGCCGGAGCCAAGGCGGCCCGGGAACGGCGTGACTATGCGCTCGCCGAGCGCATGGCCAGGGCGGCCATCGACGAAGGTGGGGGTTTCGACGCGCGACTCCTGGCGGCCGACGCGGCCCACATGCGCGGTCGACACGAGCAGGCCGCATCGGAAGTCGAAGGCTTGCCCAGCCTGGCTGCGGACACCGGCGAGCGCGTCCAGATCGCCCTCCTCCGGTTCGACCATGAGTTCTTCCTGCACGGCACGGCCGACATGACAGCCATTGACGCGCTGCTCACGACAGAGGCCCATCCCACCTGGCGCGACGAACTCTTGGCCCGGCGTCTGTGCCTCGACGCCTCCGCTCTGGGCCCGAGGGCCGTGATCGACGCGGCAGAGCCGAGCCTGGAGACGACCGGAGCTCCGCGTACGAGCATGCACGCCCTCCTCGGTGGGTGCCTCACTCGCACCGGTCGCATGCAGCAGGCTTTGGCCTTCCTCGTCCCGCCCTCCACTGCCAGCCCCCGCCAAGGGTCGACCGTCCTCTCCGAACCGTGGAGCCCGTTCGGGAACCATGTCCTCGCCCTGATCGGGCTCGGACGGCTCGGCGAGGCCGAAGCGCTCCTCACCGCCGCGCAACAGGAGCCGTCGGTGGACGAGGTTCGCCGGAGAGCGCAATCGTCGCGGCCTCACTCGCCGCTCTCCAGCTGGAGCAGGGCCGGGTGCACGCTGCATTCCTGCAAGCGACCAGCGCGGCGGCGGTCTTCCTCGACCTCTCGTTGCCGGTGTGCGCCCGCTGGTGCGAAGCGGTATCCGCCCACGCCCTGGCATTGGCCGGAGCGGCGCCCAAAGCCTCACAGACGCTGGCCGCCCTCGACGCCTTGGGACTGCCCATCGACATGCAGTACGAGGTGGAGGTGCTCCAAGCGCGAGCGTGGGCCTGGGCGGCCAGTGGCGACATGGGCACGGCACGCCAGTGCCTCGAGGCGGCGATCGAACTGGGCATGGAGACAGGGGACCTGCTCGGGGCCACGCGGGCCCTGCACGGGATGGCGCGGATGGGTCGCGCCCAGCAGGTGCTCGACGACATGGCCGTGCTGGTGTCGAAGGTGGACGGCGAACTCAGCGCGGCCCGTCTTTCCTATGCGGCGGCGGCGGCCGACAAGGACAGTCAGGCACTTGCCGCGGCGGCCGCCCAGTTCGAGGATCTCGGTGCGCTCCTCTACGCGGCCGAGGCTCTGGGCGAAGCGGCCGTCCAGCTCCGACGTGACGGCTCCAGCCGGGAAGCTGCAGCGATGCAGCAGGCGGGCGCCCGGCTTCTCGCGCGCTGCGAAGGCGCCGTCACCCCGTTCGTCCGCGCCGTCGGGCGCGAGCCCAGCTCACCCCAGCCGAGCTCGACACGGCGTTGCACGCTGCGACCGGGAGCACCGACAAGCAGATCGCCGAGCTGATGCACCTTTCGGTGCGCACCGTGGAGAACCGCCTCCACCGCGTCTATCAGAAGCTCGGGCTCTCGCACCGGCGCGAGCTGGCCGACGCGCTGCGGGATCTCCCCGGGATCTGAACTGCAGCGCTTCACAGGCCGGCTGCGCTCGACTGGTCGAGGAGAGACTGCCCCGTCATGGTGAAGACCGTCTCGTCGTCACATTGACGCCACAGATCGAGGAGCTCCAGTGACACGGGGTCGCAGCCGTAGCGCATCGGCCCGGACGTGTCGAGGATGGCGTCGACGATGACGGTGGCCGCCTGTGCCGGGTCGACGACCCGAGGATCGGCGTGTTCGCGGCGCAGCGACCCGGCGACACCGGCCAGGGCGCGGTAGTCGGGGAAGCGGGCCGCGCCCGGCTCTCCCGTGCTCAAACGGAACATGTCCGTGTCGATGGGTCCCGGAAGGATCTCCACGACCCGGATGCCGAACGGCGCCACCTCCACCCGCAGGCTGTCACCGAACGCGGACGCCGCTGCCTTGGAGGCCCGATACGCCGAGAAGAAGGGCACCGAGGCGATGATGGACGACGAGGTCACGGTGCAGATCACCGACGGCCGGTTCTCGCGCAGGGTGGGGATGGCCGCCGAGGTCAACGCCACGACCCCGAAGACGTTGGTCTCGAACATTCGGCGCCAGTCGTCGATATTGGCGTGTTCCACCGGCAGGTAGTCGGTGTCGACACCGGCGTTGTTCACGAGCACGCGTAGATCGCCGGGCAGGTCGAAGGTCGAGGGGTCGGTGACGTCGAGCCGGCGGACCTGCAGTCGCCCGGGTGTCCGGGCGGCCAGGTCGGCTCCCGCGTCGGGATCTCGCATGGTCGCCACCGTGTCGAAGCCGCGATGAGCCAATTCGAGGGCGACGGCCCGGCCGATGCCGCGGCTGGCTCCGGTGACCAGGGCGCTTCCGTGAATGTCCATGGAATGATTCTCGCTCGCGCGAGCAACCGGGCCGGGTCCGCTCCCACGACGAGCCACCCATGCCCGCGCTTTCGCACGGGTGTCCGGGGCCGAGCCCCTGGCTCAGAGTTCGAACGCGGTCGGGTGTCGGGGTTGGTAGAGCAGTACGTGGCCGGCGCCGGGGACCTCGAGGGCGATCGTCCGACCGAAGCCGCGATTTTCGATCACACCGGAGAACTCCGCCCCTTTCGCCGTGAGCTCTGCGACCGTGCGCTCGATGTCGTCGCACACCAGCGAGATCTCATGGTGACCGGGCCCCCCGTCGGTCGGGTGGACGCCGAGTTCCGACGGACCGGTCCCGAAGATGAGCCACCCGTCGTGCGCGTCCACGTGCGGCCAGCCGAGCACATCCCGGAAGAAGGTCCGTGCCGCGTCGGCGTCGGCCGCGTGGAGAACCGCGTGGACTCCGGTGATCACCTCCGGGACAGTAGGCGGATGGACCGGCGATCGCACGCGCCGCCCGTCGGGGCTCCCACGCCTCGGCCCGCCTCAGGCGTTTCGCCACTCCTCTTCGAAGGGAGCCACGGCGATGTGACCCAGCTGGTGCCGCAGGCACGTTTCGAGCGAACCATGGCGGAAGACGTGCCCCCCTGCGACGAGGCGGGCGGGGGCGACGCGCTGGCTCGCCTGGACCATTTCGCGTGCACCCTCGGCACCCAGGAGCACCTGAGGACCGAACGCCGGCACCTTGAGCAGCGCCGGCCGTCGCATGACGCGGGCCAGTGTCGAGGCGTATTCGGCGTTGGTGACGGCACCGGGGGCGACCGCGTTCAGCGGGCCGACCAGCTCGCCGTCGGCGAGCGCCCGCCCGAAGACATCGAGCAGATCGTCGAGGCCGATCCATGACACCCATTGCGATCCCGGAGAGAGCGGTCCGCCGAGGCCAACCGAGAAGAGCGGGCGAAGGAGCTTCAGGCTCGCTCCACGGGCGGACTGGACGATTCCCGTTCGCACGTGCACCACTCGCACACCCGCCTGGGCGGCGGGCAGAGCAGCCGCCTCCCAGGCTCCGACCACGTCCGCCAGGAACCCCGTGCCGCGCCCGCTCTCTTCCGTGAGCACCTCTTCGCCGCGCTCGTTCCCGTAAAAACCGATGGCCGACGCACACACGAGGATCCGCGGGCCGTCCGGCGTGGCGGCGATGGCACGGGCAAGCTCCGAGGTGGGGCCCACCCGGCTGTCGCGCACGAGCCGCTTGTGGGCGTCGGTAAAACGGCCGGCGATGGACGCCCCCGCGAGATGCACCACGGCGTCGATGCCCTCCAGCGCACGCGGATCGGGTCGCGCGGGATCCCAGGTCCGCTCGAATCGATCACGAGGGGCTCGTCGCACCAGGCGGATCACGCGGTGCCCGCCGGTGGAGAGATAGGCGCACAGGGCGGAGCCGATCAGGCCGGAGGAGCCGGTGACCGCGACCGCCAGCAGCGGCCCGCCACGCTGCGCCGCGCTGCGGTGCGCAGCCAGGTCCCCGGCGAGCTGGTGATGCCGGTAGCGGAAGGTCTGGCGGAGCAACGACCCGGGGACGGGCGTCTCGACGTCGTCGATCACCCTGGTCCCCCCGCCCTCGACCGTTTCGAAGGAATGCGTGTGTCGCCAGTGCAGCGGGAGCGACACCAGCTCATCCACGAATCGGTGCGGCGGATCGTCGCCCGAGTGCTGCGCGACCCAGCGCACGCGGCCCGGCAGCTGCAGGACGGCGCGGCCGCCCGCCAACGACTGCGCTTCTTCTGCGACCTTGAGCGGTTGCCACGGCGGCACGAGGCGTGGGAGTGCCCCCGGCCGCTCGTGCCAGGCGAAGACCTCTGCCGGCCGAGCGTCCATGACGCTCGAATAATGCAAGCCCATGTTCAGCTCCCGTCCCAGTGCACCGCCGAGCGGCCCCGCTGCTGTGCCATGTGTTGCAGGATATGGCCGAGCCGTGAAAGGGGATCCACGATGGACACGCTGCAGGTCGACGAGCCGCATGAGGGCGTCACCCGGATCACCCTGGACCGACCCGAACGGTTGAACGCCATGAACGCGGCACTGATTGCAGAGCTCCACGAGGCGCTGGCGGGCATCGCCGTCGATCGCTCGTGCCGGGTCGTGGTGCTGACCGGCGCTGGACGGGGGTTCTGTGCCGGACTCGACCTGGCGGGGTACGGCGAGGCGCCGGGTTCAGCTGAGCTCGACCGAGTGGGAGCCACCTTTGCCACCCAGACCCATATCGCGGCGCTCGTCCCCCGGCTTCGTTCGCTGCCACAGCCGGTCATCGCCGCCGTGAACGGCGCTGCGGCAGGTGGCGGCCTCGCCCTGGCCCTGGCGAGCGATGTCCGCATCGCCTCTCGCTCGGCCCGTTTCAACGTCGCCTTCGTCCGCCTCGGGCTCTCCGGCTGCGACATCGGAGTCAGCTGGCTCCTGCCGCGGTTGATCGGCGCCTCGCGAGCCTGGGAGCTGATGCTGACCGGTCGCATCATTGACGCCGAGGAAGCCGACCGCATCGGGCTCGTCCTCCGCGTGGTGCCGGACGACGAGCTGCTCGCCTCCGTGCTCGAGACGGCTTCGCTCATTGCGGCAAACGCGCCGTGGGGAGTTCGGATGACCAAGGAGGTGATGTGGTCGCAACTCGAGGTGGGCTCACTCCAGGCAGGGATCGACCTCGAAAACCGCACCCAGGTCCTGTCGTCCATGACCGACGACATGCAAGAGGCGGTGGCCGCCTTCCTCCAGAAGCGCCCTCCTCGGTACGGCAGTGCGGCCGCGTCGGACCTCTAGTTTCTCCTCCAGACCGGCAGCAGCAACAACGACGCAGGTGACTACGTTCTGTCGTCTGATGCGTCGTTCCGCCAACGTGACGCGT
Organism: uncultured Acidimicrobiaceae bacterium; assembly: GCA_963850185.1. Taxonomy (GTDB): domain Bacteria; phylum Actinomycetota; class Acidimicrobiia; order Acidimicrobiales; family RAAP-2; genus Bog-473. Next base: position 202,173 of record CAWKKE010000002.1, read on the forward strand.
GCGGTGGCGCGGCGGTGGCCGCTCTGGTCGGGCGCGTGCATGGCACTTGCTCTCGTCCTGGCCGGCTGTTCGGACGGAGGAACGTCGAACAGTGCACTGTCCGATCCGGCGCATTCTGTGGCACCCGTCCCCGACTACCCGGAGACGTGCGCTCCAGTCGGTATCGACACCACGGGTCCGTGCCTTCGGATCACGCTGGACGCCATCGATGGCGCCCGAGCCGCGGAGGGCCTCTCGCCCATGGAGCTGCCCGCGGACTTCGCCGCGCTGACCGTCCCCGAACAGCTCTTCGTCGCCATCGATCGCGAGCGGGTCGACCGGGGCCTGGCCCCATTCACCGGGCTCTCGACTGCGCTCGATGCTGACGCGCAGAAGGGGGCTGACGCCGCCCGTCTCCCGGCCCAGCCCGGCCCGGCCTACGGCGCGGTGAACAACGAATGGATCGGGGACGTCGACAACGGGCTCGATGCGGACTTCGAATGGCTGTACAACGACGGTCCGCACAGCGGCGTCCCGAGGTGCTCGCAACGCACGACCTCGGGCTGTTGGGCCGACCGGCAGCTCCTCCTCGACCGGTTCGGCACGCGACATCTCGTCATGGGAGCCGCCTTCGACCCGACCGGCGACACTTCGGGTCAAGACGCCGGTGGATCGTCTTTGGCGGCGATGCTCGGCACCACCTCTCGTGCGGGGCGGTACGCCTACACATGGAAACGGGCACTCGCCGCGATGTCCGACGGAACGCTCCAGCCTCTGCGAGCTATACCCGTCACGGAGTCTGCTACAGGTATCAAGGACCCGACCCGCAACGTGTCGCCGGAGCCCGACTACACCAGCGTCTGCGTCGCATCAGGGATCGACAACTCCCCTTCGTGCCTCGATTCCGTATTGGAAGCAATCAACCACGCTCACGCAGTCGAAGGAATCCGACCGATGGTGCTGCCGGCGAACTTCGGCCAGATGAGCATTCCCGAGCAGCTCTTCGTCGCCGTGAACCTGGAGAGGATTGACCGCGGGCTCCCGGCCTTCGGCGGGCTGACGGCCGCCCTCAATCGAAACGCACAAAAGGGTGCGGATGATGCCAACGACCCCCCCGACCCGGGACAGGACTACGACCTCGACGACGCAGAGTGGGCCGGAGGGTCGTCCAACGGGCTCGACGCCGTCTACGGGTGGATGTACGACGACGGCTTCGACAGCGGCAACCTGGACTGCCCGCACCCGGGAGCCACCGGCTGCTGGGGCCACCGGAAGGGCATCCTCGACGACTTCGGCTCGGGCCCTCATCTGGCGATGGGCGCCGCCGTGGACGCGACCGGGGATACGCATCGCGGTGACGACCGGGGCACTTCCATGGCGCTGACGCTCGCCGTCGCCAACACTCCGGTGCTGGCCTTCACGTACGGCTGGGCTCAGGTCACTGCCGCGCTGCCGTCTGGAGTGGCCTGACCGGTGCCCCTAGGGTGCGAGGCATGGCACCACGGATGTATGTCAACCCGTCGTGCTCGAAGTGCCGGACCGCGCTCTCGCTGCTGGCAGAGCGCGGCGTCCAGGCGGACACGATTCTCTACCTCGACGAGCCCCCGTCCGTGGCGGACCTGAAGGCGCTCATGGAGTTACTGGCCATCGACGATCCCCGTCAGATGATGCGCACGGGTGAGCGCGTCTATGCCGAACTGGCGCTCGACGATGCCGCTGGTGATGCCCTCCTCGAGGCGATCACCCACCACCCGATCCTCTTGGAACGACCCATCTTCGTCGTTGGTGACCGGGCCGTCGTGGCGCGGCCGCCCGAGAGGATCCTCGAGCTCCTCTGACGACTCTCCGCCGTTGCCTTGGCGGACCTCGTTAGGGTGTGCGCGCACGCAGGGGCACGAAACGGGGGCGACAGTGACGACTTCTCTGGTGTTCTACGGCATTCTCGGCGTCGCGAGCACGGTGGCCGCGTTCGTCGTCAACCGCCGCCTCTTCACGGGGGGTCAAGCCGGCCCGGTCTCGCCCCTCGAAGCGATCTACTACGCCGTCGGCGTATGTTCGTTGCTCCTCGGGTGGTACTTCAACGTGCGCTACGTCCACCTCTACGGACACCGCGCCAGCTACGTCAACTACACCAAGATGCTCTTCTCGAACTGGGCCGCTGACTCCGCCGCCCAGGACTACATCATTGTGAACGTGGTCCTGCTGCCCTTGTGGACCATCACCGAGGGCCGGCGGTGCGGGCTGCGCTGGGCCTGGATCTTCTTCGTCATGAGCCTCTTCACCAGCCTGGCCTTCTCCGTGGCGTTCTTCCTCGGCTTCATGGAGCGCCAGCGGCGCTACAACCGGTCGCTGGCTCCTTCGAGCACGGCGTAGCCGCAGTTGTAGCCCGGGATGAACGTGACTCCGGGACCACCGTGGCATCCCGCCCCGCAGAGATACAGCCCCTCGACGGGTACGGGCGCATCCGGCCATCCCGTCGGGCCCGGCCGGAACGGCCCCATGAACTCGGGCTGGAGCAACCCGTGGGTGAAGTCCCCACCGGCACAGCCGAACATCAATTCGTACGTGTAGGCGGGGTAGTTGAGCTGGCGCTCAATGAGGTCCGGGAAGTTCGGAGCGGCCAAGGCGATCTTGGCCACGATCCGCTCGGCCATGTCGTCGCGGAGCCGGCCCTGGGTCTCGCGGTCGGCGATCGGCAGGTAGAAGGCAAAGCTGCTTGCGGCATGCATCCCGTCGGGGGCCAGCGTCGGATCGTCGAGCGAGGGGATCTGGAGGTTGAAGCTCGGGGACGCGGGGACGTGGCCGCGCACGCACCCCTCGAAGTCCTGCTGCATCTGCTCAGCCGTGCCGAAGAACGTCACGTTGCGCCCCGAGCGCGCTGTCGTTCAGCGCATCGTAGGGTGCCTGGTACTCGGGCCGCCCACGCAGGGCGAAATGGGCCTGGAAGTAGGCGGCACGGTGGTCGATGGCGCCGACGCGCGCGGCGAAGGCATCCGGCAGGCTGTCGGCGTCGAGGAGATGGGTGAACGTCGTCGTCGGATCGAGATTCGACACCACGGCCGGTGCGGTGGCCACCTCGCCCTCGCCCAGCTCGACACCGGTCACCGCGCCACCCTCGACCACAATCCGCGTCACCTTGGTGTGGCGGCGCAGCTCGCCACCGTGCTGCTCGAACAACCGGGCCAGGTGATCTGCAATGGTGCCCAGGCCCCCCCGCACCTTCGACATTGTCGCCGTCCCCGGCGATGCCAGCGCGAACGCCAGGCACATGGCGCTCCCGGGGGAGAAGGGTCCCCTGAAGGTGGAGTTGACCGCGAGGAAGGCCAGCATGCTGCGCACCGGCGCGTGCTTCGACCGGTCAGGCAGGTAACGGTCGACGACGTCCATGACGCTGCCGAACATGGCCGTGCGGATCGCCTGGCGCTCGGATTCGTTGGCGGCGCAGGCCCACATTTCGTCCAACGACTTCGGAGGCGTGCGCACATCGAAGCGGCCGATGGCGCGGGCCGGGGCCTCGGCCCACGCCGCCACCTCGGCCATGCCGAGGACCGCTTCGATCCCGATGGTTTCGCCGAGGTGTTCCAAGAGCCTTTCGGGGTCCGAGTACAGGAAGATCGGAGGCTGGCCATCCTCGCTGATGCTGGCGGACTGCACCTCGGGCTCGTAGATCGGGCAGGCGCCGAGGTCCAGGTCCTCGAAGATCTGGTTCGGCACCGGGAATTGGATGGAGCCGGCCAGCTCGAACCGATAGCCGCGGATGAGCTCCGTGGTCGACGCCATGCCTCCGATGAAGTGATTCTTCTCCAGGCACAGGACCCGCAGTCCACCGCGGGCCATGACCGTCGCGGCGGTCAGGCCGTTGTGACCCGCCCCGATCACAATGGCGTCGTAGTCACTCATGACACCCGGACTGTAGCGACCTCGAGCTCGTCCGGCCGGTGTGTCCCCACGCCGGCCCGAGAATCGGGGATCCCGACCCCGGATCCGCTCCCCGACGGCACCACCTCGACCGCCACACAATCATTGCCGCATGATTAGATGCGGTGCCAATTGGCAATGCACCTGTGAGGAGCAAAGGAGAGAGCATGAGCGAAGACGTAGACGACGCGACCAAGGCCGAGGAGGCGCGGGAGGCGGCAGCCACCCACACGGCCGACCGGCCGCCGACGGCCGAAGAGGAGGCCGCGGCCGAAAGCAACACCCTCGACCCCGAGGTCTCCGAGCACGAGAAGGAGATGGGCAAGATCGGCGCCGAGGTCAAGGGGGAGGGCGAAGTCGATTAGCCGCCGCCCGCTCCCCTGATGTGGGCGCGCAGCGCAGCCGTGTGCTCCCCGTCACGCACCCGATCCAACGTGGTGTCCGCTTCCTCCTGACTCAACTTGCCGGCCGCGACGGCGGCGTCCGTATGGACCTCCGCGTGCCGGGCCCGGATCTTCCCCATGACCGCGTCGAACTCCGTCGTCCCAGCCGTGGCACGGAGCCGGCCCGCCTCCTCCGGGGTGACCCTCCCGGAGCCGACCATCTTCTCCAGCTGTTCAATGATGCGCTCTTGCTGCATTGTGCATCCTGCCTTTCGGTGTCGCGTGAGCAGCGCCATGACGAGCAGGCTCGAACTGGTCGGCGCAGTGATCGGAGCAGAAGTAGTGGCGCCCGCCGGCACCGCCACGTGTCGCCGGGGCATGGGCGATCTCCACCTGCATGCCGCAGACAGGGTCTCGCGCGTGGCCGTCTCCCCCGCCGAGTCGCTCGCGATTGCGGTACAGCCAGTAGAGGACGCCGAAGAGCGACAGGAAGATCAGGTTCAGGTAGGTCGTGTAGTTCCAGGAGAAATGGGCTGGAGCCACCGTGGTGGGCCGCATGGTGGGCACGAGACCGGCGGCTCGGAAGAGCAGCTCGGTGAGCAACCCCGCGGTCGACATCAGGGCCCAGAAGACCAGGAGCATCTTCAGCATCAGCCGCTTCCCGTAGTACCGGCGGTAGATCAGGAGGAGTGGGAACGCGATCAGGTCGGCGAAGATGAAGGCGATCACGCCCCCGAAGGAGATCCCGCCCTTCCACAGCGCTGCAGCCAGAGGGACGTTGCCGATGGAGCAGACGAAGCTGATGATGGCAATGAAGGGGCCAACGATGGCGTTCTCGATGCTGGTCCAGAACCCGTGTCCGCTGATGAACACGGCTTGCCAGACCGAGGTCGGAACCAGGACGGCGAGGAACCCGGCAACCGTGTAGCCGATCACCAGTTCTCGCCGCAGCATGGTCAGGTCCGACATGGTGTAGGTCGCGCTGTCCGCCCAGCCGGCGACCGACTGCAACCGGGTCTTGAGCGGCTGCTGCGCTGCGCCGCCTGCCGCGGGAGCGTGCCGGTGCTCGTGCACATCCTCCGATGCCTGCAGGCGCTCGCGGGCCTGCACGACGAGGCGCCCGCGCAACCACAGCGCCCCCACGGTGGCGAGGAGGACGATCATGATGATGCCCCCGACGAACTCACTGACCGCGAACTGCCACCCCATCAGCACAATGAGCACGATCCCGAGTTCAATGACCAGGTTGGTCGACGCGAACATGAAGACCATGGCGGCGATGTAGTCCGCACCCTTCACGAAGAGGGACTTGGCCATGGCCGATGCCGCGTAGGAGCACGACGACGATGCCATGCCGTACCCCGAGGCCCGCAGCACGGCGCGGGGCCGGTGATCGCCCAGCTTCTGCCGCATGGCGTCGCGGCTCACGAAAGCCTGCACGGCTCCAGCCAGACCGAAGCCGAGCACCAGCGGCCAGAGGGTCTCCCAGAACATGAAGAAGCCCTCACGCAGCGAGCGCGCGATGTCCACCACGACGGTGGCCGATCCGAGCACGAGAATCAGGAGCGAACCAGCCGCCCGATGGCGGCGGACGCTTCGTTGAGCTTCTCGGTCGCTTCGTCGCCTCCTTGACGCACGGCGTCGGAGACGCAATGCGCCAGGTGGTCGTCGAGCAGCTCGAGAGCCACTGCCTGGAGCGCCTTGGTCGCCGCCGATACCTGCTCGAGGATGTCGATGCAGTATCGGTCCTCGTCCACCATACGCTGGAGGCCCCTGACCTGGCCCTCCACCCTCCGCAGGCGCTTCTGCAGCGCATCCTTGCTGTCGATGTACCCCGGACGCATGGCCCTCCGATCGTCGTACCGTATACCCCTATAGGGTATTTTATACGGTCCGACCCAGGCGCGGTGCGGCGGGACAGCGGTGGGTCACCCCATGGTGTCGGCCACCCGGCGCATCCCCTCGCGCCAGGGCACCCGGGTCTGCCCGAGGACCTGGTGCATCCGGCTCACGTCGGGCCAGATCGGCCAGGGTGCGCCCGGGTCGTAGCGGATGCGTGCAGGGCGGCCGACCAACTCCCCCAGGTAGGCGCAATATTCCTCGGCGCTGACCGTCTCGCTGCCGGCGAAGTTGACGACGACGGGGTCGGGCGCCGCCACCTCGAGGGCGCGGATGGCCAGGCGGACGTAGTCGTCCTCGTAGATCGGGTTGTAGTTGTTGGGTGCGTCGGGATAGAGCACGATCTCCTCGCCGCGAAGGATGCGGCGGAGCCGGTTGACGGGCGTGCCCCCTTCCGGCCCGTACGTCGAAAAGATGCGGATGATGGTCAGGGGGCTACCCGATTGCCCCGCGGCGTAGCGCACGACCGCCTCCCCCGCGATCTTGGACAGGCTGTACGCACCGAGGTGAACACCAGGCGGGTCCTCCTCGCGCAACGGCTGCTGGCCCCGATAGGCGTAGGCCGAGCCCGTCGAGCAGTACACGAAGGCGGCGCCGGCACAGGCGGCGACGAGACGGCCCGACGCCTGGGCGTTCGTGGCAAAGACCTGTTGCCAGTCCTGATCCTGTGCCTCGCGGCCGAGACGGGCCGCAGCATGGAAGACATGAGTGATTCGCCCGGGAAGTTTGCCGAGGTCCATCTCCGCCAGGTCAGCGGCGATCGGCACCACCCCGGCACCTTCGAGGCGGGCCCGGTCGCTCTCGCTCCGGCAGCGCGCCAACCCGAACACGTCGTGGCGGGCAGCGAGAGCCCGCCGCGACCGGGAACCCGACGCGCCCGGTCGCCCCGGTCACCAGCACCCGCCAACGCGACGGATCGGAAGAAGGTGCGGAAGTCACGCCACACAGTACGGCACGCGGTCCCGTGCCCGACCGTTGGGTGCGCGGGAAACCAGGACCTCAGTTGCCGAGGATCCCGAGCCCCTCTTCACGGATGCCCTTGGCGCGGGCGTCGGCGAAGTGCTCCAGCCATTCCCGAATCTCTTCGCTGCCCGTCTCGTCGGCCCACCGCCTGGGCATGGCCGGGAACGAGTAGTCGTCGGGCAGGGCCGGCGGGCGTGGCTCACGCGCCCGTCGCTCGAGCGCTGCTTCGATCGCCGGCCCGACACGCACCGCCTTCGCCCGCACCTGCGCTTCGTCACGTTCCTTGAACGCGGGAAGCACCTCTCGGCCGAACAGCTCGAGCGACTCGCAGATGTGCTCGTGACGGTTCTTGCCTGCTTGTAACACGAAGATGACCTGATCGACGCCGGCCTGCTCGAATCGCAGCAGGTACTCGCGCACCTGCTCGGGGGTGCCCGTGGCGCCGCGCAGTCCGGTGCGCTCGCCGGCGGCCAGCTTGGCTCCGAGGCGCTCCTGGCGCAGCGCCGTCTCGATCTCGGGCGAGTAGCCCTGATCGCCACGCCGCTCGAGGTATTCCGTCCAGACGTCGGTCGAGCCCGGCCGGTGCTCTCCGAAGACGTAGTAATGGCCGAGCGAATAGCCGAAGAAGTTCCCGCCCTCGAGGCCGCGGTCGAGCGCCACCTTCTCGTCGGCATGGCACATCATTTGGGTCACGCACGCGATGTTCGGGTTCACCGCCAGTCCGACCGGGACGCAGCGCTCGGCGAGGGTCTGCTCGTAGTCCGTCACCCACTTCTCCGCCTCCTCGGGATCGATGAAGGCGAAGGTGAGCGCACCAATCCCTTTCTCGGCCGCCAACAGGATGGTGTCGCGGCGCGAGCACGCCACCCACAAGGGGGGGTGCGGCCTCTGCATGGGCTTGGGCACGACGTTGCGTGGTGGCATCTGCACGAAGCGACCGTCGACGCCGGTGAACGGCGTCTCGGTCATGCAGCGCAGTGTGACCTGCAAGCCTTCGAGCCAAGCGTCGCGCTTCGTCGCCGGGTCGACGAGGAATCCGCCCAGCTCGGCCTCCGAGCCGGACTCCCCGGAACCGAACTCGACCCGTCCGCCGGACAGCAGGTCGAGCGTGGCCACCCGCTCGGCCGTGCGGGCCGGGTGGTTGTAGCCCGGAGCGGTCTGAATGATCCCGTGCCCGAGCCTGATGTCCTTGGTCCGTTGGCTGCACGCCCCCAGGAACACCTCGGGTGCCGAGGAGTGGCTGTACTCCTCGAGGAAGTGATGCTCGACCTCCCACACGACGTCGAACCCGAGGCGATCGGCCAACTCCACCTGCTCCAGGGCGTCTTGGAGGATGCGGTACTCGGAGTCCTCCTCCCACGGACGCGGAAGCTGGTGCTCGTAGAAGACGCCGAACTTCATGCGGCACCGAGCGACTGGAACTCGGCGAGGATGTCCGCCCCGTTCGTGCGCTGGGCACACCAGTACTCCACCTCGGCCAGGGCCGCCCGCCGGCCTTCCTCGCGCACCGGGCCCAGGCTGTTGGCGAGCATGGGGTCCCAGATACGCCCGATCATCTCGGTGCCCGCGTACTGGCGCCCGCCTTCGCCCCGCCAGGTGCGGTCGCGCATCTCGGTGAGCGCGGCACGCAGATAGCCGACGTGCGGTGACTCGTCGGCCCTGATGTAGCCCACGAGCCGCGCTGCCTCTCCGTCCCCTGCCACCAACTCGGCGTCGGACATCCATTCCTCCGCCCAGGCGAAGGTGTGGAACGCGGAGATCTCAATGAAGAGGACACGGACCATGAGCGAGACCATTACCTCGAGCTCATGGGGAACGTCGTCGGGGAGCACGCGGGCAGCGTCGGCGCCCGGGCGACCGGCGCCGAATCCCATCCGGGCGAGCATCGCCTCGATATCGAGCTCCTCGCACGACCGCTCGAAGGCGATGTCGCGGGCCGCGAACCACATGTCCTTGTGGCCTGCCTCCTCGTCCCAGCCGGCCTCGTCGCGACCGTGTGCCTCGAAGAGCCCCCGGCCGAGGTGATCGATCGCGGTCCCGCTGACGTCCTCTACGAAATGGCGCTGCAGATCCTTGGGTTGGAGCAGGCGGATGTTGGCACCGAATCCCTCGACGGTGCCGATCCGGGTCAACGTCGCCATCAGCGGCTCGGGCACTCCGGCACGGATGAGGAAGCGGGCCTGCTCGACGTTGGGGAACGAGCGCTCCCACCACTCGAGCGGGACGTCGATCAGCTCGCTGGCGAACCGGGCGCTGTTCTGCTCGCCCCACGCAGCGATTGCCGGCAGCCGGAACCTCGTCCGGGGTGAGATGTACCGGCCGTCGTGGTCGAACCCGCCGTGGCAACGCACACCGCCGGCGATCAGCGGTTCGGCGACCGTGAGGTCGGCCAGCAGCTCCTCCTCGGTGAACGCAACCTGCTCGGTACCCATGATCGCTCCCCTCCGTGGTCATTCTCCGCTGTAACTCTCGGGTATATACTGGCCCGTATACAGACCGAGAGCAAGCTGCTGCCACGAGCCGAGCGCCGCGCCGCCATCCTGCACGGCGCCGCGCTGGCATTTGCGTCGTCCGGGTTCGCCGACACCTCGATGGACGACGTCGGCGCCGCGTGCGGCGTCACCAAACTCATCGTCTACCGGCACTTCGGGTCGAAGGAGGAGCTCTACCGCGAAATCCTCCAACAGGTCTTCGACCACCTGGGCGTGGAGCTGCGCGCGGAATTGGCGATGCCGACGCACGCCGGCCTGGGGCCCCGCACACTCCTGACCGTGGCGCGGGAGGATCCTGCGGCCTTCACCCTGTTGTGGCGCCATGCCGCACGCGAGCCCCAGTTCGCCGCCTACGCCGCCGAGCTGCGCTCCGTCTCCGCGTCGGTCGTGCGGCAGCTCAGCGAGCTCGACACCGGCGACGAGCTGCTCGACGCCTGGCACTCCGAGGCCCTGTTCGGTTGGCTGGTCGAGGCGACACTCACCTGGCTCGAACGCGGCGATCCGGCTCGAGACGATGCGTTCGTGGAGCAAACGTCGGCAGGCTTCCGGGCGCTGCGCACGGCCCTCACCGCGGGCACCGCCCTGGTCTGACAGTCCTCCCGTTCTCTGCAACGGCGTCAGAATCTGGGTCCCGGGTCGCGCGACGCCGGGGGAAGGAGTCGAGGTGGCCACATTCGTGCTCGTACACGGCGCCATGCACGGTGGCTGGTGCTGGCGCGACGTCCGGCGCCGGTTGGCCCAACGCGGCCACGACGTCTTCTGCCCGACCCTCGCCGGGCAGGGCGATCGCCGGTCCGGCCTCACCGCGGACGTGGGCGTGGACACGCACATCGCGGACCTCGAGGAGCTGCTGTGGTTCGAGGACCTGTCCGAGGTCCATCTCGTGCTGCACAGCTATGCCGGGATTCTCGCCGGCCCACTGGCGGCGCGCGCCGAAGCGCGGATGGCGTCCGTTGTGTACCTCGGTGCCTTCGTGACGGCACCGGGCCAGAGCCTCCTCGACGTCGAGCCGCCGTCGGTGGCGGAGCGCTATCGGCGCCAGGTGGCCGAAGAAGGCGATGGGTGGTTCCTGCCGGCTTCCGACGCGTTCCTGGAGCAGTGGGGCATTGAGGACGCAGCCCAGCGGGCGTGGATCGGTCCGCGGCTGACCGACTTTCCGTTCCGCTGCCAGATCGAGCCCACCGAGTTCGACCCGGCGGCGCTCGGCCGGCTGCGCAAGGTCTACGTGGCGCACACGAATCCGCCCTTGCCCAGCCTCGGACGATTCGCGGCGGCAGCGCTCGCGGCGGGCTGGGAGACCCACGAGCTTCCTTCTGGGCACGACATGATGCTCGCCGCGCCCGCTGCGACCGCCGATCTGCTCGAGACGATTGCCCTCGCGTGAGGCGCCGCTGACCTGACCGGCGGGAAGGAGTCGTTGCCTTCGGTCGGCGGAGCGACGACGATTGTCGCTGCTCGACACATCTCCGGTGGAGACGGGCGAGGAGGAGTGCCGTGACTCGGAAGCTGGCCGAACGCGTGGTGGCCTGGCGCTGGTACATCATCGCCGGCTGGATCGTTCTCGGCGCCCTGCTCGTGGTGCTGGCGCCGTCGCTCAACAACTTCACGTCGTCGGGCTACGGCCTGCCGGCCTCGTACCAGTCGACGCAGGCCGAGACGATCGCCCTGAAGGACTTCCCGTCGGTGGCCTCGGCCTCCGGCATCATCGCGGTCAACGCCCGGGACAACTCAGCACTCACGGCGGCTGACCTGCAGAAGATCGATGGGCTCACCAAGGCCCTGGACAGCGAGCACATCGACTCCGTGGACTCGGTGACCACATCGCCTCTGCTCCTGTCGAAGAACCAGAAGATCCAGCTCATCGAGGTCGCCATGACCGGACAGCCGGGTGACGACGGGCCCAATGCCGCCGTCACGACGCTGCGATCGGACACCGACGCCTACCTGACGGGCTCGGGGTTACGGGGCCAGCTCACCGGGAACGCCGCCATCTCGGTCGACCAGGGCAGCGAGTTCGACCGCGCCCAGAAGATCATTTCGATCGCGACGGTCCTGCTGATCCTGATTTTGCTCGCGCTGGTTTTCCGCAGCGTGATCATCGCCTTTCTGCCCCTGCTCGTCGTCGGGCTGGTACACCAGATGGCCCAGTCCCTGACGGCCTTCTTCGCCCAGTGGTTCGGGTTCTCGGTCGGGACGGAGCTCGCACCCCTGTTGATCGTCGTGATGTTCGGCGTCGGCACGGATTACATCGTGTTCATGCTGTTCCGCTACCGCGAGCAGTTGGGGAAGGGGCAGGAGCCGCACGAGAGCCTGATGGTCGCCCTCTGCCGTGCCGGCGAGGTCATTGCGTCCGCGGCCGTGACCGTCATGCTCGCCTTCGCCGCGCTGCTGGTGGCATCCATCGGCCAGCTGCGTTCCCTGGCCCCGGGCCTGATCATCGGCGTGGGGCTCATGCTGCTAGCGGCCCTGACGCTGGTACCTGCCATCCTCAGCCTGTTCGGCGCAACCGTCTTCTGGCCGACAACGCCGAAACCGCGCGATCCCCGCCACCGGACGCGCTCGGAGCGGATGGGGGCGGTCGTGGCCAAGCGCCCCGGCATTGTGCTGCTGTCCAGCGTCGCCGTGCTCGTGATCCTGGCCAGCGGCCTCCTCGGCCTGAAGGTCACGTACAACCAGCTGGCAGAGCTCCCGCAGAACAACCCGTCGACCGAGGCCTACAACACGATCTCCTCCTCCTTCCCCGCCGGCTTCTTGGGGCCGAGCCAGGTCTTTGTCACCGCGTCGACGCCGCTCAACCCGACCGCAGTCGATGCGCTGGCGGCCAAGCTCGCTCATACCGAGGGCGTGGCGCAGGTCCTGCCCGTGCAGTACGCGGCAGGGAACGGCGCCGCCATGATCGAGTTCCTCCTGAGCGACGATCCCTACTCGAATCAGGCGATCGCCGACATGGCGGGGCCAATCCGCTCGGCCATCGTGGACAGCGTCCCCGGGGCGACTGTCGTGACCGGAGGCCCGACCGCGACCCTGACCGACGTGAAGGCGGCGCTGCAGAAGGACACGCGCAACATCCTGCTCCTCGCCCTTTTGGTGGTGGCCGTCATGCTGGCGATTCTGCTGCGGGCCCTGGCAGGCGCCGCCTATCTCCTCATCGGCATCCTTCTCACCTACGCCGCCACCATCGGCGTGGTGGCGTACATCTTCATCCGAGGGCTGGGGTTCGACGGGCTCGACTTCTCCATCCCGATCATCGCCTACATCTTCGTCATTGCGGTTGGCACGGACTACAACATCCTCATGGCGACGCGGCTGCGCGAAGAATTCGAGCAGGGCGTCGAGCCGCACGAGGCGGCCCGGATCTCCATTGTCGAGGGAGCACCGGCCGTCACGGCGGCCGGGGTCATTCTGGCGGGCACGTTCGCTTCGTTGCTCCTGACCGGGATTCAACTGCTGGAGGAGATCGGCGCGGCGGTGGCCCTCGGCGTGCTCCTGGCCTCCAACGTGCTCGCGACGAGGATTGTGCCGACCCTGGCCGCCTTGCGGGGTTTCCACTTCTGGTGGCCTCACCACACGCACAGCAAGACCGCGACCGACCGGGACGAGCTGGCCTCGCACCTGCGCACAGCTGTCCCGGTCTCGGTGGGCAGCGAACAGGAGTAGCGCCCTCGTTCGATGAGGCGGTTCGCGCTCGCGCCCGACGCATCGCCTCCAAATGGTTCAGAGGACTTCACATCTCCGACGCAATCTGTGCCGTCTGGTGAGCAGGCGGTTCGCGGGCGCCCTCCGGAACCTTGCCTCTCCGCGGCTCGCGCTCATCACTTCTGCGGCGCGACGGGTTCCTTTTGTGGCCCCGAGCAGGCCCTGGCGATTGACTCGCCCGGCGTCGCATCGAGATCGAGCGTTGGTCGTTTGATCGTTTCGTCGTTGGGGTTCCTAGCTTTCTACCCACGGCCGCGCTTTGCCCCTGACCGTCGGCGGACCCAAACCGAGCCATTCGGGCGGACGACGTCCCAAGGGTTACTCTGAGCGAGTTGACCGGCCTCCTGGCAACCCGCCACCTGCAACCCTCGGCGGAAATGGCGAGGCATGTTGCCGGATTTCAGCATCAGGCTCGATCATCTTCCCGACCTCCACGTCGTGGCGCTGCATGGTGAGTTGGATGTCGCGTCAGCTGACGGCCTCGCCAATTCGCTCATTGACCTCGCGGGCTCGACCCTTGTTGTCGGTGGGACCGCTGCACCCCTCTGCGGGGCCCGGCCATACCCGGAAGATTCGACTGGCGCCGGACGCGAATCAGCCCCCCGAAGGGGGCCGATTCATTTTGCTACCGCCTGCTGTTACGCAGAGGGTTTACCACCGATAGAAACGGTGGCTTCCTGCACCCTCACCCCGACCAATTGCGAATCCAACGACCCACAAGACGAGAAAGACAGCTGCCAAAATCCACAACAGATGCACCGCGAATCCGGCTCCAAAAAGAATCAGGACGAGCAGCAACGCAAGGATCAATAACACAGAATTACCTCCCTATTCATCAAGCCCCGATGTTCGGATGTACCTAGTACGTCGAATCAACTCGACTTACGACATTCCCCTGGCCATCATCCACGACGGTCCGCCGCCGGCGTGTGTTTCCCGCAACCATGACAATGATTGAGATCGCTGCGCCGACAACGCCGACAATCATCAGAATCGAACCGACTTTGTTGATATTGAAACCGTGTTGATAGGGCTCTGTTACCGCCCAATCCAAAACGGCGCCTACCGCAAATGCGATGATGCTGACCACAAGTCCACCGGCTCCGATCATGAAGCCCCCTTTCGTGTTGCAACAAGCGGTGTACCCATGCGAGATGTCGTCGAAACCCTTTCGCAATATTTGCGCACATACATACGAAGCTTTCGACCACGAAGCGATCACCGTGTGCGATGCAGTGACTGCCCTGTATCACGCGCCGTGACCCGCTCATCGCGGAGCATGGCTCCCTCCAGAGGGAGCCGCTCACGCTCACCCCGCCATCGTGACTGACATGGGTGCGTCCGGATTCATACCCATCGCCTCCGCGTCTCAAATCACCCGAACGAGTGATTATGGAAGCGGACTGCAAATGGCAGGCAGATCGCAGGGGGACGCCTTGTGCGGCCGCTCCCCACTGAAGCGATCTCCCGGCGACCTCGTGATCTGGCTGTGCTCCAAGCACGGGGACGCGGACGCCTCTCTGTGACGGCGGGACGGCCATCAGCGGGACGACCACCGGCGGACAGTCTCAACAGAAAGTCCGAATACATCTTCAACCGAACGGCGAGGGCTGGTTGAAGATGACGGCCAGGCTCACGATCCTGTCGTCGCGGACGCTGAAGTAGTTGGTCATCACCAGCTCGTCGGGCAGGTTCGTCTTGTCGTACGTGCCGTCGTAGCGGGCTCGCACAATGGTGTCGCCATAGTGGTCGATGACCTCGCGCACCTCCAAGGTGACGTGGTCGCCGATCATCTCCTTTGCCACCCAGGCCCGGATGGCGTCGATGCCGGTGATCTCCCGGCGGGCATCGTTCACGTATGCATCGGGTGCGAACGTGGCGACGACGCCTTCGAGGTCGAAGGCGTTCACGGCGGCGACGTGCTCGGCGATCACGCCGGTCAACGCGGTGGTGCTCATGGAGGGACTCCTCTCTCGTTTCTTGTGACACGACCACCGTGCGCCATCCCCCAGAGGGAGAGTCAACAGGTCGTCTTGTCCTTGACTCTCCCCCGGGGGGAGAGTGGAAACTGGGGACATGACGTCCTCCCTGGCCATCGGCGATTTCTCCCGGGCCACCCACCTCAGCGTGAAGACCCTGCGGCACTACCACCGGCTCGGGCTGCTGATCCCGGCAGAGATCGACCCGGACTCGAGCTACCGCCGCTACAACACAGAGCAGATCCCTGCGGCGCAGGTCATCCGTCGGTTCCGCGATCTCGACATGCCGCTGGACCAAATTGGTGCCGTCCTGCAGGCGCCCGACGTCGACTCCCGGAACGACCTCATCGCCGCCCACCTGGCCCGTCTGGAACAGGATCTCCTCGAGACGCAGGGGGCGGTGGCCTCGCTGCGCGACATGCTCCAGGGCCCGTCGCCGGCGACGCTGTTGGAACATCGGAGCGAGCCGGCACTGCAGACCGCGGCCATCAGTGAAACGGTGAGCCTCGACGTGCTGGCGCCGTGGTTCCAAGGCGCCCTCGGGGAACTCACCGCGACGCTGGCCGCGCAGAAGGTCACGACGACCGGCCCGCCCGGCGCCGTGGTCGCCAACGACTTCTTCTCCGAAGAACGGGGCGACATCACACTCTTCGTTCCCCTGGCGGAGACGAACCGGCCGATCGGCCGCGTCGAAGCGCTGTCACTGCCCCCCGTCGAGCTGGCGACCATTGTGCACGCCGGGTCGCACAGCGACATCGACCGCGCCTACGGGGCGCTGGCCACCCACGTCTCCGACCGCGCCCTCGGTGTCGACGGCCCCATCCGGGAGCGCTATCTCGTGGGGCGGCTCGACACCGACGACGAGACCGCCTGGAGGACCGAGATCGGCTGGCCCATCTTCCACACCGGCCCGCTGGCCTGAGTGGAGAGCACCGAGGAGATTTACGCCCACAAGGAGATCCCGGCCACCCAGCCGGCGACGATCTCAGCGACCTCCGCTTCGCTCTTGCGCAACGAATGGTCACCGTCGACGAAGACGCGGGTGACCGGCCCCGGAATCGCCCCCGTTTCCCGCTCGAGCTCGTCCGGCGCGGCGAAGGCATCGCGCCGGCCCGAGACGAAGAGACAGGGCAGGCGCAGCTCGGGAAAGTGCTCGGTGCGCAGTCGCTCCGGGCGACCCGGCGGATGCAGCGGATAGCTGACGAGGACCAGGGCCGCCACCCCAAGGCCCTCGGCGGCCGCCATGGAGCACATGCGGCCCCCGAAGGAACGGCCACCGGCGGCAATGCGGCCGGTCGGGACGGAGAGCCGCTCCGCCAGCACGTCGGTGGCCGCGCGCACCGTCCGGATGCACACGACCGGCGGATCGATACGGCGCTTGCCGGCGGCCTGGCCGGGGAATTCGACGCGCTCGACCGAGACGCCGGCATGGCTCACCGCCTCGTCGATGGCAACGAGCCCGGATTGGTCACGTCCAGCACTCGCGCCGGGCGTGAGCACGAGCCCGGCAATTCCCACCTTGGCCATCGGACCATCATGGCGTGCATGGCCGAGCCGCCGTTCCCCGCGCCCCTGCGCAGGCGCCTCGTCGACGCCGTGGGGACGGTCGATTCGGCGCAGCCGCTCGGGGGCACCGCCTACCTGGTCGAGGTGAACGGACGCCGGCTCGTCGCCAAGTTCGGGCCGGGCTGCCGCGACGAGGCAGAAGGACTGCGTCAGCTCGCCGCGGCCGGAGGCCCACCGGTACCCGCCGTCGTGCTCGAGGAGGCCGATCTGATCGTCACCGTCGCGGTCGACCAGATACCCCGCACGGTCGGACACGTCGAGGCACTCGGGCGCGGCCTGGCGCTGATGCACGGGACGACGTCCCGGCACTGGGGCGGTGGTTCGTCGTGGGTGGGCGCCTGCCCGGTCGACCCGGCCCCCCGCACCGACGGTCCCGCGTTCTACGCGGCGCGCCTGCTCGACCTGTCCGCCCGCTGCGCGCTGGAGCACGTCGTCAGCCTCGTCGCCGTGCGATTGGACGAGCTGTTCCCACCGGGTGGCCCGGTCCTCGTCCACGGCGACCTCTGGTGGGGCAACGTCCTCTTCGGGATCGACGGCCGTTCCTGGCTCGTCGACCCGTCCGTGCACGGTGGGCACGCCGAGGAGGACCTGGCCATGCTCGCTCTCTTCGGCGCCGTGCCGGATCGACTGCTCCGCGCCTACGGCGAGGTCCAACCCCTGCATGCCGGCTGGGAGGAACGGGTGGCGCTGTTCCAGCTCGCCCCGCTGCTCGTGCACGCCGTGCTGTTCGGGGGCGGCTACCGGGCCCAGGCGGAGGCCGTGGCGCGACGGTTCGCCTGAGCCTCGGGCCCAGCCTCAGACCTCAGGGTGAGAGGGCGCGGTCGACGTCGTCGAGGTACCTGGCCTTGACGGCGTCGGGCAGGAACGCAGCCCGGAAGGAGTTGCGTGCCAGCTCGGCGATCGCGTCGGGCCTGAGGTCGAACGCTTCGGCCACGCCGCGCATGTTGTCGGCCACGTACCCGCCGAAATAGGCGGGGTCGTCCGAGTTGATCGTCACCAGGAGGCCGCGTCGCACCAGGGCGGGGAGGTCATGCTCCTGCAGGGAGGCAAAGACCCGGAGCTTCACATTGGAGAACGGGCACACGGTGAGCGGGATCTGCTCCGCCGCCAGCCGCGCCACGAGGCGGTCGTCCTCCAGGCACCGCACGCCGTGATCGATGCGCCGCGCCTCAAGGACATCCAGCGCCTGCCAGATGTACTCGGGCGGGCCCTCTTCGCCGGCGTGCACGACGCCCGGCAGGCCCATCTCCCGGGCTTGCCGGAAGACCCGGGCGAAATTGCTCGGAGGGTGGCCCACCTCGGCCGAGTCGAGGCCGACGGCGAGCAGGTGCTCGGCAAAGGGTCGGGCATCCTCGAGCGTCCGCAGCGCCGCATCCTCGCCGAGGTCGCGCAGGAAGCACAGGATCAGGCCCGACGAGATTCCCAACTCCGCCGCGCCGTCCGAGAGGGCGCGGCTGATCCCCATGCAACAGGTCTCGAACGCGACACCACGCCGGGTGTGCGTCTGGGGGTCGAAGAAGACTTCGGCGTGACGCACGCCCTGCCCGGCCGCCCGGGAGAGATAGGCGCGCGTGAGGTCGTAGAAGTCCTGCTCGGTCCGGAGCACCGCGCAGTTGGCGTAGTAGATGTCGAGGAACGACTGGAGGTCCTCGAAGCGGTAGGCGCGGCCCAGTGCGTCCACGTCGGCGTACGGCAGGTCCACCTTGTTGCGTGCCGCCATTTCGAACACCAGTTCGGGCTCGAGCGTCCCCTCCATGTGCACGTGGAGCTCGGCCTTGGGCAGGCGCCGCACGAACGCAGCCGTCTCGGTCGGGGCCGGGACTCCGTCGACCTCGTGCATCGCCCCATGGTGCCCCATCACGGTCCACCCCCAGGCGAAGTGGACCGCGCGCTCCGGTTTGCCCGCTAGGGTAAGCGGAGTGAAATCTCCGGATACGAGCCAGGCGGACGCGCGGAGCGGGCCTTCCCCCACGACCACGATCCGACCGATGCGTAGCGATGCCCTGAAAAACCGCGAGCGTCTGCTCGCCGCCGCCGGTCAGGTCTTCGAGGAGAAGGGGCTCGAAGCAAGCGTGGCCGATGTGGCCCGGGCCGCCGGCGTCGGCATGGGCACGCTGTACCGCCACTTCCCCTCAAAGGAGGCCCTCGTCGAGGCGTTGGTGTCCGACGTTCTCGAGGCGACCATCGCCCTGGCGCGTGACGCGGCGGCGCGGCCCGACGGCACCGGCCTCGAGCACTTCCTCCAGGAATCGAGCGCGTACCAAGCGGAGCACCTGGGCTGCCTGCCCAAGTTGTGGATCACCGATCACCACCTAGTGCAGACGGCGCGCGGGCTGATCGCCGGACTGCTCGCCGACGCGCAGGCGCACGGCCGGGTCCGTCTCGACCTGCGGAACACCGATGTCTCCCTCGCGCTGTGGTCGATCCGGGGCGTGCTCGAGACCACCGGCCCGAACGCACCCGAGGCGTGGAAGCGGCATCTCGATATCCTCGTCGCAGGCATGCGCCCGACCGACGCCGAGTTGGCGCAGCGACCGCTCAGCCAGAGCCAGGTCGACCGGTTCCTCTCGCGGCACGAAGCGTCGGCGGCGCAAGCGGCCGGGGTGAACCGATGACCACGTTGGCGCGCCCCGACACGGGAACATCAAACAAGGCGACGGCCCGGGCCCACCTGTGGATCCTCGTCATCATTGCCGGAGCTCAGCTCATGGTCGTGCTCGACACGACGATCATGATCATCGCCCTGCCCTCGGCGCAGCACGCGCTCGGGTTCTCCAACACCGATCGGCAGTGGGTGGTCACCGCCTACACGCTGGCGTTCGGCGGCTTCCTCCTCCTGGGGGGCCGCATCAGCGACATGATCGGTCCGAAACGCACGCTGATGATCGGCGTGGCGGGCTTCGCGCTGGCCTCGGCCGTGGGCGGCGCTGCGCAGACCACGCTCATGCTCATCGGGGCCCGCGGACTGCAGGGCCTCTTCGGCGCGCTGCTGGCGCCGTCCGTGCTCTCGATCCTCACCTCGACCTTCTCCGATCCCAAGGAGCGCGGCCGTGCCTTCGGGATTTACGCCACCATCGCCATCGCCGGGTCCGCCTTCGGGCTCATCCTCGGCGGCTTCTTGACCCAGTACGTCGACTGGCGCTGGTGCCTGTACGTGAACCTGCCCATTGCGGGCCTGGTCCTCCTCGGTGCGTTCCGCCTAATCCCCACACGCCCGGGCATCGCGGGCATCCGGCTCGACGTGCTCGGTGTCGTCCTCGGGTGCGGCGGACTGGTGGCCCTGGTGTACGGGCTCGGCGAAGCCGGCACCAGCGGCTGGGGCGGCACCGATGTCATCGTCGCCCTGGTTCTCGCCGGCCTGCTCCTCGGCTCTTTCGTCCTGTGGCAGAGCAAAGGCCCCAATCCCCTCCTGCCGCTGCGCGTCGTCCGCAACCGGAACCGGGCCGGCTCGTTCACCACGATTTTGCTGGCCGTCACCGGGATGTTCGGGACCTTCTTGTTCCTCACCTATCTCCTCCAGACCGTCGACCACTACTCCCCCCTCAAGACGGGCGTCGCCTTCCTCCCACTGATGGCCATGAACGCGCTGGCGGCGACGCAGGTCGCCAGTCGATTGATGCCGCACGTGCGGACCCGGCTGCTCGTCGTGCCCGGCCTGCTGCTGGCGGCGCTCGGTGTCGGCTTGTTCACCCAGCTGACGCCCGACGCCTCTTACTGGACCAGCGTGCTGCCGAGCGAGCTGCTCCTAGGCTTCGGACTCGGTCTGGCCATCGTGCCCTGCATCAGCACCGCCACCCAGAACGCCGACCCCAGGGACGTCGGGGTGACCTCGGCCACGACCAACACCTCCCAGCAGATCGGGGCTTCGATCGGTACCGCCCTGCTGAACACCATCGCGGCGGCGGCCACGGCGACCTTCCTCACGTCGCACCACCTGCGCACCAGCACCGTGGTGGCCGACGCCACGGTGCACGGCTATGCCGTGGCCAGTGGGTGGGCCGCCGGGATCCTCGTCCTGGCCGCCGTCCTCGCGGGGCTGCTCATCAACGTGCACCCGGGGCAGCGCGTGGAGCCGGATGTCGACGTGGCGGACGAGTTGCCCGTGTCGCCCGAGTACTGAGAGCGGGGAGCGGGGCGGGGAGCAAGCGAGCAAGCGAGCAAGCGAGCAAGCGAGATGTTCTCCCGGCCACGGCTCCGGCGGACCGCTCGAACTCAGCCTCGCGCCAAGAGCGCCGGCAGCTCCGCCAGCGCGATCACCGCACCGCGGCGAGGGAAGATCCTCTCGAGCAAGAAGGTGTGCACCTCGGGGTCGGTGTCGGCACACGCGTCGGCCAGCACGAGCACGCGGTAGTCGAGGTCGTGCGCCTCGATCACCGTGGACAGCACCACCCCGCTGGTGCTGATGCCGGCCAACACGACGGTGTCGACCCCCAGGTCCTGCAGCTGGTCGTGCAGGTCGGTGGTGGAGAAGGCCCCGACCCGCGTCTTGCGGACGACCACGTCGCCGGAGGCCGGGGCGATCCGCTCGTCGATGGCAGTGGTGGGCGAGTCGGCGTGGAAGGCGCGACCCGAGTCCCGCACCGACATGCCCATCCGGCTCGACTCGGGAAAGTCGAAGTCGTCGTCCTCGAAGGCCACCCGGACGTACCCGACGTGTCCGCCCCAGTCCCGGACCAGATCGAGGGCGGCGCGCGCCCGCTCCACGAGCTCGTCGGCCTCCGGGACCCGGGCCACGATCGCGGCCTGGTAGTCCATGACGAGGAGGGCGGTGTGCGGCGCGTGGAGCGGTCGGTTCTGGTCGGTCGTCATCGGGAGGCGCTCATTTCTGGTGTTGGGGTGGGCAGGACGAGGGGTGCGTCAGCATCGGTGGCGCGCCGACCTCGCAACAGCGAGGCGAGCCCGGCAATGACCGAGAGGCCGGCGGCGAAGGCGAAGACCACGTCGAGTCCATGGTGGAACGGCGCGGCGATCAACTGGGGGAAGAAGGTGTGGCCGGTGAGCACATGCCGGCTGGACGCCGAGAGCGTGGACAGCGCGCCGCTGGGCGCCAACAGGTGCTGAATCGGGTTGACGCCGAGCAGGGCGGCGAACAACGAGGCCACCGGCGGCAGCGAGCCGGCGTGGTGGGCCACGCTGTGGGTGACCCCGTGCTGCTGCAGCCCGTTGGCCAACGTCGTCGAGAGCGTGCCGGACAGCCCGGCGATCATGAGCGAGAAGAAGATCCCGATGGAGAGCGCCGTGCCCGAGTTCTGGAACGTCGCCCGCATGCCCGAGGCGGCGCCGCGCAGACGGGCAGGAACGCTGCTCATGATGGACGACGTGTTGGGCGCGGCGAACATGCCGCTGCCGATGCCGCTCGCGGCGATGAGCAGCGCAAAGGCCCAATAGGGGAAGTCCACCGGGAGCAATAACAGGCCGACGAAGCTGCCCCCGAAGACCACCGTCCCCGCCGTGGCCATGCCCCGCGAACCGAAACGGTCCGACAGCGTGCCGGCCAACGGGCCCGAGAGCAGGAAGCCCGCCGTCAGCGGGAGGAGGAAGATGCCGGCCCACAGCGGCGTCTGGCTGTAGGAGTAGCCGTGCAGGGGCAACCAGATGCCCTGCAGCCAAATGATGAGCACGAACTGCAGGCCGCCACGCGCCACAGACACCGCGAACCCGGCGATGTTGCCGGCGGTGAAGGCGCGGATCCGGAACAGGCTGAGCTGGAACAGCGGTTCGGCCACCCTGGTCTCGATCACGACGAACGCGCCCAGCAGGGCAGCGCCGCCAACGAGGAGCGTGTCGACCATCGGGCTCGTCCAGCCCATGGCGTGGTGGCCGTAGGGCTGAATCCCGTAGGTGACGCCCACGAGGATGGCCCCGAGCCCCACGGCGAAGGTCAGATTGCCCCACCAGTCGACACGCCCGCCCTGGCGGTCGCTGATCTCGCGCAGCTTCCAGTACGCCCACAGCGTGCCGAACACGCCGACGGGGACGTTGACCCAGAAGACCAGGCGCCAGTCGACTGCCGCCAGCAGCCCGCCGGCGACCAGGCCGACAAACATGCCCGAAAGTGCCGCCACCTGGTTGAGGCCGAGCGCGAACCCGCGCTGCCGGCTCGGGAAGGCATCGGTCAGGATGGCCACCGAGTTGGCGGTGAGCATCGACCCGCCCAGCGCCTGCACGAGCCGCCACCCGATGAGCCACTGCGCGCCGCGCACGCCGACGAACGGGCACACCGAAAGGAGGATGGAGGAGAGGGTGAACACGACGAAGCCCGCGTTGTAGATCTTCACCCGCCCGAACATGTCGCCCAGCCGCCCGAATGTCACCACGGTGACCGCCTGCACGAGGCGGTAGCCCATGATCATCCACAGGAGGTACACGATGTTGCCCGGGGCCAGAGGATCGAGATGGATACCCCGGAAGATGGCCGGCAAGGCGATGATGACAATGGAGCCGTCGAGCATTGACATGAACACCGCCGCGGTGGTGTTGGCCAGGGCGACCCAGCGGTAGCGGTCGTCGACCTTGGCGGAGGGGTCCTCCTCGACCGCCATCAGGTGCGATGCGCCAGCCGGTCGAACAGCGGCGCGGCGGCGCGCAGCTGTTCGAGCTCGGCGGACGTGAAACCGGTCGCCAGTGCCCGGACCATGGCGTCGGTGCCGGTGGTCCGCCTCTGTTGCAGGGCACGCCGGCCCGGCGCCGTCAGCGACATCACCACCTTCCGGCCGTCCGTGGGATCCGGCTGCCGTTCCACCAGGCCCCGCTCTTCCAGGCCGGCCAGCGTGGCGCCCATGGACTGCGGGCTGATCTGCTCCTGCTTGGCCAGGTCGCTGCTGGTGGCCGGACCCTCGCGGTCGAGCCGGGACAGGCAGGTGGACTCGGGCATGGTGAGCTCGCCGTCGGCCTTCCTCTGGCGCAAGCGACGCACGAGGAGGCCGATGCTGGCGCTGAGGTCCGCCACCAACTCGTCGATGCCCGGGTCACCCGCCATATCTTCATGTGACCTTATCAGTTTGGCTTACTACATGCTAGGCCACCAATTCCGGGCCGGACCACTCGAAGCCCTCGCCGTCGACCAGCTCGAACTCCCTCGCCGCGGCGTCGCGGGCGAGCTCGTCCACGGCGCCGCCCGGCTCGGCCGTCTCGGTGCCGGGCAGGTGGACCAGGAAGCCCACCATGACCAGTGCCGCGATGCCGAAGAGGGCGGCGATCCCGAACGTCACGTCGAGGCCGTGGACGAGGTGCGGCGGCACACCGGTGCCGGCCTTGAGCTGCGCGTGGCCCGCCGCCGCGCTCAGAACGGTGACGAGCACCGCCAGCCCCAGGGCGGCGCCCACCTGCTGGGTGACGTTGACCAGACCGGACGCGGCCCCGGCATCGGCGGGCTCGACACCGGCGAGCCCGGCCTGCGTCAGGGGCACCAGCGCGGTCCCCGAGCCCGCGCCCAGGAGGACGAGGCTGACGAGGATCTGCAGGTAGGAGGCACCGGCGTGCAGCTGGGTCGACATGAGCAGGGCGATCACGGTGAGGCTGATGCCGCTCATGATGAGCACCTTGGGGTGGACCCGGCGGATGAGCACCTTGCTCACCAGCTGTGACGAAAGGAACACCGCCGCCGGCACGGGCAGGAAGCTCAGGCCGGTGCGCAGCGGTGAGTAGCCCTCCACGTCCTGGAGGAACTGGCCGACGAAGAAGAACATGCCGTACATGCCGGCGTACATCAGCCCGCGGGAGACGTTGGCCGTCGTGCGCGTCCCGCTGGCGAAGAGCCGCAACGGGACGATCGGCTCCTCGGCCCGTGTCTCAATGCGGACGAAGACGCCGAGCAGGAAGACCCCGGCGGCGAGCGAGCCGACGGTGAGGAGGCTGGACCAGCCGCGGGTACCGGCCTCGACGAGCCCGAACACAATGCCCACCATGCCGAGCGTCGACGTCACGGCGCCGGCGATGTCGAAGTGCCCGCTGCGGCGGGGCGTCTCCTGCAGGGCGATACGCCCGACCAGCAGCACGGCGATCCCGATCGGGACGTTCACGAACATCACCCAGCGCCAGGAGACGAGCTGGGTGAGCGCGCCACCCGCCACGAGGCCGATCGCTCCCCCGGCCGCGGACACGGTCGTGAAGAGGCCGATGGCCCGGACCCGCTGGGGCCCGTCCGAGAAGATGGTGGTCAGGAGGGCCAGCGAGGACGGCGCGGCCAGGGCGGCGCCGACGCCCTGCAGGGCTCGGGCGGACAGGAGCATCCAGCCGTCGACCGCCAGGCCGCCGAAGAGCGAGCTCACGGTGAAGACGGCGATGCCGAGCAGGAAGGTGCGGCGTCGGCCGAGGAGGTCGCCGGAGCGGGCCCCCAGCAGGAGCAGACCACCGAAGGTGAGCAGGTAGCCGTTGATCACCCAGGAGAGCTCGCCCCCGGAGAGTCCGAGCCCCTCTTGGATGTGGGGCAGGGCGACGTTGACGATGGTGGTGTCCAGGACGACCATGAGCTGGGCCGCCAGAATCACGAACAGGAACACCGAAGGGCTGGTGAGCAGGGACTTGAGGCGTCCGGGCGGTCCGAGGGCGGGACCGCCGACGGGCGCGACAGGTGAGGCGACAGTGACTGAAGAAGGCATTTGATTCCGATCTCTCCGCTGGTAATCTGAGTAAGCGGAAGCTTCCTCCGGTTAGTATACGGAGGGTACCTCCGCTTTGCAAGACTGTTTTTTTGGCAGCGTGGTTGCTGGCACCGAGGTCGGTGGGACCGCTCGGGGCCGGGAGGGAACGCAGGAGTATGACGGCACAACCGAGGACGGCGACGACGACGATCGAGCGCGGCGACGAGGTGGGGGCGACGCGGCCGATGCGGGCCGACGCCAAGCGCAACTACGACCTCCTCGTCACGGCCGCTCGCAAGGTCTTCGACCAGGAGGGCGGGGGCGCCTCCATGGAGGCCATCGCCCGCGAGGCCGGCGTCGGCATCGGCACGCTGTACCGGCACTTCCCGAAACGCATCGACGTGGTGGAGGCCGTTTACGTCGACGACGTCGACGAGCTGGAGACCGTGGCGCGCACGGTCAGCGACGACCTGGAACCCTGGCCGGCGTTCGTGGCGTGGCTGGAGGCCTTCGTCCGTTACGCGACGGGCAAGAAGCGATTCATGAACGAGTTGCACGAGGCGTTCGAGAAGGACCCCGACCTGCGCTCCGTGTCGCGGGAGCGGATCGAGGGCGCCCTGAGCATTGTGCTGACGCGGGCCCAGGACGCCGGGGTCGTCCGTTCGGACGTCGATGCGCCCGACCTGATGCAGCTGCTCGGCTCCATGTGCCTGAGCGCCACACTGACGCCCGATCAGAGCCGGCGGTTGCTCGTCATGATCGAGGACGGCCTGCGGCCGCAGTCGTAGACGACAGGCTCCCGGCGATCAGATCCCGGTCTGCTCGGCCCGCACCGGGTCCGGATCGAACACGTGGGGCATGAGCGCATTCGGCGGGATGGTCCCCAATCGGCCGGCCTCGAAGTCCTCGAGGGCCTGCCCGATTTCGGCCTTCGTGTTCATCACGAAGGGGCCGTAGTGCTCGACGTGCTCCCCGATCGGCTGGCCGCCGAGGATCAGCGCCTCGAGGTGACTCGTGTTGGAGTCCTGCGTGTCGTCGGCCCGCAGTGAGATGAAGTCTCCGGGACCGAACGCGACGAGTTGCCCACTCGTGACCGGTCGGCCCTCGCTGCCCACACGTCCGGACCCGGCCAGGAGATAGACGAGGGCGTTGAACCCGGGGTTCCACGGCAGCTCGAGCAGCGCGCCGGGAGCCACTGAAGCGTGCATGAAGGCCATCGGTGTGTGGGTCGAGCCCGGGCCGCGGTGCTCGCCGACGTCGCCGGCGATGATCCGCACCAGGGCGCCGCCGTCCCGGGAGGCGAGCAGCGTCACATCGTCCGCCTCGAGGCCCTGATAGGCGGGGGCGATCATTTTGTCCCGAGCCGGCAGGTTGACCCACAGCTGAATGCCGTGGAACTTTCCCCCGGAGACGACGAGCTTCTCGGGCGGCGTCTCGATGTGCAGAATGCCCCGCCCGGCGGTCATCCACTGCGTCGCCCCGTCCCGGATGAGGCCGCCGCCGCCATGCGAATCCTGGTGCTGGAAAGTGCCGTCGATCATGTAGGTGACGGTCTCGAACCCACGATGGGGGTGCCAGGGGGTGCCTTTGGGCTCCCCCGGCGCATAGTCGACCTCTCCCATCTGGTCCATGTGCACGAAGGGATCGAGATCCTGCAGGTGCACACCGGCGAAGGCCCGGCGGACCGGGAACCCCTCCCCCTCGAGCCCGCGCGGCGCGGTCGTGACGGTCTTGACGGCACGCTCGGCCGCCTGCGTACGGTCGAGCTCCGGAACGGCCGGCAACTTGTTCAGATCACTGACGGTGACAGCGGGCACGGGAACCTCCGATCATGGGTGGCAGACGGCTCTGACGCTGCCGCTGACCCTGTCTCTGCAGAATAGGGGTGTGGCCACGTGACGGGTCCGGCTGGTCACCGGCGGCCGCCGGGTCAGTGGAGGTGCCGCTGCCAGTCCGCCGGCACGCGGCCGGCGGGACCCGGGGTCGGCTGGTCGAGCGGGTGATTCTGCGGCGCGGCCAGCTCGGGGCCGTCGTAGTACTGCTGCGTCGTGTAGTCCCAGAACCAGTCCTCGCCGGGCTCGAAGCTCCGGACGATGGCGTGGCCATCCCCCTGGGCGTGCTTGCTGGCGTGCTGGCTGGGCGAGCTGTCGCAGCAGCCGATGTGGCCGCATGCCGCGCAACGGCGCAGATGGAACCACCACCCGTCCGTCGCGAGGCATTCGACACAACCGGTCCCGCTGGGTTGCACGGCTGGATTGATCGCTTCGTCGGCCACGGCGCAGCCCTACCCGGCGAGCGCGTCGCTGCGACGGGGCAGGACCCAACCCGGCCGGGGGAAGTGGCACGTGTACCCGTTCGGGTAGTGCTCCAGGTAGTCCTGGTGCTCGGGCTCCGCCTCCCAGAAGGGCCCCGCAGGGGCGACCTCCGTGACGACCTTGCCGGGCCAGAGGCCGGAGGCCTCCACGTCGGCGATGGTGTCCTCGGCCACCCGCTTCTGCTCGTCGTCGACGTAGAAGATCGCCGAGCGGTAGCTCAAACCCACATCGTTGCCCTGACGGTTCTTCGTCGTGGGATCGTGGATCTGGAAGAAGAACTCGAGGATGTCCCGGTAGGACGTCACGCTCGGGTCGAACGTGATCTCGATCGCCTCGGCGTGGGTCCCGTGGTTGCGGTACGTGGCGTTGGCCACGTCGCCGCCGGTGTACCCGACCCGGGTCGAGAGCACGCCCGGGCGCTTGCGGATGAGGTCCTGCATGCCCCAGAAGCATCCGCCCGCCAATATGGCCTTCTCAGTTGTGGCGCTCACGAGGCCACCTCCTCCTTGGTCGCCCCTCCATCGAAGAGCTTCGTGTACTCACCGTATCCCTCGGCCTCGAGATCCTCGTAGGGCACGAAGCGCAGCGCGGCCGAGTTGATGCAATAGCGCAGGCCACCCTCGTCCGGGGGCCCGTCGTTGAACACGTGGCCGAGGTGGCTGTCCCCGTGGGCCGAGCGAACCTCGGTCCGGATCATGCCGTGGCTCATGTCCTGGTGCTCGATGACATTGGCCGCGTCGAGCGGAATGGTGAAGCTCGGCCATCCGCATCCACTGTCGAACTTCTTCAGGGAGGCGAACAGCGGCTCTCCCGACACGATGTCGACGTAGATGCCGGCCTCCTTCTTGTCCCAGAACTCGTTGTCGAAGGCCGGCTCCGTGGCGGCCTCCTGGGTCACGGCGTACTGCCTCGGGGCCAGCTTGGCGACGGCCTCTGGGTCCTTGCGGTAACGATCGGTCATCTCAACTCCTTTGCCACCTCTGGTGGCTCTTCTTACTCCCTTTCAACGCTGCTTTCCCCCCCTTTGTTTCCGCCTCGCCGGCCTCGGGACCCCGGCCCGCCCGGAGGCCCGGGGTGGGTTCTGCCCCCGGCCCTCGACGGGGCCGTCCGGCGGGGAGCCCGGACTCCCGAACTCCGCCTTCGATGCGGGCGCCGTGCCGACCCGCCCACCGCGGCCGGGGCTAACCGAGCTGCGTCAGGACGTTCCGGGTGATCTGCTCGATCTGAGGGTCCCGCCCTGCCAGCCCGTGGGCCCAGTCCGTCGACCCCGACGTGATCACCGTCGCTCCCGCCTCGTTCGTGTACGCGCCGAGCACGGCGTGGCCGTGCCGGATGCGCTCGATCCCCTCGGGATCACGCGTGCCGAAGACGCGGGACGCGATGTACTCCAGCTCGCTCGGCTCTCCCGGCCTGGGCGGGCGGGGCGCCGTCTCCCGGGTGAAGTGCTGCGTGGGGCACGTGCCCAGGATTTCGAAGGTGGGCGGCGTGCCGTCCTCGCCGGTCGGGTACGGCAGCCCGTCCCGGTACGTGAAGGCGCACCCGTCGCACTCGTAGCCCACGACGGTGGCCGGCGCGCCGAGCACGTCGCCGTACCCGAGCCCGGTGCCGTCGAAGATCCAGTGGCCGGGCCGGTGCACCGTGTAGCCGCCGAGGCCGGCGGTCACGTTGCGACCGATGCGGTGGTAGCCGCCGCGGGTGAAGGAGACGCCCGTCATGGTGTTCTCGGGCCGGCCGACGAGGACATCGGACCAGAACGTCGTCACCTCCGGCTCGAGATCGGTCCCCAGCAGCGGATCGTTCTTGAAGAAGGCCTTGTAGCCGACCATGACGTCGTCCTCGTCCCCCTCGATCCGCACCTGCCACAACGACGTGTTGCCAGAGAAAAAGGCCGCGTTGCCCCCGCCGGCGACGAATTCCTCCACCGTGTCGCGCATGCCGCGCGACCAGTACTCGTCGTGCCCCACGGAGAGATACAGCCCCGCACCGTGCAGCACCTCGGGATGCTCCTCCAGATCGGCATTGGTGCACACGCCGATCTCGAAGCCCTCGTGTTCGGCCCACTGGACGAAGGGCAACTCCCAGTCGGGCCAGCCGGCCGACCCGGCGTAGCCCGAGAGGTGGTTGAGCTGGATGTAGCCCACGTGCGCGGCGTTCTGCGGATCGGGCGCGCCGGTCCCGGTGACGCGCCTGCCCTTGCCCGGCGGCTTGTACAGGTAGCCGGGCGCCATCGGCCGCTGCATGGCGACATGGGTCCCGCCCGTGTACAGGTTGGGTCCCCCGAAGTCGTTGTAGGCGTGCCACGTGTTGGTCGCCAGCGCGAGCACCAGGCGCGTCCCGGGGGATGGACGGACGACGAAGAACGCGCGATCACGCCGCACCTTGTCGCCGACGTCGATCTCCAGGACGACCTCGTAGTAGCCCGAGCGCCAGGTCGGCTCGACGTCCAGCGCCAGCGCCACGGGCCACCGGCACCCCTTCGAGGCGGCGTCGTGCGGCGTCTCGTGCTCGCCGACCTCGACGGCGTCAGCACGGAACACGACCTCACGCCGCGCGCCGACCCGTGCCACCTCTACCCGCACCGGCCTTCCGGCGGACGACGACAGGTGCAGGCCCACCCGGTCGCCCTGGCCGACCGATTGCGGCCAGCAGTACCCCGTGACGACGTCTCGTGCCATGGCGAGACCCTAGGAGAGCGAGCGGCGCAGCGCGCGGGACGCGAGCCGACCGGCAGTACCGTCGGGCGCATGACCGAGCACCTGGACTACCTGACCGACCGGCGGGAGATCGACGACCTCCTCGTGCGCTATGCGACGGTCATCGATACCCGCCAATGGGAGGAGCTCGAGACGGTCTTCGCCTCCGATGCCGTCCTCGACTACCGCTCCGCCGGCGGCATACGAGGCCCCTTGGCCGAGGTCGGCGAGTGGCTGGCCACCGTCGTCCCCTTCTTCACCTGGTCGCAGCACCTCGTCGCCAATCGCGCCGTGCGCCTCGCCGCCGGCGCCGACGCCGCCAGCGCCCACTCGTCGTTCTACAACCCCAACGGCGCCGAGGTCGACGGCAAGCCGTGGCTGTTCGTCGTCGGTGGTGCCTACCACGACCGCCTCGTGCGCACCGCCGAGGGCTGGCGCATTGCGCACCGGGTCGAGGAGACGCTGTGGTGGGACAATCCGTTGCCGGGCCTCCCGGCCACGCCTCTCCCGCTCTCCGACGACGCCTTCTCGTAGCGGCGCGGTGGGCCGGTTCGGTCGGCGGCGGTCAGGTCGTCGTCCGGTGTCGGAAGAGCCATGACGCCCCGGCCGTCGAGACGACCAAGATGCCGGCGCAGTACGCGATGGCGATCATGGCCTCGTGACCCACCGCCGCCCCGGTGGAGGTATGGCCCATCCACAGACCCCGCATGGTCTCGATGATCGGCGTGAACGGCTGGTACCGGGCGAAGTCGCCGAGCAAGGCGGGCATGGTGTGCGCCGGCACGAACGCCGTACTCACGTACGGGATGAACATCAGCACCATGGTGAACGAGGTCGCCGCCTCGGCGCTGCGGGCCAGGAGACCGACGCCGGCCGCCAACCACGACAGCGCCAGTACGAAGAGCACGATCATCCCGACGGTGGCGACCCAGCGCATGGGCGACCCGGTCGGGCGCCAGCCGATACCAAGAGCCACGACGATCACCAGGCTGGTGGCGACGAGATTCCGGGCGAGGCTGGCGATCACGTGCCCGATGAGCAGCGACGACCCGAAGACCGGCATCGACCGGATCCGGTCGACGATGCCATTGGTCATGTCGGTCGCCACCGCCACCGCCGTCGTGCCGGCCCCGAACCCCGCACAGAGGACGATCAGGCCGGGGACGACGTAGTCGACGTACTTCCCGCCGGTGCTGAGGTCGCCGCCGAAGACGTACACGAACAGCAGCATGAGCACGATAGGCAGCATGAGGGCGGTGAAGAAAGCTTCGGGGTTGCGCAGCGATCGACGCAGGCAGCGGGTGACCATGACCCGCGAATCGCTGAGTAGCGTCATGACGGTCATCAGGCGACCTCCCTCGATTCGGTTTCGGATTGCGGCGCGCCGGTGAGCGACAGGAACACGTCGTCCAGACTCGGGCGATGGATCGATATCGAGGTGGCCGGAGCTCCGGAACGAACGAGCCGGGCGAGCGTCTCGTAGACGTGGTCGGCCGTGCCATCGGTGGCGACGTCAAGCGTGCGACGGCATGCATCCCGACGGACCCCGGTCAGGGTCGCTGCCGCGCGTTCGAAGCTGGCGACACCGTCGAACTCGAGGCGAATGACCTCGGACCCGAAGCGCTGCTTCAGCTCCTCGGCGCGACCCGCGCGACGATCCGGCCCTGGTCGAGCAGGGCGATCCCGTCGGCCAGGACGTCCGCTTCTTCGAGATACTGCGTGGTCAGCAAGATCGTCACGCCCTCGTCCACCAGCTGGCGAACGGTTTCCCAGAGCTGCTCGCGACTGCGCGGGTCGAGTCCGGTCGTCGGCTCGTCCAAGAAGAGCAGGCGAGGTCGCTCGATCATGCCCATGGCGAGGTCGAGGCGCCGCCGCATGCCACCGGAATAGGTCCCGGCGCGCCGGTGGCGGGAGTCGGTCAGGTCGAATGAGGCAAGCAGCTCCGTCGCGCGGGCTCGGGCCGCCTTTCGGGAGAGATGGCGCAGCTGCGCCATCATCTCGAGGTTCTCCTCCCCCGTCAGAAGATCGTCGATGGCGGCGAACTGGCCGGTGAGGCTGATGGCGCCCTTCACGCCGATCGGGTCGTTGACCAGGTCGTGGCCGGCGACCGACGCTGTCCCCTCGTCCGGCCGCACCAGGGTGGCCAGGATCCGCACCATGGTGGTCTTGCCCGCCCCGTTGGGGCCGAGCAGGGCGAACACGGTCCCCGACTCGACGGCAAGGTCCACCTGGCTGAGCACACGCTGGCCCCCGAACGACTTCGTGATCCCGATGGCATTAACTGTGTATTTCATACGCAAAATAGTATATGGGGCACGCAGTTATAGTCAAGACCATGATCACCCCGCCGGCGGACGACGCCACGCCCGGGCTCCCGCCCGGGCTCGACCTGCTGTGGGGACGACGCGCGCCGGGCCGGCGCGGCCCCAAGCCCGGCCTTTCAGTGGACGGCATCGTCGGCGCCGCGGTTCGTATCGCCGACGTCGAGGGGCTCGAGGCGGTCTCGATGGCGCGGGTGGCGAAGGAGCTCGGCTTCACGACCATGTCGCTCTACCGCTACGTGGCGAGCAAGGACGAGCTGCTCCAGTTGATGTGGAACGCCAGCGCACAGGGAGCGGAGAGCCTCGAGTTGGAGGGCACGAGTTGGCGCGAGCGGCTCCGGAGCTGGGCGTTGGTGCAGCGGGAGGCGCATGACCAACATCCGTGGATCACCCAGATGCCGATGGCCGCACCGCCCCTCGCCCCGAACTCGTTGACCTTCGTCGAGCGTGGATTGGAAACGCTCGACGACACGGGGATCGCAGATACCGACAAACTGGGCATCATCGGCGTCATCAGCTCCTACACCTTCAGCGAGGCGCGCATGGCCAATGATGCGGCGCGTGCCGCGGCACGCGCCCACGCTGCAGCAGGCGAGGGCGAGGTGCCGCAATGGACCTTCGACAGCCTTCTCCGTGAGCTCGTCGACGAGGAGCACTACCCGAGGTTGCACCGAATCGCGTGGTCCAGCGCCCTCGGTGATGACGCCTCCGCCGCCGAAGAGCAGCGCGCGTACCTCTTCGGTCTCGACCTGATTCTCGACGGCGTGCAAGCGCTCATCGACAAAAAAGGCCGGAAGGGAGTGAAGAGAGCGAGGCGATGAAGCCGGACCGGGCAAGCCGAACGGCGGAGCACAACGCGTTGTTCCGTGCCCTGGAGCGAACGGCAACCGAACCGCCGCCGCTCTTCGACGACGCGCTGGCAGGCCGGTTCTTGACGTGGCCCCTCTCGGCGGTGAACCGGGTGGCCTCCCTCCCCCGGGGTGGAGATGCCCTGCGCAGCGCCATCGACCGCCGGTGGCCGGGCGTGCGTACCTCCGTCGTGGCCCGCACGCGACTGATCGACGACGCCCTGGGCGCCATGCCGGCGGAGCAGCTCGGTCAGCTGGTGATCCTCGGTGCCGGATTCGACTCCCGTCCGTACCGGCTCGAGTCGCTCCGGACGATCCCCGTCTTCGAGGTCGACTACCCGTCCACGCAGCGGGCGAAGCAACGCGCCCTGACCCGCACCCTCGGTGCGCTCTCACCCAATGTCACCTTCATTGCAAGTGACTTCAACCTGCGCCAGCTCGGACCGGCCATGGAAGTGACAGGCTTCGACCACGCGGTGGCGACCGTTTTCCTGTGGGAGGGCGTGACCAACTACCTGACCGAGGAAGCCGTGGACGCCACGCTCCGCTGGTGCGCCCGGTCGGCGGCCGGGAACACGCTGCTGTTCACGTACATCAACGCCGACGTGCTCACTGCGCCGGAGAAGTACGTCGGCGCCGATCGGCTGCACGCCACGCTCGCCAAGGTCGATGAGCAACTCACCTTCGGCATGGATCCTGACCACATGGGCGCCTATTTGGCCCAACGCGGCCTGGAACGGCAGTGGGATGTCGGGGCGGCCCAGTACCGGCGACGGTATTTCGGTGAGCTGGCCCGCACCATGGTCGGGCATGAGTTCTACCGGGTTGCCCTGGCCCGCGTGCAGGAGCACTGAGCGATTCGGACTGGCACCATCTCCGGCTGCGGGGCCGGGCGAGCAGCGGGCTCGCCTTCACGGCACCGCACCACCACCGTCCGACCCGTCGTCTCGCGCCACTCGAGCGCCACGAGGCCCGCGGCGAAGTCGATCTGCCGGCCGATGGCCGGCCGAATCGTTCCCGCCCGGGCCAGCTGCACAATGCGGCTCCACATGACGACGGCTCGGGCGATGGACAGGAAGTTCATTCCGAACGGGCGGATGGACCCGGGGCGAGTCGACGATGGTGAAGCCCATCCCGACCAGGACGAAGTTCCCCGCTGGAGCCGCCAGCCGGGCCTGAGACACTCCTCCCGCCGTCCCGCACATGCCTGCAATCCCAGCTGCGCTGCCGTGCAACCGGGAATCTTCGTGGCTGTGCAACCAGATAGCAACCAACACGGGGGCAGATATGTCCGACAGTAGAGACGTGACCTGGCGCGAAAAGAGGCGGGGACAACAGCAGGCACCCGCGAGGGGGTCCGCAGGCACCGAGGAGTCGCCCGTCCGCCCGTCCGCCGCACCAGGTCCCCGCACTGAAGCGGCACCATCGATGGCAGACGTGGCGTCCCTGGCCGGTGCCATGTTGAAGCTGCCCGACAGTGTCGTCATCGTCGACGAGGACGGCAACGTCGCCTGGGCCAACGCGTCAGCGCAGCGCCTGTTCGGACGATCGCTGGCCGACGGCGTGGGCGTTTCGGGCTTGACCTTGGTGCACCCCGACGACCAGGAGCTGGTGCTGCGATCCCTGACGTCCATTCAGGACAAGGACGTCGGCGACCCCATTGAGATCCGCGTCGATTCGGTCACGGGGTGGCGGCTCGTCGAGATCGTGGGCACACCGCTCGAACTGTCCGGCAAGAACCTGGTCCTCCTCTGCCTGCGCGACATGACCAAGCGCCGTCGATTCGAACTGGCCAGCGGGCACGAGGCACGTTTCCGTTCCCTGGTGCACAACGTCGGCTCGGTGATCATGCTCGTGTCCGCCACCGGACTCCTCGAATCCGCCTCAGGGGCGATCACCCGACTGTTGGGCTATGACCCAGAACTCATTGAGATGCGCCCGCTGACCGACATCGTGGCCGAGGCAGACCGGCGCCAGGTCGTGACCGCCCTACGGGACGCGGCACGAGGAGCGACGGCCGCCCACCCCGTGACGGTCAGAGTCGGGCTGCTCCGCCACGACGGGAAATCCTCGGTTCCGTTCGAGCTGAGCATCGTCGACCTCATCGAAGATCCACTCGTCGAGGGCTTCGTCATCTCGGCTCACGACGCGTCGGCGCAGGTCGCCGCCGAGCACCAGTTGGGCGACGCCCTCTCCCTTCTCACCGCCACCCTCGATTCGACCGCCGACGGGATCCTCGTCCTCGACAACGACGGGGCTATCACCGGCTTCAACGGGCGCTTCTCGGAAATCTGGCGCATCGCCGAGAACCTCGTCGCGGTGGGCGACGACTCCACGAAGCTCTCGTTCGTCCTCGATGAGCTCCTCAACCCGCAGGCCTTCCTGGCGCGTCACAGGGAGCTCCAGGACAAGCCGCAGCACGAGAGCTTCGACACCCTCGAGTTCAAGGACGGGCGCGCCGTCGAACTGTCGTCGCGGCCGCAGACGGTGGGGGGCACCATCGTGGGCCGAGTCTGGAGCTTCCGCGACGTCACCGATCGCATCCGGCTCGAGGACGAGCTGGAATACCGGGCCTTTCACGACTCCCTGACCGGACTGGCGAACAAGGCGCTGTTCCAGGACCGGCTCGAGCACACGCTGGCCCGAATCGAACAGACCGGTTCCCACCTCGCCGTGATCTTCATCGACCTCGACGACTTCAAGACGGTCAACGACAGCATGGGACACGGGGTGGGAGACCAGCTGCTGAAGCAGGTGGCGAGCGACCTCTCCGCCTGCCTGCGGCCACTCGACACTGCGGCGCGTCTCGGCGGCGACGAGTTTGCCATCCTCATCGAAGACGTGTGGTCCCGCGAGGACATCGCGACCTTGGCCCAACGGATCCTCGACTCGCTGCGCCAGGCCGTCCCGCTCGGGTCGCGGTCCTCCGCCTCGGCCGGCAGCATCGGGATCGCGTTCGACGAACCAGGCATCACGAGCGACCAGTTGCTGCGCAACGCGGACATCGCCATGTACCAGGCGAAGGCGGGCGGCAAGGACCGCTCCGAGATCTACCGCGAGGAGATGCACACCGCGGTGCTGGCGCGCATTGAGCAAGAACGCGACCTGCGCGCGGCCATCCACGACGGTGATCTCCTCACGCATTACCAGCCGATCTACGACCTCGACACGCGGCGCATCATCGGCTTCGAGGCACTCGTACGGTGGGCGCATCCGATCGGCGGCCTGGTCGACCCGCGGCTGTTCGTCTCACTGGCCGAGGAATTAGGGCTGATCGAGGAGATCGACTCGTTCGTACTGCGCGCAGCCTGCATGCAGGTGCGCCAGTGGCGCGGAGAGGGCCTGTGGGACTCGGGCCTGGTGATGAGCGTCAATCTGTCCCCGGGCCGGCTCATCGACCCCGACCTGGCCCAACGGATCACCAGCCAAGTCGAGGAGTGCGAGTTCGATCCCCGGTCGCTGATTCTCGAAATCACCGAGAGCGCAATGCTGGCCGACAACGAGACCACCGTGCGCAACCTGGCGGAGCTGCGATCCCTAGGTGTGCGCATCGCGCTCGACGACTTTGGCACGGGATACTCGTCGCTCTCCCGTCTCGACCGGCTCCAGGTCGACATCGTGAAGATCGACAAGTCCTTCGTCCAGACGCTCGGGTCCGGCAACGACTCGCACGGCCTGGCCGCCGCCATGGTGCAGCTGGCCCACACGCTCGGCTACGAAACGATCGGCGAGGGTGTGGAGAACCCGGCCCAAGAACGCGGGCTTCAGGAGCTCGGGTGCCGGCTCGCCCAGGGGTACCACCTCGGTCGCCCGCTCAACATCGAATGTACCGACCTCTTGCTCAGGGCCCAGGGTGCAGTCGACCCGGTCGCGGGAACCATCGCGGGACTGAGCCGGGAGCCGACCACCATTCGACCTCACCCGGGCGAGCCCCGGCCGCCCGTCCGGGTGGTGCTCAGGCTTCGAGGTAGTAGCGGCTGGCGTCCCCCTGGAGCGCCTGGCTCGCCCGACCGTCGAGACCCACGACCGGGATCCCGGCCGTGGTGACCCGCTGCATCCGACGTCGTTCGTCGCCGTAGTCGGCGATGGCGTAGTGCTGCGTAGCCCGGTTGTCCCAGATGGCGACGTCTCCCTCCTGCCAATGCCAACGGACGATGTTCTCTGGCCGCGTGACATAGGCCTGAAAGATCCGGATCAGGTCCACTGATTCGCTGAGGCTGTGGCCGACGAGGCGCTGGGCGAAACCGCCGAGGAGAAGGGCGGGCTCTCCGGTCTCGGGGTGCACCCGTACCACGGGATGCTCGGTCTCGTAGACCTCCGAGACGAAGGCCTGCAGATGTGCGAGCTGCTCCGGGCGCAACGTACCCCTCATGCGGGCCACGTCGACGCGGCCGTAGTCGTGCCCGTTGGAATGCACGGCCACCAGACGATCAGCCAGCTGGCGCAGGTCATCGGGAAGGTCCTGATAGCCGGCCGCCGTGTTGGCCCACAAGGTGTCGCCGCCGACCTCGGGGATGTTGAGCGCGCGCAGTACCGAGAAGATCGGAGGCCGCTCGACAAACGTGACGTCGGTATGCCAGTGGTTCGCGCTGGCGCCCGCAATGGAGTCGAGGTCGAAGACCTCGCGGTCCTCGGTGAGCTGCGGCAGGGTGGGATGGCCCAGGGTCAGAGGGCCGAGCCGCGACGCGAAAGCGATCTGCTCAAAGGCCCCGATCGTCTGCTCCCTGAAAAAGACCACCCGGTGGGCGAGAAGCTCCTGGCGGATGGCCGCCACCCCGCTGTCGTCGAGACGACCGAGATCCACCCCGGAGATCTCGGCCCCGATGCGTCCGGTCAGGCGCCGTGAGCGCAACTCGGTGGATTGGGCGACAACCACGTGCGTCCTCCTTGAATTACCGAATCTCCGATAGGTTTGATCGTAAATCTACCGGATGACGCGCAGGTCGGCCCCCGCAGAAATCAACGGCACTCGCGAGCGGTCGTCCTCGATCTCATACGCCGACGGCCTCGACGGCCTGCGCCAAGAGGGCGACCGACCGCAGCCGACCTTCGATCGTGGTGGCCTGGTGAACCGTGATCAGCTCGTCGGCGCCGGTGAGCCGCAGGAAGCCGTCCAGGTACTCGCCTACTTCTGTCGCGGTCCCGGCCGCGGTGTAGGTCATCATGTGATCCACCTGGGCCGACGCGCCGGCTTCGAGCAGCTCGTCGGCCTGCTCGTCCGTCAGGTCTTCGAGCGGCACGCCGAGTCGGCGCCCGAACAGGCTCAGGGCGCGCATCCGACGAATGCCCAGGAGCTGATGTTGGGCAGCGGCGGTCGTCTCGGCGGCGATCACGTTCACTCCAGCGATCACATGGGGATGTTCCAGCTGCTCCGAGGGGGTGAACTCGTACCGATAGGCCGCGATCGCCGCCAGGAGGTCGGCTGGCGCGAAATGCGAGGCGAACGCGTACGGCAGACCGAGAGCCGCTGCCAGCTTGGCGCCGAAGAGCGAAGATCCCAGGATGTAGAGGGGGACGTGGGAGCCCTTTCCGGGGACCGCTTCCACGCCTGGGATCCGGCTCTGCTCGCCGAGGTAGCCCTGCAGCTCGAGCACGTCCTGGGGAAAGGCGTCTGAAGAGCGGGCATCGCGGCGGAGCGCGCGGATCGTGACCTGGTCCGAGCCCGGGGCCCGGCCCAAGCCGAGGTCGATTCGCCCCGGATACATCGCGGCGAGGGTGCCGAACTGTTCGGCAATGGTCAGGGGCGCGTGGTTGGGCAGCATGATCCCGCCCGCCCCCAGCCTGATCGTTCGCGTCTGCGCGCCGACGTAGGCGATCAGGACGCTCGTCGCCGACGAGGCGATGCTTGCGATGTTGTGGTGCTCGGCGTACCAGACCCGCTCGTAGCCAAGGTCTTCCGCGAGGCGGGCCAGTGCCACACTGCCGGCAAAGCTGTCGCCGGCGGCCTGGCCACGCGCGATCGGCGCCAAGTCGAGGATGGACAATCGAGCCGGCGTCACCGCGTCACCAGACCGAGTCGTGACATCAGCGTTCGGATGAGAGGTACTGGTCGAGGTCCGTCTCGATGTCGGCGGGCGACACTGATGGCTCGTAGCGCTTGACGACGCCTCCGTTGCGATCGACGAGGAACTTCGTGAAATTCCACTTGACCTCGTCGGTGCCCTCGGCTTCGGGCCGGATCTTCGAAATGGCCTGATAGAAGTCGCCGTACTGGGGTCCGAAGTCTCCGGGCGCCTCTTCTCGCAGGTGCCTGTAGAGAGGGTCGGCGCCCGGTCCGTTGACCTCGACCTTGGCGAACACGGGAAAGGTGACATCGTAGGTTGCCTTGCAAAACGCCTGGATCTCGGCGTCACTGGCCGGTTCCTGTTCCTTGAACTGGTTGCAGGGAAAGCCGAGGATCTCCAGCCCGCGGTCCTTGTCGCGCCGGTAAAGCGACTCCAGCCCCTCGTACTGGGGCGTCAGCCCGCATTTGCTGGCGACGTTGACGATGAGCAGCAACTTGCCGTCGTAATCGGACAACGGAACCCGGGTCCCATCAGCGCTGGTTGCCGCAAAGTCGTACGTCGTGGTCATGCTCGCCCTCTGCTCCCGTTCATTCATGCGGACTGCCGCCTCACGTCCAACCCACGAGCATGG
This sequence comes from uncultured Acidimicrobiaceae bacterium, assembly GCA_963850185.1. Classification (GTDB taxonomy): domain Bacteria; phylum Actinomycetota; class Acidimicrobiia; order Acidimicrobiales; family RAAP-2; genus Bog-473. The sequence continues at coordinate 242,443 of CAWKKE010000002.1, forward strand.
CGATCGATTCCCTCCCCATGGGCTGCGGCCGGGTACTCCCGTCGATGGGATTCGTCACGAACTGTCGTTGCCTCCTACTCTGAGGGGAGGATGACGCAACCATTCGAAGGACATGTCGGTCGGACGTACGCCGATTCGAGGGGCTGGTGGCCACCGCTGGAGAGCCCTCCCGCCGGAGCGCCGAACGTGGTGATCGTTCTCCTGGACGATGTGGGATACGCCCAGTTCGGGGTGTACGGGTCGGACATCGCGACGCCGACATTCGACCGCCTGGCGTCACAGGGGCGCCGCTACGCCAACTTCCACACGACGGCCCTCTGCTCGCCGACCCGGGCCTGTCTGCTGACCGGGCGAAACCACCACTCGAACGGCATGGCGCGGGTGGTCGAGCTGGCCGCTGGCTTCCCGGGTTACAACGCCACCATCCCGAAGGAGAACGGATTCCTCTCGGAAATTCTGCGAGACCAGGGCTATGCCACCCTCGCCGTCGGCAAGTGGCACCTGACGCCGGCAACGGAAATGGCCGCCGGCAGCCCACGCGACAAGTGGCCGCTCGGGCGAGGATTCGACCGTTACTACGGGTTCATGGGGGGAGAGACCGACCAGTACCACCCCGAATTGGTGCACGACAACCATCCCGTCGAACCGCCGCGGACTCCCGAAGAGGGCTACCACCTCACCGAAGACCTGGCGGACCATGCCATCCGTTTCCTGGCCGACCTGCGGGGAGCGTCACCCTCGACACCGTTCCTCCTCTGGTTCGCTCCCGGCGCCTGCCATGCTCCGCACCAGGCGCCGGCGGCGTACGTCGACCGCTATCGGGGCGCCTTCGACAAGGGATGGGACCGCTGGCGGCAGGAGGTGTTCGCGCGGCAACTGGCGTCGGGCCTGCTGCCCCCGGGCACCCAGCTCTCCGAACGCCCCACGTGGGTCCCCGCGTGGGACTCGTTGAGCAGTGACGAGCGTCTGCTCGCCGCCCGGTTGATGGAGGTCTACGCCGGCTTCCTCACGCATACCGATGCGCAGGTTGCACGTGTCCTCGACTTCATTGAGCAGCTCGACGAGACCGACAACACCATCGTGATGGTGATGAGCGACAACGGCGCATCCGCAGAAGGCGGCGCCAAGGGGTCGTTCAACGAGCAGTACTTCTTCAACTTCATTCCCGAGAGCGTCGAGGAGAACCTCAGACGCATTGACGACCTCGGCACGCCCAGGGCCAACAACCACTATCCGTGGGGGTGGGCCTGGGCCGGCAATACGCCACTGAAGCGATTCAAGCGAGACACCCACGAAGGTGGCGTCGCTGATCCGCTCATCTTTCACTGGCCGGCACGGATCGGCACCGAAGGCGGCACCCGTCATCAGTACGTGCACGCCATCGACGTCCTTCCGACACTCTTGGATCTCATCGGGGTCGACCCGCCCGACACCATCGCCGGCGTGACGCAATCAACGATCGAGGGCGTGAGCTTCGCGGCAACCCTGAACAATCACCAGGCGCCCGGGGCGCACACCACGCAGTACTACGAGATGCTCGGCTCACGGGCCCTCTACCACGACGGCTGGAAGGCGGTGGTCTTCCACACACCGGCCTTCATTGCCTACGACGGCTCCGACACGACGAGACCGTTCGACGAAGACGTGTGGGAGCTCTACCACGTGGCGGAGGACTTCTCCGAGGTGACCGACCTTGCCGACGCGCATCCGGAGAAGCTGGCGGAGCTCCAGGACCTCTGGTGGAAAGAGGCCGAACGGTTCCAGGTCCTCCCGCTCAACAACCAACCCGGGGTCTTCGGCGACCCTCGCTATCGCCGCGATCACTACGAGTTCCTCGGACAGGTCGGTCCCCTGGCTGAAGCGCTGGCCCCGAACCTCAAGAATCGCTCGTTCGTCATCGCAGCCGATCTCGTGCCGCTCTCGGGCCGGCTGCCGACGGGCGTGATCGCCGCGCACGGCAGCCACGCCGGCGGCTACGCGCTGTTCATCGACGATGGCCGCCTGCACTTCACGTACAACTACGTGTCCACACAGATCACGACCGTCACCGCTGAGGTACCCCTGCCCTCCGGACCGGTCTCCGTGCGGGCGGTCTTCACGCGCACGGGCGCCGGGGGCGACCTCGAGCTCTTCTACGGCGACGTCCCGGTCGGTCAAGGGCACATCCCCCGAACTACCCCTCTGACCTACGGCACCCCGGGATTTGCCGTCGGTTTTCAGCCGGCCGGGCCGATCCATCCCGCCCTGGGCGGACGGGCCGGGCTCCCGCCAACCGTGCTGCGCCGCGTGGTCATCGAGACCTCCGGCCGAGACCCGATCCGCGACGCGCTCGCGGAGTCACGGGTTGACCTCGCTACGCAATAGCACCCCGGCGCACGGAACGTCGGCTCTCCGACCGCCCAGGCGGCCTCAATCGACTCCAGTGACACCGGGCGGGCGGCGCTCGCGCTCGGGCCACCCGCGCCGAAATCGGCTTTTGCCCCCCTCCTGCTGCTTTGCCACTCGACCCCAAAGATCAAAGAGACGACCGCCAAGCACGAGCGTGATGATCGCGTGCGGGCGCGGCCGTCAGCGCTGACTGTTCGTCCTGATCAACGCGAGGCCGGCGGCCTCGGCCGTCGGCTTCCGCTCCGCACGCGCGGCGAGCAACGCCTCGGCCAGAGGGACGTCGCCCGACTTCGCCGCGGCGGCGATGAGGGTGAGATCGATCACGTCTCGCTGCGCATGGCTCCCCCCCACCACGTGGGCCTTCGGCTGGATGTCGATGAGCCGATGCAGGGCGAGGTTGGTGTCACCGCTGGCGAAGGCAGCGAAGCCCTCGAGGAGCTGGAGACCAGCTGCTTCGATGGCGCGGCGATTAGTCCCCGCGGCCGCGCTCCGGTCCAGCTGGACGCGTTGCTCGGTCACTTCCGGAGCGCCGGCCAGCCCAGCGATCATCACGGCGTGCCAGTCGTTGAACACGGACACAGAGTCCTCCAAGAGGCTCTCGACATCCTCGAGCAGCCTTCGGGCTCGATCGCCGATGTCGCTCCCGAAGAGGTGCAGGCGCCAGAGCAACGAGGCCGCGTCATCCACGTCGAGCCACTCGCTCGAGCGGGTGCCGCGGATAGGGCCGTCGTAAAGGGCAATGGCCTCGTCGACCTCTCGAAGCTCAAGGTGGAAGAGCGCGCGGTGCCACCAGTTGTGGGTGGCGAAGTAGCTGTCGGACCAGTCGTCGACGGAGTGGTCCAGGAACGCGATCCCGAGACGCTGGGCTCCCTCCATCTCGAAGACATGGGCCTGCGCGTGCACAGCCCACACGTCGCGGGGATTCCGTTCGAGGGCACTTCGGGCCCGCTCCTGGGCTGCCTCGTACTGGCCGTTCTCCTCGAGGCCGAACGCGTACATGCCACACACGTAGCCGTAGCCGGTGCGATCCGACGGCCACGCCCCGAAAACTCGTTCGACGACGTCTCGCAGTTCCAACTGATTTCCAATGAGGAAATAAAGGTCCTGGGCGACCTTGAGCGCCAGCAGGTCGCGGGACTCGTGAAGCAAGGCGCGCTCGAGGAAGCTGACCGCTCGCTCCCACTCGCCGTCCGCCCACGACTGGACGGCCAGCACATGGAGCACCTCGCGCGCTCCCGTCTCAAGGTCCCGCGGGTGGAGGTCGCGGACGAAGGCCCTCGCCGTCTGGAGTCCCGATGCCGAGCCCGAGTACAGCGCGAGGTAGCCCTGCAGCACGCGCGCCAGCACGAGCTCGGGATCGGCTGCCGCCGCCTCGTCGGCGACAGCCACCGGGTTCCCGCTGAGAGACACCAGCTGCTCGACCGCCTCGTCGAAGAGGTCAACAGCCTCCTGACTCCCGGCGAAAACAGGGCTGCCCCAGCGATCGGTGAATGCGTGCGCCATTGCGCCTCCCTCAAACCGTAGTAAGTCTATGGAATTGATCCCTTTCCGAAGAGCCGGCTTCCTTCGGTTTGTCGTTCTTCGCACCAGACCGAAGCTTTCATCGGAACCGGCGTCCCGTCTGCGCGCGGCGAGCGATACGGCGACACCTGCACGCGTCGTGGAGATCCACGGCTCCACGGGCAGGCAAAGCCCGATCCGGCCGAGGTGAGGCCTCGGCAGAACGTCCCCATCTGGATTTCCAACTCTCATGGCCTCCGGTGACCGTCACCTTCGGCGTGCGTGACCGGTCACACCCTTCCCTCGGACCGTCCCCTTTCGGTGCGCGGGCTCCCTTCTTGTCATACTCGTGAACATGCGTTGGCCCGACGGCTTCCTCTGGGGCACGGGTGCTTCGTCCACTCAGTGTGAAGGTGCCGCCCCCGCATCGGACTGGTGGGAATGGGAACGTTCGGGTCATGCTCCGCTCTCTGGAGACGGGAACGGGTTCGCGACTCGCTACCGCGAGGACTTCGCCCGGCTGGCCGCCCTCGGCCTGACGCATCACCGGCTGTCCGTCGAGTGGGCCCGTCTCGAGCCCGACCAGGGCGAGCACGACGAGGGGGCCATCCGTCACTATCGAGAAGTGCTCACCGCGGCGCACGACGCCGGCATTGTGCCGTGGGTCTCGCTCCATCATTTCACGCTGCCCCAGTGGTTCCTCGCTTCCGGGGGATTCCTGGTAGAGGAGAATCGAACCGAGGCCTGGCGACGACACGTCGACTTCGTGGCCGAGACGTTCGGTGACCTCGTCGGTGGCTGGCAGCCGATCAACGAGACCAACTACTACGCCCGCGCTGCCTACGGCGGACGCGGCTGGCCTCCCGGACACACCGACAACGGCGAAGTGGCGATCGTCAACGAGGCGATCCACCTGGCCTTCGCCGAGGCGGCGGTGCGCCTGAAGCAAACCGGCCTTCCCGTGGCGTCCATATTCGGTCTGTCACCCATCGTTCTCCACGATGACGATCCCGCGACCACTGGCCTGGCTCGGTCGCTCGACGAGTACTACTGGCAGCCGTGGATCGGCCTTTTCCGTGACGGGGTGCTTGCTGTCCCCCATCGCGATCCGATTGAGCGGCCCGACTTGGCCGCCTCAGTCGACATGATCGGCTTCTCGTACTACGCGGCCATGGGCGTACAGGGCGGCGCTCTGGCCATCCATCCGCCCGACGCACCCGTGTCTCCGCTCGGCTACGGGATCTGGGCTGATGGGGTCGGGCTCGTCCTCGATCGGCTGCACGAAGAGCTCCCGGAAGTACCCCTCCTGGTGGCCGAATACGGGATCGGCACCGACGACGACGTCGTCCGCGCCGACTACCTCCGACGCGGCCTGATGGTCATCAACGGGGCGATCGACCGGGGCATCGACGTTCGGGGTGTGTTCCACTGGACGGCGGTCGACAACTACGAATGGCTCCACGGTTACGACGTCTCCTTCGGGATCATGGACCGCGATCGCAACGTGCGACCGAGCGCACGCGTGCTGCAGGAAGAGGCGCTTCCTTGAGCAGCGACTGGCGGCTCGGCCCCTTCGCCGCCCACGACGGTGCGGTGCTCGCGACAAGGCTCGACGCCCGGTTTACCTGTCCGGTGAGCAAACACGAGCTTTGTTGGGCGGCGAAGGACGTGTTCAACCCCGGGGGTGTCGTCTGCGACGGAAAGATCCACCTCCTCATCCGGGCCGAGGACGGCGTTGGCCGCTATGGCGGGACCTCCCGCATCGGACTGGCCACGAGCACCGACGGCATCACCTTCGACGTCGAACCCGTACCGGTGCTCTACCCAGATGACGACGCCTGGCAAGCGTGGGAATGGCCGGGCGGGTGTGAAGACCCGCGGGTGGTGGAATCCCCTAACGGCGAATTTGTCTGCTTGTACACGGCCTTCGACGGCAAGGTCGGCAGGCTCTTCGTCGCCACCTCAAACGACCTTCGGGCGTGGACCAAGCACGGTCCAGCATTTGTCGGTACGCCGTACGCCATGCGCTCCTCCAAGAGCGGCGCCATTGTGACCGAGGTCGTCGACGGTCGTTTGCTGGCTGCCCGCATGGACGGACGATTCTGGATGTACTGGGGTGAAGGAACGTGTTTCGCCGCGGCCTCCGACGATCTGATCCAGTGGTCCCCCGTGGAATTCGACGCGACGCGCGATCGCTATCTCAGCTACGACGCAGAGCCTGAGCGGCCACGCTGGAACATCCATGTCGTGCCGGGGAAGCCGGTCCTGCGCCCACTTCTCTTTCCCCGTCCGGCTCGGTTCGACTCCCTGTTGGTGGAGCCCGGGCCACCGGCTCTGCGAACCCAACACGGGATTCTGCTGCTTTACAACGGTGCGAATCACGGCGAACGAGGTGATCCCGCCCTGCCCGCGTTCTCGTACCAGCCCGGTCAGGTCCTCTTCGATTCCCGAGATCCCGCCTCGTGTATCGCCCGGGACACAGAGCCCTTCCTGCGGGCCGGTCAGGTCGGGGCGGGCGAGGGCCAGGTGGGCAATGTCTGCTTCGCCCAGGCACTGGTGCTCTTCGACAACGCGTGGCGCCTGTACTTCGGCATGGCCGACTCGCGCATCGGCTGCGCGGTTGCCGCCTCGTCAGCCGGTTGAACTCACGAACCGAGGGTGGCCTGCTCGACCTTCATATCGGGTGCACGAGGACTCCGGCGTGAGCGGCCTCCTCAACGTCCGGACCCTAGGATTCGCTCGTCACGGTGACGCGATCGGCGTAGAAGGCGACATGGCCGCGGATGGGCGCCACGGCACTGTACGGGTCGGGGTAGTACCAGACCGCTCCGGCCAAGGTACTGCCGTCACCGGGGAGGACGTCGTAGTAGGAGGCCTCTCCCTTGTAGGGGCAATAGGTGTGCTCGTCGCTGGCACGCAGGAGCTCCAGGTCCACATCCGCCAGAGGGATGTAGAGGACGGGCGGATAGTTGGATTCGCGCAACTCGAGAGCTCGATCCGTCTCGGCGATGACCGCCGCTCCGCTGCGGACACTGACGTGACCCGCGTTGGAATGAACCGTGATCGGATGGTCGGGGCCGGGTTCGAGTCGGGTGCGGGTGTCGGTCATGTGATCTCCTTTGGTGCTGAGGGCGAACTGCGTTGATTCGGCTTGCGCGAGGCCACCTTGGTGCGACGGGCTCAATCGGCGAGACCCCAGGGGCCGGTCCCCGAGATGTGCCGAGGCGAAATGCGGGTCACAAATCCTTCGGGCCAGTTGTCTCCGGGTGGGGGGAACTCGCCGTGCGTGATGCGCCGGAGTACCGGTACCGCCCCACCTTCCTCGACGTGGGCGATCCCTTTGATCACCACGTAGGGGCTGAAACCCTCGAACGGAACGTCGGATTCGACGGAGAGCGTCACCCGAGGGTCGCGCCGGATGTTGCGGAGCTTCACGTGATCGGCAAGATGGCCGGCGACGATGTCGTCCTCGTCCCAGCCCACGTAGACACACGTCACCTGCGGGGTGCCGTCCGGGTTGATCGTCGCCAGATGGACGAGCCGGCCAGAAGCCACTGACGCCCGCGTGACCTCGTCGAGTCGGATGAGGCCGTCAGCCATGTGTCTCTCCATTCGTTGCGCCAGCGGAGATTACCGGCCGTCGCTTGCTACCGGATCGGCCTCGGGATCTACCGCGTCCGCTGAGCTCCGGGGCAACTCGCCACCCGGGGGAATGGGAAACGATTTCGATGGAAGCCCAAGAGTTGGCGCGGGCGGGTGCGGTCTCAGCGCCGAGCACGGCGACGTTCGCGATCAAGGCCTTTCACGATCGCCCGAAACACTCCGTCGACATCCTGATCGCCGTTGACATCGAGGACCAACCCCCGTTGGCGATAGAAGCCCAAGAGCGGCTCGGACGCGGCGGCGAACACCTCGAGCCTGTGCGACACGACGTCCTCTGCATCGTCGATGCGACCCTCTTGGGCTCCCCGGGCGAGCAATCTCCTGGTGAGCTCCTCGAGGGGGACTTCGAGATGCACGACGGCCTGCAACTCGATGGACGGATTCTCCTTTACGGCTCGATAGGCGGCCTCCGCCTGATGGAGGTTGCGTGGAAAACCATCGAGCACGTAGCCGCCGTTGCGTGCCGCCTCGATCAGTGGCTCCTCGAGCACTTGAAATATCAGCTCGTCCGGCACCAGATCGCCTCGCCGAACGTACGCGATTGCCGCTCTTCCTATCTCGGAATCTGCTGTGATCTCCCGACGCAACAGCTCTCCGCTCGAGAGGTTCGCGATCCCGTAGTGGTCGGCAAGCCTGGCCGCCTGGGTGCCCTTGCCGGCGCCGGGTGGAGCGACTAACAGCACACGCATGGGCGTTGAACTTACATCTCAGACCAGTCGTTCGAGCCAGGCCTACCGGACGGGCCGGCTTGCCAAGTACCTCTTGGTCAGCGCGTTCTTGAGAGACCCGACCGGCGCCGGTGATTTCGGGCCGCGAGTACGGGACGAGACAACGACCTTGCAGCAGCAATGCCAGAAACGGTGGTGCGTTGCACATATCGTCCCCGCGCGGTGGCCCCCATGCGCAGACGCCGCCGATCGACAGTCTCCGAACAGTCGTCGGAGAGCCGCGTGTGGGCTTGGGAAGAGTCCTCGTTTCGGATGAGAGGGCTGCGGCTGAGGAGAACGACGCTGCCCACCAAGAGGGCCAAGGCGACCGACTCTCCAGCCAGGGCGATCGGTTCGAAAACCAGCCTCTCCCCGAAGAGCACGACGCCGAGCACGCTGGCGACGAGGGGATCGACGATGGTCAGACCCGGCTGCGACGCGGCGAGAGATCCCGCCTGGAAGGCGTGGGAGGCCAGGAACATCGAACCAGCGCCGGCGAGCAGCAGGACGTAAGGGGACCAGTTCGAGAAGACTGCAGCGGGACCCTGGACAAAGTGCGTGCTGAGCTCCTTGATCACCGCCGCCACGAAGCCGAAGCCAGTGGCCGCCGCGATGCCGAGAAGAGCTGCCCTGCGGTTTGCGTTGGAGCGGGTGTTCTGTGTCCGTGGCACGTACGCCATGAGAGCCAACAACGCGGCGAGCGCGAAGGTGGAGATGCCCGCCAACGCCCACATGGATCCCGAGGCGTGCTCGTGGCCACCGACAGGCCTCGCCAGGGCGAGAAATGCCCCGAGAGCAATCGCCATGCCGAGGGCCGCGAGCCAATCACGGGCATGGACCCTGTGGCGATGGCGTAGGGCGATGAGCGCGAAAACGATGAGCAGTTCGGTCGCGATGATCGGCTGCACAAGACTCAGACTTCCGACCCGTAGGGCCGCCACCTGGAAGGCAAAGCCCAGGATCATGCTGGCGATGCCGAGGAACCAGATGGGTCGGTGAAGCAGGTAGTGCACGAGGTTGAGCCCGAGACCGCCCTCGGCGGGCGCGGGTGCCGCGGCACGACGCTGGGCCACCGAGGCCGAGCGCGGTGAACACGCTTGCGATCAGTGCGAGCGCGACGACCTCAAGCCTCATGTCGGCGACTCCAACCGATCTGTAACGACAGCCGAGACAGCCAAAACCCCGCGGCAGCAGACCTCACTCCCTGCACAACACGTTGCGCACCAGATCGATTCCCGCGAATCCTCCTCGGAAGCGTCAGACCACGGGAGCCCTCCCGCCCAACGCCGACCCGGGCTCCTCCGGCGATCGAATTGGATCCGCCGATCGGGTCTCAACTGGTCGTACTCCCAGGCGACGCTGCCCACGAGGGCCGTCGAGGGCGGGCGGAATTGGCATCTCGCGTCATCCCCTGAGACCGAGCACCTCTTGGGACCGATCGGCCCGCTCCCGGAGACACGCGCCTCCTCAATGACTTCGTCGCGGCGACCCGCGACACGGGTCCTCGGGGTACAACTTCGTCCTAAGCCCTTCCATTCGTCTGCTCCAAGCGATTAACTAAGTGCTTCATTACCGAGATCACACGATGACCAAGAACTGTGCCGTCAAAGAGAGCAGATCCCCGACCACGCAACATCGGCTTGAGGCCCCGTCGCAGGTGGGCCAGAAGCTCCCGACCAGTGGAGGTGCCAATTGGCCGAACACGCAGGACCCGAAGCGGAAATCGTGTTGGCCCATTTCATCGTGTCGGACGACGTCGAGCGCTCGCGACGCTTCTACACCGAGGTACTGGGCGGCAAGTTGGTCTTCTCGGGAGAGGTGACCTATGTCGCGCTCGCCAACAGCTACATCATCATCAATGTTGGCGGAGGTCCGACCGACGACAAGCCCTCCGTAACACTCGAGACGCCAACGGACCCGGACAAGGTCAGCAGCTTCCTCAACATCCGGGTCAAGGACATCGAGGCTGTGTACGCCGAATGGAGCGCCCGCGGTGCTCAGTTCCTGACGCCACCGAAGCACCACCAATACGAGATTCGCTGTTACATCCGGGACCCCGACGGTTATCTCATTGAGGTCGGCCAAACCACCGACCCAGAGGGAGACTGGTCGTTTTGGTTGCCTTCTCCCACCCCATCATGAAGACCGAAAGGCTGTCGTCCCATGCGTTCTGATATCAAACCCGGCGCTGTCCTCCCCGACTACGCGCTTCCGGACCACACCGACACGGTGCGCAAGCTGAGTGAGATCCAAGGCGATGACCCACTGGTCCTCACCTTGGCCCGAGGCAACTACTGCCCGAAGGAGCACCAGCAGCACCTGGAACTCGCCGCGAACTATCCGAAGATCGCTGTCTCGTACACCCAGGTCGCCACGATCTCCACCGACGACCATCACTCGTCGCAGGAGTTCCGCGGCGCAGTCGGCGCTCAATGGCCCTTTCTCTCCGACCCTGGTCGGACCGTGCAAAAGGACCTCGATATTCAGGAATACACCGACCCCGAGCACGACCCGATGGTCCCGCACACGCTGGTGCTCAAGCCAGGACTGGTGGTGCACCGCATCTATAACGGGTACTGGTTCTGGGGACGCCCATCGTTCTACGACCTCTGGTCCGACTTGTGCGTTGTGACGAGTGAGATCCGCCCCGACTGGGACCTGAGCAAGCCCGGCCTACGCGAAGCCTGGGAAGCCGGCGACTACTCACAATTCCACGGATGGAACAAGCAGGTCCCCGGGTCGACTCCCACGTCATATCAGTCCTAACTGCAATGTGACTCGGCCTGAAACTGAGCCGACGGGGACACGTCGGCTGGCTGCGAACGCGGCGCGGCGGAGGGAAAGGAAGGTGGTGGCGGTGCGAACGCCGGTCTGCGATCTGCTCGGGATCGAGCAGCCAATCGTCCTTGCGGCCATGGTAGCGGTGCCCGAACTCGCAGCCGCGGTCTCGAATGCGGGCGGCCTCGGGATGGTGACACTGACATGGTCCTCTCCCGCCGGCGACGTCGTGCGCCAGACGGCGTCACTGACCGATCGCCCTTTCTGCGGCAATCTGGTGCTCACCGCCGATCAGCACCATCGCCTCGACGAGGCCCTCGAAGCCGGACTGCGGATTGTGTCCTTCTTCTTGGGAGATCCTGCGGGCTACGTAGAACAGGTCCACGATGCCAACGGACTCGCTCTGTGTACGGTCGGAAGCGCCGAGGAGGGACGGCGGGCAGTCGCGAGCGGCGTCGATGTCATCGTGGCGCAGGGTTGGGAGGCAGGGGGCCACGTGGGGAGCCGGATTGCGACACTGCCCCTGGTTCCAGCAGTCGTCGACGCAGTGGCACCAGTGCCCGTGATCGCCGCCGGCGGAATCGGGGACGCCCGCGGCGTAGCCGCCGTGCTCGCCCTGGGCGCTCAGGCGGCGTGGGTGGGCACGCGGTTTCTCTTGGCGCAGGAGATGCCCATCCACGACGAATACCGCACTCGGCTGACGCAGGCGGTCGAGACCGACGCGCAGTGGTATCCCGACCTCTACGACGTTGGATGGCCGGACTCGCCGCATCGCGCCCTGCGCAACTCGACAAGTGAGATGTGGGAGGCGGCGGGCCGGCCGCCTCTGGAGAGCCGTCCCGGATTCGGGGAGGTCATCGCGCACTTTGCTTCGGGCGAAGAAATCGTTCGCTACGAGCCGGCGCCGCCGATGCTGGGGACCACCGGTGACATCGAAGCGCTATCCCAATGGGCGGGCCAAAGCGTCGCGCTCGCTGGAAGATCGCAACCAGCAGCAGAGATCGTGGCAGAACTGGTCTCCCGCCTCTGACCGTGGCCGGGAGCGCGTTGCCTCGATGACGCCGTCGGCCGAGCGATCGGCGTCTGCATCGTCTCGCCGATCGACATCACAATGCAGAGGCATCGCTCCTCGTTGTCGAGGAGCCTCGATCGAGGCTTCACGGAGCGAGTGCGCAACTCGGGTATAACAGGTGCTGCACACGGTGCCTCCGCCCACAGAAGACTTGGAGCACGGAATGTACTTTCAAGGTGTTGTGATGAACGTGGCCGATCTCAGCCGATCGATCGAGTTCTACCGCGAGGTGCTCGGCTTCGGGGTTCTCTCTCAGGAGGATCAATTGGCGGCCGTGAGCGCTCCGGGAAGCGACCATCCTCAGGTCATTGTGCTGAGAGCTTTTGGGAGCAGTCCTATCGGAGGAGCTCGCCATGTGGGTCTGCGAGCTTTCATATTGGAGGCCGAATCGATCGATGAACTCGAGCGGATAGCGAGCGAATTGGACACTCGGAAGCTCCTCGTCAGCCGACGGGATCACAGCGAGTGGACCGCAGTGGTCGCGCGCGATCCTGACGGGGTTGCCGTCGTCGTGGCCGCGGACCCGAGTGGGCGGAAATTGACCGACGACGGGTGGAAGACACTCGACGACTTTCTCTACGGGGTGGGCGAGTAGGCGAGCTCAGAGGGCGCGAGGGCGCAGCGGCCGTCGTTGCTCTTTCGCTCGAATGGATTCTTCGCTGCCACTCCCACACGTCACGACAGCAACTCGGCGACTGCAACCTCGGCCTCAGGGGCGACGGGTAAAACGGGGGCCAATCGGGGAATCGTCCGAAGCTGTCCCTCAGACTCATAACAGCTGATCACCCGCGGGTCGATGTAGGAACTCCGGGTCACCGTCGGAGTGTCTCCCAGCCACTCCGCCACCCCTCGGACGCCAGCCACGATGGCGCTCTTGCGGCTCCGGGACGTGGACGTGGGCGCATGCTCACTGTTTGCGAGGAACAGCGCCATGAGCACCGTTGCGTTCCAGGTGCGGAACTCCTTCGCGGTGAAGTGGCCGCCGGCACGGACCGCGATGTACGTACTCACTTCGTGAGAGCGCAATGGTCGCCACGCGCCACGGGTCTCGAGGCAAAAGAGCGTCTCATTGCCGGCGGTGCTCCGCATCAGGTCATGAACGACATGAATGACCGCGTCATCATTGATGCTGATCGTCCTGCGCTTCCCCTCCTTGGCGATGTAGTCGAAGCTCACGCCGTCCGACGTCAGCGTCACGTCTCGCTTTTGGATGGTGGTCGCGCCATAGTGATGATCGAGGTCGGCGTACTTTTCGCTGCCGATGCGGAAAAGGCCCAGGTCGATTAGCCGCACCGCGGCGGCAGCTACGCGATCACGATCGAGCTCCGGCCGCTCAAGGTCTCTCACAGTGGCCGTTCGCAGACCCGGCAGCGCGTGCGCAAACCCGACCATGTGCGAGAACTTCTGAACCTCACGTTGCTCTCGCCAAATCGGGTGGTAGCGATACTGCGTCCGGCCCCGGCCATCGACGCCGGTGGCCTGGATGTGGCCGAGGGGATCCGGCGAGATCCAGACGTTCTTCCATGCAGGCGGAATGCTGAGCGCAGCAATGCGCTCGAGCGTTGCGAGGTCCGTGACCCGCGCGCCCGAGGAATCGAGGTAGTCAAAGCCTTCGTTTCCCTGCTCGCGTGTAATCCCGGGTGCGTGCGGATCACTGCGCGTGAGGCCCGGAACAGCAGCGGCTTCAGAGGATCCGACCACGCTCAAAGATCCTTAGTTTGTTCCCGATCATTCGACCCTTTCTTCCCCGCTTGCAGCGCGTCAACGCCAACCGAGCTCCGGGGCAACGTAGTCAAGAAGGTCTCCCAGCAGGTGCGCGTTGTAAGCAACCCCGAGCTGGCTGGGGATGGTGAGCAGCAAGGTGTCCGCTGCCTGAATTGCCTCGTCCTGGGCAAGCTCCTTCACGAGAACGTCCGGCTCGGCGGCGTACGAGCGGCCAAAGATGGCCCGGGTGTTCTCGTCGATCATGCCGATCTGGTCCGTGGAATTGCGGTCACCGCCGAAGTAGGAACGATCAGCATCGGTCGTGAGCGCGAAGATGCTGCGGCTCACAGACACCCGGGGCTGCCGCCGGTGTCCGGCCTCGGCCCAGGCATCGTGGAAGGCCTCGATCTGCTTGCGCTGTTGAACGTGGAGCGGCTCACCGGTTTCGTCGTCCTTCAGGGTCGAACTCTGGAGATTCATGCCGAGCGTGGCGGCCCAGACGCTCGTCGCGGTCGAGCCAGATCCCCACCAGATGCGTTCACGCAGGCCGGCCGAGTGCGGCTCCAGCCGCAGGAGCCCTGGCGGGTTCGGGAACATCGGCCTCGGGCTCGGCTCGGCAAAACCTTCGCCTTCGATCACTCTGAGGAACACCTCAGTGTGCCGACGGGCCATGTCAGCGTCGGTCTCACCCTCCTCAGGGGCAAAGCCGAAGTACCGCCAACCCTCGATCACCTGCTCGGGAGAGCCGCGGCTGATACCGAGCTGGAGCCGGCCATCGGAAATCAGGTCGGCTGCGCCCGCGTCCTCGGCCATGTACATCGGGTTCTCGTAGCGCATGTCGATGACCCCGGTGCCTATCTCGATTCTCGAGGTCCTGGCTCCGATGGCGGCGAGCAGAGGGAACGGGCTGGCCGCTTGGCGGGCGAAGTGGTGGACGCGGAAGTACGCGCCGTCCAGCCCAAGCTCCTCGGCGGCGACAGCGAGGTCGATGGACTGGTGGAGAAAGTCGCTGGCGGAGCGAGCCTGCGAGCCTGGGGCTTCCGACCAGTGGCCGAAAGACAGAAAGCCGATCTTCTTCACCCGAAGGAGCGTAGACGTGCCCGAAGCTGCTGCCTCCGGCGGAACGACGGCGCTTCGCCGCGAGCACAGCGGTCCGGTGAGCGACGTCAGGGCCGGTCAGGAGGGCAATCACACCGGTTTCGGAGCTCCCGCCGGATAGGAGCGCCCGATTTCCCCGGCAGGCAAGAGGTGACCGTACCGCGCGGGCACAAGATGTCTACTCTCTCATCGGTAGTCGGCCGCTGTGTGAAAGAGCGAGGGTGATGGCGAGATCTGGACGGTTACGGCTGCTGACGATGGCCATCTGCATCGCCGGCGGTTGGTGCGTCGCGGAGATGCCGAGCCCGGCCGGAGCCGACACGACGCCTCCGATAGAGACCGCGTTCAGCGCTCCGGGACCGTTCGCCACGACGACAGGAACGGTCACGGAGGGATCGACGCAGGTGTACGACCTGTACTACCCGAGCGACTACAGCAGCTTGAAATTCAAGAGCCCTATCGTCACCTGGGGCAACGGGACGGGCGCCGCCTCGGACCAGTACTCGAGCCTGCTTCTCCAGTTTGCCTCGTACGGTTTTACGGTCATCGCCACCACGCTTCAAAACACCGGGAGCGGCCGCGAGATGGACGCCGCCGCCCACTACCTCGTGAAGATGAACGCAACGCGAGGCAGTGTGTTCGACGGCCACCTCAATGTGCACCGGGCCGCCGCCGTCGGTCATTCCCAGGGCGCCACAGGCGCGGCCAGGGTAGCCATCATGGACCCGACGCTGATCTCCACCCTCATCACCTTCGGGCTGCCCGCTCCGAGTTTGGCTGCAAAGAACCCTGACTGTCCGGTGGTTGCGGACTGTGAGGAGAACATGACGTTGGTCCATCAACCCACGTTTCTGGTCACCACACGCGGCCCCGAGGACAGTTACATCGCGAGTCCCAGGGTCGAGCAGACCTATTTCAACCAGGTAAAAGGGCGCGCTGCCCTGGGGATCATCAAGGACTCGGGGGGAGCCAAGGTCGACCATACCTCGATAGAGAATGCCGCCATTGGCGGGAATCCGGGTGAGGAGATCGCCTACGCCACCGCATGGCTGGAGTTCACCTTGCGGGGGAACCGGCAGGCGGCCGGCGCGTTCACTGGCTCCCATCCCGAGCTGACCAGTAATCCTGACTGGCCCGGAAGTCTGGTGAAGTCATGACCGAGGCCAGGAGCGCTTTGCATCATGATGCTGCGGCGTCTCCACTTTCTCAGTAACGACTGCGCCACTGCCCACCTTCTGAATCGCCCGTCTCATCGAGGGCAGACTTCTCCACCTCTCCAACCTCGTCCAGGTGGCAGTAACCTCAGTCTGCAGCCCTGACGTCCGGCCGACAACGGAGCACCGTGCCCTCGGAGCGAACGCTTCCCATACAGCACCTCGCCGACCGGATCGCCCGGGATCTTCCGCGGCGGCCTCCCTACGCCAACGAGACGGTCACCTGGTTGGAGCTCTTCTACGACCTGGTCATGGTGGCTGCCATCATCGTGTTCTCCCACAGCGTGTCGGTCCAGCCCACCTGGGAGATCGCGCTCAAGACCCTTGTCATCTTCACGGTTCTGTGGTGGGTCTGGCTCATCACAACTCTTCTCGTCAACGCCGATCCGAGCACCAATACCCTCAGGCGCGGGCTGCTCTTCGCCCAGATGCTGGCGATGGTGCTGCTCATCATTGTGGGCAGTCACGACGAGATTCCCTGGCGTGAGCCGCTGGCTCCCATGGTTGGGGCACTTCTCATTATTGTTGCCGCCCTCCACGAGGCCACCAGGCAGACGCGGAATGACCTGGCGACGTTCGCCGCCATGAGGCGCAATTCTTTCCTGGTCGCTGCCGTCCTGGCGACCGTCTCGGGGTACGTACCACTTGAGGCGGCGTGGGTGCTGTGGGCGTTGACCGGAGTCCTCCTGGTCGTGCCAGTCTTGGTCGACCGCTATGACCTTGGGTTGGAACGTCCGGCGGCCAACCTCGAACACCTGGCGGAGCGACTGGCCGGACTGACCACCATTGTGATCGGGGAGTCGTTCATCCGCGTCGCCCTCACTGGCTCGAGCCGCCATCTCTATGAGATCAACTTCATCATCGTCTGCCTGGAGTTCCTGGTCGTGTGCAGCATCTGGATCGCCTACTTCGACTCCATCGCCATGGCCGGCATGCCGCCGGGGCGGCGCCGACAGCGATGGTGGCTCCTGGGTCATCTCCCTCTGCATGTCGGCGTGATCGGGACGGCAGTGGGACTCGGTGCATTCGCCACCCTGCGCAGCAGCAACGACCTGACGGACGGCGACATGTGGCTCTTGACCGCCCCGCTGGTGCTGGCCTTCATCGCTCTTGGCTTCCTCGGCCTCTGCTCGCCGCGCATGCCGAAGCCACCGCTGCTCGTACTCCGTGTCGCCACCGCCGCATTCCTCGTCGTAATGGCCTGGGTCACGTGGTACCTGCCGCAAGTGACAATTCAGGAGGGGGTCGCAGGCTACGGGGTCGTCGCTGTGGCCTATGTCGTGATGTCCCACGAGCTCCTACGGCGCACCACGGTGACGGCGCCTGCATGAGTGGGCATCACGTTCCAGAGTCGATTCATCACATGGTGCCAGGACGCAAGGATCTTCCTGGACGGAGGGTCTGCCCCCCCCGGGGGGCGGCCTCACTGTGAAGCAAGAATGGCTGCAACTTCGGCCACAGGGTCGCGCATGACGGGGCCGGTTGCCGTCACTTCCGCCCGGATGATGGTGCCGTTGAAGGCGAAGGGCGCCTCGTAGTCACCTCCGACCGCCGGCCCCCACTCATATCCGCACGTGAGGCCGATCATCAGTTCGTTGAAAGCCACTGGAGTGAACCGCTTCACGACGCCGGTCCCAACTACCGCGCCGTCCTGTACCAGCGTGGCCTGCCCGCCGAGCGCCTCGTCCTTCTCAAACCGAAACACCACCTCGTGACGGCCCGCACCCAGAACCGTGTCGGCCCTCACCTCGTAGAGCCGCTGGCCGTGCAAGTTGTGCACGTAGCGCAGTGCACCATCGAACACATGGAGCGACCACCCGCCGAGCGCACATCCGAGGGCGAGCAAGGTGCCCTCGCATACTTCGCCCTCCGGAGCCTCGAGCGTGATCGCAATGTCGTGGGATCGGTTCCGCGTGTCGACGGCCACCCACTCAGGCACCGGGGCCCCGCCCTGGAAGTAGCGGTAGGTGGTCTGCAGGCGACGGTGGTCGTGCTTGTGCGCGATGACCTCGAGCACTCTGTTGTCGAGCGGGAGCACATCGTTGCGCCGCGCTTCGTCCCACCACAGAGCGACCATCTCGGCGACCTTCTCAGGGAACTCGGAGGCGCGGTCACGCGATTCCGAGACATCCTCCGCAACGTGATAGAGCTCCCACACATCGTCATCCCACGGCGCGTTCGACCGCAACCCATCGTCGTAGATCGGACCGACCGGATGGTACGTCACCGCCTTCCATCCGTCGTGATAGATGGCACACGAGCCCAGCATCTCGAAGTGCTGTGTGTGGTGGCGGCCAGCCTGCTCGTTTCCGCCGTCGCCAAGTGCGTACGCGAAGCTGGTGCCATCGAGGTGCGACTGGACGACACCATCAATCTCCGCCGGTGGCGTAATGCCGACGAGCTCCAGCACCGTCGGCGCGATGTCGACCGCATCCGCGTATTGCCGGCGAATGCCCCCACCGTCGAGACCGCGCCGTCTGCTCGGCAGGCGGACGACGCAAGGATCGGCCACACCCCCTTCGTGGACCTCGCGCTTCCAGCGCTTGAAGGGCGTGTTCCCTGCCATGGTCCAACCCCAGGGGTAGTTGTTATGACTGCGTGGACCGCCGATCTCATCAATGCGGTCGTACATCTCCCGAAGACTGGCGCCCTCAAAATTCGACATGCGGCCCTCGTTTATGGTGCCATCCCTGCCGCCCTCAGAACTCGCCCCATTGTCCGAGACGATGAGCACCACGGTCTCCTCAGCGTCGCCCAGATCCTCGATGAAGGCGAGCACCCGGCCGATCTGCTCGTCGGTATAGGACAAGAAA
This sequence comes from uncultured Acidimicrobiaceae bacterium, assembly GCA_963850185.1. Classification (GTDB taxonomy): domain Bacteria; phylum Actinomycetota; class Acidimicrobiia; order Acidimicrobiales; family RAAP-2; genus Bog-473. The sequence goes on from CAWKKE010000002.1 coordinate 261,380, forward strand.
GCGGCGAAGCACTCCATGAACCGCTCGGCCAGCTTGCGCTCAGGATCATCGAGCGTTTCCCATGCGGGGACCCACGGCGGGCGCGGCGTGAGCACCGTGCCCTCGGGCACGATCCCCATGGCGAGCTGGCGAGCGAAGGTCTCTTCGCGCCAGGCGTCCCAGCCCTTGGCGAAGCGGCCCTCGTAACGCTCGATCCATTGCGCCGGCGCGTGATGAGGCGAGTGACAAGCGCCAGTGGCCAAGTACAGAAAGAAGGGCAACTGGTCATCAACGGCGCGCAGATCGCCCAGGTATTCGATGGCACGGTCGGCAAGATCCCGACTGAGGTGGTACCCCTCGTCGAATGACTCGGGTGGGCGAACAGCGTGATTGTCGTGGTACAGCGCAGGTACGAACTGGTGGGTCTCCCCGCCATGGAAGCCATACCAGCGGTCAAAGCCGCGGCCCAGGGGCCACGTGGCCCGCGAGTTTGCCATGTTGGTTTCGCCCTCAGGAGTGAGGTGCCATTTCCCGACGGCATAGGTGGCGTAGCCGGTTGCCCGCAACATCTCGGAAAGGAACCCGTTCTCTCGGGGCGGCCTGCCCCAATAGCCGGGATATCCGCTCGCCAGGTCGGCCACGCGACCCATGCCACTGCGGTGATGATTGCGCCCGGTCAACAGGCAGGCACACGTCGGCGAGCACAGCGCCGTCGTGTGGAAGTTGGTCAGACGCAGCCCCTCGGCGGCCACGGCGTCGATGAAAGGAGTCTCGATGTCGGACCCGTAGCAACCGAGCTGCGCGAAGCCGACGTCGTCGAGTACGACCAGGACCACGTTCGGTGCGCCGTCCGGCGGAGACGGAAGAGACGGCCACCACGGCTCCGAATCGCGCCAGTCGTTGCCGATCCTTCCCTGAAACTCCACGGGTGCCATGCGTCACACTCCCCAATTGGTCGATCTCCCAAGAGCTTGTCACCCCGGTCGCGCGGGCTCCTCGAGTGTGAGTGGCATCCGCCGATCATCACGGCCGACTGCACGCCGGGGCCGTGCGCCACTCCAGAGGAACCAGCGCGAGCCCGGACGCCACGAGGTCGACGCACCGCCGATCCGACCAAGTGAGAGCCCGGGCCGGCAGGTGCGGATCGACCATTCGCCCCGGTCCGTGATCTCGCTGGCCCTCGCACCTCCCGCCCGGGCCCGTGGCCCCACCCGCTCCTCCCGGCCTCGATGAGGTGCCGCTGTTTTGGTCGATGCAGCTCCGGGCCGGAGCATCGGCCATCGTCTTTCTGTCCCTGGCCAGGGCGGGCGAGAATGGCATGCGCCGAGGGGCTCTCACTCCCCACGCTCCTTTCTCCTGCGGTGCGCTCGGCTCTGGAAAGCGAACATATGTTCGATTACCGTGCGCAGCGTGGAACTTCCACCGATCGGGACAGCGACCATCCTGCACGCGGACCTCGACGCCTTCTACGCGTCCGTCGAGCAACTGCTGGACCCCTCGCTGCGGAACCGGCCCATCGCAGTGGGGGGCAGTGTGGTGTTGGCCGCCTCGTATGAAGCCAGGAGCTACGGCGTCCGCGGTGGCATGCCGGGCTGGCAGGCCCGCCAGCTTTGCGGGGATCTCCTCTTCGTAAGTGGGCACTTCGAGCGTTACCAACAGTTCGGCGACGATGTCGTCTCCGTCTTCTCCGAGTTCACTCCTCAAGTCGAGAGGATCTCCATAGACGAAGCCTTTCTTGACGTGCGCGGTTCCGTCCATCTTTTCGGGCCGCCCAGCGAGATCGCGACCGCCATCCGCCGGCGCGTCCGGCGCGAGATCGGCCTGCCTTTGTCGATCGGCGTGGCCCGCACCAAGCATCTTGCCAAGGTGGCATCACAGGTGGCCAAACCCGACGGTCTCATAGCGGTGGCTCCCGATGATGAGGCCGGCTTTCTCCACCCCCTCCCTGTTGGGCTGATTTGGGGTGTCGGCCCCGCGACCGAACGTCGCCTCCACAGCGCCGGGATCTACACCATCGGACACCTCGCCGAGGTCGGCAGCCCGATTCTGGAGGGTCTGCTCGGCCAGAGTGCCGGGACAAAGCTCGCCGCGCTGGCGGTGAACGTCGATACGCGACCAGTCGAGACGCGAACTGGTGCCAAGTCCATGGGCGCCCAGGCTGCCCTCGGTCGACGAGAGGCCACTCCCGAGCTGATCCGAGAGACACTGAGCTATCTGTCCGACAGAGTGGCCGGCCGTTTGCGGAAAGCAGGCCTCGCGGGTCGAAGGATCTCCGTGCGGGTCCGATTCCGGCAGATGCGCTCCACGACGCGCTCAATCACATTGTCGGTCGCGATATCGAGCACACTGACACTGACCGAGATAGCGGAACGGCTGGCCCACTCAGCCATCTTCGGGAACGAAGCAGAACGTGATATCTCGCTGCTCGCTGTCTCAGTCTCCCACCTGCGCCCGGGGCATTCCCTCCAACTGGAGCTCCCGTTCGACTCTCCCGAGACGCATCGAGAGGCCGGCCCACGAGGGGACTTCATCGAAGCCTCCCGATGGGGAGTAGACCGCTCGGTCGATGCGATCCGGGAAAAGTTCGGTCGCAGCGCCATTGGCTATGCCGCAGTTGCCCTTTCCGGCAACGACCGGGTCCCCGAGGAGTTCCGCCAACTGGCCGAGCGAGATCCCCGCGATCACCGGACAAAAGAGTGAGTCCCCCGGATCCGTTTCGCGCGATGGCGTCGGACTCCTGTTCTGCGATCTACTTCCGGTAGATCCCGGTGCGCAATTCCTCGATGAATCGGGGATGGGAGGGCTGCCAGCCAAGCTCTACGCATCCGGGGCGACCGAAGGCCCGTGTTGGGCCTCTCGATGAGGCGCATTTTGTCGCCAGAACGGAGCACGCTTCCTGTTATCAGGAGCGCAGAGCTGCCCGCTCATGCAGAGGTTCAATGTCCCACGCCTGTGCGTAGTCAGCAGCGTTCATCGGGAGGTTGAACCAGGCCGCCAAGAGGTTGCCGCGCAGGGTGCAGTGATTCACCGTTTCGTATCGATAGGTGACACCGTTTCGGTCGATCCGGTGCGTAAGAACCACGACTCCCTCGTGCTCCGTGACAAAGATGAAACAGACCGACGAACGGAATGCACCGCCAGCGAGATTGCGCGTGGCCTGGTGCCACTGCGCAATTTGAGCTCTTGGAACGAGCGTGGCCATTTCCGCTGAGCCGCGAACGTTGAGGACCAGATCCTCGGTGCAACCAGCCAAGAACTCATCGTTTTGGCCCCGAGCGAACAAACCGAACAGATGTTCGAGCCGCTCAAATCGTTGGTCTTCGGTCGCCGGCATCTCGGTCTCGCCCTTTCTTGCTGCACGGGCTGCAGGCCTGAATTGCCTGGCTCTTCACCCAACAGGTAGAAAGATGACTTATCCGATCTGATTTGTCAAGAAAGGCAGACCACATGAGGTGAGTTCCCGGGCGCGGACATGACAACCACCGGCCGTCGAGAACCAGCAGTGCCACGTTGTCGGCACGTCAACCTGACGTCTCTGAAGAACTCGTTGCGATATGTGCTGACCTCGCTCAGCGCGCACCATGTCGTGCCGGCCACCGTGGGTCCGGTGTTATGGATCCACATCGAGCGAGCGTCCGGCGATTGCGCGCCGGAGGACGTTGAGTTGCTCGACCGATGTCTGAGCTTGACCGGGTTGGTTCGCTGCCATCGATAGCGCCAGCGCTTCGATAAGAACGACATTCGTCGCATGAGGGCGGACTTCTCTCATGCTCCTCGTCCATTCAGTAATCGCGCTGCAATCTTCTGATCTGCCGGAACCGAGACGGAATCCGTGACGAAGATGACATCGGCACGGCCCATCGCCGCTGGCTGGCCGAGACGGGTTCACACTCGCCTGGTTCTCAGCATTGTCAAGGTGACATTTGGAGCCGCGGTGGCAACAGCGGTGTTCGTACGAAAGGTCGTGATCGCCCGACGACGTCGCCTTGGTTAGACCCACCGGCCAAACAGGCGCTGACGTGTGCAGGAACGACCTTGATCTCACTGTCCGTCTCCCGGCGTCGAGTACGCGTACCGCATGACCGCGCTCGCCATTGCGAGCGAAAAGCGGAAAGCCCCTGCCGAATACTCGTCGCACGGTCCAGTGACACCCCTGCTCGCCGGGATTCCGTCGGGGCAAAAGTGGACGCCATCAGGCGAGCGGACCACATTCGTCCCACCTGGGCCACAGCTCGGCTCGATGCTGATACAGGGCAGGACCCAGGCGAACCCGCCCGCCGCCGTCTCGACAGAGGCGCCGGCGTCCACGAACGTCACCGTGAGCGGGTTCGCCTGGGCCATCTGCCGATAAATGTCGTCAAGATGGTCCCACCCAGCTACTGAGCTTTCATCCACCGGGGACCCGACCAAGAAAACATGGGCACCCACCGCACTGAAGATCCCGATGGCCTGTTCGGTGTAGTTCGTGTAGAGGTCGTAGTACTGCGGGCTCCGGACATCGACGCCGTCCATGCAGGGCGTGAAGGCGTTCCCCGAGAAGACGAACACTGCCGCCTGAGGATGCTCAGAAGCAGCGCGAGCCATCACGCTCAACCAGTCGCACGTGGCGGTGCCGCCGTAGGTGTAGTTCGACACCGCGTACTTGTGGCTCTGTGCGAGAAACAGATCCAAGTAGGGTTCGGCCTGGTACCCGAGCGAGTCCCCGAAGAGGTCCACATGCTCGAGCTCCGGCGTGAGTGATGTCGGAGGAGCATGGAGAATCTGCCCCCCAGAAGACCCGACGACCGTTGCGCCGGCACCATGATGGGACCATCCCGTGCCGTCCGCGTCTCGGTGCGGTTCTGTCGCCCCCGCGGCCCCGGGCGTCCCAGGCACTGCCGATCCCACTATGGAAAGAGCAACAATGACCGCCGATATGCAGGCTAGGCCGCGCAACTTCGCTTTCGTGTTCTCGGCGATTTCCCGAATGGACGATGCCAGTTCGGATGGAGCGGTCTCAATGTTCATGACTTCTTCCTTGAGAGCAGTCGACGCACCGCCTACACCCCCGCCGGGACGAGAGTCCGCGACGCGCCATCAACAACGGGAACTGTCTGTTGACGGGGCGACTCGGCTTCGATTCTCGGTAGCCAGTTGAGCCAACGAGGCAGATACCAGCTGTGCTCGCCGAGCAAGCTCAACGTGCAGGGCAGGACGATCGAGCGAACAATCGTGGCGTCGAGCAGAAGAGCCACCGCCACTCCGAATCCCATCTGCTGGAACATGTCGAGTTGCCCGCGGGCGAACCCCGAGAACACCACCACAATGATGAGTGCGGCCCCCGTGATGATCTTGGCCGTCGAGGCGACGCCGCCAACGACCGCCTCGGTCGTTGAGCCCGTCTCGTCATAGCGTTCTTTGATCCGGCTCATCAGGAAGACCTGGTAGTCCATGGAGAGGGCAAAGAGCACCGAGAACAGGAACAGTGGCACCCAGGCGTCGATAGCCGTCACCTTCTGGAAACCGAAGAAGCTTGTGCCGATCCCATGGATGAAGACGAGGGTCAAGAGACCGTATGCGGCCCCGACCGACAGAAGATTGAGCATGACGGAGACGAGGGCGATCACAAGTGACCGGAATGCGAGCAGCAGGAGGACCAAGCTGAGCCCGAGTACAAACAGCAGTACGTAGGGCGTAGGTGCCGAGACAGCATCGAAGTAGTCGGCCGTTTCGGCCGTTTTGCCCCCGACGTAGACGCTGGCGTGGGAACCGGCGAATATCGAGGGAATGAGTTCGCTTCGCATCTGGCGCACGGCAGCCACGTCCGGGCTCGAGACGACGTCACCCCGGATCGGAACGGTGAGGGCCAGGACCTTGCCGTCGGCAGACGCCGCAATCGTGCCCGAACCAAACCGGGGATCCCCCGCCAGGACTGCCTCGAGCTTCGATAAGTCCCCGCGGGTGCGGGCATCCCCGCCGTCGGCGACAATCTCGACCGGATATGGATCCTGGTTCGGGAAGTAATGCTGCACGGCGAGGTATCCCTGCTTGGACGCAAGGTTGTTCGGCAGAGTCGCGACGCCACTCTGCCCGACGTGGATCCCGAGGAGCGGCACCGCGACAGCGACCATGAGCCCAACGGTCAAGGTGAGCATGACAACCCGCCGGCGCAGGACCGCTTCGATAAAGCTACGCCAGACCCGCGACTCGCCGGAGCCGGTACTCCCGATGCGCTTGCCGACGATGGGCAATCGCAAGGAATTCACCCGATCGCCGACCAATTGCAGCATGGCTGGAAGGAGAGTCAGAGCTGCGGCCACGGAGACCACTCCCACGATCACCGCCCCGGCGGCGAGGCTGCGCAAGATGTTCGTCGGCACCAAGAACATGCCTAAAAGTGCGACTACGAACGTGCTTCCGCTGAACAAGACGGCCCGGCTGGCGGTGGCGGCCGTCCGTTGGATGGCTGTCTCTTTCTCGAGGCCTCCGGCCCTTTCCTCCCGGAAGCGAGAAATGATGAACAGCGCATAGTCGATACCGAGCGCCAGGCCCATCGCCGTCATCATGTTGACGATGAAGGTGGACAGGTGAAATTCCTCACCGACCAGCGTCGCAATCCCGAGCCCGACCAGTATGGACAGCAGCGCCATCAGTACCGGCATGAGCCCGGCAACTACTGCTCCGAACACGAGCAGGAGAACGACGATGGCGATCGGCAGACCGAATTCCAACTCGCCATGTCGGAGGTCGCTTGTCGCCAAGGTGGTGAAGTCGTTGTCCACCGTGTGGTCCCCGGTAACGGCCACCGAGAAGCCACCGGTGCCGTTTGCAGATTGGACCGCACGCACGACCGGCTGGATGTCCGCGTCCGTCGTTGCTCGCAGTGTGACCAACGCTGCATGCCGGTCGTCCGACACCAGCGGGCTGTTCGGACCGAAATTGGCATCGACATCGGTGATGCCCGGACTTGTTCCTACTTTGGCTTCGAGTCTGTTCACGAAGAGCTTGAAATCCTGATCGCTGGCGGTCGAGCTCCTCGAGCTGACCACGATCACATCGGTCGGCTTGTGGCTTCCTGACGCGGCAACCTCGCTATTGAGGGCTTCGGCCTGGCTGGACTGTGTGCCGCCCACCACGTGCGGCGTTGTCGTCAGTCCCTTGAGGGAAGTCCCTGCGAGTACAAGAGCGACCAGTACGACGAGACCCCAGATGACGAGCGTGCGGCGTGGGTGCCGAGAGCTGGCCGCCGCCATCCGTTGTGTGAGACCAAGGGTCGCTGATCTCGGGGGACGATCGGGTGCGTGATTCTTCTGGTACATCGGGGGCCTCCTGAATGTGAGCACCGCTCTTGGTAGAGAGCAGTATTCACCTTCGAGACCGGGTAAGTCAAGAGCACTGCTCACTTTAGAGTGCGTCGCTCGCGAATATGGCATACTGAGGCCATGCCAGCGACCGGTGGGCTTCGAGCGCGAGTGCGTGCGGAGCTCATGCAGGAAATCAAGGACGAGGCCCGACGGCAGATGGCTCAAGAAGGTGCTTCGTCGCTCTCGCTTCGTGCCATCGCGCGGCACCTCGACATGGTGTCGTCGGGGATCTACCGCTACTTCAAGAGCCGCGACGACCTCTTGACAGCCCTGATCGTTGATGCCTACGAAGCCGTGGGTTCCGCCGTGGAGTCAGCCGACGAGCACTGCGAGCGCGTTGACTTTGCGGGGCGATGGAGCGCGTGTTGTCACGCGGTACGCGATTGGGCCGTCGCGCACCCCCACGAGTACGCCCTGATCTATGGCTCGCCCGTACCCGGCTATCGCGCTCCCGAGGAGACCAGCCGTCCGGCGAGCCGAGTGGCTCTGACTCTTCTTGCAATCATTCATGACGCCGCCGCCGCCGGGGAACTTCGCGGGCCTTTCGCCACCGAGATGTCTCCGGCACTGTCAGTCACTGCTGCAGCAGAGGCGGCTCGCCTGGGAGCCATCGGGTTCGATGGTGTTCCCGACGACGCCATCATCCGGTCGATCACGGCGTGGACGCAGCTGTTCGGTGCAGTGAGCTTTGAGGTCTTCGGGCGCATCGTCGACATAGTCGAGGACATCGATGCCGTCTTCGATCAGTCAGTGCGAGACATGAGCGCGTTCGTCGGCATCGTCGGCTCCAGCGCACCGCCCTATTGAGCCGGACGTCCACTGGCCTGTTCATGACCCGACCCTAAAACGTCATCACCAACGACTGCTCCACGTTGAATGCTCCATCGACAACGGAGTGACTGACGGCGACGCAGATTCATTGCGTTCTCGCTCTAACTGCTCGCCATCTTGGCGTGGATATGTTTCGATGGCGACTCAACGCGAGCACTGAGGAGGTGCACATGAAAATCCACTCGACGAACGGTCAGCTACGGATGCCGTGCGCCGCCGCCGCCGCCGCCGCGGATCATCCCGCTCTGCTGGGATAACCAGCATCGAGCTCGACCGGGCGGGCGGGCGTCGACAGCCCAGCCCTCCGCCATCGGACCACGCGATCTCACCGCGTCCCCTGTCACATCCCTCGCATTTACTGGTTCCCCCGTCGCAAGGAGCATCTGATGCACCCCGAACTGTTAAGGGCCCTCGCCAAGGCCAGACATCACGACCTGCTCGACCGACCTCGGACCCGAGCGCAGCCAAAAGTTCCAGACAATCCAAGGCATCGGTTCTCTCGCCCACGACAGCGGGTGGGCTCACTGCTTGTTTGGGCTGGCTCACGCCTGATCGGTGACCAGCGGGCCGGGCTCGAGCTGACTCACGAGTAGCCCGGACGACAAACAGCACGCCGCGCTACCACCATTCGGATCGGATTCGTCGCACCGTTCCTCTGCGGCGGCCCCCACTCCATCTGGTCTCAAGTCGTAGGACGGTTTCATCCAACAGGATGATGTAATCGCCGCTCTAGTTCCCTAACTTGTAAACCGCGATTGAACAACAGCTCTTACCGCGGATGCCGACAACCGGAGCACGGGTGGTCGGTTCTCACGATTCCGACACGACTTGGGCCGCGCGCGTCGACCGCCCGAACGCAAGGAGCAGCTTTGGAGCACTTTCTGGAGACTTGGGGTTACGCCGCCGTCTTCATCCTGAGTTTCATTTCTGCAATGGGTCTTCCAGTCGTAGCCGAGGTCGCGATCGTCTACGGAGGAGTCCTGGCGAGTGGTCAAATAACTGGCGAGACCCACCACCTGAACGTGATCGCCGTGGTTCTGATTGCCGCCCTGGCCGAAATAGTTGGATCTCTGGCCGGCTATGTGATCGGCCGTTTCGGAGGTCGTCCCTTGGTCGATCGTCTTGGACAATACGTGCTTCTTACCCATTCGGACCTCGATCGGGCCGAGGCGTGGTTCGCCATACGCGGCGATCCGGTAGTTCTCTTCGGGCGGTTTATTCCCCTTCTTCGCACATTTGTATCCCTTGCGGCTGGGCTCGGAGAGATGGCCATCGCGAAGTTTCTGGTCTTCACCGTCATCGGCTGCATCGTGTGGTGCACGGTGCTCACTGCGGTTGGGTACTCGCTGGGATCGAGCTACAACTATGTGCTCAAGGCCTTCAGCTACACCGGGTATGTGGCCGCCGCGCTGGCCGTCGCCGCCGTGGCAGCTCTGTTCTTGCATCGCCTCCGCGTTTTTCATGCCGAACCGCCCGAATGACCCGGCATTCATGATGAATCCCTGAAATCGGTTTGGCTTCGTCAGTCACTGTCGCCCGTGGGCGCCCCGGCGCAGAGACGCGGCCAACCTGACTCTCGATCGCTGATGCGGCGGCACGAAAGCCTCCTAGTCACTGTTCTTATGTGGTCATTACCCCATACCGGTCCCCCAGGGGTCAGTTGATGTCCTGCCGTATGGACCGGGCGATACCGACGGCAGCTAGAGCGCCCGCCCAGGCGATCAAGGTGATCGCGCCGACGCCTGGCGACACCAGGTGATGGACCCGGAGACCGATGAGTGCGTCCGAAGCACGGGTTGGCATGAACCGTCCCACCCAGGGGACCAGGCCGAACAGGAGGTTGTCGACGACGAAGCCCCAGGCGAGGAGCGCAATGACGCCGCCGACTTGGTTTTGGATGATCGCTCCGAGGCCGGCGCCGATCGCGCCCCACAGGGCCGCGCCGGCGAGCCCGCCGAGCGTGAGCAGCAGAATGTCGCCACTGCCGAGCGCGACGGAGATGCCACGGCCTTCGAGGATCGCGTAGCCGGTCGCCCAGCCGATCGCTTCGCCGAGGATCCCGAATGCGAGTCCGGCCAACAGGCCAGCGACGGTCTTGGCGGTCAGGACGTGAGAGCGCACGGGGTTGAATAAGAACGTCGGGCGGATTGTGCCGTAGCGGTACTCGCTGGTCACCAGCAACACGCCAGCAAGTGCGGAGAACACGGCGGTGAAACTGCTCAGGCTCAGCAACTGACGCTGGTCCTCACTGCTGGCAAGCCCACTCGGGTGGGTGAGCAGTCCACTGAGCAGCGTGAAGAGCAGGATCAGCGCGATCATCCCCAGGATCAGCCCGATCGTGGTCCGGGTGGTGCGAATCTTCAGAAGCTCCGCCCTGATCTGCGAGATCATACCGGCACCTCCGAGGTCAGTTCGAGGAAGATGTCCTCGAGCAAGCCCGCATCGTTGACCAGCTCGTGAACCGGGACGCCGGCGGTGAAGGCGATTTCGCCGATCTGCTCGCTCGATGCTCCTTGGACGAGCAGCGCGTGGTCGGCACTCGTCGTCACCTGCAGCGCCTCATTGCGCAGTGCCTTGGTGAGTCGCTGCGGGTCGCCGCTGCGGACACGAACTGCACCGCCGGCACGCGCCGTTAGCTCTTTCAGCGAGGACGAAAGCGCGAGCCGCCCGCGACTGATGATGAGCACGTGGTCAGCCGTTTGCGCGACCTCGGCGAGCACATGACTTGAGATGAGGACCGTGCGGCCCTCTGAGGCCAGCTCCTGCAGGAAGTCGCGCAGCCAGCGCACGCCCTCGGGGTCGAGCCCATTGGCCGGCTCATCGAGGATCAGCAGCTCCGGTTCGCCGAGCAGCGCCGCCGCGAGCCCAAGCCGTTGGCGCATCCCGAGCGAATATCCCTTCACGCGCCGGTGGGAAGCGCCGCCGAGCTCCACCAAACGCAACACCTCGTCCGCACGTGAGTCAGGGACACCGACGGCCTGCCCGAGCATTCGCAGATGATCGCGGCCCGAACGGCCGGGATGGAAGTCGGTCGCCTCGAGTACGGCACCGATCCGCAATGCCGCACGCGGCAATTCCGCGTAAGGATGATCGAACACCAGTGCTCGTCCACGCGTTGGCGTCGCCAGACCCAGGATCATCCGCAGCGTCGTCGTCTTGCCGGCGCCGTTGGGCCCGAGAAAGCCCGTGATCGTCCCAGCCTCCAAGGCAAATGACAGATCCGTAACCGCTGAGACCTCGCCAAAACATTTCGTCAACGACTCGGCTTCTACGACCGCCATCATCTGCGTGACTGACCTATGAAGGACAGCGCGACGTCTTGGTAGGTTTCCTGTCCCGCTTCGCTCGGCAGATAGGTGATCCGCAAGCCCAGATCGGCCAGGTAGACGTCTGGCTGGTGCTCGCTCCAAGCGAGCAACGACTGCTCCACCAGCTGCCACGCGGCGCCGTCGACCAGCCCGTCGCCGATATTCACGAACGCCTCCTGGTGGGCGGGCTCGGCTCGCAGGGTCAGCTCCGGGCAGCTGGCGGCCAGCGCTTCCGCCTCGTCTGGAGGGACGGGACGGCACCACTCCATCGGACCGTCGCTGTCCTCGCTGACCTCGCCCCAGTAGATACAGAAAAACGCGCCGACGCGTCCCTCCATCCACGGCATCTGGTATTGCCGAAGCAGGCCGATGAACTCCTTGCCGAACGCCCAAGCCTGATCCCAATCGCCGACGTTGCGTTTGAGGCACAACAGCGCGCGTTTCGGAATGTCCCTCGTAGTGACCTCATACAGGACAGACCTCTTTCCGCTCAGCTCGTCGATCAGGTATGCGGCGAGCGCACGGCGGGTCGTGTGGCCGGCCTCGGTTGCGGCCCAGAACTGCCGGACACGCTCAGCCGCTCGGACCGGCTCAAGCGCCAGGATCGCCTTGATTTCCGCTAGCGGGAAATGCAGCTCGCGTAGCGCCGCGATCAGACGCGCCTGCTTGAGCTGCCCGGGCTCATAGAAGCGGTAGCCAGAGACCTCATCAACCCGTGCTGGCCGAAGCAAACCCAGCTCGTCGTAGAGTCGGAGGGCTTTGGCGGATAGCCGCGAATCTCTGGCGAACTCTCCGATGCTCATCTGACCCACGTGCTCGCTCCTCATCGACCTGTCGTTACCGGACAAGTCTGGGGCTTCCCCCAAGGTCAAGGTCAAGCCGCCGCGTCGAGGTGAGGTAGATCGGTACCCCCGGACTTAGCCCATCGTGGCGACCGCCCGCCCTGGCCGATCGCAGCGCTCAGCGGTTGAGTAGGACCCCGCACACCGTTCCAAGAAACACCGAAGCCGCCGACCAAACAGGTTCTTCGGATTTCAGCGGGGGACCGCCAGCCGAGGTCCGCCTGAATTAGGCGAAGGTGCTCCAGGGTTGTGGTGTGAGCCAACATCCGCGAAGCACCTCCGTCATCACCGACCCTAGCGAGATCGTCCGGGCACTGGTGGGCCTCAAAGACGTCCGCGTCCTGGCCTATGTGCGCCACGGTCCCGACGTCGAGTTGGAGATCGAGCAGGTCACCGGGGCGGTCTCGTGCCCGGCGTGCGGGAGACGGGCCCAGGTCAAGGAACGCCCGGTGGTCCACTACGTGGACCTGCCCGTCTATGGAACGCCGATGTCACTGGCCTGGCGCAAGCACCGGATGTGTTGCGTGAACCAGATATGCCCGAAGCGGACCTTCGTCCTCGAAGACCATCGCATCGCCGCCAAGAGCTGCCTGCTCACGACGCGGGCGGCCAAGTGGGCCACGGTGCAGGTAGGAGGAGGCCGCACCGTCTCAGAGGTGGCGGCCGAACTGGCCTGTGACTGGCACACGGTCAACGAGGCGGTGCTTACCTATGGCGAGGCCCTGCTCTCCGCCGATCGCAAGCGCTTGAACCGCACGACGGCCATCGGCCTCGACGAGACCTCGTTCGTGAAGCTCTCCAAGAGGAACCACACCGACTACGCCACCACGGTGGCCGACGTGGAGAACCACCAGATCATCGAGATCCTCCCGACCCGCAAATACACCGATGTGGCGGGCTGGATCGACAAGCAGCCCAAGCCCTGGAAGGAGCGGATCCGCTTCGGGGCACTCGACATGTCGGCCACCTATGCCGCCGTCTACAGCGTTATGTTGCCCAAAGCGCACCAGGTGGTGGACCCCTTCCACGTCATCTCCTTGGCCAACCGGGCCCTCGATGCGGTTCGTCGTCGGGTGCAGAACGAACAGACCGGACACCGGGGCCGACGCGACGACCCGCTTTTTCGGGCCCGACGCGTCCTTTTGCGTGGCGAAGAGCACCTCGACGCCGGTGCCGCCGAGCGCCTGTGGTCACTGCTCGCCTTAGGCGACCCCAACGCCGAGGTTGCCATCGCCTATCGGGTCAAGGAGCGCCTCCGTGAGTTCTATCGAACGCGCGATCCCGACGAGGCCAAAGCGATCCTCACAGAGCTCGAGGCACACTGCCGTCGCCGCACCATGCCCCCCGAGATCCAACGACTGGGACGGACCCTGCACGCATGGTTCGACAAGATCGCCAACTTCCACCTGGCCCGTGTCTCGAACGGTCCGACCGAAGCGCTCAACAACCTGATCAAGCGCATCAAACGGATCGGCTTCGGGTTCCGCAACTTCGAGAACTACCGGATCCGCGCCCTGCTCTACGCCGGCAAGCCGAACTGGCGCGTGCTGGGCTCGATCGTCGTCCGGTGAGGTCGGTGACCCCGCTGAAATCCGAAGACCCACCAAACATCCTGGTCGGCGGCTTGTGCAGACGCAACAAGTGACATAAGGCGCCCGTGATTGGTGGCGGGGGGAGGATTTGAACCTCCGACCTTCGGGTTATGAGCCCGACGAGCTACCAGACTGCTCCACCCCGCGGCGGAGACGACATCCTACATGGAGGACGGTTCGAACACCACGGCGCGGTTCCGACCACGAGCCCTCCGACCCCATCACCAGCGGGAGGATCTCGGCTACAGCGTCTGGGCCGTAGGCGGAGGAGGCGGAGGGGAGGCCGGGTCGGCCGCCTTCGGGGGCGGGGGCGGAGGCGGAGCGGGTGCCGCCGAGCCGTCACCAGCGGGACCCGCCGTAGGCGCGGCCGCCGCGGACTCTGGTGCCAGCGTGATCTGGCCGTGCTCGGACTCGTGTGCCTGCAGCGCAGTGACGAGCTGCGCAATGTCGGCCTCGGTGGTCGGCGTGGATCGCCCGGTCTTGGTTGCGTAGAACGCGGCGCCCAGGTCCCGCAGCATGCCGTCAGCTGTCTTCTTGGCCTGGGCGTCGTTCATCTTGGCCTGACCCTTGGCCGCCGCGTCCTTGGCCATCTCCGTGGCCGCCGTCGCCTGCGCCTTGACCTTGTCGAGCAGTCCCATCAGAAGACTTCCTTTCTTCGCGCCTCTCCCTGCCCATCATGGGACGCCCCGACCGCGACTGCAACAGGAATCGCAGACTCTCGATCTGGCGGGGACCGCCGGAACGGTCTCAGGTCTTGGGCGCCGCCGAGACCAGCGTCGACGAGGTGGTGCTGGGCGGCGAGGTTGTGGTCGTGGTGTTCTTTGGCTCCGTGCTCGTTGGCGCCGAGGTAGAGGTCGTTGCCGCATGGGGCGTCGTTGTCGTCGTCGCGCCGGTCTTCGACGTTTTTGGCTTGATCGGCGGGACGGTCGTGGTCGTGGTGGTACTCGGCGTGGCGCTCGGCGTTGTTGCGGTGATCAACTGCTGCGCCTGGCTGATCGCGGCCTGCATCGCATCGATGTCGGTCTGGAATCCCGAAAGATTGCCGGTCTTGAGCGCCGTCTCCGCGTTGGTGTAGTCGGTCTGGGCCTGATTGAGGATTCCCGCCACGGCTGAGGGAACGGTCCCGGTGGAGGTTCCGGCCTCGCCTTGCGGCAGCACCGTTGTGCCCAGCAGATCGGTCAGAACATTCGGGAGGGAAGTATCGACCTGGACGTTCTTGCCCAGGACCGCGATGACGTACTCCAGTTGCGGTTGCGGGTTCGTGATTGGCGACACGTACAACGGGCGGACGTAGACAATGGAGTTGGCAATCGGGACCATGAGCGTCTCCCCCAGCAGGACCTGCGAACCCTTCGTGTCGAGCAGCGAGATGTCCTTCGACACGGTCGAATCGGCCGAGATCTCAGCGTCGGCGTTGGCCGGACCTGTCGTCCCTTGCGGGGTCTCGTACAGGTCGAGTTGGCCGAGGGTCCCGGGGTCCGACAACCCCACCATCCAGGCCGTCAGGTTGAAGTTCTGGCCCGAACTCGTAAGGGACGACTGCGATGCCGGTACGAAACCGTCCGAGACCGTGAAGACCTGTTTGCTCTGGCTGGTGCCCGGCAGCGAGTACACCTGGTACTGCGGCGCCATGCGAGCCGGATTGGTGGAGACCAGCTGACCCTGGTTGTTGTACGTGTTCTCGGCGAGCAGCGCCTGCGACTGCGGGCCGGCGCCAGCCGTGGGCGAGAGCTGCCATGCGCTACTGGCGGAGTAGAAGGCCTGCGAGTTGGTCAGGTGATAGCGGCCGTAGATGGCGGACTGAATGGAAAATATGTCCTCCGGGTAGCGCAGGTGCGCCTGCAGTGCTGTGGGCATCTTGGACAACGGGACGAACATGTTGGGGAAGGCGGACGAGTACGCCTGCAAAATTGGATCCTGCGGATCGGCGTCGTAGAAGGTCATCTTTCCCGAGTAGGCGTCGATGACCACCTTCACCGAATTGCGCACGTAGTTGTAGCTGCCTGGGAGGTTGGTGCCGATCGCCACCTGTTGGCTGCCGGCGTTCTGCGAGTACGGGTAGTTGGCAGTCGTCGTGTAGCCGTCCACGATCCAATCGATGTGCCCGTGATCCGGACCGGCGCTGCTGTTGATTACCGCGTAGGGGTCGTGGTCGAAGGCGAGGAAGGGTGCCGCCTTCTGTGCCATCGAGACGGGGTCGCGCACGAACATGATGCGGGACTTGTCGGTGATCTGGCTCGAAATGAGGAGGTTGAAGTCACCGAGTCGCAACGCGAAGGCTGCCCGGGTGAAGATCGACGACAGCTGCACCCCGCCAGAGCCCTTGTAGTGGCTCTCGACGCTCGTGCCGTTTTTCTGGTAGTCGACTTCGAGCTGTTTGGTGTTCGCCACGACGTACCCGGTCTCACCCAGCCCGAAGTAGACGTTGGGTTGCGTGATGGCCGGGACCCCGTTGGAAGAAACGGGCGGAACGCCGGAGACGGCATACACGGGATTGCTGGTGTTGTTCTGGTTGGCCAGCGCCACAGCAGCCCCGTTGCCGTGGGTGTACTGGAGGTGCGTATTCACCCAGGAGGGCGAGGCCAGGTTGCCCGACGAGATGTCGCGCACGCCGATGAGTACCGGCGTCTCCTCCCCGCTCGCCGTGTAGCGATCCACGCCGAGCGACGGGAACGCGTAGTAGCCCTTGATGGCCTGCTCGCGCTGGAACGTCTGCAGCGTAATGGAGGGGTCCGGATCCCACTGCCGGATGTTGTTGATGGTCGGTGTCGCTAGCACGGTCTGGCTGGCGGTGATGGTCGGGTTGGCTGCGAAATTATGGATCCGGACGTTGTTCAGCCCGTACGCCGCCCGCGTCGCCGTGATGTTGCGCTGGATGTACGGCGCTTCGAGCGAGCTCTGCGCCGGCGTGACCTTGAGTGCCTGCAGCAGCGCGGGATAGATGATGCCTACCACCAGCGCTACGAAGGCCCAGATTCCGATGGCCAGCACCGGGAGGGTCCAGCCCTGGCGCCGGATGTTGAAGAGCAGGATCACGGCGGCGAAGATGGACACGTAGATGAGCAGCGTCTCCGCCGGAAGCCGCGCGTGCACGTCGGTATACCCGGCTCCGTTGACGTAGCCGTCCTGGGAGTTCACCAACGACCAGCGCTGCAGGACGTATCCGACCGCCTTGTCGAGGGCGATCAGAGCCAGCAGCACCGAGATGTGTGCTTTCACGGGCGGTCGCACGCGGGGTATGCCGCGTTGGGGTTGGATCCCGCCGTTGAAGTAGTGGAACACCACCGAGACCGCCAGCGTCACGATCAAGATGGCCAGCGTCCAGTCCACAATGAACGTAAGGAATGGCAGCTTGAAGACGTAGAAGCCGACGTCCTTGTGGAACTGGGGGTCGGTGGCGTGGAACGAGCCGCCGTGGCGGAACAGGATCCAGTTGTTCCATTGGCCGACCGTCCCTGAGGCTCCGATCAACGCCAGCACGAAGGCCAGGCCCACGTAGATGCGCCCCGCGTAGGGCCGTACGAACTGCTGGTAGCGGCGCACCAGCTCGTCCTCCTGGGCCAGCACGATGTCGCGCCCCGCGATGCGGTCGCACACCACCAGGTTCACCCACAGGACGGCGAAGAAGATCGCGCCGAAGACGCCGAAGAGTCCCAGCTTGATCGCCAGCAGCGTCGAGAAGACGTTGTGATAGTCCACCGACGAGAACCAGAGGCTGTCGGTGTAGAGCCCGGCGAGCGAGCGCAACGACACCAGGAGAATGATGATGACGACGACGAAGCCGATCAGCCACCACCGAGCCCGGTGGCGACGGCGCGGCGCGGGGTCAGCAGTTAGGTCGCTGGGGATGCGCACGAGGGGAGCCTAACGTCCACCACACCACCGCAAATGGGCAGGCGGGGACTCTGGCGGCAGCCAGAAGTCCTGGTCAGTCGGTCGCCGGTGTGATGAGGCAGCGGCAGCCCGAGTGGGCCGGCGGGTGGGCGTGCCCGGTCGGGAACGCCTCAGAGCCGCTCACCGCGCCCCCCAACGCGTTGTCCTCGCAGTCCGAACACCCGCTCGCGGTCGTGACCACCCAGCGCACCTTGCCGTCCGCGCTGGCAGCCGCGACCCCCGCCGAGAACGCCTGCGTGGCCTGGTCGCCGACCAGCCGTTCCACGCGCTCGCCCCTCCATTCACGAAAGGCCGCACCAATGCGATCGGCCGGGTCGCCGGCACTCTCCTCCACCTGCCGCCGCAGGTTGGTCACCACGGCGCGCGCCAGCCCCGAAGACGACTGCTCAACAGCATCGCCCCTCGGGATGGTCGCCGCGCCGGCTCCGACGAAGATCGTCCCGGCGGCGAACGCCTCGTCGAGGTGACTGCGCGCCACTGCCGCGAAGGCGGCCAGATGCTCGTCCTCGGAGCCCATCAGCTCGCCGATCTCCAGAGCCGGCGCGCTACGCAGCCGGTCGAGCAGCCGGTTCTGGTCGTCTCCGAGCGTCCGCTTGATCGTCCGGCCCAGCCGCGCCGTGATCGGTGTCAACAACTCGTCGCGTCGGGCGATGATGGCGTCGTCGGGCCCAGGTGCGACGTCGTGCTGCTCGGTCTCTGCCTCCGCCGAGGCAACGACAACCTCGACGGCGTCCGCCGCACCGTCGCTGGCTTCGGGTGCGTCTCCTGCGTCGGCCTTGGCCGACTCTGCACGGTCCGTAGCGCCCGCCCCCTCGTCCCCCTCGTCCGCCGGAGACGCCGGCGAGGCCGGAGACGCCTGAGCGGACTGTTGTGACTCGGCGGTCCCGGCGCGGATGCGAGCGAAGAGCTCGTCGACGGAAGGGGCGGCCGTATCCTCTCCCGCCTCGGCGTCGGCCGCGCCGGCGACGACAGGAGTCGGTCCCGTCGGGGGCACCTCTTCCGCCGCCTCGTCGGCCTCGTCCTGGTCGTGGGGGAGCTCAGCGGTGCCGAGGCGGAACTGGTCGGCCACACCTTGCGCGGCTGCCCGCGCCTCCTCGTCGGTCCGGTCGAGTTGGGCCAGGATGCCGTCGACCCGGTCGCGCACTCCGTGAACCGAGGCGGCCATTTCGTCGCGGGCTGCTCGCAGCTGCTCAATCTGGATCCCGAGGCCGCGGCGTCGTGCGGCCAGGTCAGCGAGCACCCGGCGGCGCGCCTCCTGGACCTGGTCCAGGAGCGCACGGCCCTCGTCCTTGGCACGGGTCACGATCGCCTCACCGGCCGCGATCGCCTCCGCAACCATGCGCTCACTCTCCACCCGGGCCTCCTGTTCGGCGTTGGCCACCAGTAGCTCCACCTCGACGACCCGTTCTGCCGCGGACGCCTCGGTGCGTTCCTGCAACTCGTCCACCTGGCTCTGTGTGTCTCGCAGCAGCGTGGCCGCCCCTTCCTGGGCCTGGACCACAATCCGGGCCGCCTCCTCGTGGGCATGGCGCAGGATCTGGGCGCTGTGCTCGCCCAGGGAGGTCGTGAGGGTGGCCTCGTCGACCACCGGGTGGGCCGCACGCTCTTCGGCCTCCGTTAGCGCTGCTCGCAGCTCTTCTTCGCGCGCCTCGAGGGCTTCGAGGTTTCGCGCCACCGACTGGAGGTAGGAGCGCACCTCGTCGGTGTCGAAACCGCGACGGACCACGGCGAAGGAGTGCTGTGCGATGTCGCCGGTGGCGATCCGGGACGATGAGATGGGGGGGCGTCCTTCTGCCATGCCCAGAGCCTACGGCGCCGCCTGGACCGGCACAGGTTTGGTAGGCAGCGTGCCCCCGAGGCGTTCGAGGATCCGCAGTACCTGGTCCAGGTTCTTCACGGCGTACACGTGGAGTTGCGGACTGGCCTTGGACTCGGCCGCCTGGAGCTCCACCGTGGGCACGAAGAAGACCGTCGCCCCCGCCCGCTCCACGGCGATCGTCTTTTGGGCCACGCCCCCCACGTCGCCGACGGTGCCGTCTTGATCGATCGTCCCCGTTGCCGCAACGATCCGGTTGCCCGTAAGACGCCCGCTGCTGAGCTTGTCGATGATGCCGAGCGTCATGGCCAGGCCGGCGGACGGGCCGCCGATGTCCTTCGTGTGCACCGTGACCTCAATGGGAAAGTGCCAGTCCTGTTGCGTCTGCGGCTCTATCCCGAGGTAGGCGGTCGGCTTGCTTGGCTTGCCGCAGGCGGTGTCGACGAGTCCCTTCGGAGGCGTCCCGAGCGTCACCGACTTGGTCACGATCGGCCCGTTGACGAAATTCCCGACGCTGTTGATGGAGGAGTCCTCGACCTTGAGCGCCACGCGCTGGCCAGGGGTTAACCCGTGCAGCGCGCCGATCAGGGAGCAGTCGGTCGTGACCGGAGTGGTGTTCACGGCAGTGATCACCTGGGCCACGTGCAGCGAGCCGGCCGCCGGGGAGTTCGCCGCGATCCCGAAGATGAGCGCGCCCGCGTTCGACGACGACACTGCGTAGCCGAGGTGGGACAGCGCGGCCGCAGTGGCGAACGACTGGGCCTGGGCCATTTCGAGATACCCCTGATCGAGATATTGGTTCTCGTTCGTCGTGGGGCCGAGGAGATCCCCGCTCGAGAGCACCTGGCTGTCGGAGTCGAAGAAGCGGTATTGCAGGTAGTTGAGGGCATTCAGCTGGGTGACGTACACGTCGGTCAGCAGGATCTTGCCCGTGAGCGGATGGTTGTCCGCGGCTGGGACATCGATGTACGGCGCGACGGGCGTGGCGTCTCCTGGCGTCAGCGCGTAGTAGCTGACCGAGGTGCGGGCAGCGACCAGCGCCGCCACGATGACCACGACGGCGAAGGCGGCGAGCAGGCGCGGCCACAGACGGCGCCGGCGGGCGGGAATGGGCGCCGCCAGGGGCGCGGCGACCGCGCCCGGCGCGCCGCCCTCGTCGGGGCGGGCGTGGCTGGAGGTGGGGTTCGCCGCGGCTTCCCCGTCGGCGGTCGCGTCAGGTTCGGACATACTCGGAAGGTGAGGAACGATGTTGCCACGGATCTTGGCCGTGATGGCCGCGCCGAAATCCGGCGCCGCCGCGTCACCATGGCCGGGCACCGAGGGGACGTCGCAGAGGCCCGCCGTGGTCTCGCCGATCCCCATCCAACTGTGCAGGCGGCGGCACTCGGCGCGCTGGCCCGCCTTGACGAGCTGCGAGCCGCCGACGTCGAGGCCACGCTGACGGGCGGTGCCGTGACAGCCCGCCGGCGCGCCGTCGAAGTGGCGTTGCGCGCCCACGGCAGAGGTGCTCGTTCGTCGTTGCCACGCGCCCTCGCCGGCGCGCTCGGTGATCCCGATCCGCTCGTCGTGGTCGGCGCGGCGTGGTTCTTGGCGGAGCGCAACGCACGGGCCGCCGTGCCGGAGCTGGCGGCGACTGCGACCGGGCACGAGGACGCGCGCTGTCGCGAGGCCGCGGTGGCTGCACTCGGCGCCATCGGTGACCCCGCCGGCCTGCCCGCTGTGCTCAGCGCGCTGACCGACGTCGCGACGGTACGGCGACGGGCCACGGTCGCTCTGGCCGGCTTCGATGATTCCCGGGTGACGCCCGCGCTCCGGGCAGCGACCGACGACCGCGACTGGCAGGTGCGCCAGGCGGCGGGCGAGTTGCTCGACGAACCCACCCCCTGACCGTCGGGCTCCGTCCCGAACCGGACCCAGCGACTATGAGGCGGACACCACTAGTCGTCCTCGGTGAAGAGCCGCTTCAGGCGGTCGAAGGATTCGAGGCAGACGCCGGCGCCCTGGACAACGCACTCCAGCGGCGTGTCGACGAGGTGCACCGGGACGTGCGTGGCATCGGCCAGGCGTTGCGTCATCCCGCGCAGGAGCGCGCCACCTCCAGTGAGGTGCACTCCTTGAAACATGATGTCCTGCGCCAATTCGGGCGGCGCCTCGCCGAGGCACTCGGCAGCGGCCGCGACAATGGACGCCACGTTGTCCTCCAACGCACCTCGGATCTCGAGCGGCGACAGCACAACCGTCATCGGCCGGCCGGTCGCTACCTCCCGGCCGCGGATCTCGGCTTGTTGCTCCGCGTCGTGCGGGGCGGCGGACCCGATGGCGAGCTTCACCGCCTCTGCCGTGCGTTCGCCGACGGCCACGCCGTAGCGGTGACGCACGTAGTTCTGAATGGCCGCGTCGAAGTCGAAGCCTCCGCAGCGCAGCGCCTGCACCGCGACGACTCCTCCCAGGGAAATCACGGCCATCTCAGCCGTGCCACCGCCGACGTCCACGACCATGTTGCCCACCGGTTCGTGGATGGGTAGCCCGGCACCGATGGCGGCGGCCATCGGTTGTTCAATGAGGAAGCTGGCCGACGCGCCGGCCCGACGCGCCGCCTCCTTGACGGCGCGGCGCTCGACGGCGGTGATGGCAGAGGGGACGCAGATCAAGACCTTGGGCCGATTGAGCCGGCCGACGCCGACCCGGTGCAGGAGCACGCTGAGCATCCGTTCGGTGACCTCGAAGTCCGTGATTGCGCCGCCGCGGAGCGGCCGTTCGGCCACGATGTACCCCGGGGTCCGTCCGATCATCTGCCACGCATCTGTCCCGATGGCGAGCACCTCGCGGCTGCGCGAGTCGAGCGCGACCACGGTTGGCTCGTTCAGCACCAGGCCCTTCCCCTTGGCGTAGACCAGCGTGTTGGCCGTGCCCAGATCGATGGCCAGGTCGCGTGACATAGGGGCCTCATGGTACGGCCGGCCCGTCGCCCGACGGCACTTTCCTGGTCTTTCTCGGTAACGTCGCTGCAGTGAGCGATACGCCCGATGAGCCGGAAGACGGCACGCCGGGCCCGGGAGAGGGCGGAGGAAGCGGCCAGGACGAGCCGGAATCGCCCTTGCGCGGCTGGATCGATCCCGACGATCGGCTCTGGCGCCACCCCAGTGAGGTCGCCGGTACGGGACCTGCTCAGGACCTCTCTTCCCTGCTCAACCCCCCGCCACGCCGCAATCACCGCAACGCCGTCATGGTCCTGGTGGGTGTCGGCGCTGTCATGGCAGTTGTCGCCTGGGTCGTCGTGCTGCTCTCCCCCGCATCGGACCACCCGTTGGAATCCGCCACACAGGACACGACGACCGGCGGGCCGCTGACCACGCTGGCCGGTATACAAAACGCATTGCCGGCGGCCGCGGAGGCGACCGGCCACTCCATCGTGGAGCTGCAGGCGACCACCACCCACGGCACTGTGCTGCTCGTCGGCGTCGCGGTGGCCGAGGGCGGGCTCGTCGCAACCACCGCCGACCGCCTTGGCGGGGTGCGGCGCATTGACATGGTCGGTTCCGACGGAAAGCTCGAGGCGGCGTCGGTCGTGGCCACAGACAAGACGTCCGACGTGGCGCTCGTCAGCGTGCCCACCGACCTTCCCGTCGCGACCTTCGCCGACGACAGCGAGATCGACAACGGAACCCCCGACCTGGCCCTCTCCTTCGTGCCGACGGGTGGACACGCCGTCGCGCTGCGTGGCACGGCCGGTGCGGTGACGAAGGTCGGGACGGCCATCGCCAGCGGCCCCGCCTCGACCATGCCTTCCATCACCTCGTCCCCCGCCACCCCGTCGCTCCTGAGCGGCGAGCCCCTCCTGAACGACAACGGTGCGGTGCTCGGGATCCTCTACAACCCCGAGTCGGGCTCCTCCCCCGCCACCTTCTTACCAAGCGACCTCGTCGTGGGCGTTGCCGACGAGCTCCGGTCCAAGAATCGTGTCGTGCACGGCTGGCTGGGCATGCAGGGCACCGACGCCCCCGGCGGCGGCGCCCAGGTGGCCGAGGTGCAGTCCGGCGGACCCGCCTCGGGCGTTCTGCAGGCGGGCCAGCTGATCGTGGCCGTCGACTCCACCCCGGTGCGCACCATGGCGGAGCTGCGGGCCCTGCTCTACGTCCTGCCCCCGGGGACCCCCATCACGCTGTCGGTCCAGCAGCCCGCAGGGACGAAGGTCGTGGACATCACCCTGGGCACGTCCTCCTAGCATGCAGGGGTGAGCATGTTCGGTTCCAACGATCCCGACAATCCAATGGGGGGCCTTCTCGGCGACCTGATGAAGGTCATCGGCTCAGGACCGGGGTCGGGCGACAGCTGGTTCGAGGCGGCCCGCACCCTGGCGTTCGGGGTCGCCACCGATGGCGGAGAGGACGAGAACCCCGACCCGTTGGTCCGCATCGCGTTCGAGGAGCTGGCCCGAGTCGCCGAAATGCATGTGGCGGAGGCCACCGGGATAAGCCCCTCCTCGGGCGGTGGCGGTGTCTCCTTCGAGGCCGTCGGGCCCGGACAATGGAGCTTCCGCGTGCTGGACGCCTATCGACCCGTCCTCAAGGCCATGGTCGAGGCGCAGCAACAGGGCGCAGCCGCGGTGCCGTCGTCACTCGACTTGAGCGAGCTCGATCCCGACTCGTCCGGCGGCTTGGGCGGGTTGCTCGGGCAGTTCGCCCTGACGCTCGGCCCCGTCTTCCTCGGCATGCAGTTCGGCTCCGCCGCTGGGCACCTGGCCCGGCGCGCCTTCGGGCAGTACGCCCTCCCGCTTCCATGGCCCGAGTCGTCCACCCTGCTGCTCGTACCTGGCAACGTGGCCCGGTTCGCCGAGGACTGGAGCCTGCCCCTGCAAGAGGTCCAGCTCTGGGTCTGCCTGCGCGAGCTCACCATGCACGCGGTGCTGACGCGGCCCGGTGTGCGCAGCTCACTCATGACGTTGCTCGGCGACGCGGCGTCACATGCCGCAGCGGCGCAGCGTTCCATCGTCGAGCGCCTGGGCGACGGACTGGGAGATCAAGTGTCCTTGGAGGAGGCCCTGGGTGACCCCGAGGCACTGCTTTCGGACCTCATCACCCCCGAGCAGCACAACATCTCGGCCGCGCTGACCGCGCAGACGACCGCCCTCAGCGCCTACGTCGACCACATCACGGCCGGCATCGCCGAGTCCCTGACGTCCTCGCCCTCGGCGCTGCGCGAGGCCTGGTACCGCTATCGGATCGAGGAGGGAAAGGGCGAGCAGGCCTTCGCCGGCCTGTTCGGCCTCAACGTGGGACAAGACGAGGTCGACCGCGGGCGCGCCTTCATCTCCGGCGTCGTCGAGCGGGCGGACCAGAGCGCACTGACCCGCCTGTGGTCAGATGAGCTCGACCTCCCAACCCCCGCCGAAGTGGACGCGCCCGGGCTCTGGCTCGCCCGCATCGGACTGCTGGACTGAACGCGTCCCGTCGCCCCCCGCCGGCGTCGCCGCCGCGGAGACCGCCGTTCGCCAAGTGACGCGTCAGCCCACCGTCGGCGTCAGCCGACTGGTGCAGGCACGCGCGGCGTGCGGTTGCGCCGGGCCGGAACGACCCGCCGCGTCGCGAGAGCAGGCAGCTCGGCGCCACTGCTCTCGAGCGTGAAGCGCGAGAAGGCGGTGGTGACCCGCCCCCCGAGGAGGAGTGTCTCGATGGTGCCGTCCCATGCCGGAGCGATGGCGTAGACGTACTCGGCCATGGCCTCGTCGTCGCGTATCGTCGTCAACAGGTCGACGAGGTCCTTCAGGTGCTCGCCCCGAGCGGCCTCAGCCAGGTCTGCTGTCGTGAGGGTGCGCACCAGCGCCACCTCGTCATCGGTCAACTTGCCGACCCGCTCCGCAACGTCCCGGATGACCGCTGCCCCGTTGATGGTGTACGTCTCCTGCACCGCTGCCTCCCCCTCTGGCGGACTTTTTGTCCGCAACGCTCCGACAACAACGACGCAATGGTTTCACTGCGCGGGTGTTGTCTGCGTGGCTCCTGGGGAGCAATTTGGGTGCAGGTTGTCCAAGGCGGCCGCCGGCGTCTTGCAGAGTGTCTGGGGAGGCCGAACACCCGGACCTGCGGTCAGCCTTCGGCTTCCTCGCCCCAGTCGAGCACCCACTCGAGGGCGAGTTGCTCACGCTCGGCGTCACGCACGACACGCTCGCTGTTCCGGCGGAACTGGGGGTCGTGCGGGGGCAACAGGACGAGCCGGGCCAGGACCCGCTCACGGAATTGGTCGATCACCTCGGGCGCGCCGTAGTCCGACTGCACCTCCCAGTGCGGGGCGACCGGCCCCAGATAGACCACGCGCACGTGCCCGATTGGCTCGACCGGCTCACCTTCTTCAACGACTTCTTCCTCGGTGTCCGGGGACATGGCTGCTCCTTGCATCGGCGATCGGGGCCAGCGTAGCCCCAGGGGCGGAGCGACATTCTCCCTGGTAGAGCGAATATCATCCCCCGGATTCTTAGGAACTTCCTATCCGCAAAACCTGGCTCTGAACAGGGCACTCCCTTAGGATGATCCGTGAAAAGGGAGCCAAAAATGACGACCGACTGGATGGCCGGGGGGAAGTGCAAGGAAGTTCCGCCCGATGTGTTCTTCCCCAATGACGGCATGGGCGTCCTCGTCGCCCAGCGCATCTGCGCCGAGTGCCCCGTCTCCGAGGCTTGCCTCGAGTACGCGCTCGAGCACCACATCGACCACGGGGTCTGGGGTGGAGCTTCCGAGCGAGAGCGCCGGCGCATTCTGCGCCGTCGGCGGCTCTCCCACGCCATTGTCGCCAAGTAGCCCCTGAGCAGGGGCCTTGCGTCCCCTATGAACGTCGGCGAGCCCGCACCGGGCTGAGGCTGGCCGACGTGCCACTCTGGCGCCGTGCTCCTCGAGTGCGTAGTCAACGTCAGCGAAGGTCGGGACGAGCAGGTGCTGCTCCGGCTGGCCGCTGCGGCCGGACCCGCGCTGCTCGACCAGCACCATGACCCGGACCACAACCGCACCGTCTTCACCCTGGCCGGGCCCGCCGACCTGGTCGCCGAAGCCTCCCGGGACCTGGCGACGGCCACACTGGCCCAACTCGACCTCCGCCGGCACTCCGGCGTCCACCCCCGCCTCGGCGTGCTCGACGTGGTGCCCTTCGTCCCCTACGAGCCGGGCCGCCCGGCGCCCGACGACCTCACGGCGGCGGCGATCCAGCGCGACCGGTTCGCCCGCTGGCTGAGCGAGGACATGGGGGTACCGACCTTCCTCTACGGACCCCTTCCCAATGGCAGGGACCGCACGCTGCCTGATGTCCGTCGCCTGGCTTTCGGCCCCGCGCCCGACGGCTTGACCCCCGACCAGGGTCCTGCGCAGGCCGACCTGCGGAGGGGAGCCACCGCCGTGGGAGCCCGGCGGGTCCTGGTGGCGTACAACGTCTGGGTCTCCTCGGCGGAGGTGGCCCGACAGGTGGCACCTCTGGTGCGAGGCCCCGCGGTCCGTGCGCTCGGCCTGGCCGTGGGAGCTCGGGCCCAGGTCTCGTGCAACCTGGTTGATCCCGACCGCTATGGGCCGGTCCGCCTCTACGACGCGGTGGCCGCGCTCGTTCGCGAGGCAGGTGGCAGGGTCGACGGAGCCGAGCTGGTGGGGCTCATCTCCGAGGCGGTCCTGGCCGGAGTGCCCCCCGACAGGCGGGCCGAACTCGGCTTGTCGGAAGAAGCGACGGTCGAGTCCCGGCTCCCGGCAGATCGTTGAGCGATGCGCCTCCTATGAGGCGCTGGCCACGTCCCGGCGGGCCAGCGCGCGGGCACGGCGCAGGCGCCGACGTTCCCGCTCGCTCATGCCGCCCCAGATGCCGAACTTCTCGCCGTTG
This sequence comes from uncultured Acidimicrobiaceae bacterium, assembly GCA_963850185.1. Classification (GTDB taxonomy): domain Bacteria; phylum Actinomycetota; class Acidimicrobiia; order Acidimicrobiales; family RAAP-2; genus Bog-473. The sequence continues at coordinate 288,836 of CAWKKE010000002.1, forward strand.
GCCAAGGCGTACTCGAGGCAGTCTTCGCGAACGACGCAGCCGCGGCAGACCTCCTTCGCTTCCCGGGTGGACGCGCCGCGCTCCGGGAAGAACAGATCTGGATCGACCCCCATGCAGTTGGCCTGCAACTGCCAGCTTCGTTCTTGGCGACCGTAGAGCGTGGTGACTATGTCAACTGGCACTTGGGTTCGCCCCCTCTCTCGCCTCGGGTGGCATTGGTGTAGTTACAACGGTGTAGGCATCTTTCACCACGTACCCTGCATGCGCAAGGGGAAATTGCCGTTTCCAGGCACGAAATCCGCTGCGACGCCTCTCGACCGTCGCGCCCCGTCCGCGTAAATTCCCTGGTGAATGACCCTTTTTCGCGCGCCGCCACAGTCGGACCCAGGTACTCCGAGGTTTTCGTCCCGGAGGGGTCGAAATGGGCCGATTTGAGCAATGGGCCGAGGAAGTCGGAGGTCAGAACAGCGGCGGGCCGCCGGCGCGAACTCGGGGCCGAACAGGGCGGCGAGCTCCCCGGACGGGCCTTTACCCGGCGGGCCGGAGCACGCGGCGGTGCTGGAGGAAGTCGACCAGCACGTAACCGCCGAGCGCGTCGGGCGTCGTGTAGAAGGTGCGGCCGCCGTTGACGCGGGCGATCTGTTCCACGAAGGGGTAGTGGGTGCGCTGCAGGTCGAGGGCGAACGTGTTGATCACGATGCCGGCCCGGGTGCAGCGGATGACCTCGGCCATCGTCCGCCGCAACGTCTCGGGGATCGGTGGGTAGTTGAACCAGACCTCGCCGGCGTCGTCGATGTGCGCCGTCGGCTCACCGTCCGTCACGACGATGATCTGCTTCGTCCCGTGCTCGTGGGCCAGCATGCGCCGGGCCAGGGCCAGCGCGTGCTGCAGGTTGGTGCCGTACACGTAGTCCCACATGGCCGTGGGCACCTCGTCGGGGCGAATCTCGCGGGCGATCTCCGAGAAGCCCACGATGCCGAGATAGTCGCGCGGGAACTTCGACGAGATGAGGGTCTGGAGCGCCATCGCCATGCGCTTGGCCGGCACGAAGTTGTCGCGCATCGGCATCGACATGGAGAGGTCGACGGCCAGCACGGTGGCGCTGCGTGAGAGGGCCTCGACCTCGACGACCTCGAAGTCATCGGGTGTCAGGCGCACCGGCACGCCCGAGCCGCCCCGGCGCACCGCGTTGTGCACGGTCGTGGAGAGGTGCAAGTTGAGCGGGTCGCCGTACTCGTAGGCCTTCGTGGTCTCCTCGCGGTCGTGTCCGGTCCCCGTGCGCAGCGCTGAGTGGTCACCGATGCGGTCCTTGTTGATCTGGCCGAAAAGGTCGGCCAGCGCCTTCTGGCCCAGGCGACGGACGCCCTGGGGCGTCAGCTCAATGCGCCCGCCGTGCTGTTCGATGAGCCCGGCGTCGGCCAGCGACTTGGTCAGGTTGGCCAGGCGGTCGAGCGCCCGGGCCGCGTCCTCCCCCATGTGCTGGCGCACCTGGTCCAGATCGATCTCGCCCAGCGCGGCGGGCGTGGAGGCGGACTGGAGCACCTCCTCCATGCGGTCGAGCTGGCCCAGCTGGGTGGCCAGGTCGGTGGCCTGGCTCATGCCCATGGGGCCTTCGCCGTTGAAGTCGTAGGACTTCTGCCAGCCGGCGTCGGGCACGGCGCGCTGGAGATTCTGCGCCAGGCGCTCCACCTGCCAGCGCAGGTCCATGTCCTCGAGGACCGAGTCCATCAGGTTGCGCAGCTGCGCCTGCTGCTCGGGGCTCATGGAGTTCCATACCGCCTGGGCGGCCGCCATGCGCTCGGCCAGCTGCTGCAGCAGCTCGTCGAGGTTCTCCGGGTTGCCGGGGAACATGTCGCCGTACTGCGACATGAACTCCTCGAAGCTGGGGTCGAGCTCCTCCCCGCGCTCGCGCTGCTCGAGCATCTGGTTCAGCGCGTCGTAGGCGTCGCGCATGCGCTGCATCTGCTCGGCGTCCATGTTGGACAGCGCGTCTGATGCTCCCTCGAAGAACGTGTCCGCCATTTCGCGGCGCAGCTCCTCGACGAGCTCCTCGAAGCGCTCGCGCGCCTCGGAAGAGACGAAGTCGTAGTGCTGCAGGCTGCTGATGCGGCCGGCGGGCTCGTCGGGCTGGAGATCGAGCGCCATACGGCGCTCGGTGGCCACGTCGTCGGTCACGTCCGAGCGGCGCTGGTCGCCCGAGGCATGGGCCTCCTCGACGAGCTCGTCGATGGCGGCGCGCTCGTCCTGCTCTATGTCGTCGAGCTGCGCCGTGAGCTCGGCCATGCGGCCGTCGGGGTCGCCCTCGGCCAGCATCTCGGCGCGGCGGCGTCGGAGTTGGTCGAGCATGTCGCGCAGACCCGGCACCTGCTCACCGTCGGCGTTGCGGAAGCCGCTTCGGAGGAGGCGGCGCAGCGCGTCGTCGAGGTCACCGCCGGCGAGGAGGTCGTCGGTCAGCCCGGCCAGCAGGTCGTCGGGGTCGAGGTCGGCGAACTCCTGGGTGCCGTCCCATTCCGAATAGTCGTAGCGGGCGCTCATGGGCGTGCCCTGCTTCCTGCGGGCTACTTGCGCCCGCGGTAGAGGGCGCGTGCCCCGGACGCGTCCTTGTTCAACCGCTTCGTGAGGTGCAGCCCCTCCAAGAGGAACTCCAGGGCGCTGGCCATCAGGGCGGGCGACTCCGCCTCGGCCGCCTCGGGGCCGGCGAGCTTGCGGGTCGGCGGCTCGAGCTCGGGCACGTCGGCCAGGACGGCCAGGTAGGCCGACGACGGGAGGTCGTCGCCCACGTGCACCACGACCTGCTCGTGGAAGGCGGCCACGATCGCCTGGGGGTCCTCCAGGGTGACGCGGCGGCGGAACACCGACAGGGTGGATGCCGCCACGAGCTGAGCCACCACCTCGTCCTCGTGACCCTCTTCCATCGCCTCGACCTCGATCTTTCCCTGGGTCGAGGGCACGAGGGCGGACAGGTCGCTGATGCGCGGCACCGCCACCGGCTCGCCCGTGCGCAGGGCACGCCGCACGGCCGACGCCACGAGCGTCTCGTAGTTGGCGATGGAGAGGCGGACCGAGACGCCGCTGCGCTGGTTGAGGTGGCTGCTGCGCCGGGCCAGCTGGCTGATTTCGGCCACGACCTCCTTCATGAAGCGCGGCACCGTGACCGGCACGCCCGCCGTGGGCAGGTCCGCCTCGCTCTCCATGATCTTGACCTCGGTCATGGTCTCGAACGGGTAGTGCGTGCGGATCTGCGCGCCGAAGCGGTCCTTGAGCGGCGTGATGATGCGGCCGCGGTTCGTGTAGTCCTCGGGGTTGGCGGTGGCGACGAGGGTGATGTCGAGCGGCAGGCGGATGCGGTGCCCGCGGATCTGCACGTCGCGCTCTTCGAGGATGTTGAGCAGCCCGACCTGAATGCGCTCGGACAAGTCCGGCAGTTCGTTGATGGCGAAGATGCCACGGTTGACGCGTGGGATGAGGCCGTAGTGCAGGGCCATCTCGTCGCTGAGGTAGCGGCCCTCGGCGATTTTGATCGGGTCCACCTCGCCGATGAGGTCGGCGATGGAGGTGTCCGGGGTCGCCAGTTTCTCCCCGTAGCGCTGCGAGCGGTGCACCCAGTCGATCGGCGTGGCGTCGCCGAGCTCCTCCACGCGGTCGAGGGCGTAGCGCGAGACCGGGCTGTAGGGGTCGTCGTTGATTTCGGAACCGGCGATGATCGGCATCCACTCATTCAGCAACCCGACCATGGACCGGATCACGCGGGTCTTGGCCTGGCCCCGCTCGCCGAGGAGGATGATGTCGTGCCCGGCCAAAATGGCATTCTCGAGCTGGGGCACCACGGTGTCCTCGAAGCCGAGCACGCCGGGCACGAGCGTCTCGCCGGCCGCAATCAGCTTGGCCGTGTTGCGCCGCATCTCCTCGGCCACCGACACCGACTCCCAGCCCGAGGCGCGCAGGTCGGCGATCGACCCGGCGAGGTCGGCAGGTGGCGCCAGGCCGCCGGGGCGCGGTGTCGCGGAAGGGTCAAAAGGGGAGGAGCCGCTCATGGTCGAAGCCTAAACCCCGGGCCCCGGAGGCGAAACGGCGACCCGGGCGGTCGCGGATACCGGATGGGGTGGCGGGAGCGGCACCGACGCAGGAACGTGCTGCCGAAGCAGCAGGTCGGCCAGGGCCCGGGCGGGGCGGGCCAGGGCACGGTCGCCGCGCTGGGCCAGGGCGATCGTGCGGCTGAGCGTGGGAGCCGCGAACGGGACGCCTACGAGCGAGCCGTCGCCCGGCAACGCAATGGCGGGCACCACGGCAGCCCCGAGGCCGGCCGCCACGAAGGAGAGGACGCCGGCCATCTCGGCCCCCTCGCTCACGAGATGCGGCTCGACCCCCGCTTCCTGGCACGCCGTCAAGGTGACGGAGCGCAGGTCGTAGCCCTCCCGGAACATCACCAGGTCGAGCCCGTCGAGATCGCGCACCCGCACCCGTCGCCGACGCGCGAACGGGTGGCCGGGCGCCGTGGCGAGGACGAGCGGGTCGTCGAAGAGAGGCGTGGTCTCGACCAGGGGATCGGTCACGGGCAACACGACCAGGGCCAAGTCGACCTCGCCCGCCGCCACCTGGGGTACCAACTGGTGCGAACCGGCCTCCACCACCGACAGGTCGATGCCGGGATAGCTGGCGTGGAACGCCACGAGCGCGGGGGCCAGCGCGCTGGTGATGAGGCTGGGGGTCGCCCCGACGGCCAGGCGCCCCCGGGCCATCCCCGACAGGGCCCGTGCCTCAGCCCCGGTGGCGGCGACGTCCGCCAGGACACGCTGCATGAACGGCATGAGCGCGGCCCCGTCGGGCGTGAGCGTGACCGGCCCCTGGCCCGGTCCCCGGTTGAAGAGGAGCACACCCAGTTCGTCCTCGAGCAACCGGACCTGCCGCGACAGCGAGGGCTGGGCCAGGTGCAGGCGGGCGGCGGCCTGCGTGAAGCTCTGCTCCTCGGCCACGGCCAGGGCATACGCCAACTGATGGAGCTGCACCGTTTAGAGGTTATCGCTCTGAACTTCATGCTCTTTATGTCTTTGACGTCGTGATGAGGCGGACCGTAGGGTCGCAACGTCGGGCCGCTCTCCCTGCGGCGTGAAGACGAGCAAGGCACTCAGGAGGTGCGCGTGACGACGACGGTCGACAATCCGACCACGACGCCAGTGGTCATCGGAGCGCCCCGGGGCGGACCCGACGTCCCGACCCTCCGCAAGGACGGCTGGTGGGTGGAGCCGGCGATCACGGCGGCGGTTCTCCTGTCCTTCGTCATCTACTCGACGTGGGCCGCCTTCGTCGGGAAGGACTACTACGCCGGTGCCGACCTGCACCGGGATCTGATCTCGCCCTTCTACTCCCCCTGCATCGCCAACAGCTGCGTGCCGGGCAGCCACGCCTTCGGCACGCTGCCCTTCTGGAACTACTCGCCGGCGTTGCTCATTCTCATCTTCCCGCTCGGCTTCCGCCTCACCTGCTACTACTACCGCAAGGCGTACTACCGCTCCTTCTGGCTCTCCCCGCCGGCCTGCGGCGTGGCGGACGCCCACGGCAGCTACAGCGGCGAGGCGAGGTTCCCCCTCATTCTGCAGAACATTCACCGCTACTTCTTCTGGCTCCTCCTCATCTTCAACTGCATCCTGACCTACGACGCCATCCTGGCCTTCCGCCAACCAGGGCTGGGCATCGGCATCAGCGTCGGCACCCTGGTGTTGTGCGCCAACGCCGTCTTCCTCTGGCTGTACTCGCTGTCGTGCCACGCCTGTCGGCACTTCTGCGGCGGGCAGGTGAAGTCCTTCGCCAAGCACAAGACCCGCTACAAGCTGTGGAAGTTCGTCACCCCCCTCAACGCGCACCACATGCGCTTCGCCTGGATCAGCCTCTTCGGTGTCGCCCTGTGCGACCTCTACGTGCGGCTGGTGGCGAGCGGGACCATCCACGACCCCGGCTTCCACTTCTAGGCGCGCGAGGAACCGCATGCCTACGCCTGACTTCGAAACGTACGACTACGACGTCATCATCATCGGCGCCGGCGGCTCCGGGCTGCGCGCCGCCGTCGAAGCGAAGGAGCGCGGCCTGCGCGTCGCGCTCGTGTGCAAGTCGCTGCTCGGCAAGGCGCACACGGTGATGGCCGAAGGCGGCATGGCCGCCGCCATGGGCCACGTGTGGCCCGAGGACAACTGGCAGGTCCACTTCCGCGACACCATGCGCGGCGGCAAGATGCTGAACAACTGGCGCATGGCGCAGATCCACGCCATGGAGGCCCCCGACCGCGTCTACGAGCTCGAGCGCTGGGGCGCGCTGTTCGACCGCACCAAGGACGGGCGCATCACACAGCGCGACTTTGGCGGCCACCGCTACGCCCGCCTGGCTCACGTGGGAGACCGCACCGGCCTGGAGCTCATCCGGACACTGCAGCAGAAGGTCGTGTCCATGGGCACCGACGTCTTCATGGAGACCAAGATCCTGCGCCTGTTGCCCGACGCCGACGGCCGGATTTCGGGCGCCGTGGGCTACCGGCGCCCGACCGGCGAAATGGTGCTCTTCACGGCCAAGGCCTTCGTGCTCGCCACCGGCTCCATCGGCAAGTCCTGGAAGTACACCTCGAACTCGTGGGAGTCAGTCGGTGACGGTCACGCCATGGCCATCTGGGCCGGCGCCGACGTCATCGACATGGAGTGCGTGCAGTTCCACCCCACCGGCATGGTCTGGCCGCTCTCGGTGCGCGGCATCCTCGTGACCGAGGGCGTGCGCGGTGACGGCGGCGTGCTGCGCAACTCCGAAGGCAAGCGCTTCATGTTCGACTACGTGGCGCCGATGTTCCGGGCCGAGACGGCGGAGACCGAAGAGGAAGCCGACGCCTGGTACGACGACCACATCAACTACCGCCGCACGCCCGACCTGCTCCCACGCGACGAGGTGGCCCGCGCCATCAACTCCGAGGTGAAGGCCGGTCGCGGCACCCCGCACGGCGGCGTCTACCTCGACATCGCGTCGCGCCGCACGCCCGAGTACATCCGGCGCCGGCTCCCCTCCATGTACCACCAGTTCATGGAACTGGCCGGCGTGGACATCACGGCGGGGCCGATGGAAGTCGGGCCCACCTGCCACTACATGATGGGCGGGGTGCGCGTCGACGCCGAGACACAGGCCGCCACGGTCCCGGGCCTCTTCGCCATCGGCGAGGTGTCGGGCGGCATGCACGGCGCCAACCGGCTCGGCGGCAATTCGCTCTCGGACCTCATCGTGTTCGGTCGCAGGGCGGGTCTCGGTGCTTCCGACTACGCGGAGGGCCGCGCCGGCACACCGAGCGTCGACGCCGCAGAGGTCACCGCAGTCATCGACGAGGCGTTCGCCCCCTTCGGGCGTGAGGACGGGTACAACCCATACGACGTCCACGAGGAGCTGCAGGAGACGATGCAGGCGCTGGTCGGCATCATCCGCACCGGCCCCGAGCTCGAAGAGGCGCTGGTCAAGCTGGAGGAGCTCAAGGAGCACACGGCCAAGGTCCAGGTGAAGGGCGGGCGGGCCTACAACCCGGGCTGGAACCTGGCCACGGACCTCCCCTCCATGATCACCACCTCCATCGCGGTGGCGCAGGGTGCGCTCAACCGCAAGGAGTCCCGGGGCGGGCATACCCGGGAGGACTACCCGGGTCCGGACCCCGAGATGGGCAAGGTCAATTTCGTGCAACGCCAGACGGTGGAGCACGGGTACCTGGCGCCGATCGGCATCGCCCCCGAGCCCCTGCCGGTGATGCCGGCGGAGCTCGCCGCACTGTTCGAGGAGGCAAAGTAGCCATGACCGACACGCAGACCAGCGGTACCGAAGCGCAGGCGGGCGGCGGCGCGCCGGCCACCGTCACCATGCGGATCTGGCGCGGCGACGACGAGGGTGGCGAGTTCACCGACTACGTGATGCCCGCAGTCGAGGGCGAGGTGGTGCTCGACGTGATCCATCGCATTCAGGCCACCGATGCGCCCGACCTCGCCTGTCGCTGGAACTGCAAGGCCGGCAAGTGCGGGTCCTGCTCGGCCGAGATCAACGGCCTGCCGCGCCTCATGTGCATGACGCGCATGGACACGCTGCCCGAGGGCGAGGCCGTCACGGTGGCGCCGATGAAGACCTTCCCGATCATCCGCGACCTCGTCACCGACGTCTCCTTCAACTACGAGGTGGCCAAGACGATCCCCGCCTTCAAGCCCGGCCCCGAGCCCGAGGGCGGCTACCGCATGATGCAGGTCGACGTCGAGCGCGGCCAGGAATTCCGCAAGTGCATTGAGTGCTTCATGTGCCAGGACATCTGCCACGTGATCCGCGATCACGAGGACAACAAGCCGAACTACGCCGGGCCCCGCTTCTTCATCCGCTTCGCCGAGCTCGAGATGCACCCCCTCGACGTCAACGACCGCCGCGAGCTGGCGCACGACCGCGGGCTGGGCATGTGCAACATCACGAAGTGCTGCACCGAGGTGTGCCCCGAGCACATCAAGATCACCGACAACGGCATCATCCCGATGAAGGAGCGCGTGGTGGACGCCCGCTACGACCCGGTGGCCTGGCTCGGACGCAAGATCACCGGGCGTTCCAAGAAGACGGCCGAAGAGGCCTCCGCCGGCTGATCGGGGTGACCCGGCCGGCCCTGCCGTAGGGCATTGCCGGCCCTGCTTTCTGCACACCCCCTCCGACGAGACCAGACTCTTCGCCATGCCCCGCTACCTCACGCCCGAGTGGGTGGAGTCCTTTGACGCCGCGCTCGGCGCGCTCGACCTGTCCGACGCGGTGGCGGCCGCCGGTGCCGGCTCGCTCGCCGCGGCCGACGGCACGTTCAGCGTGGTCCAGGTGGTCACCGGCGTGCCCGATGACGTGCGGGCGGAGGGAGGGGACGTGCATCTCGTGCTCACCGTGGCCGACGGCCGGGCCCGCCTCGCGCTCGATCCCTCGGGGACGACCGGCGGCACGGCGACCATCGTGCTCGGCTACGCCGAGGCGCTGGCGATGGCCCGCGGCGAGCTCGACCCGGCCGACGCGCTGGCGGCCGGACGCGTGCGCGTACGCGGCGACCTGGCGGCGCTGGTGGCCGGGCAGGACGTGCTGGCCGAGGCGGCGGCCCGGCTGGGGTCCGACCTGGAGGAGCTGACGGAACCGCCGGCCCCGGCGCCCTGACCGGTCCCGTGCCCCCGACCCGCTTCTCACCCTCGGCCCGGCCGCCCGACTTCGGCGGGCGCTACCAGGGAGTGGTGGCCGTCGTCACCGGGGCCTCGTCGGGCCTGGGCGCCCAGCTCGCCCTCGACCTGGCCCGGGCCGGTGCCACCGTCTACGGCCTGGCCCGCAACACCGAGCGGCTCGAGAAGCTGGCGACCGATCTGCGCACTTTCACGCCGGCGTCGGGCACCATCACGTGCGACGTGGCCGACACCGCTGCTTTGCGGCAGGCGCTCGACGAGGTGACGGCGGCCCGCGGGCCCATCGACCTCCTGGTCAACAACGCAGCTCAGGATCCCGGGGTGCGGCTGGTCGACATCACCGAAGGGGACTTCCGCCACACCTTCGACGTCAATTTCTTCGCACCGGTCGCCGCCACGCTGGCCGTCCTCCCGGCCATGCTCGAGCGTCGGACCGGCATCGTCGTCAACGTCTCCTCGGACGGGGGCCGCCTGCCCTCCCCCGGGCCGGGCGCCTACCCCTCCTCCAAGGCGGCACTGTCCGCCTTCACCGAATCCACCTCGTTCCGGCTCGGCCCCAAAGGGGTCTACGTCCACGTGGTCTACCCCGCCTTCATGGCCACCGAGCTGGGCCTCGGGGCGCTGGAGCGCGGCCTGCGCCGGCCGCCGCGCCTGACCACGCGTAGCGTCGAGACGGTGTCGCACCGGATCCTGGCCCAGGCGGGCGGCCCGGCACTGGAGATCAGCGTCTCCGGCTTGATCGACGCCGCCATGGTCTTCCGCTACCTGCTCCCCCGGACCTACCACCGTCTGCGCCGCCACTGGTAGGGGGCGGCGACCCCGGGGGAGCGACTGAGCGAGCAGCCTGAGCGAGCAGCCTGAGCGAGCGACTGGGCGAGCCGCCTGAGCGAGGCGAGCGTGACGGAAGTATCGTGGCGGCACCGGCTCGCGAAGGTCGGGCCGCAGGTAGGAGGCGAACGTGCATCAGCCGATCGACGACCACTTCCTTTTGAAGTACCGAGCCCTGTTGGATGCCGAGGACGGCGCATTCGACGAGCTCGAGCACGCGTGCGAGGACGGCGACCGCACGCAGTTCGACAAGGACATGGTCGATTGGCAGAACGCTCTCGAGCACAAGCTCGTCTTCCTGGCGAACGCCGGGATCGACGTGAAGCTGCCCGCTCTGGGTTAGTGGCCCGCGCTCGCCGGAGCACCCCGGCAGGCGCGCTCCTTTTGCACAATTTGCAGGACCATCACCCGCTCTCCGTCGTGACGCGACCAGGATGGTGGGGTGCCAAAATCATCTGAGAAGCACGCTTCCCAGGGTGCGCTGAACGGCGTGACTGCGTCGACACCGCGGGAGGCTCCCACGGTGTCGGCCCCCTCGCACCGGCTGAACATCGCGTTCCCGTTCTCACAGATCAAGCTGGAGGAACCCAGCAAGGAGCTGGCAGAACTGGCTGCGCTCTTCTTCGACCTCGTCGGGACGATGGCCGAATGGGTCCCCGAGGACCGCCTCGAAGAGCTCCGCACACGGGCGCAGGTGCTGCGGGACGCGCTGCGCTGAGCATCGGGGCCCGTGCGGGCTCCCCTCACCGCAGGCCGAGTGTCTCCCCCATCCGGCGTACCGAGTCTTCGAAGAACAGCTCAGGCTCCAGCACGGTGTTGCGCCAGTGCCCGAACACCTCGAGGCTGATGGTGCCGATGAGCGTCGCCCACGCCTGGACGACGCGCACCACCTCCTCGACGGGCATGCCGGGCAGCAGCCCCTCGCTCACGGGCCGCACCGCGACAGCCAAGCGGTCCGGCACCGTTCGATCCTCGTGAGGGTGGAGGTGTCCCGCCTCCTCCGCCGCCACCAGCGGGCGCACCAGGGCGGCGGCCACCCGGGCGTACGGCTCGACGGTGGCTTCGGGTGCCTGGTAACCGGGAATCGGGGTGCCGAAGATCAGCCCCCACTGGTGCGGGTGCTCGAGCGCCCAGTGCCGAAGGGCGCGCGGGACCGCCAGGAACTGCTCGCCCTCCGGCGCCGGGCCACCGTGCTCCCCGCCCGCTGCAACGCGAGCCTGATCGGCCGCCCGCTCCGCTTCCGCCGCCAGCGCCTCGTAGGCGGTGAGGATGAGCGCCGTGAGCAACGCGTCCCTGCCGTCGAAGTAGCGGTACAGCGCAGAGGGGGCCATTCCCAGATCACGGGCGATGGAACGCAGGGAGAGAGCCGCTGCCCCATCGCGGGCGACCTGCGCCCCGGCGACGGCGAGGATCTCCGCCGTCATCTCCTCCCGGACGCGTTCCCGTGCGGTCCGCGGCGCTGAGACCGGCCCTGGGGGGCCTGCGGGGCTGGCGGGGGTGGACGGCTCGGCGACGGAAGCGGGCAGGGGTGCAGGTGCTGGCATGGATGCAGTCTGACTGTTCTCATGTGAGAACACAAGTACTTGACAAGAACACTGTTCACACTTAGTATCAACGTTCATGGACAACCCGACCAACGAGGAGAACCCCATGAACCCCAGGACCACGGCCCCGGCCACGCCGCCCGCCCAATCCGCCCAGGCGCCAGTGACGGCTCACTACAAGGAGCCCGACTGGTTCACCCGCCACATCCTCAATGCCGTGGTCAAGGGCCTGACCCGCCTCGGCGTGAGCGTCTGGGGCTCGCGTGTCCTGGAGCACAGGGGCCGCACGACCGGCGAGCTGCACCACGTCCCGGTGAACCTCCTGACCATCGACGGGACGCAGTATCTCGTCTCTCCGCGGGGCCAGACACAGTGGGTGCGCAACGTGCGCCACGCAGGAGGGCATCTGGTGCTGATCCTGGGACGTCGGCGCCAGCAGCGTACGGCCACCGAGATCCCGGCGGCGGACAGCGTGCCCATCCTGCGCAGCTACCTCCGCCGCTGGAAGTTCGAAGTGGGCATGTTTTTCGACGGCGTGACGCCGGACTCCACCGATGCCGAGTGGGCTGCCGTGGCCGCCGATCACCCCGTCTTCAAGCTCAGCTGAACCCTTGGTTTTGATCACATCCGGTGGGGGTACCCCCGCGTGCGGCATCATGACTCCCATGAGCAGTCTTCACAGAGGGGTACTGAGGAAGACGGAGCCTCCGAGAACATCGCCAACGCTGTCCGAAGCCCAGCTCGGCCAGCGCACACTCATCGCGTTCAACCGAGCCATGACGCAGTGGGGCAGCCGCGGCGCGCTGTTGGAGACCGGGGGCGCGGTCCTGTGCGCGGGCGGGACTTGGATCCCGGTCGTGGCCAACGGCGCCTTCCGCTCCGACGACTCGCTGAGCGGCACGGCGCTCGTGGCGGCGGCCGACTCGTTCTTCGCCGGCCTCTCGCGTGGCTACACCGTCAAGGTGCGCGACAGCGGCCAGGACGAGGACCTACGTCTCGCATGCGAGGAGGCCGGCCTGGAGCTGTTCGGCGATCCTGTGCCGGAGATGATCTGCCACACGCCACTGGCCGACGCGCCGGCCGTCGACGGGGTGACCGTGCGCGTGATCGACGACGAGGCCGGACTGCACGACTTCATCGCCGTGAACGCCCAGGCGTACGCAACGTATGGGATGCCACCGGAGGTCCTGGGCGAGCTCTTCGACGAGGCGCCCGCGGTGCTTCAGGACTCGGCCGCTTCCATTGTGGTGGCCCGGCGCGACGACGAGCCCATCGCCACGGCAATGGTGTACGCGAGCGATGGCGTGGCCAGCTTGCAGTGGGTCGGCACGGTCCCGGCCGCGCGCGGCACGGGTCTCGGCGCGTTCGTCACGGTGGCGTTGACCAACATCGCCTTCGACGAAGGGGCGTCGTCATGCTCGCTCCAGGCGTCGCCGATGGGCGCGCCCATCTACACCAGGCTCGGCTACGAGACGGCTTACCACTACGTGGAGTACGTCCGCTGGCCCACGCCCCCGACGAGCTGAGACCCGCGGCTGTCGTTCAGCCGCCGAGCAGCCCCCGCACATAGGCCGCCTGTCCGAGGTGCTGCAAGCAGTCGTCGGCGACGCTGACCAGGCGGACGCCGACGGTGACCGGGGGGTCCCAGCGGCGATCGGCGATGCGGTCGAGGTCGTCGGGAGCCAGGCCTTGGAGCATTTCGGTCGTGCGGGCCTGCACCGCACCGAGGTAGTCGAGGAGCACGCCTGGGCCCTCGGGCCGGACAGCACGGACCTCCTCGGCGTCGTGGCCGTAGCCGATGTTGGAGGGATCGGGCTCGAGCCTGCAGCGTCGGGCCCAATCTCCGCTCACCCAGACCTGCTCGCTGCCGAGCAGGTCGGCGACGTGATGGTCCTGCACCCGCGCCAGGTGCCACACCAGCCAGCCGATCGGGTTCGCCCCCGGCTCGGGCGCGGCGCAGAGCGCCTCTTCGTTGAGACCGTCCACCGCCGTCTCCGCCAGCGGCGGGATCCGGCCGTACAGCTCCAGCAACAGCGCGGCGATATCCATGGCCCGCACCTTATGGAGCACAGGGACGCCATCGCGCGCCGGCGCTAGGTGCCGCCTGCGACTTCGGGGTCGGGGTCGGGGTCCGAGCGCGGATCGGGCGGTTGTATGTCGAAGCGGGCGAGAGTGGTGTACACGACGAGGACGACGACCAGCAGTGTGATGATTCCGGCGGTCTTGAGATCATCGAGACCGAGGCCGCTGAGGTTCTTGGGCTTGCTGAAATAGTCGGCAAAGGACGCACCGATGGGGCGGGTCACGACATAGGCGAACCAGAATGCGAAGATCTCGTTCATGCGGAAGCGGGACCACCCGATCCACGGGATGAGGATGACGACGCAGAAGAAGATGGCCGACGCCAGGTAGCCCAGCCCGAGCGTCGACGCGGTGAAGTCCCCGAGCGCAGTGCCCAGCGCGAACGTGGCGAAGATCGTGGCCCAGTAGAACTTCTCCCGGCGGCTGGTCGTGATGGAGTGGATCGACAGTGTGTGCTCGCTGCGGTCCCAGAGGAAGAAGACGACCGCCAACACGACGGCCCAGATGAGCGACGTCCCGGCGAAGGGGATGCCGAAGGTGAGATGCATGGTGTCCGAGATCCCCGTCCCGGCGATCGCAATGGCCAACGCGAGGAACCAGTAGGCGGGGGCGAAGTAGCGCCGGGTGCTGAATTGCCGCGATGAGTGCGGCGACGAACACGCCGATCTCGACAAGCGCGCCCACTCCCTTGTTCCCGGTGGACAGATAATCCGAGACAGCCTCGCCGGCGGCCGTCGTGAGGATCTTGATGACCCAGAACATGACCGTGATCTCGGGCACCTTCGCGGCGAGGGGTTGCTGGGTGAAGAGGCGGATCAGGGAGCGCACGCTCTCGGGGGTCTCCTTGTCGGGGCGTCCTGGGCGAACGCCGGGCGACGTAGTGCGGCACGTCGTCCTGCGCATGGTAGCCAAGTGGTCCGGCGGCTCCGTGGAGGCCTTTTCCGATTGTTTCTCCTGGTCAGACCCCGAATTCAGGGCGACAACTCCTACTTCTGGATGAGCCGGCCGGCCCCGATTTCATCCTCGAGTCGAAGGCACTCCCATCGGCGTCCCGCCCGCGGCGGCAGAGCGGTAGGCGGCATCGACGAGACGATGAGCCTCCAACGCGACATCGAGCCCGGGCTCGGCAGGCCGGCCGGCGACCACCGCGTCGAGAAAGGCACGGTCGGCTTCGACGTAGGCGCGCACGGCGAGGCCGACCTCGTCGTCGGCCAGCGGGAGGGCGTCCACCCATGGCGGCGACGGGCAGGCCCGGGCCTCGGTGCCGTCGCTGGTCTGTACGTGGAGCGGGCCCCCGGAACTCGTCGTCCAGCCACACCATGCCCTGGCGGCAGAAGACCTCGAGCCGGCGCGTCGAACCTCGGCTCAAAATGTCGTGCCAGATGCTCGTGAGCTGCGCCTCGAACCCCGCGGCGAAGGACAGCGTGACGGCGGCCATGTCCTCAATGCCCGGGTGGCCGGCATGATTGGCCGTCCTCGCCACCACCGATTCCACGTCACCGAAGCAATAGCGCAGGATGTCGAGGTCGTGGATGGAGTGCTCAATCAGGCAACCACCACCGGCCTGCGAGGCGTCGGCCCGCCATTGGGTGCCAGAGCCGTACGTGCCTTGAATGGGGAAGTACTGGTCGTCGCGGAACACCGCCGCCATCGGCGCCCCCAGCGTCCCGTCCCGCACCAGGTCGCGCAGGGCCCGGAAAACCGGAGCGCTGCGCAGGACGAGACCGCTCTGACTGGGACGCCCGCCGCACCGGCCGCCTCCACCAGCTCCGTGGCCCTCGGCAGATCGACGTCGAGCGGCTTCTCGCAGAAGACGGCGCATCCCGCGGCCAGCGCGTGGTCCACCGCGCCCCGATGTGCCGACGTCGGCGTACAGACCCACATGGCGTCGCAGCGGCGGGCGACCTCCGCCGCATCGGTCACGACCTCGGCGTCGTCGGCACCGAGGACGTCGGCAAAACTCCGGGCGCGGCGTTCGCGCTGGTCGTGCACCGCCACGATCGCTGCCTCGACGACACCGCCGTCGATCATCGCCTTGAGGCTGAGGCCGTGCGCCCACGCGATCAGACCCGACCCGACGAAGCCGACGCGCAGCATGCACGGAGACTAGGCGGTGGCGCCCAACATCGTCAGCTCGCGACGGGCCGGCGCCAATGCGTCCTATCCGGTGACCGGCTCGGCGGCCGCCCGCCCGGTGAGCGCGTCGATGAAGCGCGACGCGACCATGACCAGCAGCGCGATCTCGTGGCGCTCCCGGCGCCTGATGGACGCTGACCGTCCGCCACAAACGGTGAAGCCCGTCTCGGCGACGGGCTCGATGAAGACGCCCGAGCCTGTCGTGTCGTTCGCCGGGTCGGCGCCACTGCGCGAGCCCTCGGCGAACGCAGCGACCCACTGCACGGACGGGACGTCGCCGTGGACCTCGACGAACCCCGCCAGCTCGTCGTCCGCCAGGGCGAGCCACGTCAGGTCGAAGAGCGTGATCAGGTGGCCGGTCAACGCATTGATGGCGGCCGTGGCCGTGGCGGCCTGGAGGATGCCGGCCGCGGCGGCCAACACCGTGTCCTCCCGGTCCGCCGCCTCCGTCATCATCTCGGTGACTTCTTCCACGCCGGCGCCGGGGACGTTGCGCACCCCCCGGCAGGCGGCGTCGACCGCCCCGGGCTGGTCGGGCAGCTCGACCACGAGCTCGTCGATCGCCACCCCCGCTTCGCGCTCGAGCACCTCGAGACCGATGACATTGCCGTCGACGGCCCCGATCTCCGCCGCCACGGCGCCGAGCACCCCGGGCGCGTCGGGCAGCCAGATCCGCATTTTCGTCAGCACGCGGTCACCGCCCCTTCCCCGGTCAATCCCGACTCGCCGCGCTCAGTGGACCCGGGCCATGCGGACCGCCACCCGCATGGTGTTCTCGGCGTTGCCGGCATAAATGCCCTTGACCGGTGGCACGTCGCCGTAGTCGCGCCCGCGTCCGACGGCCACGTGGCGCTCCCCCACCGGGCAGTCGTTGGTGGGGTCGTAGGCCCACCAGCGCCCGGTCCACACCTCCACCCAGGCGTGGCTCTCCCCGGTGATCTCTTCGCCGATGGCAGCGTCGCCGTCAGGGTGGAAGTAGCCCGATACGTAGCGCGAGGGCAGCCCGACCGACTTGGTGAAGGCCAAGGCCAAGTGAGCAAAGTCCTGACAGACGCCCGCCCCGTCGGTGTACGCCTCACCAGCCGACGTGTGGACCGAGGTGACGCCGCGCACGTAGCGCAACGACTCGTGCGTCGTGGCCATGATGCGTCGCGCCGTTTCGAGCGGGCGTCCGTTGCGCAACCCCTGGGCGATCTCAGACAGTTCGGGCCCAGGCGCGGTGTAGAGGTTGTGCGACAGGTGGTCGGCCATCGTCATGGACGCGTCGCCCACGTCCTCCCACGTGCAGTCCTCGGGGTCGGCGGAGTGCTGCGTGTCGACGAGCGAGTTCCCCGTGATCGACAGCACCTCGTGGCCGCGGTCGACGTTGAACGCCACCACCTGGGTGCCCCAGTAGTCGAGGTACGAATACTGGGGAGCGGCGGGCAACGTCACTACTCTCGTCTCGAGCGCGGTCTGGCGCAGCTCGGTACGCGGGGTCAGCCGGAGCTCGTTGTAGGAGGCCCGCGCGGGTGCGTCGTAGTCGAAACGCGTCTCGTGGGAGACGCGCAGCCGCCACCCGTCGGTCCGGCTCACCCGCCACCACCCCCCTGCCGCCACTGCATCGGGAGGTCCTGCGCGAAGTACCGCCTCGTCACGGCGTCGCTCACCGAGGAGATGGAGGCCTGCAGTCGCTCCAGACGGGTCTCCAGATCCCGCGACAGCGTCGCCGGCGCCGAGTACTCGAGTTCGGCGCGCGCCAGGCCCACCAGGCCGCGCGCGTCGTCCCACGCCCCTTCGCGTCCGGCGTTGATTTGGTCGAGGCATTCCTCGGCCAGGGTGAGCGAGGCGAACGCGGAGCGTGGGAAGAGGCGGTCGCGCAGGAGGAAGTCCAGCACCCGGCCCGGCTCGACGACCCCTTGGGACAGGCGCAGGTAGGGCTCGTAGCCGCCGCAGGAACGCAGCAGCATGACGAGGCCGCTGTCGAACACCTCGTCGAAGGCCACCGTGGCCAGCTGGCGGGCGACCACGTCGGTGCGCTCGAGACACCGCCCCAGGGTGAAGAAGAGCCAGGTCTGGTCGCGGCTCATCATGGTGTCGGCCAGGCCCATCATGCCGGCACACTGGGTCTTCACGAAGGAGAGGTAGAACGCAGGGCCGGCCCGCCGACCCGTCTCCCAGCGCAGTGGGAGCTCGGCCCAGGTCGCGTTGATGTGCTCCCAGAACTCCACGGGCACGACGTGGCGCACGGCGCGGGTGTTCTCGCGGGCGGCGGCGAGCGCGCCGGCGATCGACGACCGGCTCTCGGGGTCCGTGGCCAGGCGCTCAGTTGCCTGCCACAACGTCTCGGTGCCCGAGTCGGGCAGACCCATGACCGCCAGGAGCCGGCGGGCGGCGAGCGAACCCTCGACGTCGCTCTGCTCGAGCGCCTGGTACACCGAGACGTCGAGGATGCGCGCCGTCCCCTCGGCCCGCTCCACGTAGCGGCCGACCCAGAAGATGGACTCGGCGACCCGGCTCAAGAGGGCGCGGGTCACGGGCATGACTGACTCTGCTGTTGCTGTTGCTGTTGCTGTTGCTGTTGCTGTTGCTGTTGCTGTTGCTGAACGCCGAGCTCGCCGTCGGACGCCGGGCCGACGTCCATGGGCGGTCCGGCCTGGAACGGCGCGACCTGGCGCGGCGGTAGCACCGGCATGGAGATCCCGCCGCCGACGACCCAGGTGTCCTTGGAGCCGCCGCCCTGGCTGGAGTTCACCACGAGTCCGCCCTCGCCGAGGGCGACCCGGGTGAGGCCGCCGGGCAAGACCCAGATGTCCTCGCCGTCGTTGACCGCGAACGGCCGCAGATCGACGTGGCGGCGCATCATGGTGTTGTCCACCCAGGTGGGCGAGGTCGACAGTGCCACCACGCGTTGGGCGATCCAGTGGCGCGGATCGGCCTCCACCTCGAGCGCCAGCTCGTCGAGCTCGGCCCCGGTCGCGGCCGGGCCGATCACCAGGCCCTTGCCGCCCGAGCCATCCACCCGCTTGAAGACGAGCTCGCTGCGGCGAGACAGCGCATCCTTGCGGACGGCGTTGTCGACGAGATGCATCGTCTCGACGTTCTGCAGGATCGGGTCCTCGCCCAGGTAGTACCGGATCATCGCCGGCACATAGGTGTACACGAGCTTGTCGTCGGCCACGCCGTTCCCAATCCCGTTGGCGATCGTCACACGACCCGCCCGCGCCGCGTTCACGATGCCCGGACAGCCCACCAACGACTCGGGGCGGAACTGCAGCGGGTCGAGATACTCGTCGTCGATGCGCCGGTAGATGACGTGCACCGGGACCTCGCCCTCGGTGGTACGCAAGAAGACGTCGGTGCCGTGGCACACGAGGTCCCGCCCCTCAACGAGGTGCACGCCCATGAGGCGTGCCAGCAGCGCGTGCTCGTAGAACGCCGAGTTGTGCACGCCAGGGGTCAGGACGACCACCGTCGGGTCCTGCACCGACGCCGGCGCGGCCCGCCGCAACGCGTTGATGAGCCGGGCCGGGTAGTCGGTGACCATCTGGATCGGCTGGCCCCAGAACAGTTCGGGCAGCACGCGCGCCATCGCAGCGCGGTTGGCCAGCACGTAGCTCACCCCCGAGGGGCTGCGCAGGTTGTCCTCCAGAACGCGAAACTCGCCGTCCTCGTCGCGGATCACATCGATGCCCGCAACGTGGATGCGCACGCCATTGGGGGGCGAGTAGCCGTAGGCGGCTCGCACGAACCCCGGGGAGCTCGTGACCACCTCGTGCGGGATGAGCCCGTCGCTGACAATGCGGGCAGCGCCATAGACGTCGGCGAGGAAGAGCTCGAGCGCCCGGACCCGTTGCACCAGCCCTGCCGCAACCTTGGCCCACTCGGCGCCGGTGAATATCCGGGGCACCACGTCGAGGGGGAACGGTCGCTCCTCGCCGTCGAGGTCGAAGGTGACCCCCTGGTCCATGAAGGCACGGGCCAGTCTTGTGGCGCGGGCCGAGACGTCCTCGGGTCCCATCTGGGCCAGAGACGAGGCCACCGACGCATAGGGCACCCGGGCCTCGCCGTCGCGGCCGACCATCTCGTCGAAGGCGGCCTCGGTCAGCCCCCGGGCTGACGCGCCGTAGCCGTCGAAGAGGTCTCCCACGGCAGTCAGGCTGCCAGGCATGTGTTTCGCCGCGGTTTCACGGCCGCGAACAGCCGGTGACGGCGGCCGCGAGGGCCAGCTTGATGGGGACTCCGAGGGAGGATCAAGGCTGCATCCTACCGGGGGTGTTACCCGAGGAGTCCCAGCTCCGAGACGTCGTTGCGCTCGGCCAGCAGCTCGTCGGTGGTGACCTTGATGCGCCCGGTCGCGAAGTCGTCGTGGGCGAAGCCCTCGACCACGGACCATCCGCCCTTGCCGTCGGCCGCCACCGGGAACCCGAACTGGAGGCCCTCCGGCGCCCCGTACTGACCCTCGCTGGCGATGGCGACCGAGAAGCAGTCGCCCTTGGCGGTCTTGGTGCGCAGGCTGACCACCGTGTCGATGGCCGCCGCGGCCGCCGAGGCGGCGGAGGAGGAGCCCCGGGCGTCAATGATGGCGGCGCCCCGCTTCTGCACCGTCGTGATGAAGTCGCCCCGGAGCCACTCGTCGTCGGTGATGACCTCGGACGCCGGCTTCCCGCTGATGCGGGCGTTGACGAAATCCGGGAATTGGGTGGCCGAATGGTTCCCCCAGATGGCCACGTTGGTGACGTCGGCGACCGGAGCCTGTGCCTTGGCGGCGAGTTGGGCCTTGGCCCGGTTCTCGTCGAGGCGGGTCATGGCGAACCAGCGGTCGGCCGGCACCTCTGGGGCGTTGGAGCGCGCAATGAGGCAGTTCGTGTTGCAGGGGTTGCCCACGACCAGGATGCGCACGTCGGAGTCCGCGTTCTCGGCGATGGCGCGGCCCTGGGGCTTGAAGATCCCGCCGTTGACGCTGAGGAGATCACCGCGCTCCATGCCCGCCTTGCGCGGGATGGAGCCGACCAGCAGCGCCCACGACGTCCCGTCGAAGGCCGTCTTCAGATCGGACGTGGCGACGACGTCGTGCACCAGGGGGAAGGCGCAGTCGTCGATCTCCATCACGACGCCCTCGAGCACGCGCATGGCGGGCTCGATCTCCAGGAGGCGCAACACGATCGGCTGGTCCTCACCGAGCAACTGCCCCGACGCAATGCGGAACAGGATGGAATAGCCGATTTGGCCGCCGGCACCGGTGACGGTCACGTGGATGGGGGGCTTGGCCATGGGAATTGGTCCTTTCCGACAGTTCTTCTGGTCCGACAGCTGTTGGTGTGTGGTGTGGGTCCGACTAGAGGCGGTCGACGATGGCCGACGCGAACTCTGAGCACTTCACCTCGGTGGCGCCCTCCATCAAGCGGGCGAAGTCGTAGGTCACGATCTTGTCGGCGATGGTGGCCTCGAGCGCCTGGACGATGTCCGCTGCCGCGTTGTTCCAGCCGATGTGCTCGAACATCAACACGCCTGAGAGCAGCACCGAGCCCGGGTTCACCTTGTCCTGCCCGGCGTACTTGGGCGCGGTGCCGTGCGTTGCCTCGAAGATGCCGTGTCCGCTCACGTAGTTGATGTTGGCTCCGGGCGCGATGCCGATCCCGCCCACCTGGGCGGCCAGGGCGTCGGAGATGTAGTCGCCGTTGAGGTTCGTGGTGGCGATGACGTCGAAGTCCGACGGACGGGTCAGCACCTGCTGCAGCGTGATGTCGGCGATGGTGTCCTTGACGAGCAGCTTGTCCCCCGGCTTCCCGTCACAGTCGTCCCACCCGACGGCGACGTCGGAGAACTCCTCGCGCACGAGGTCGTAGCCCCACTCGCGGAAGGCACCCTCGGTGAACTTCTGGATGTTGCCCTTGTGCACCATCGTGACGGACTCGCGCTTGTGGTCGAGCGCGTACTGAATGGCGGCGCGGATGAGGCGCTTCGACCCCATGGGCGAGATCGGCTTGATGCCGATGCCCGAGAGCTCTCTGATGGGCCATCCCATCTCGGTGCGCAGGTACTCGGCGAGCTTCTCCGCCTCGGGGGTGCCGGACTGCACCTCGTAGCCGGCGTAGACGTCCTCGGTGTTCTCCCGGAAGATGACCATGTCGACCAGCTCGGGGTGCACGACTGGCGAGGGCACGCCGGTAAACCAGCGCACGGGGCGCAAGCACACGTAGAGGTCGAGGATCTGGCGCAGGGCGACGTTGAGGGAGCGGATGCCACCACCCACCGGCGTGGTGAGCGGGCCCTTGATCCCGATGAGGTGGGACCTGAACGTGTCCACCGTCTCGTCGGGCAGCCAGTTTCCCGTCTCGTCGAAGGCCTTCTGGCCGGCCAGGACTTCCTTCCAGGCGACCTTGTGCCCGTGCTTGGCGGCAGCGGCGTCGAGGACGAGCTTGGCGGCGGGCCAGATGTCGACCCCCGTGCCGTCGCCCTCAATGAAGGGAATGATGGGCTCGTCGGGGACTTGGAGTGTGCCGTCGTCGCCCATGCGGATGAGATCTGCCATGGACGGGATGCTACGGGGCGAAACGGGCCTGTCCCAATTCACCCATTGGGGCTCCTTAATTGTCGCATTCTCACGGCGACTGCATCGGCGTGCCGGCCGGCCGGCCGCGCCGGCGGACAGCAACTCGTTCAGGCGGGCGTAGTGCCCGGACTGCGAACCCAAGATGTCACCCACCCATCCCAGCACCTGGGCGGCGTCGATTTCGGTGCCCCAGAGCAGCATCTCCTCGATGTCGAGCCAGTCCTTGGGTCGGTCGAAGACGGCCTTGCAGATAATGAGGTCCTCGGGCGCGAGGATCGGCATCTCGACCGGGCCAAAGCGGACCACGCGGGCGCGCTCGGCCATTTCGAAGTGCAGATCCATGGTGGCGAAGAACACGTCGAGAGAGGAGCCGCCCCAGTCCAGCCTCGCCTGCCCGTCGACCGCGATGGCCGCCCGGTCTTCGGTGGTGATCGTCACCCCGAGGAGGGCCAACGCCTGCAGGATCGGCCCAGCCGCTTCTGGCGGCAGGGTCAGGTTGACGTCGATGTCGGTGGTCGCCCTGGGATTGCGGTACCAGGCCAGGGCGATGGCCCCCCCGAACTGGTGCGGCAACCCGATGGAATCGAGCATCTCGTGGAGGGCGATGATCCTGCCGACCAGGTTGGGATAGGCGTTGGATACGGTCAACGAGCCGCTCGGAGGCGGGCCAGGGGTGGGAACCGAAGCGGTTCCGGACGACGTGGGGCCTGGAAGGCCGAGACCTGGGCGACCAGGTCCAACAGGTCGATGAGGGCATCGCCGGGATCCGACGCCGAACCCGTCGTCGGCGGGCGCGACTCGAGCGCGGCGGCCATCCGGCGCGAGGACTCGGCGAACTGTCGCATCAGGCGACGGCGCGGTGTCGCGACACCGCCCAAGCGCCCCTGACCAGGGCGCCGGGCCGACGCAGCGCTGCTGGCCTTCTCCGCCGAGGCGCGCACGGCGTCGAAGTCGAACGGCCTGGTGGCCCGGAGGCACGCCGTGTCGAGGACCTTGTCGGTGAGCTCCTCGAAGTTGGCCAGCGTGCGGGCACGCGGTCCGTTCGGGGTGTGCACAGACTCCCGGATCTCGAAGCGGCCCTTGGGGCGGGCGACCACGTAGGCCATTGTGGGCAGCATATACCCACTACATACCCACTAGTTTTGGGCGGGGCCCGGCGGGCTGTCTCCCACCGGTCCGGCCGGTAAACCCGATCTATGCGTCGGCCGTGACGGCCGAGGCTCGGCCGCGCTGGCTCAAGTACAGGGCGCCTGCGCCAACGGCCGCCGCTCCGGCCAGCGCTGCGGCCGGGAAGGCGAACTCGGGTGTAGCGGCGGCCGGGCCGTCGCTCCGAAGTCGCATCAGGACGAACTGGTCGAAGACCACGTAGCCGGGATTGGTGCCCGGGGTGGGCGGCGTGGTGGTGGCTGCGGTGCCTCCGCTGTTCTCCGTGCAGTGGTAGTAGGTGACGGTCAATGTGGTTTCCCCACCCGGCGTGTCTCCGGGATTCACGTCGAAGAGGGCGATCCCGTAAGGGCTATTGGCACCCGTGGCGGGTGCGGGGTCGGTCAGCGCCGACCACACGACCGGCTCGTAGGCGTCAGCCGGCGGCTTGATCGAGGTTCCCGACGTGCCGGTCTTGCGGATGGTGAGGGTGTGCACGCCCGCAGTGTTGGCCGGGGCGCCGTCCGTGGGCTGGTAGACGTTGTCGATTGCATTGGTCCCTCCGCCGCCGAGGACCAGGTACACCGTGCCCTCGCTGGAATTGATGAGGGGCACCGTTCCCGAGGACGCCGTAGTAGTCGATACGACGCCTGGCACCGGCGCGGGCTGGAGGGTCTCGACGACCGTGGATTGGCTCGCCACCTGCCTCCCCTGCAGCGGTGTGTACCCGTTCACCGGCTGCGAGCGTTCGTAGTCATGGTCGTGGCCATTCACGACCAGGTCGACCTGGTACTGGTCGAAGAGCGGCTTCCAGATCTCTCGGATCCCCTTGTCGCAGCCGTTGTCCGACGACGACGACATGACGCACTGGTGCATCTGCACCACAACCCAGTCGATCGACGTCGGGTCGATGCTCGAGATGGTGGCGATGGACGACGGCGGAGACGCGGGGACCTGACCGGGCCGGGCCGAAGCCAGCACGTTCTGCAACCACTCCGTTTGGGCGTTGCCCGCCGGCGCCTTCAGGTTGGCGTCGCCCGCATAGCTTTCGCTGGGGGTGCCGGTGTAGTAGCGGTCGAAGCAGTTCGCGCCCACACCCCATTTCGTCGATCCAGTGATGGTGGTGGAGGCGTAGGCATTGCTGTCCTGGTAGACGACGTCGTTGGCATCAAGGGAGATAATCAGCACCGAGCCCACCTGGAAGTAGTAGAAATTGCCCGGGAACGAGGGGGCCCCGTTGTCGGGCAGGACGTAGCGCGAGAGGTACGAGGAGTAGCCGTTCGCCACTTCCGCTTCGTGGTTGCCCAGGCAGGGCATCCATGGGCGGTTCATGGCGGAGCGCTGCACGCTCATGCCGAAGTCGCGCCAGACCTCAGGGGCTTGCGTGGCGTTCTTGTCGGCGTAGGTGAGGTCGCCGTTGATCAAGTGGAACAGGGGCGCGAAGTACTCCACCGCGTTGACAGCCTGGTAGGCGTTGGCCGAGGACTCCGCCCAGGTCGAGTAGGTGTCGTTGGCGGTGCCTTGGGCGTAGGCGTCGCCGAACGCGTTGGCGCCGCCGGTGATGGCTGTCGGGGTACCCAGATCGCCATAGCTGCTGAACCTGAACGCGGTACGGCCAGCCGGCGCCGTCGAGAACGTGGCGGGCGCCGCCAGGGTCGGGAAATAGTTGCCGTTGCCGTCGCAGATGGCGTAGACGTACGCCGTGTTCGGCGCCAGGCCGCTCAGCACGGCGCTGTAGGCGTAGACGTAGGATCCTTCGGTCCGGTCCTGGTAGCTGAAGGCAAAACCCATGAACATCCCGGACGGGGACCCTGCAGTGGGGAACGGGCCTGAGCCGCTAGCGAGCCCGTTGCCGTTGGCGTTGAGGTTGCCACCCTGCTGGGTGTTGACCACGGCATCGACCGTGGTCGTACCGGCTCCCGAGAGACCACCGGGATTGGAAGCCGGGGCGAAGATCACGAAGCCGCCCGTCGAGGGCTGGGGCTGCAGCCACGACACCACCACGGCGTTCGTGGGGTTGTTGGCCGCGTCGAACGGCCACGTCAGGTGGACCTGCTCGGGCGTGGTGCCCGAACCCGTCGTCGTGGGGCCCGCCGCCAAGGCCAGCGACGGCTTCCACAAGCTGTAGGTCGCGACGAGGAGGCCGAGGCCACCCGCCGTCTGAATGAATCGCCGGCGGGAGAAGTCAGACTTCGAAAACGGCTGGATCTCGCTCATGGCGGGAACGTAACGAAGCGAACTGAACGGCGCGTGATCAGCAGGTAATGCTTACGCGGAATCTCCTCGTGCACGCGGATCTGCGCTGAGCGGCTGTCCAACTGTCACGTCGTCGTCACCGGCAACGCGAAGCAGCCAGCCACGTGGCCGCGGGAGAGGCTCAGGCCGTACTGGGTCCGAGACCGAGGGCAGCGTAGATCTCACGCGTCGCGCTCGAGGTGTTGAACGTATAGAAGTGCAGTCCCGGCACGCCGGAATCGAGGAGGTGGGAGCAGAGCTCGGTGGCCAGCTCCACCCCTTCCTTGCGGACTGCGTCGGCGCCTCCCCGCTCGTCGGCAGCCCGCAGGCGATCCTGCATCCAGTCCGGCGCTGCCGCCCCCATGGGGCCCAACCGGCCCATGGTGGACAGCGAGGTCACGGGGAGAATGCCGGGGAGCACGGGCGTGTCGATGCCCCGCTTGCGCAGATCGGAGACGAGACTTTCGTAGTCGGAGGCTTCGAAGAAGAACTGCGTGACCCCGAAGTCGGCCAGGGCGAGCTTGGCCGCGAGGAAGTCACGGTCGCTCGCCATGTCTGGCGAGCGCGGATGGCCGGCGGGGTGCGCCGCGACCCCGACGGAGAAGCCTCCGATGGCCCGGGCCAGTTCGACGAGCTCAGCAGCGTAGGCCAGCTCGCCGGGGCCCGCCGTCGGGTCCTCGGGCGGATCGCCACCGAGGGCCATGAGGTTCTCCACGCCGGCCTTGCGCAGTGACACGAGGATGTCAGCCAACTCGAGGCGGGTGTGCGCCACGCAGATGATGTGGGCCATGGGGTTGAGGTTCGTCGTGTGGAGCATGCTGGACACGAGGTCAACGGTGCGCTGCCGTGACTCGGCCCCGCCGCGATAGGTCACCGACACGAAGGAGGGCTCCAGCGGCTGCAGCTCGCTGATCGTACGGGCGAGGGTGGACAGCTCCTTGTCGTTCTTGGGCGGGAAGAACTCGAAGGAATAGGTGGGACCGGCTGCGAGCAGGTCGGCGATGCGCGTCACGACGACGAGACCTTTCCGGCTCCTCCGGCTCCGTTGCCGGTTTCGACACGGCCGTAGTCGTCATCGAGCCGGACGATGTCGTCCTCGCCGAAGTACGTCCCGCGCTGCACCTCAATCAGCACCACGTCCGTGTCGCCCTCGTTGGCGACGCGGTGCGCACTCTCGAGGGGGATGTCGATCGCCTCGCCGGCGTGCACCTGGGTCACGGCGCCGTCGAGCGTCACGGTCGCGGTACCGGCCACGATGAACCAGTGCTCGGCCCTCCGGGAGTGGCGTTGGTAGCTGAGCCGCTTGCCAGGGTGCACGACGAGGCGCTTGACCTTGTGGTCGGGCGCGTCATCATCGAGGACTGTGTAATTGCCCCACGGGCGCTCGGAGTATTCGCGCTCAGTCATCGACTGCCTCCCTCCTGTCGTCCCCGTTTCCGCTGCTGCCCGCGCCGGGACCGCTCACTGGGCTGCAATCTCCGCGGCCCGCAGAGCGTTGCGCAACAGCATGGCACGGGTCATGGGCCCCACTCCGCCGAGACGAGGGGTGATCCAGCCTGCGACTTCGGCCACATCCGGGTGCGCGTCGGGGATCAGCTTCTTGCCCTCGAAGCTGGTGCCGGCGGAAACCACGGCGGCGCCCGGCTTCACCATGTCCGGCGTGAGTAAGTGGGGCCGGCCGGCGGCGGCCACCACGATGTCCGCCGTGCGGACGATGGCCGCCATGTCAGCGGGGTCGACCCCGGTGTGGACGACCGAGACGGCCGCGTTGGCGCCGGGACGCTTCAGAGAGAGGAGATTGGCCAGCGGGCGGCCGATCGTCACCCCGCGCCCGATGATGGCGACGTGGCGTCCTTCGACCGGGACGTCGTAGGCGTGCAGGAGCTCGACGATCCCTGCCGGCGTGCACGGCAGCGGGCCCGGGGTCCCCAGGACGAGGCGGCCCAGATTCACGGGGTGCAGACCGTCGACGTCCTTGACGGGGTCGACGGCGAGGAGCGCCTGCTCCTCATTGAGGCCGGGCGGCAGCGGGAGCTGCACCAGGAAAGCACTCACCTTCGGGTCCGCGTTGAAGCCCGCGATGACGTCCAGCACCTCGGCCTGGCTGGCGGTGGCCGGCAGGTGCTCACCCACCGAGTACATGCCGACGCTGGCGCAGTCCTCGTGCTTCAACGCGACATAGCGCTCGCTGGGCACGTCGTCGCCCACGAGCACCGTGCCGAGACCGACGCCGAATCCCTCCAGGCGTAGCCGTTCGACACCCTCGGCCACCTCGCCGCGGATCCGGGCGGCGACCGCCTCGCCATCGAGCAGGATCGCGCTCATCAGTGGCGGAAGTGCCGCTCGCCGGTCATGACCATCGCAATACCCGCACCGTCCGCCGCGGCGATCACTTCGTCGTCCTTTACCGATCCGCCCGGCTGGACGACCGCGGTGACGCCGGCATCGGCGAGGACGAGGAGGCCGTCAGGGAAGGGGAAGAAGGCGTCACTGGCGCCAGCGCCGCCCTTGGCACGCTCGCCCGCCTTCTGCACGGCGATCTCGGCGGCGACGACTCGGGACTGCTGTCCCGCGCCGACACCCACGGCCTGACCGGCGGTCACGATAGCGATGGCGTTCGAAGTGGTGCGGCCGCATACGCGCCAGGCCAAGACGAGGTCGCTCCATTCGTCCTCGGTGGGCTGGCGCTTGGTGACGCTGCGCCACTCCGTGCGGGGCGTGACGAACGAATCGATGTCCTGCACGAGGACGCTGGCCCCGAGGCTGCGCAGCTGGCGTCGCGCCTGCTCCGGGACTGGTCCCGACAGCAGCCGGGTGGCCTTGCGCCGGCCGGTCAACTTCTCGAGCGCGTCGGGCGTGTAGGACGATGCGATGATCACGTCGGCCTGCGGTCCGTCAGCGATGGCGTCGGCGACCTCGGCGGTGACGTCACCACCGATGGCGACCACGCCCCCGAAGGCGCTCTGCACGTCGCACTCGAGCGCGCGCTCGTAGGCAGCGATGAGGTTGCCGGCGACGGCGGCGCCGCAGGGGTTGGCGTGCTTGATGATCGCCACCGCCTTCCGCCCCCCGCCGGCGTCACCAGCCAACTCGTGCACCAGGCGCCAGGCGGCATCACCGTCGAACAGATTGAGGTACGACAGCGGCTTCCCGCCGTGTTGCTCCATGGCGTCCCACCAACTCGCGGCGCCCGCCACCCGGTAGCGCGCGCCGCGCTGGTGCGGGTTCTCGCCGTAGCGCAGCACCTCGGTGCGCTCGAGCGTGAGGTGCAGGGTCGAGGGAAGGACCGAGGACAGCTCGGCCTCCTCGCTGTCGGCAGCAGTGGCGCCGCCGAGCTCCGCCGCCGGTGTCGGGCCGCCGGCGTCGAGCCAGGCGACGATGGCCGCGTCATACGCGGCGGTGTGGGCGAACGCCGCCCGAGCGAGCCGGCGCCGCGTCGCATCCGACAGCGAGCCGGAGGCGCTCAGCTCCTCGAGCACGATGGGATAGTCGGCGGGCGAGGTGACGATGCCCACGTGCTCGTGGTTCTTGGCCGCGGCGCGCACCATGGCCGGGCCCCCGATGTCGATCAGCTCAATGGAAGGGTCGGAGGAGAACGGGTACAGGTTCGACACCACGAGGTCGATGGCCGCGATGCCGTTAGCCGCCAGATCATCGAGGTGCTCGGGCTTGGAGCGGTCGGCCAGGATGCCGCCGTGAATCTTGGGGTGGAGGGTCTTGACCCGCCCGCCCAGCATCTCGGGCGAGCCGGTCACCTGCGCCACCTCGAGGTGGGCAATGCCCGCCTCCGTCAGCTTGGCCGACGTGTTGCCGCTGGCGACCAGCTCCCACCCCAGCCCCGACAGGCCCTGGGCCAGATCGACCAGGCCATCCTTGTCATAGACCGACAGCAGGGCCCTCATGTCCTCATCTCCGTGTGTACTCCTCTGTTGTGGGCGAAAGCGGCGGCAGCCATGTCGCCGCCGATCCGGCGTACTGGGGCAGGCGGCTCGATCTCCCTCCCCGCCTCGAGCTCGTCCAAGGCCCAGGCCACGGTGGCCGGATAGAGAGACCGCTCCACGACCTTGATGCGCTCGTGCAGGGTCTCCTCGGTGTCGCCCGCCAGGACGGGAATCGACTCCTGGGCGAGGATCGGGCCGGCGTCCATGGCGAGGGTGGCCAGGTGCACCGTGCACCCGGTCTCGGGCACCCCCGCCGCCAGGGCGTCGCGGACACCGTGCCAGCCGGGGAAGGCGGGCAACAGGGCGGGGTGCGTATTGAGGATGCGGGCCGGGAATGCGGCGTGCACGGGCTCGGTCATAACCGTGCCGAATCCGGCCATGGCCACCAGGTCGACCT
This sequence comes from uncultured Acidimicrobiaceae bacterium, assembly GCA_963850185.1. Classification (GTDB taxonomy): domain Bacteria; phylum Actinomycetota; class Acidimicrobiia; order Acidimicrobiales; family RAAP-2; genus Bog-473. Next base: position 318,868 of record CAWKKE010000002.1, read on the forward strand.
GGTGGGCGACCAGGGTGGCGGCCACGGTCGTCGTGTAGGCGTCGCGGTCGAAGGCGGCCCCGTAGCCGCCGTAGGGGTCCCGGTCGACCAGCTCAGCGGCTGCCCCGAACTCATCGGCCAGACCCAGGGCGGCACAGGGCCGGTCGGAGAGGACGACCGTCACCGGGAGTCCGGCATCGAACATGGCCCGCAGGATCGTCCCGGAACCCGAGACAAGCACCGCGAGCCGCACCGACTCAGTGTAATGCGTGACCCGTTCCGCCCGGGAGGGCTGCCGCTACGAGCCCGTCACCTTGATGATCCAGGAACACGACGCGGTCGTCTGCACCACGAGCTCCTGTGCGCCCAGGCTGGATTGTGGCGTCACCGACTGTCCGGACGCGCCCGTCTCGCTGACGGCGGCCGTACCTGACGGAGACGCTGACGACCCGGCTTGCGTCACGAACACCTGGAACGAAGGGCCGCCGGCCGGAGCGGGGGCGCAATTGAACGCCCAACCAATGTTCCAGGGAGCGGCCGTCGTGGTGAACGCGGTGCTGGTCCAGTTCCCCTTTTGCTGCGGCGAGAGTAAGAGCACGCGTGCCGGCCCGGTGGCTGCCCCCGCCGCCGTGGTCGCAGTGGTGGACCCCCCGGCCACGGTGGTGGTCGTCGACCCGCCCGCTCCCGTGCTGGTGGTTGCCGAGCTGCTCCCGGCGCGCGTGGTCGCGGTGCCGCCCGCAGCGACTGTCGTGGTGGTCCCTCCCGAACCGGACGCCGCGGGGGCTCCCGCACCTTCAGCGGGCAGCTTGCCGCCATCGGGGTTCGAGCTCGTTGCACTGCTCGAGCCGCCGCCGCCGGTGTCCCCGTTGATCCACATGCCGAGGATGGCCGCGACCAGCGCAACCGTCAGGAGCTGCCACGTCCTCCACGATCTCCGCTCCTTGATTTTGAGATCGCCGGACTGAGGCACGCCGTCCGACGCGCCGCCGTCGGGCGGGGTGGCCGTCATCGACCTCTCCTCGGAGACTTTGGCCGTCCGATCAACCCGGGGCCCAGTGACGTGGCAGCAGGCACGCGCACCGTCAGGTCACGATCCCGTTCGACCCGGAGCTCGCGTTCGCGGTCGCTGAGCGGGAAGCCTGGGCGTAGAGCAGCTGATCCGCAAAGGCAACGAGGAAGGTCCGGTTGTTGATGAGGGCGCGGTCGGCTTCAGTGGAGGGGTTCAGTGATCCCCCGAGGTTGCGAAGGGAGTTCCCCGTCGTGAGTCCCTTCACCAGCACGCCCCGGCCCGAGTTCTGGACGTAGAGCACCGTCCTCTCGTAGCTGGTGCTTCCGTCGTCCATCTTCACGGGGATGATCCAGTACACGATCGACCAGCTGCCATATTGCTGGGATGTGTAGGACATGGCCTGTCCAGTGACCCCGCCGACGAGCGTCACTTGCGTCACGTCGGCCAGCGAATACCCGTGGAACGTGTAGCAAGCCTGGACACCGAAGGCAGAGAAGCTGGACAGGTCAGGGGTGTTGATGACATCAGCGACGACCGGGACGCTGGTGTGAAGCGTGCCACCTGCTTCCGCATGCATGATGTACCGATCCCAGACGGAAGAGTCACCGAAAAGCGGCTTTGCCCATCCGTAGCTGGTCTCGTATTGCGCGTGCCAACCTGAGGGTGCAACCGGGCCCTGAATGTACGCCGTCAACTTCGCTTGGCCTGCGACTCCCGCCACCAGGTTGTAGCTGCTGAGCGCGACGTTGCTGACTCCGATAACGAGGGACGCCACCACCACGACCGCCACGGCCAGGTACACCTTGGGCACGGCGAGGGGCGCCCTGGGTGCCTTGGGTGCGACGGGCGACGCAGGCGCAGGAACGGGGCCTTTTCCGTTGAGGAGGCCCGGATTGTTGGCCGGGCCGATCTCGATGCGCATTCCCAGGGGTCGGATCATCAAGAGCATGACGACCACGCCGACGCAGAATAGGACGAGGCCGACGAATGGGTGGAAGACGTTGATAGCGATGGACTCTCCCCACTGCTTTCCCGCGAAGAAGATGAAGGTGATGCGGGCGAGGTTGAGGAGGTAGAGAAGGAGCATGCCGCCGGCGAGCCAGAGCACCTTGCGTACGGTGGGGCCCTTGACGATGACGGCAAAGACCGAACCGACGAGGAGGAAGCCGACCACGCTGTTGACTCCGGAGCAGGCCGACACGATGCTGAGGGCAAAGGTCGTGCCGCGGTGGTCGATCGTGAAGAGGGGATTGCTCGTAGACAAGCCGGTGGGAGTGGCCAGGTGCGTCCACACGGCGATCTTCTCCATGGCGATCAACGTGCCGGTGGTGAAGGCGTTGAGCACTCCCAACAGATACTTCTGGTATGGGTAGGGCCAGGCCAGGAAGAGGAAGGCGATTGCCAGCTTCTGACGCCAAAGAACGCGGCACCCGAAGAGGATGGCCACCGCACCGGCGACGAATATGGGGAGCGAGAAGAGATCGACGCGGTAGAACCAGAAGAGAGCCGACAGGCGTCCCGGAAGCAACTCGTTGATGGCCGTGGCTGTCACAATCAGCGGGATCCCGATGGTGTAGTCGACCTGTCGGTCGTAGATAGGCGGCTCGGGTTTGAGCGGGCGCGAGTGCACTGCAGCCAGGGCGACCGCAAAGGCGGGAACGAGGCTGATATAGGCCAGTGGCGTCTGTTGATTGAGCGTCTGGAACAGCGTGCTCAACGAGTAGTTGTAGGCGATCAGGACCGCACCGAAGAGGACTCCGAGTTGGATCCATGTCCGAGTGGTCTGGGCCGCATCCGTCCAGCGTCCCTGCCACGTCGCCTGCCACTCCCGAACGGCGGCTCCCCAACTGGTCCGCCTCGGGACGACGAGCGCGTCAGTCACCGGTGCTCCCTAGGTCCACCGGCTCCGGCCCATGCTCGGCCACCGAGCGATGGACGCTCACCCGAACCGTCCGTGTACGTAGTCCGACGTCCTCGGATCACGGGGATTCGAGAAGATCTGGTCCGTCGGGCCCGCCTCGACAATGTGGCCCGGAGCGCCTTCGCTGTCGAGCAGGAAGAGGGCGCATGAGTCGGAGACCCGCTGGGCCTGTTGCATGTTGTGGGTGACGATCACGATGGTGAGCTCGTGACTGAGCTCCCGGATCGTCTCCTCGATAACACCGGTGGAGATCGGGTCCAGGGCCGAACAGGGCTCGTCCATGAGCAGGACCTTGGGGCGGACGGCCAGGGCCCGGGCGATGCACAGACGTTGCTGCTGTCCACCCGAGAGCGCGGCGCCGGCCTGATTGAGGCGAGTTCTGGCCTCCCGCCACAGTCCCGCCCTCTCGAGGCAGTCCTTCACCAGTGCGTCCCGGTTGGAAACCTTGCTCCCCGAGAGCCGAAGGCCGGCCAGAACGTTCTGTGCGATGGTCATCGACGGAAAAGGGTTGGGGCGTTGGAACACCATGCCGATCTTCAGGCGCGTCTCGGTGACCCGGAGCGCCGGGCCATAGATGTCGACGCCGTCCAACGTGATCGATCCCGAAAGGGATGCCGATGGCACCAGCTCGTGCATCCGGTTGAGGATCCGCAAGAAGGTGGACTTGCCGCACCCGGAGGGACCGATCAGCGCGGTGACCTTGCCGGCCTGCATGGGCAGGGAAATCCGCTCGAGCACCTTATGGGTCCCGAACCATGCGCTGACATTGGTCGCGACCAGCGTTGACGCCGGCGACGGGGCGGCCAAGGGCATCCCGGACGGTGGCATCACCAGCGTGCTCTGGTGCTGTTCGGTGGTCGTCACGACTCCGCCCCGCGGCGTCTCAGCCGGCGCGTTCGTCTGCGCCCGACGACGCCCAATCCCACCAGTGCCGCTCCCGCCGCGAGCACCGGAACGACCTCCGGCGCACCCGTCGAGGCAAGCCCGCTGCCTCCGCTGCCGGTGTTCCCAGTCCCGCCGGTCGGGTCCGCCGCTCCACCAGCAGATGTCGTCGGTCCTGTCGTGGACGTCGTTGACGACGACGATGATGTCGTGGTCGTCGTCGAAGTGCCACTGCTCCCGGTCGAGGCGCTTGACAACGCGGCGGAGGTCGCCGCATCGGTGTCCAGTTGTGTCGCCACCTTCAGGTCTGCGGCCACCATTGCCGGCGTCGGCGGCGCAGCCCCCAAGGTCTCCTCGTCCGATGCGGCCACTGGCCCCGTGACGAAGCGGATGTACTGTGCCAATTTTGATGCCTTGCTCGCCGGGAGCCCCGAGGTGGGCACCACAAGGTAGCTCTCCTCCATCATGTAATTGTCGTAGGCGGCGGCGTCATTGGGATTCGCGTTGAAGGTCACCAGGTTCGTCGTCGGATCGAAGGTGGCGTCGGCTTCGCTCGCCTCGCCGGCGGCGGCGCTCGGCGGCACGAACTGCATAGCCGCGTTCTGCAGCGCTGCGGTGGGAATATTCCACGGCGTCCCCTGCGGGGCTCCCGCCCACACCGACGAGAGCGGAAACACGTCGCCCAGGTTCCACGAGTTGGCCGCGGCGGGGGAATCCGTCTCCGCGTTGATGTTCAACTCTTTTTCGATCAGGCCGGCGTCGCCACCGATGAAAGCATGGGTGCCCTGAAAAGGCCATGTCTCCGACGGAGTATCACTCGATGTGGTGGCCCGGGCCAAGGGATTGTTCAGAGCGTTGTCGAACAATGCCTTCGAATCCGGGTCGCTGTCCAGCAGCGACATCAGCGCCGTGTTCTCGGCCGATGGTTCGAGCGTCGAAGCCTGGTAGATACCGCTGTTGGGGATCGGGTGACCGTTCTGCTGGGTCAAGCGGGGATCGGACCAACCGCTGAGACTGTTCGAAAGACCAGTGGTGAGGTTGAAGGTAAACAAAAGGCCCACCAGCGGCACCGTCAGCGGAACGTCCGGGCACAGGGCCTTCGTCGAGTTTCCAACGAGGGCTGTTGGGTCGCAGGTGGCCAGCGTCGCCACCGCGACCGGGGTGGCGGCGAAGGGCACGTAGGCGAAGGTCCGACCGTTGGCCTTGGCGGTGGAAGCCTCCGCGGAGGTGAGCGGGCGCTCGGACACGACGAAGTCAGCGTCGAAACTACCGGGCCCGTTCCCGATGAAATCGGTGATGGCATTGTCGAGGTTCGCATCGGTGTACGCCGGGTTCAGTGGAGCAAGGCCGGCCGTGTCGGCCTTGAGCAACACGTCGGTCACGGGCGTCAGGAAGGAGCCCCCCTCACCCACCAGCGTCGTTGAATCGGTCGTGTCCGCCGCCGAGGCGGGAAGCGAGCCCACAAAGGCCGCGAGCACCAACAGGCAGACGGCGAGCAGCCCCAAGGAGCACCGGGTCGGCAGCCGCGCCGTCATGAGGATCTCCGACTTCGCCCTGGACGTTGCATCCGGCGCCGTCCGATCCATCCACCGGCGAGAAGGAGGACCCCGAAAATGAGAACCGGCAACGCGTCAATCCCGGTCGACGCCATGGCCGACGTCCCGACCAGCGAGACGGAGGGATCCGCTCCCCCTGCCCCGCCCCCGGCGCCCGCCGAACCGCTCGAACCTGCGCCGCCCTTGGCACTCGTGGCAACGGCCGCCGCCTTGCCCGCGGCGGTGTTGCCGTTGGTGGTGGCCACGTTGGCGGCCCCCGGCGGCGGCGGTGGTGGCGTCCCGTTCGTCACGCCACAGGTCGGCGTGGTCTGGCCAGCCTGGACTTCAGTTGGTGTGAGATCGCCGCACGAATAGGCGGAGCTCTCCGCCGCGGTCGGATCGACAGCCCCGGGCACATCGGCGATCACCTTGTCGATGCCATAGCGCTCGAGCGAGAGGCCGAGGGTCGCGTAGCCGTATTTGGGGGCGAGCTGCTGACCCAGGGTGAGCACGAAGTTTACGAACTGGCTCATCGTGTCGCCTTTCTGAGGCGCCCATCCCGTGGTCTGGGTCAGCAGGTAGCTGTAGGTCGACGGGTTGTACACGTTCGGGCCCTGGCCGTTGAAATTGAGCTGATGCGTTCCATTGGACTGCTGCGTCGCGTAGGCGAGAGCCGAGGCGACGTCCACCGGTGTCGGCAGGGTGAATTTGCCGCTGGCGTTCTGGACCGCGGCCACGGCCTTGGACGGGTTGGAGCCCGAGAATCCCGAGTCGTTGGCGTAGTTCACCTGCACCGCTCCGATGGCACCAGCGTTGTTCACCACGTTGGACGCCACAGCCGAGGTCGACTGCTCGTCGTACCCGTTCCCGGGAGCTTCCCAGTTCGACCCCGGCGTTGTCGGCGAGATCGCCACACCGCTGGGCGGCGCGCCCTTGGCTCCCATGTTGCTGGCGTACTTGGCCCAGACCGACGGTTGCTCGGCGATGCAGTACTCCTCCAGCACGAAGTTCGTCCCTGCCGGATCGCTCTCGGTGATGGGCAACACCGGGAGATTCGGCAATGTGACGTTGGCGTTGGCCCCATTCTGCTTCAACGCGGGATCGTCCCAGTTCGTGATCTGTCCGGTCAGGAGGAGGCAGGCGGTGTAGCTGGTGAGCTGCAGTGCCTGGGTCAGGCCGGGCAGGTTGTACATGAAGGCCACGCCAGCGGCAGTGATCGGGATGAAATCGAAGGGAAATGTCGGCGGCGTCGTGCCGACACTCGAATCGACATACCCCGTGTCGCTGACGGCGTAGTCGACCGTCTTGTTGGTGAACTCATAACGCCCCTGGCCCGAGGAACTGGGCGTGTAACTCACGGTGAGGCTGTACGGCGCCTGCCCGATATCGTCAGCCCAGTTGGTGACCGCCGGCGCTGCGAAGGACGAGCCGTTGCCGGCGATGCTCTGCGGCGTCACGGCCAACACTCCCTCCGGGGGGACCGGTGGGGTGGGCGACGAGAGTGGCCACGTCGTCGTTGTGGTGGTGGACGACGTGGTCGTGGAGGTCGACGACGTCGTGCTCGGCGTCGTATCCGCGCTCGCGGGCGTCCCAACAGCGACGAGCACCAACAGCGAGGTCACACCGACCAGCGCCGACGCGCCCCAACGCCGGCGGGTTCCTCGCTGCACGGAACTTCTGAGCATGAGTGTCTTCACGGACTTCATCAGGAATTGACTCCTTTGGAGTTGATCGCACGCACGAAACAACTGACGGACATGACGGACCGGTGTGCCTTCATTCGCTCACGGGTTGCTTCCGACGCCACGACGACATGAAACCCCACAGCGAAAAGGATCGACGGGAACCGCCCCTTCCCAGCAGGCGGGCCAGGACGAACAAGCCCAGCACCAAGGTCATGAGGACGAACGCCGCGCCCCATCCCACCGAGATCGCCTTGGCGGAAGGTTGGAACACCTGCTCATAGATGCGCAGCGGGAGGTCGTCCTGCTCGCCGTGGAAAGGATTCCAGTTGTAGTGAGGCCCTCCACCTGCCGTGAACAGGACCTCCGCAGTCTCGCCGGCGGTTCGAGCGACGCCGAGGATGGCGGCGGTGATCAGGCCGGCGCGCGCGGTGGGCAGCACGACGCGGAGGGCGACCCGCCATTGTGGTGCTCCGATCGCCAGAGCGGCCTCTCGCAACGAGCCCGGTACAACCCTGATGACCTCGAGGGCGGCCCGGCAGCAAACAGGGATCATCATGACGGAGAGCGTGATGGCGGCCACAAACCCCGACCTCCCGTTCACGCCGTGGGGGAAGACCCACAGGATGTAGATGAAGAGGCCGGCGATGATGGAGGGGGTGCCGGTCATGGCGTCCACGACGTTCTGAACGAGGCGAGAGAGCGCGCTGCGCGATTCGACCATGTACGTCGCGGTGAGGAACGCGATCGGGATTGAGATCAAGGCGGCGATCCCGACCTGCTCCAGGGTGCCGACGATGGCGGGGCCGACTCCGAACGCGACGCCTGATTTGCCTCCGGTCGTGTCGTTGACCAGGAACTGAGGAAAGCCGTGGGCCACCTCTGGAAATCCCTTCACCACCACGTAGGTCACCACCCCGAGCAGAGCCACCAAGGCGATGACCCCGCCGGTCCAAATGGAGATGGTGGCCAGACGCTCCTTCATGAGAAGGACCCCGTCGCGTCGCCACACAAGGACCCCGTAGAGCGCATAGCTTACGACGGCCCAGCAGAAGACGTAGCCGAAGCCGAACTTGACCCCGGCCAAGCTGAGGACGAGCCAGACCGCAGCCAATGAGGCGACAGCGGCGCCGACCAGATCGATGATGCTGGTTCGGGACACGCTCGGCTTCCGGTTCGGACGGTCAGGCGGGAGCGGTGCGGGCACCTGGTCCGCGAGAAGATCGACCATCAGCTCTGCCCCACCGAACGGCGCGCGACAAGCCTGCCGCCCAGGCTGAAGACCAGCGTGGTCGCGAACAGGGTGAGCCCGGCGAGCGCCAACTCGCTCTGTCCGTGGATGTCGGACACCGGAAACGTATCGGCGATCTGCTTGGCAATATCCCCGTTCCCGGGACCGAGGATGGCTTTGGTGACCTGGTTGTTGTTGGAAAGGACGAGCACCACGGCCATCGTCTCTCCCAAGGCGCGGCTGATGCCCAGGAGCGTGCCGCCAACGACGCCGTTGCGCGCGAAAGGCAGGATCACGTCGGTGATGCTCCCCCACCGCGTTCCGCCCAGTCCGTAGGCGGCCTCGACGGCGTCCCGGGGCGCTTGCGCCATGACCTCCCGGCTGACCGAGGCCACAACCGGAATGATCATGATGGCCACGATCAGGCCGCAGATGAAGACGGAGTCGGAATAGTTCCCCGGCTCCGTGGTGCGGAAGATGGGGATGAAACCGAGATGCTCGGCGATCCACGTGACGGGTGCGCGCACATAGGTGTTCAGTGCTTCCAGTCCCCAGAACCCGAAGACGATGCTGGGCACGACAGCCAGGAGATCGACCAGCCCGGTGAGCCAACCACGGAGCTGGGGCGGGACGTACTCGTTGATCATCAGCGCGATCGACAGCGCAATCGGGAGGGCCACCGTGATGGCGATGACCGCGATGAGCACGGAACCAACGAGGATCCCGAGCACCCCGGGGTGAAGGGGGGTCGACCACACCGTGCCGGTGAAGAAGTGCAACCTGAGCGAGTTCTTGAGCGCCCACCAGCTGTGATACGCCAGAAAGGCGAGGATCGAGATGAGGACGACGAGCACGATCGCCCCGCTCGTGGCCAGCAGGACGTGGAAGGCCCGGTCCGCGCCAGTCAAGCCGTGCTTGAGCACGATCGGAGTCTCGTCGACCGACTCGGGGTCGGCCACGGCGTCTCTTTCCATGGTCAGGGTCACCACGAGTTGTGCCTTGCCCTCGCCCGAGGCCGCATCACGAACCGTACGACGCCCCAATGGGCTCTTCTCCGGAACACGCCCGCGCTCATCGCGTCACCCGGCCAGCGACCCGAAGTAGCCGGCGTCGCCGTAGTTGAAGATGCCACCGTCGGAGGCCGCCAGCCAATACCCCTTGCCGTCCGGAGCGGCCGCGGCGGCGGTGATCGGCTGGTTCAGCTGGAGCGACCCCGTCGAGCCGTAGAAGCCGGTGTCGCCGTAGTTGAAGATGCCACCGTCGGAGGCCACCAGCCAATACCCCTTGCCGTCCGGAGCGGCCGCGGCGGCGGTGATCGGCTTGTTCAGCTGCAGCGAACCGGCCGAGCCGTAGAAACCGGCGTCGCCATAGTTGAAGATGCCACCGTCGGAGGCCACCAGCCAATACCCCTTGCCGTCCGGAGTGGCCGCCATGCCGACGATCGGCTTGTTCAGCCGCAGCGAACCGGCCGAGCTGTAGAAACCGGCGTCGCCATAGTTGAAGATGCCACCGTCTGAGGCCACGAGCCAGTACCCCTTGCCGTCCGGAGTGGCCGCCATGCCGACGATCGGCTTGTTCAGCTGCAGCGAACCGGCCGAGCCGTAGAAACCGGCGTCGCCATAGTTGAAGATGCCACCGTCTGAGGCCACGAGCCAGTACCCCTTGCCGTCCGGAGTGGCCGCCATGCCGACGATCGGCTTGTTCAGCTGCAGCGAACCGGCCGAGCCGTAGAAACCGGTGTCACTCCCCTCAGCGAACACCCCTCCGTCCGAAGCGGCCAGCCAGTAGCCGTTCCCGTCAGGGATCGATGCCATGGCCGCGATCGGTTTGTTCAGCGTCGCGGTCGTGGAGGTTGCACTCCCACGCGTGACCGGCGTGAAGGACACGGTGATGCTCAATCCGTTCAAGGGCATGTTGTCCGTGAGATCGGACGCCGTGAAGGTAACCGACTCCGCGACCTTGTCCGTCACCGTAAAGGCGGCGGTTCCGGTCGGATCGGTGGTCGCAGACGTCGGAGACTCGGATGCGTAGGCCGACATGGGGACGAGGGCCACCGCCTTGCCGCTGAGAGGCAGCCCATTGGCGTCGCTGAGGACCACGTCGACCGTGGCATTCGAGGTGCCATCGGCCGGCACGGTCGTGCTGCTGGCAACGATGTCAGAATCGGGGATTGCCGGCACGGTAAGCGGGGGCGTTCCGAAAGTGACTTGCACTTCCTCCCCAACGAGAGGCAGTCCGTCGGTAGTGTCGGTGGCCCGGTACCGGACAACCTCTGAGACCGTGTCGGTGACTTGGAAGGTCGCCGTGCCCGCCGTGTCGGTCGCGACTCCCGAGGCCGGGCTAATCACCGATGAGCCGTTCAACGCGGTCAAAGCGACCATGATGCCGGGGACCGGATTCTTGTTGTGGTCCTCGAGCGACACGGTCACCGTCGATGCCGTTTTGCCGTCCGCGGGCACGCTGGTTGGCGCAGCCTGTACGGACGACTGACTGACCTGGGTGGCAGTGGCCAAGAACACCACGGTCGCCGTACTGCTCACGGTGACGTTGTCGGTCGCATCGACGGCGGTGTACGTGATCGATTCTGCAGTCGTGTCGTTCGAGTCGAAGGTGATGACGCCGCTCCCGTTCGTCGTCGTGATCTGGGTCGACTGGGAGGATTGATTTTGCGTGACGTTGGCCGTCACTGAGGGATTCGGCGTGCCAGTGACGACGCCAGAGACGGTCACGGTCTTGTTGGCAAGCGGGTTTCCGAACTGGTCCTCGATCGTCACCGTGATCCCGGCCGCCGTGACCCCGTCGGCCGGGACCGCTGAGGGCGTCGCAGTGATCCCGGACACGGACGGGGATGCCTTCGGTACCTCGAAGCTGACCTGCGTCGATTTGGTCAACGCGAGGTCGTTGTCCGAAGTGTCGACCGCAGCGAACGTGACCTTCTCCACGGTCGGGTCGCTCACCGAAAAGGTCGCCACCCCGTCGGACCCGGTCATTTGCGAACTGGGCGTGATCACCACGCTGGTGGATGGGGAGCCGGTCAGCATCACCATTTTGCCGGAGACAGGACTGGAGCCAGCGAGCAAGGTGACGTCGACGGTCCCCGAGGTCTCGGACACGCCACTGCCCGTCGTGGCCACTGTCGGCGTCGTCGTCATCACCGTGGAGTCCGAAGCGGATACCGATAGGTTCCCGAAGGTCACGTTGGCGCTCAACCCCGTGAGAGCGAGATCGTTGTCGGTCGTGTCCGTCGCCGTATACGTGATGGACTCGTCCGTACTATCCGACACGGTGAAGGTGGCTTGGCCCTGCGCGTTGGTGGTGTCCGATCCGGTCGACGCTGGTTGGATGGTCGAACTGCCGCCGCCTTGACCGAGCGTTATCACTTTGCCGGCGATCGGTTGGGGCGCCGCCCCTTGGTCCTTCAGCGTGACACTGACCGTGGTGCTGCCCCCGCTGGGGACTGCACTGCTGGCGGCGATCATCGACGAGTTCGTGGGGGTGGCCACCGGTTGGGCAAAGGTGACCATCGCTGTCGGGCTCAAGACCAGAGCGCTGTCGGTTGTGTCCGTCGCCGTATAGGTGACCGATTCGGCGTTGGTGTCGCTGACGGTGAAGACCGCGTGTCCGCCCGAATCGGTCGTCGCCGTCGACCCGGCAGTGCCGTTCACATCAATGGTGGACTGGCCCGGTCCTTGGGACAGCGTGACGGATTTGGGAGTGGTCACCGGGTGACCGTTGGTGTCCAAGAGTGAGACGGTGACCTGCGAGGTGTTCACTCCATCGGCCGTCACCGCGGTTGAGCTGGCTGCGACGGTGGAGTTGGTCGCCGACGTAGGCGCTGAGGCCGGTGCGGTGCCGTCGCCAGGGCTGTCGCCCAGGTCGAGGCCGTCTCCGACGTCGACGTTGAATGGTGCCGAGAAGAGGTGGGGGTAGTTGAACCCGGTCGTCCCGGGGCTCTCGGCGAAGATGCCGACGACGCACGTGTTGGGCGCCACGTCGCAGGACCCGACCATGGTTGCACTGCCGAGCGTGCCCGGATCCGGGAGGTCATAGACCGTGTACGAGGGGACGTCGAAGGAGCCGTCGGCGCTCTTTTGCACCGAGGTGAAGTCGACGGTTGCCGCCTCGCAGCCGCTCGACGTGGTGGGGAGGTTGGCCACGAGGCCACCGGGGTCGGTGCACTCTTCGAAGTAGAAGGCGCCCGTGGGGTTGCCCGTCGCCTGGCCCGGCACCGAGTTCGCCACGAGGTTGGTGTTGTTCAGCACCGAGTTGGCGGTGCCGGTGATCTCGATCGTCTGACCGCTGGTGTAGGGCCCCGGAGTCACCGTCCCGGTAGTGGCCAAGGTGGTGATCCCGTCAGTGCTGACGAGCGAAGCTTCTCCGGGCGCGCTGCCGACCGCGATCAGGACTCCCGAGAACGCGACCAGCAACGCTGTCAAACACGCAAGGACCAACGCCCGGTGCCGCGCCGTCGACTTTCGGCGCGCGGCGCGTGACCAGCGTCGTCTTCAACTTCGGCCCTTGAGCGGCGGTCGCCGAAGGAAACGAAGGGCGGTCCCGACCACGAGCAGAATCGCGCCGGCGCCGAGAAGCCACGGCCACAGATCCGGTCCGCCGGTGTCCGCCAGCGTGGCTGGGGGAACAGAAACGGCAGCGGACGCTCCCTGGGTGCCAGCCGACGCGCCCGGTTGGGTCGTCGGTGTGGTCGCGGCCGTCGTGCCGCCGCTCGCACTGGTGGGATTCACAAAGAACGGAGCGGAGAACAGATGCGGCTTGGTGAAGTCGAGCTGATTCGAAAAGATCCCGAGCACGCATTCGTGGCTCATGTCACACACCGTTCCGCTGGAGTTACCGAGCTCAGCGACGTCGGGAAGGGAATAAATCGGGTAACCAGGCTCGATCATGCTCCCGTTTTCAAGCGCGGTTCCGTTGGGATCGATTGTCTCGGGCTCACACTGTTTTTCGCTGAGCGGCAGGTTCGATGTGAGCCCACCCGGGTCGGCGCACTCGAAGATTTTGATGGGCACGGCTCCACTCGGAAAGCCCGCCGTTTCCAGCGAACTGCGGCTCAGCGTCGAATTCGGCCCAACCTTCACGGTGACGTTCTGGTGCATGGACAGTGGGCTCGTCGTCACCGTGCCGTCTGACGTTTCTATCGCCACCGTGCCATTCGACAGGGTCGTCGCCCCAGCGTGGGAGACAAAGACCCCGACGATGACCGCCGACGCCACGAGCACCGCTCCGAGGACTTGGAGAATGACCGCCGGCAGACGCTGATCGTGAAGGGCCCGATGCTCCTGGCTGCCGCCATCCTGACATCGACTGAGTCCCCTGTTGGCTGCTGGTTTCCGTAGTTCCTTGCACTTCGTCCACTCGTCTTCCTACTGGCTCCTACACACGAACAAGTCAGGTTGTTCCATTTCCCCTGCGGACCGACACCGAGGGGTGCCCGGCGATCACTCGCAGGACACCCCTCGGATCGAGGTGCTTCTTGCTACTTACTCACGCTTAGCTGGTTAGTCCAGACCAAACGTTGCGCTACTCCTTCTACTCAGGTCCCGGAGGTGTTGATCTGCAGGATCGGCGCCTGCCCCGGGAAGTACAGCGTGGTGGGAGTTGGCCCTGTCGGCGTGCCACTCGTCACCGGTGCCGCGGTCAGCGTCACGGTCGTGCCACTGACCGACTGAATCGTGTCGCCAGCGGGGATCGACACGTTGGATCCCTGGGCAACCTGCACGGCCCAACCAGCTGCAACCGTGGACGGTGCCGCCGCCGAAAGGGTCACCGTCGTGCTGCCAGCCGTGATCCCACCTGCGGCGATGGAGAGGTGCGCATCGCATGTCGCATCGACGCCGCCAGCGGACACGTTATCTGCCGGAGTCGTTGTGGCGACCTCTTGCGTGAGGTCGTTCACTCTCGAGAATCCGTACGTGGCGTTGATGGTGTTGGTGAGGTCGGCGTCGAAGTTCCCTCCGTCGACGTGGTCCGTACCCTTCTTGATCGACGAGTTCGAGTCACACAACCAGTCGAGGAATCCTGCTGTCGACGCGTTGACCGTGTCCGTCCGGTAGATGTTGAACAGCGTCCGGGACATCGGGAACGTGTTCGCCCGCTCCCTGGCGGTGTTGTTCGTCACACCGTTGGCGTTCATCGGCTTTGCCGTGAACGACGATCGGGTCACCTGCTGGAACCGTCCCACTCTCGATCGTGGCCGTCGAGGCGTTGGGGTTCACGCCGAAGACGCCGAAACTCATGGAGTAGAGCGACGTGGCGATGTCCGTGGCCTCATCGGCGGGATCGTTGGGCCAGTTGGCATTGGCGAAGTCACCGATTTGGTTGGCGTCGTTCTCGAGCGAGACCTCCGGGTTCTGCACAAAGTTGGTACCCGGAGGGCCCTGGTTGGCATCGGGATCGGGCCCCGACGCCGCGTTCACGTCGACATCATTGCTCGAAACGCTTCCCGATCCGCCGGCGCAGTCGGTGGACGGCTCGCCCGCAGCGGGAGTGCCGATTCCGGACTGGGCGAAGTTGTAGAACGTCGAGACGGTTCCCGACCCGTTGTTGATGGCGATGATGCGGACGGGGACGCCGATGGGCGTACCGTCGCCGAGCAGCGTTGCCACCGAGATTGGTCAGCTGGCCCCAGTCAGTGATCTGGCTGGTGTCGGCGTCGCGCTCGGACCGTGCTGGCAGAAGAGCCGGTAGGCCGGGGAGGTCGCGCCGTTTCCACCGTTGATTCCCACGTTGGAGATGTTCGTGAACGGCGTTCCCGAGCAGGCCGGACCGCCACCGGTACCGCAGTTGGTCGGGTCAGTCGGAAGCCAGCCATCGGCGACCGGTCCGATTCCCGCCGCGGGGAACTTGGTGCAGGTCACCGCGCCGTTCGACGCGGCGTAGCTCGGGTAGAAACCAGCGCCGCTCGAGCTGCACTGCGGGTCAGTCTGGGTCAGGTAGCCGTTCGGCGTCCCGTAGAGCCCCGGGTTGATGGTCTGGAAGTCCACGCCGATGACCGCGTCCTTGGCGAAACCGAGTTCGACTCCCGTGGGGCAGGTGGTGGTCGACAAGGGCTTGGACGAACGGGAGTAGTCGACCGTCGTCGCCGTCGGCGCAGAGGGGTTGCCGCCGCACAGTTCGGACTGGCCGTTGCCGGAGCCAACGTCATTGGTGCCCGCCAGTTCCTGGGTGCCGGAGAAGTTGTCGGTTTCGTCGGACTGTGTGTTGTTGGGGTTCGGCGTACTGACGGTCGGCTGCTGACAGACCGAGTTGGCCGTCGCGGCGATCGAACACGAGAAGGGCGAGATGCCCGCCTGTGCGTACAGGTCGCTGATCGCCTGCATCACGAACAGCGTGGTGTCCGATCCCTCGGAGGTGTCCGTGTTGCTGATCGTGTCGGCCCCTGTGCCCAGTGTTCTCTGGCAGCCACCAGGGGTACGTGTCGAAGGCGGGCACCGGAGCGCTCGCGTTCGGGGAGCCCTGCTGGCCCGGGAAGGCTGGGATGGTGGCGGCGGAAGCTGTTCCCGCCATTCCCACGCCCAGGAGGAGCGTGGCGGACATGGCCGCGACGCCCAGCGATGATGCGAGCGCAAATCCGCGCCGCAACTTGCGAGGTTTCATGGTTGATGAGCTCTCTTTCTCGTTGTGATTTGTGAGTTGTGAGTTGTGAGTTGGGATCATCCAGTTGCTGTGATCAAGCGTCTCTCTCGTCCCGGGTGCCGGATTCAATTCCGGCACCCGGGCTCGTCCGAGAGTGCGTGTCCGGTCGTCGACCGGCCTAGGCGGCGATTTGCTCCCGCCGGTGGCGGCGCCGGTTGCGGATGGTGAATCCGCCAATGACAGCGAGCCCGGCCAGCGGAAGACCGATGGCCAACGGGATCTCGGGCGTGCCGTCTCCAGGGCTATCCCCGGCGTCCAGACCATCGCCCGCCGTTACCTGGAACGGCGCCGAGAAGAGGTGGGGGTAGCTGAACCCGGTGGTCCCGGGGTTCGTCAGCGAAGATGCCGATGACGCACGTGTTCGGTGCCACGTCACATTTTCCGGTCATGGTCGCATTGCCGAGCGTGCCTGGGTCGGGGAGGTCATAGACCGTGTACGAGGGGTCATCGAACGACCCATCGGCGCTCTTCTGACACCGAGGTGAAGTCGTCGGTCGCTGCCTCGCATCCACTCGACGTGGTCGGGAGACCGGCCACGGTGCCACCCACGTCGGTGCACTCCTCGAAGAAGAAGGCGCCGGTGGGGTTGCCCGTCGTCTGGCCGGGGACCGAGTTGGCCACAAGGTTCGCGTTGCTCAGCGTCGAGTTGGCGACACCCTTGATCTCAATATTTTGACCGCTGCTGTACGGTGTTCCTGCGGTTACCGGACCTGTCGCGCTCAGCGTGGTGGTTCCGTTTGATATATCAGCGCTAGCCGCGCCGACCCCGACGCCGAGCGCGAGTGCTCCACCACACAAGGCGGCGGCGCTCGAGAGGGCGACGGTCCTGAAGACGTGTCGAATGGACATATGGATGGCTCCTTTGAGGGGTTTGGACCCGGAAACGGGCTTCTGGTGGTTTGACGACTGAGGTCTTTCTCTCACGGGACCCTGGACGCCGTCAACGCAAAGCACCTGGTGACACACAGAGTTCACCTTTGGATAACCCTGACCCCACACGCGTGCCACACCGACGTCACGCAGGGGTCCGGCGACCGGTTTGACGGGCGGTTCTGGCGCGTCCGACATCGGCGTGCTGAGAGCCCCGGTGAGACTCGAGGACGGACCGGGGACTGGCCGAGTCCTCACCTGGCGATCAGGAAGCCAACAAGACCGTGTGTAGTCTGCCGCCGTGCGGAGCCCGCTTTCGCGACTTTCTCTCGTCCCACTCATCGGCCTGGTGGTGCTCGCCAGTGCGTGCTCGTCACCCGCCCCGAAGGCAAAGGCAATCCCGAAAACGACGACCAATACAGGACTGTGCAAGCTCGTGGTCCCGTCAGTGGTCGCAACAGCGCTCGAGCAGAGTGTGAACTATCCCGTGACCCTCACACACGGAGCGACGACGGAGTGTGCGTATCCCGGTATCCACTCGACGAGCACGGCCGTCATCATCCGCTACGACGCGGGCGTGAGTTCTGATGACTTCGCCCGCACCAGAACTTCGTTCGAGCGACGCGGACTGAAGCTCGGTCCCATTACGGGCCTCGGTGACGAGGCGTACTACTTTGCGACGAAGGCAAGTCAGGCGACCGTGACTACCGTCGTGCTCCGAAAGGGCTACCTGCAGGTTTTGGTTACGGGTACGGGAGCCCTTGACCCGATCGGCTCGATCGCACGTTACACATTGGCGCAATACGAAGAGACACACACAGCGCCCGCCGCACCTGGCTGAAGGCCGACCCCGACCTCACACGTTCACCGTGCGGACCGCATCGTCCCGTCTCGTGGCGGATAGTTCCCATGGCCTCAGAACGCGGGGCCGTTGGTGCCCGGGCAAAGTCTGCGGCTTGCGGCTTTCACCCTTAGACGACGTCTAGAGGGCGGCCGGGAAGAAACTGGTCAGCGTCGTGAAGAGCAAGTAGAGACCGGCTGCCCACAACGGAACGAGAACGAACCACTTCCCGATTCCCGCAAACCAAATGCCGAACCTACGGTACGAGAGGGCGAGGAGAAGGAGCAGACTCACCTCGACTCCGACCGCGGGGAGCAAGGACCAGTTCCAGCTGGCGGTGGCGGGATTGTCCAAATGGTACGTGAGGTTCTTGTCAGCCACCCCTGGGGCCCCAGGCTGGTTCAGCTTGCCCACGACCACCAGACGTTGCGTCGACGAGAATTCCGGATTGCAGGTTGTGAGCGTGACCCTGTTATCTCCGAAGTAGTTGAGAACCCCAACGTCGCCGGGTGAGACAGCCTGTGGAGTACCCGACACGACATAGGTGAAGTTCTGACCGTACACAGTCGTGAGAATGATCCGGTCGCCCGGGACGAGATGGCCCAAGCCGTTGAACGGCGCCCCATTGGTCGTTCGATGGCCAGCAATGGCGACGTTGCCCGCCTGTCCAGGCATCGCAGTTCCGATGTAGTGCCCCGGACCCTTCGACAGATCGGAATCCGTGGTCCCTTCGACGACGTACTGGTCAACCCCGATCGCCGGAATCTGGATTTCCGCGACAACCGAACCGTCAGTCGGCGAAGACACTCTCGTAGCCGCAGGAATCAGAGCCTTCGAATTGGATCCATGTCCCGCATGTTGCGCCTCAAGTGCTTGAAACTGTGACTTGAGTTGGCTTTGAGCGTGGTGCTGCGAAATGGATGTACCCCAAAGCTGCCAACCCAAAAAGAGCAGAATGATCGCGCCGATGACGGCCGTCCAAGTAAAGGCGTGAAACCACAGTGAATCCGTTCGGGCTTCCCCGCTCGACACCGCCGCCGCTACTTTGGGATCTGATCCGTCTCCCAACGCGGGAAGCACGATCAAAGGCGGTTCTGACGCGACGGCCATCGAATCAACAAGCGGGTCCGTGAAGGGCTCCGCACGCATGGCCTCGAGGTCCGCCGGGACCGCCGCTTCGTCAGGCAAAGTCGCTGGTGTCTCGGCGACAAGCGGCACCGTGCGGGGCTCCGCGGGCGAGGCCGCGAGGTCCGCGGAAGCCGATGCGTCGTCGAGTGGAGTCGATGCAGCTCCGACTCGGACAACGCCAGCTTGCATCGAGTCGTCCGAATGCTCAGCAGCCGTCCCGTCGTCTGGACCAGTCTCGGTAGTGCCAGCGAGTCCAGACGCAGACAAGACTCCGGCCTCAGTCGCGCGAGCTATCGAGGGGACCGACACAGGGTGTTGCCCGCGCGAAATGGCCTGAGCCGCGCCAGAGGCCGCTCTGACGATTCTGCCGATCGCAACCTCATCGGAAGGTGCGCCGTCGCCGGCCCGCCAGATGGCAGCCCAATCCACCTCCGGGCCGTCCTTGGATGATCCATTCGCCGCTTCTGTGCGGGCTTCGGAAACAATTCGATCAACGAATTCCGCACACAGCACCCACGCATCGATCCGCGCCTCGCTCCAGCGCTCGAGGGCTTCGTCTGATCTGAAGCGAGGGGCGGTCACAGCCGCGAGGCCTTCACGAAATGGTCGATTCAGGCTGAAGTTTGATTTGTTGGCCGCGCCACACTGCTGCCCGCTCGGCTACCGATCACCAGGCGAAGCATAGGCCAGCAGTGATGACACTCTGCATCACCCACGGCCTATTGCGACATCTGCGGTCACCCGTGGCGCGCTCCTGCGGGTGCTGGCTCTGACCGCAGGATCCACACATGCCGCCCGACGATCGAGCTTTCGTGACGGGTGCCTCAGTAGTCCGTCCATCGACCAATGCTGCGCCACGACGTGAGCCGGACTCGATAGGACGACTGAGCGCATCGATTTCTCTGGCAGGCACCAGACCACGACAGGCCGAGGTGTCGTCCGTCGGATGACGAGGAGATGCTGCCGTCCGGGTCGGCAATGTCACGATCGAGTGTCCAACGAAGGGTAGAATCTGGAAGGAAGACAGTGGACCTTGCAGAATTTGCCGCCTCGTCTCATACCCGTCACCTGGGGTTCACTCGAATCGTCTCTGATACTCGGTGGATCTCCCATGCACACCTCACCCGCATACCCGACCTCGGTCCCGTCGAGCGACGTCGTTGCAAGAGACAATCCCGCCATCGATGCTCGGATTGAGGCACGACGTCAAGATGCGACCGCCGGATTTCCCGTAGGACTGATTCCCCAGTTGATCGATGTGCTGCACATCCTCACCGAGGGGCAAAGCTTTCTCTCAGGCAAAATCCGGGCAGCAAGGCTCGACGAATCAGATCACTCGATTCCCAACGTCGAGCAACTCGATCGCTTTCAGATTCCCGTCGAACAATCTGTCGTCGGTCGCAACTCCGCCTCTCTCGAGACACCGCGCCCTCGTCCGGCGGAGCGCACCGGGTTCTACGGGCAAGCCACACGGGTGAGCACAATAAGCGTTGACTGCCCGTCCGTTCCTGGCCTTGATTTCGGTGGAACCGTTGCCTCACCTGCGAGCGTCCCAGGGTCAGCGCCGAGCTCCGACCCAACAAGGATCAATATCAAGGAAGCGGGCAGGTCTTCGAGTGGGCCACATGTTGATTCCGTGCCGCTGGAACCAGCGACGCCCGACGGGACAACGGCATTGCGGTTGCATCGCGATTACAACTTCTTCGATGAGTTGGATGCGAGGTTGGCGACTCTCCAGGATCCGACAGGCTGACCCGAACCTGAGCAATCGGAGCCGACGGCTTTCAGGCTCCACTTGAACGCTCAGGCCCGCTTACGTCAACGCTTCTGGTCGAAGTTTCCACGGTTCGCGTATTCAGTTTTCAATTTTCACCGAACTCACATACCAACCACCCGGAGCCTGGGACACTCTGATCTGATAGATCGGATCGGTCGGCGACGCACCTCCGGGTGGTCCGAACGTGCAGACAATCGGCGAGAACGAAGTGCTGCAGCCTCGACTAATGGCCTGTCCACTCGTGTAGGTCGCGCTGAAGAGTGTAGTGGCGGCTGTCGGTGCCGCCACCGCCAGCGCTCCTAATCGGTTGTTCATGGACCAGCTCGTAACCAAATCGTCGGCGGCGACCTGTGGAGTGGGGCTGAGCCTCGAGACGGTGCTCGGCGCTGCAGCGGGTTGTGACGTGGTCGTTGTTGTCGCTGACGTCGTCGTTGTCGTTGTTGGAACGGCTGCTCTCGCCGAGTGCGCGCCATTGGAATGATGCAGGTGAACGAACAACACCCCAAGAGCACTCAGGGCCAGCACGCCACAGACGACGCCGTAGGCGACCTTGAGCGTATGGCTCATGGGCTCCGACTCGTGCTCTCTCTCACCGCCCGGCGAGACATCCAACGACCCATCCGGTGGTGGCATCGAACCCGCGACGAGAGGACCAAGGCTTTCTATCGCGACATCAGGCTGACCCGAAACGAGAGTTGGTCGCTGCGCTTCATTCGATGCAAGTGGTGCTACCTGCGTGGCGGGCTCGGTTACTGGAGCGGCGAGTGGTTTTGTATGCGGAGGTGTGAAATTGTTGGCTGGGACCAAGGCTCGCCTCTGATTGACTTGCGATTCCGAGAAGTTCGCCGCCACGAGGTTGTCCGGCTTCCTGGGAAGCCGGGGACGCTGGAGGGACGGCTGGAGGTACTGCCCGTTGAGTCTGCGCCGCAGTGACCTGTTGGTCCGGTATCACGCCGGACCCGGAGTGACTTCGTTCTCTCCCCTCTTCGCCGTGATGGGATTGTCCGGCGTCCTCCAACACTGAGGACGCCGACGGAGGCCGAGCGGGAACTGCAGGTTGGGTCAATGCCGAAGAGAGTTGCTGCTCTGGCATCGGATCTGACTCGGGACGATGTTCTTCTGGGGGATTCTCAGTCTCATCTGTCGGAGGCTTGTCGTAGGACCTCTTGCCACCGTCCATGACGAGGAGGGTCGGCTTGCCATCTGCCGAGAAAAAACGGAGTTCATGGACCCCGAATGGATCGGGCTTCCAGTTGGTGGTGTTGTCCACTGTCTCAGTGCGCCGGGGCTCGATGGGTCATCGGAAGGATGGGCTGTTGACTCTACTGCCAGCGGAGCCGCTCAAAGGACTGGACTCTGGAACGCCCACTACGTGACCGATTCCCAAAGCAGACGGGATCGGGAGGGTGAAGTGGGTGTATCCCGCGTTACGCAGGGATGAACGGCAGGCAAACCTTCGA
Source organism: uncultured Acidimicrobiaceae bacterium (assembly GCA_963850185.1). Lineage (GTDB taxonomy): Bacteria > Actinomycetota > Acidimicrobiia > Acidimicrobiales > RAAP-2 > Bog-473. The sequence goes on from CAWKKE010000002.1 coordinate 340,833, forward strand.
ATTTCGACTTGTCCGTCCCGAACAGAAGCAGGTAAGACTTGCAGGGAATGAGCACCAAGCCAATCGATTCGGTGTCCGATGATGCCGAGCGTGCAGCGTTATTCACTCGGACCTTCGAATGGATCCTAACCCGGACACAACCATGTCGGACGCATACGATCTCCTAAATCAGTCGGACGGCGATCACGCCGCGGATGGAGCTCAGACCCCTGGGACCGGTGTTGAGTGGACGAACACTGAGCTGCAATCGATCGCCACGACCATTGAAGATTTGCAGCGCCGACTCGAGGTGGCGAACTCGCAGCTGAGTACCTCTGCGAATGTCGAAGCCTCGGAGTCGGAGATCGGCCGTCTCTTTGTCGAAGCGCAGCGCTTCTCCGAAGAATCGTTGTCCAAGCTCGAACTTCAGATTCACGAGATTCTCTGCGCGGCCGAAGACAAGGCAAGGGCGATCCTGACTGAAGCGACCCATGAAGCGATCGAGATCCGTCGACAGGCGCAAGAAGCCGCGTTTCTGTCGACAAAGACTGCCCAGGAGTTGCAGTCTGCGATTGCCGGGTTTACCTCGGTAAACAACGAGCTGGTCAAGGAATTGGGCGCATTGAACTCCATGCTGACTCCGACGAGTGAGCGAGGAATACCACAAATCGACTCTTCTTCCGGCGAGCCCGGATCCTCCAGCGAACCCGGATAGGGCTGACGAGTCCATCCCCAACGTTGCAGCCTGCCGCAGTCTGCACGCACCGGAAATGGTGATAACGCCTTGTACTCCCAAACGACTCCCCCAACGACAGCACGGTTGCTCACCGGCAATTCCCCCTCCATGCAACCTTCCCCTTTGACTCTCATCGAAGAGTCCCGACGCCCAACGGGATCAGTTTCCATGACGACGTCCATTGCCAACGGGTCATTCGATCTGGTGCGGAAATTTCTCGAACACTTGGTAATCGAGAACGCAGCAGGGACGCAGAGTCGCAGCGGATCGGCAATACGCCAAATCGATTGGGCGGCTGTGGAGGCATCCACGACTGATTGCCAGACCCTGGAACAGGCCATCGGGCGAGCAGTCGTGGTGGCCGATCAGATGTCCCGCGGAGTCTTTGCTGGCATCGAGTACGCCGATCGATGGCCTTCCTACGACGCCAACGACCCCTTCTTCGCCTTCAGTGTGGCGGACGTCTCTCCTGATTTCGGGGACGAAAGCCGCTACCGAAAGAGAGTGGCGAAGAAGTTTGCCGGGATCCTTGCGACCCGACGGAGACTGGTGGCCACCTAAGGCACTCGTCGTCACTTCACCGCGAAGACCGACGCCGATACGCGAAGCCGAGTTCTGGCACCAAGAAGTTACTCGCCGATCGCTGCATGTTCGCCTGTGGGAAGGAACTGAGCGGCACCTGCATCTCCCTGATTCCGCCACACGCTGCGGCCGACCTGCTACGAAACAAGTCGGAGCGGTTGGGGGCTGTGGGCCTCCGTCTCGGAGGAGTCGGAGTCGGAGTCGGAGTCGAGACCATGAGCGGTCTTTTCCCAGAATGATGGCGTCACCACGAGCTGCCACATCGCCTTCACCGCGGCGACGGACATCATCACCCAATAGACGGGCACGAGCGCTGCCGCCAACACGAGGCCAGTAGGCCTGATGTGACGTGCTGTGAGCACGGTCAGGTACCACAACAGGAAGTTTCCGAAGGCCCAGAGAAAGAGACCCACGTAGTAGACGGGGGCCGGGAAGATCTCCAGGAACGACTGGGGATGGACGACGAACCACAGGAGGCTCATGACCCAAAAGATGGGATTCACCGCAGCCAGGATCGGGGTGCCGCCCACGAAAGCCCACAAGTGACCAACGCCCTTGAGGCCGATCTCTCTTCTGAGCTCGCGGGGCGAGCGGAGATGTATGAGAAAGGTCTGCAGGTAGCCCTTGTACCACCGAGATCGTTGCTTTACCCAGTTGACGAAATCGCTGTTGGCTTCCTCCAGCGTTGTCGATTCAAGCACTTTGATCTCATAGTGCTCCCGGAACATCCGGATCCCAAGGTCACAGTCCTCCGTGACGTTGTAGGGATCCCATCCTCCGAGGGTCCGCAGGGCGGATCGTCGGAAATGATTCGACGTACCGCCAAGTGGAATGGGCGCGTTCAATGTCACCAGGCCGGGAAGGAAGAATGAGAACCACATGGCGTATTCGATCGTGAACCACTTGGTGATGATGTTCTGCGTCGCGTTGCGATACGACAGCTTCGCTTGTACGCAGGCCACCTCTGGTCCATACCGACCCAGCGCAACGGCCGCTCGACGCAGCTGAAGGACGTCTGGCGTGTCCTCGGCGTCGTAAATGGCGACGATGTCTCCCTGAGCCAGCGTCAGCCCGAAGTTCAAGGCCTTTGGTTTGGTACGGGGTTCGGCCGGAGGGATCACGACCAGCTTGAACTGCTCAGGAGGATGGGAGGAGCGCAGCGCGTCCAACGTCTCCTCGTCGTCTTCCTCCACCAGGATGAGGACCTCCAGCAGATGTGCGGGGTAGTCCATCTGGGCAAGGTTCTCGACCAGCTTGATGACGACGCTGGCTTCGTTGTAGACGGGAAGCAGAATCGTGTAGAAGGGCAACTCCGACTCAGGGACCGTGAGAGCTTCCTCGTCCGTCACGATTTCGAGCGCGTCGCTTTTTGACGAACGCGTGAAGAGATAAGAGCGGTACACCACGGCAACCACGTACAGCAACGTGAAGGCGGCGATGATCGCGGTGATCGTCAGAATGACATCGACCACAGCGCCAATGACGGCTGCGATAAGAAGCCCGATGAGGAAGTTGCGCTGCCCCCGCGAGACGAGGTTTCGGGCGGACAAGAGAGGCACTCTGTCGGCGAATCCCGAAGTGCTGGCTGCGAGACGCAACTCAGCCTCAACCTCATCCATCGGGACCGGCTGCATCAGCAGCGCACTCTACTAAGCGGGGGCGCCGCTCCGACAGCGGGCTCGGACCACCGTGCGACGCGGAAACTCAGTTCGTACACAATCTGGCTCTGCCTGTATGGCCGGATATCAAACTCTGCATGACATGGAAGTAACAGCCGGTCAAACTTCAGGTGATCCGAAAATCGGTCCTGATTCCTGGCACTACATTGGTGGCGGTGTCCCAGCCAACCCGTAGCCAATTGGGCCGGCCTTCCCTTCATTCTCGCTGGCTTGCCCCGGGCGTCGTCACGACCTTCGAACCCGAAGGAACCCGTCCGTGAGCGAGGAGTCCGGATCCCTGGGCACGACGACGAACGGCAAGCACCCGATCGCCGAGACTGAACCGACCTCGCTCGGAGGCCAGAGAGCGCGGCCGGCCGGCGCACAGTCGGTCGATGAACGTCTCGAGCGGCTCATGCAGACCATTCGTACGTGGGATTGGCGCTCGCCCTCTGCCCAATCAGATCCACCTCCCATCGGTGAGCCGGGCCAACGCCTCGCATCAGCCCCGATCAGTTCCGTACCGAGCGGCGATCGGACGGGCCCAGACGTTGTCCCCGTTGCTCCGGGACCCGCCGCTCCGAACGTCCAGAGCCCACCTCCTCCGAGCGTCCAGAACCTGATCGACCCGACACCGCGCCATGCCAAATTCGGTGCACGGCCCGTTGAACCGACTGACGCTGCGACTCCCGCTCCGGCGCCTTCCCCGCCAGAAACGGCCCAGGGTCCGAACACCCTCATTTCCCGCGACGCCAGTGCAGGAGTCGGCGGCTGCCAATTCCCTTGAGAACCCCCCGGCAGCTGCCGCTGCGCCACCGACCAGGGAGCGGCCTGACGCGACGCCTCACTCCGTGCCTCCTGCACCCCCCGAAGCGACGCCGGACCCACCGACGCTGATCATCCCCGCGCCACTCGAGAAGTCCGCCACGGCCCTCGGAACCCCCGAGGACCTTTCTACGGCTGGAGTTTTTCAACCAGAGAGCGCACCCAATGTCGAGTCTTACCCCGATTCTCTCGAGACAAAGAGGCGCGCACGGATCAGGGTCGTCCTGCTGTGCATCGCTGCACTCGTCGTCGTCCTCCTCATCATCGGGGCCATCCGGCTCTTCTCCGGCAAGAGCCAGGGTTCCGGGCCGAGCGAGCCGCCGCCGACGACCGCGGTGACCACCACGACGTCGCATACCGCTGCCTCGGTGGACCAAGCTCCGCTGCCCATCCCGAGTGCTGAGCTGACCCAGTACGAGCAGTACGCCCAGAGCCTGAATGCGGCGAACATCACCGCCACCAAGGCATTGACAGGCAAGAATGCGGCGCTGACGACCACTGACGTCGTTCCTGTGGCGACCATCTACGGCACCGACCTGAACACCTATTCCCTCGAACTCGCGTTCATCAAGTGGCCCGCCTCCTTGGAGACCACGGTCAAGGCCGACCAAGCGCAACTCGTCATCATGGCTGCCTATCTCAAGGCCGTCGGCAGTGTGAGTCCCACCGGTTTGAACTCATGGCTCGCGCAGCTGAAAGCGCAAGCGAGCACGACCGAGTCCTTGGACAACGCCCTCCGACAGGAACTCGACCTCCCGAAGACCACCGCGTTTCCCACGTAGTCGCGTCGGCGCCGGACCGTCCGACTGGCGCGGAGCCGGCACCCGGGGAAGAACTAAACCTCAGTCGTGCTGGGCGCGCTGCGACACGATTGCGCGCGGCGTTGAAGATGATCCGCACGACGGCGCCGATGACGACCAGGTCGAGCAGCATCTGAGCCGAGACCACCAGGCGGGCTACATCTGTGCGCGGCGTGATATCGCCGAAGCCCACCGTGGAGAAGACGCTGATGGTGAAATAGAGCGCCTGAACGTGGTCGAGGCTCTTCGTGAAGGTGGTCGCCGCCTGGTGCGACATACCCAGGTAGGTCGACGAGAAGGCCACCAGGAAGACGGCGATGATCACGCCCAGCCCTTCGATCGAACGCAGTTCGGGCAGGATCGCCTGGGAGATGCGGCGGAGTTGCCAGAACACGACAGCACCAACCAACGCGATGTCGGTGCCGAGTCGCAGAAGGGCGCGCAGGCCCGATTCACGTCCGATCGGAAGGGCGAAATAAGCCCCGAAGATGAAGGCCCACGACAGGACGACGGTGGTAGCGCACACCAGGATCGCCTTGCGGCGCTCAACCGGGTCGAGATCGACCAGCCGCCGTGGAGCCCCTGTCGTTGGTGGACGTTGCCACGGGAGCCGGCGGCGCCCGTTGGTCTCTGTCGAGGCGGTCTCGTTGCTCAGGTCCGGAGGTGGCATTGGCCACGACGCTAACGGGACCGGCACGCCGACGCGAGTTCAGCGCCTAACTCACAGCTGGCGCTGTGCGGCGCACGTCGTGGGCCGCCGGTCGGCGCCCTCTACCCGGTGCGCCCCCATGGCGGCCCCGGCTCGGCCACGACGCGGCCGACCACCACGACGGTCGTCGGCTCAGTCTCGGGGTTGTTCTGCCACCACGGCACGCGATCTCCTAAGGAGTGCAGCCTGGCGGCGACGCTGGTAGGCCAGCCCGAGGCCGCCGATGATCAACGCCACGCCCGGCAGGAAGATGGCCCGCGACACTTCTGGGGTCCCCTGCGTTGGCAGCGCCGGACCCCAATCCGGCTGGTCGTTGATGATGCCGTTCCCTTCTGTCGACAGGCTGACGTTCTCCGCGTCCGAGAGCCCCTGGCTCATCCCGACGATCTCTCCGGTCCACGTGTTCTGACCCTGTCCGGGCTCCACGAAGGCCACGGCCGTGCCGTCCGGGGAGTAGACCGGCTCGGTGGCCGATTTGAGCGTTGCACTCGATCCGACCTGGCCCGGCCACAGCGGCGTCACGGTCGGCGTCCCCGATGTGACGTCGGTCAATCGCCACAGGGTGTGATTCGTGCCACCACGCGTCGAGTCGAAGACGATGTCTTTGCCGTCCGGGCTCCAGTCGGGGTTCTCGTCCTGGTACGAGCCGGTGGCGTCGGTCGTCCCCGTGGCCGAGTCGGTCGCCGCGGCCGAAAGATCAGTGTCGGTGACACCCTTCTGTCCAGCCACGGCACCGCAGGGGTTGGTCGGCGCGGTGCTCGACGGTGCGGGCAGTCCGGTCACCAGGTGCAGATGGTTGTCGCCACCGACGTAGATGAGCTCTGTCGGGTCCTCCGGGTTGAAGAGCGCCCTGCTCGCCCGACCGTTGCTCACCGCGGCCAGACCGACTGCCGGGGTGTAGAGCGTGCACACGGTGCTCGGTGGGTCCGACGCATCGGCATCGAGCGTGTCCAGGCTCACGTCGTTGCGGTTGAAAACCACGGAGCGCGCGTCAGGTGCCACCGAAGGGGCATAGTCGTCGTTCGATTCCACCCCGGACACTTGGGAAAGTTCGTTCGGCGAACCCGGCGGCTCCGGTGCGGCCGTCGAGATGTCGTAGATGACCCATTTGCCACTTGCGTCTCGGCTGCTCGAGAAGAACACCGTTCCGCCGTCCGGTGAGAAGAACGGCTCCGCATCGGTGCCCCCACCGTTGTCGCCGTTGGTCAGCCCTGTCGTCGCCGATTGGTCGCCAGTGGCGTTTCCGAGCCCGTTCGCCTGGCTATCGACCTCGAAGATGCCACCGAATGAGCCCTCGTTCAGCCGGGTCGACACGAAGGCGACGGGGCCGTTGTTGCCGGAGAACGCCGCGTCGGCTGGCGGCGCCGTGGCGACGACGACGCTGAGAGGAAGTGCGGCCAGTCCGGCCGCCAGCACGGCGCGCTCGAGCAGGCGGCTGCCCCCCAGGGGTCCGAGGCCGATGGGGCTCCCACCGGCGTGTGGCTTGCGCATGGCGACTTCCTTGATCGACTCGTCACTCGCCACCATGACCGCCGGGCGAGTGCGCGAGAAGCGGGCGCAACGGAGTATGGGTGCGCGTTCGGCCGTCGTCAACGATCCGACGGAACGCGCGTGACCGTTCGGCGACGAATGTGACGGAGCACGGCGCGGCTGAGCTGGTACTCGTCGAGACCGTCCGCCTCCCCGGAGCGAAGAACCAGGTCGCACGGCCGAGCGCGGGACCGTGTGCGCTCAGGTCAAGATTTGCCTGGAGGTCACCTTCCGGTCACCAAAGATGGAGCAGACGCCACGGCCCTTTCTGCCGATCAGCCCAACTCTCGGACGATCGCCACCATCTTCTCGCCACACTCCGTCGGGTTCTGCGCCACCTGGACGCCGGCTTCCCGCAACGCGTCCATCTTGGCCTGGGCCGTGCCCTGGGAGCCCGAGATGATGGCGCCGGCGTGACCCATCTTCCGGCCCGGGGGCGCGGTCACCCCGGCGACATAGGCCGCGACCGGTTTGGTCACGCTCGACGCGATGAAGTCGGCGGCGCGCTCCTCTTCGGATCCGCCGATCTCGCCGATCATCATGACGGCCTTGGTCTCGGGATCGGCCTCGAACGCGGCCAGGCAATCAATGAAGTTGGTGCCCGGCACCGGGTCGCCGCCGATGCCGACACAGGTGGTCTGCCCGATGCCCTGTTGCGAGAGCTCGTGCAGTGCCTGGTAGGTCAACGTGCCTGAGCGGGACACAATGCCGACCGGCCCTCCCGCCAACGCGATGTCACCCGACGTGATGCCGATGTTGCACTTGCCGGGACTGATGATGCCCGGGCAGTTGGGCCCCAGCAGGCGGGTCCCCGGGAATTCCTGCACCAAGCGGTTGTAGGCGACCGCCTCGTCCTGGGCCGGGATGCCCTCGGTGATGCAGACGATGAAGGCGATGCCGGCCTCTGCGGCTTCAATGATGGCATCGGCCGCCGCACGCGGCGGCACGGAAATGAAGGATGCAGTCGCACCGGTCTCCTTCACCGCTTCGGCCACGGAGGCAAAGACGGGGATGCCCTCGATCTCCTCACCGCCACGCTTGGGGTTGGTGCCGCCGACGACCTTGGTGCCGTAGGCCTTGTTCCGCAGGCCGTGATAGAGCCCTTGGCTCGTCGGGCTGATGCCCTGAATCACGACCTTGGTCGTCTCGTCGACGAAGATGCTCACGTTGGTTCCTGTTCTCTCTCGGGTTCCGGAGTGCTATGCCGATGCCAGGCTGACGGCCCGGCGAGCGGCTTCGAGCATGGTGGGCTCGGCGATGAGGGTGTCCGACAGGTGGTCGGCCAGCAGCGCACGGCCCTCGACGGCGTTGGTGCCGTCCAGGCGCATGACGACCGGTGAGCTCAGTTTCACCCGGCCCATGGCCTCAATGATGCCCTTCGCCACTTCGTCGACGCGCGTGATGCCGCCGAAGATGTTGACGAAGATGGCTTTCACCGCCGGGTCGGCGTTGATCACCTCGAGAGCGGCGGCCATCACGTCGGCGTTGGCCCCACCGCCAATGTCGAGGAAGTTGGCGGCGGCCCCGCCGGCCTGGGTCACCACGTCGAGCGTGCTCATGGCCAGCCCGGCTCCGTTGGCGATGATGCCCACGGAGCCGTCGAGGCCGATGTAGTTCAGCCCTCGCTCCTTGGCCATCTTCTCGCGGGGATCGATGTCGGAGTCGTCCTCGTACTCCTCCCACTCGGGATGGCGGAAGGTGGCGTTCTCGTCGAGGGTCACCTTGGCGTCGAGCGCGTGCACCTTGCCCTCGGGCGTGAGGATCAAAGGGTTGATCTCGGCCAGGTCGCAGTCGCCCTCGACATAGCAGTGGTACAGCCGGACGAGGAGGGTCGCCGCCTGCTCCCGTGCCTCGGGATCGAGGTTGGCCCGGTCCACCCAGTCGCGGGCCTGCTCCTCGGTGATCCCGGCCACCGGGTCGATGTGGATCTTGGCGATGGCGTCGGGGTTGGTCTCAGCCACTTCTTCGATCTCGACTCCGCCCTCGGCCGAGAGCATGCCGAGATGCAGCTTGGCCGGGCGGTCGAGCGTGAAGCTGGCGTAGTACTCCTTGGCGATGTCCGAGGCGTGCTCGATCCACAGCCGCTTGACGACGTGGCCCTTGATGTCGAGCCCGAGGATGTTGCCCGCGTGCAGGCGGACCTCGTCGGCGTCGGCGGCCAGCTTCACGCCACCCGCCTTGCCGCGGCCGCCTACCTTCACCTGAGCCTTGACCACGACGGGGTAACCGGCCGACTCGGCCTGCTCGACGGCCTCGTCCACCGTGTCGGCCACGCCTCCGGCGGAGGTGGGGATGCCGAAGCGGGCGAAGTACTGCTTGCCCTGGTACTCGTAGAGGTCCACTTTGGGTGCTGTCTCCTTGTCTGTGGGGTGGTGCGTGCGGCCAATCGGGTGAGGAAGGTAGGGAACGCGGACTGCCCGCCGGGGGCGGGTCAGCCCTCGAGGGCCTCCTCGCGGGCGTCGAGGGCCTGGGCGAGCCAGCTTCCGATGCTGTCGAGCGGGGCGCCGGGGGTGAAGACCTGCGCAACGCCCTCTTCCTTCAGCGCCGGGATGTCGGCCTCGGGGATGATCCCGCCCACAATGACCAGGACGTCGCCGCGACCGGCGTCAGCCAGCATCTTTATCACCTTGGGCACCAGCGTGAGGTGGGCCCCCGAGAGGAGGGAGAGCCCGACGGCGTCGGCGTCCTCCTGCACCACGGCCTGGACGACCTGTTCGGGCGTCTGGTGCAACCCGGTGTAGACGACCTCGAACCCACTGTCGCGCAAGCGCCCGAGCGATGACCTTGGCCCCCCGGTCGTGACCATCGAGGCCGGGCTTGGCCACGACCACCCTGTAGGGACGTTTCATGCGGGTCCCAGGATACGGACGGCCTGCTGGCAGCGCCAGACCGGGCGCGGCCCCGGCCCCTCGACCTGGCGGTGGAGCCGGTCCCCGCGGGAACAATCGGCCCAGGACGACACGCCTGCGGACCGGGACACCAAAAGTTCACACCTCGGTCCCGGAACGGTCACGTTCGGCCAGATGGCGACCGCCATACTTGGTGCCGAGTCGAGCTGCGGGACCACGGCGACGGCCTTGGATCGCGAAGGAGCGGACCATGAAGAGGCGGTTGGGACCAGGCGGCGCTGTCATCATGGCCGTCGTCTTTTTCGTCCTGGCCGTGACCGTACCGGCCTCCGCCGCGACAACGGGCGGCAGCATTCCGCTCGGGACCCCATTCCTCTACGGCGAGTACGCGGCCGGGAGTTCCTCGGTGATCGGCGAGACGGTTGACGGCGCCGCCGCCTACGGGGGCGACGCCTCGGTCACGACCTCCATGGTCGGCGCATCGCCCGCATCCGAAACAGCGCCCGGAGGGGTCACCATGGATCTCGGCGGCAGCACGAATTCAGTGAGCCCGATGACCCTGGCCCACGGGCAAGGGGAGTACGTCGGGTCGTTCTCCGGGACGGGGAACACCGGCACCTTCACGCACGTCGCCTCGTTGCCCATCTCCTTCTTCGCCGCCGATGCGAACCTTGCCGCTGCCTCGTCGAACTTCGCTGCCCTCCCCGTCACCAACTGGGCCACGGGGACCTCGGCGCTCAACGTGAGCTCGTCGTATCCGGGGATCGACGTGTTCAGCCTGACCGAGCGGCAACTGACCGGGGCCTCGACCATCTCGGTCCATGCCCCGGAGGGAGCCGTGGTCGTCGTCAACGTGGGCGGCGCGTCCGCTCTCTCGCTCTCGACACAGACCGTCATGTTGAGCGGGGGGGTGACGGCGGACAACGTGCTGTGGAACTTTCCCCGGATCCGGTCCGCGTCGTTCTCGCTCGAGACCTGGGTCGGGACAATCCTCCAGCCTTTCGGGACGTTGTCCATGAACACCAACACCGTCAGGGGAAGCGTGCTCTTCGGCGGCCACTGGGCTCAGTTCTGGAGAGACTGGGTGCACCTTGCCCTGTTCCGTTGCCACTGGTCGACGGGGCCGGGCGACCCGGCACCCGAGGTTCCCGTGGCGCTCATGCTGCCGGGGAGCGCGATCGTGCTCTTCGCCGGCGTCCTCCTGGCGAAGCACCGCCAGCACGCCACGACCTGAACGTCGGGTCTCCGACGAAACGGCGGGGAGTTTACGGAATCGTCGCGCACCAACTGGAGCTCTGCGACCCTCTGGCATCCGTCGGGAAGCGGTGAGTAGGGTCGCCGTCGGCGAGGCGGTTGGCGAGGAGTCGAGCGGTGCGAAAGGTCCACCATCCCAAAATCGTGCAGCGGTCCGACCGTCGCTGGATGGTCGTCTGTGACGACTGCGGGCAGGACGGCGAGTCCGCCACACCGATCGGCATCAATACGCCCGTGGAGTCCCGGGAAGTGGTGCAGCTCTTGTGGGAGAACCATTGCGAGCGTCGTCGTCCCGGGGGCCGCAGCAGCGCCTGACTCCTCGCCGGCGGCGATCCGGGGAAGCCAGCTCCGGGCCGTGTTCCGGAGTGGCCTCTCCCGTGATCTACCGCCGCATGCGATGCGACTTCGCCCTGGGGAGGGTTGGGGGGTGAACCGAACCCGAGCCGAATCGCCTCGCTCCACCATGTTTACCCGCCCGGTGTGCGGCTCAGTCGCGAACCGGCCATCGGTCAGGTGAAGTTCATCGGGCGGTCACCGACGCCGCACAATTGCCCGGTGCCGCGAACTGCCAGGGGAATCGGTTCGCCAGCGCGGCTCAGGCGCGGCGCAGCGGTGTGGCGGTGAGCAACAGGTTCTTCTTCCCGACCGAGTCGAAGCGCACCGTGGCCTGGGCTCGCGACCCCTCGCCCTTGGCGCTGATGACCACGCCGCGGCCCCAATGGTCGTGCACCACCTCGTCCCCGGCGACCAGCCCGAGGTCCTCGGCGCCGGTGCTCCCCCGGGAGGCGGCCCCGCCGCCGCCCGAGCGGGCGGCGCGGGAGGCGGCCGCCAGCGGCACGGCAGGGGCGAAGGTGGCACCCGGGAGGTGCTCGTCGGCCGAGAGCGAGTCATAGCCGGTGCCATGCCGGGGCGAGCCCGAGACCGACGTCCTCGACCAGGTGCGACGGGCACCTCGGTGACGAAGCGGCTGGGCATGGCCGGCTGGGTGCGGCCCCAGGTCGTGCGCGACCAGGCGTGCGAAATGGCGAGATGCTGGCGGGCCCGGGTGATGCCCACGTAGAAGAGACGGCGCTCCTCCTCCAGCTCGCTCGGCTCGGCGAGGGAGCGGAAGTGGGGGAAGATCCCCTCCTCCAGCCCGACCACGAACACCGCCGGGTACTCCAGGCCCTTGGCCGTGTGCAACGTCATCAACGAGACGCGGGTGCCGTCGCTGTCGAGCTCGTCGGAGTCGGCCACCAGGGCCACCGTCTCGAGGAAGCCGAGGACGTCGTCGAAGTCGGAGGCCTGGCTGGCCAGCTCGGCCAGGTTCTCAATCCGCCCGTCCGCCTCGTGGGTGTGCTCGGCCACCAGCTCGGCCAGGTAGCCCGTGCGCTCGGCCACCAGCTGCACGAAGTCGGCCGGGTTGACCGTCTGCACCAGCGGGCGCAGCTCGGCCAGCGTCTTGGAGAGCTGCTCGGCCCCCTTCAGCGCCTTGCCCGAGAGCCCCACCTCCTCGGCGCGGTCGATGGCCTCGCTGAAGGGCACGTGCTCCACCTGGGCCCAGGCGGCCAGGCGGGCCACCGAGGTGTCGCCGATGCCGCGCTTGGGGACGTTGACGATGCGCCGCGCCGACACCTCGTCGTCGGGATTGGCCAGGAGACGGACGAAGGCGAGGATGTCCTTGATCTCCCGGCGGTCGTAGAACTTCGCCCCGCCCACCACCTTGTAGGGGATGCCGCTGAACTTCATGGACGTCTCGAGCGGCAGGCTCTGCGCGTTGGTGCGGTAGAAGACGGCGAAGTCGCCCCACGTGAGGCCGTCCGACGCGTGCATGCGCAGGATTTCGCTGGCCACCCAGTTCGCCTCGTCGCGCTCGTCCTCGGCCCGGTAGCGCGTGACCGGGCCGCCCGTGTCGCCGACGGTGAAGAGCTCCTTGGGCTGGCGGCCGACGTTGTTGGCGATGACGGCGTTGGCCGCATCGAGGATGGTCTGGGTCGAGCGGAAGTTCTGCTCCAACATGATCGTCGTCACGTTGGGGAAGGCGCGCTCGAACTCCAAGATGTTGCGGATGTCCGCGCCGCGCCAGCGGTACACCGACTGGTCGGAGTCCCCCACCACGCACACGTTGCCGTGCGCCTCGCCCAGCAGCTTGACGATCTCGTTCTGCGCGTGGTTCGTGTCCTGGAACTCGTCGACGAGGATGTGCCGGAAGCGCTCCTGGTAGTTGGCCCGCACGTCGTCGTACGCCTGCAAGAGGTTGGCCGTCACCATGAGCAGGTCGTCGAAGTCGAGCGCGTTGGCCGCCAGCAGCCGGCCTTGGTACTGCGCGTACACGTCGGCGATGCGCTTGCGGAAGGGGTCCGGCCCGCTGCGGGCGTCCTCGCGGAACGTCTCGAAGTCCACCAGCTCGGACTTGGCCTGGCTGATCACCCCTTGCACCGACCGCGAGGGCAGCCGCTTCTGGTCGAAGCCGAGCTCGGCGGTGATCATCTCGATCAGGCGGCGCGAGTCGGTGTCGTCGTAGACCGTGAAGGCAGAGCGGTATCCGAGCCGGTCGGCGTTGGCGCGCAAAATACGCAGGCACGCCGAGTGGAACGTCGAGACCCACATCTTCTCGGCGGGCGGGCCGATCAGTTCGGCCACACGCGTGCGCATCTCGCCGGCCGCCTTGTTGGTGAAGGTGATGGCGAGGATGCCCCACGGCGGCGCATCACCCGTCGCCAGGAGGTGGGCGATGCGGCGGGTCAGCACCCGGGTCTTGCCCGAGCCAGCGCCGGCGATGATCAGGAGGGGGCCGCCCCTGTGCTCCACCGCGGCCCGCTGGGGCAGCGTGAGATCGTCGACCAGCGCGGCCGGCCGACCCGAGAACGCACCGGTCGAGGTGGCGGAGGCGGTGGACCGGCGTTTGCGTTCGCCCCGGCCGTCGTCGGCCTTCGCCACCACCGTGTCGAGCCCGACACCCTCCTCGGCCTCGTCAGCCGCCGCGGCGTCCGCACCGACTTCCTCGTCGGTCAGCTCGAAGAGGCGTGCGTGCTCGCCGCTCCCCGGCGTCACGGTCACTCCCACTCAATGGTCCCGGGCGGCTTCGACGTCACGTCGAGTGCCACCCGGTTCACGCCGTCCACCTCGTTGATGATGCGCGAGCGCGATCCGCTCGACCAGGTCATAGGGCAGGCGGGCCCAATCCGCCGTCATGGCGTCGTCGCTCGTCACGGCCCGAATCACGACGGGGTAGGCGTACGTGCGCCCGTCGCCCATGACGCCGACGGTGCGCACGGCCGGCATGACGGCGAAGCTCTGCCACAGCTCCCGGTAGAGTCCGGCCCGGCGGATCTCCTCGACGACCACGGCGTCGGCGTTGCGCAGGATCTCGGCCCGCTCGGGAGTGACCTCACCGATGATGCGCACGCCCAGTCCCGGCCCAGGGAAGGGCTGGCGCCACACGATCTCATGCGGCAGCCCGAGCTCCTCGCCGACGGCGCGCACTTCGTCCTTGAACAGGAGGCGCAGGGGCTCGACCAGCTCGAAGGCCAAGTCCTCGGGCAATCCGCCCACGTTGTGATGCGACTTGATGTTCGCCGCGGTGTCGCTCCCCGACTCAATGACGTCGGGGTACAGCGTGCCCTGCACCAAGAAACGCGGTCCCTCGCCGGTACCGGTCGCCCCGGCAGCCGCCGGCGCGGCGTCAGCCGCATCACCTCCGGCCCCGAGGTCGCGCGCCACCTCCTCGAAGATCCGGATGAACAGCTCGCCGATGATCTTGCGCTTGCGCTCGGGATCGGTCACGCCCGCCAGCGCTGCGAAATAGCGGTCGGCGGCCTTCACGTGGACGAGGTCCATCTTGAACTGGCGACGGAAGGTGTCCTCGACCTGGTCGGCCTCGCCCGCACGCATGAGGCCGGTGTCGACGAAGACACAGGTGAGCTGGTCACCCACCGCCTTGTGCACCAGCGCCGCGGCCACGGCCGAGTCCACGCCGCCGCTCAGCGCGCACAGCACCCGGTCGCCGCCCACCTGCGCCTGCACCGCCGCTACCTGCTGCTCAATGATGGAGACGTGGGTCCAACCCGGCAGGCACCCGCACACGTCGATCACGAAGTGATCGAAGACCTCGCTCCCCCGGTCGGTGTGCACGACCTCGGGATGGAACTGCAACCCGAAGAGCCGGCGCTCGCGATCGTGCATGGCGGCCACCGGCGCGCCCGCGCTCGTGGCCGTGGCGACGAACCCGTCCGGCACGGCGGTGATGGCGTCGCCGTGGCTCATCCAGACACTCGATGTCGCCGGCCAGTCCGTGCTCAGCGGGGAGGCGCCCGTCTGCGTCAGCTCCGTGCGTCCGTACTCGCCCTGGCCGGTGCGCGTCACGGTGCCGCCCAGCTGCTGCGCCATGAGCTGGGCGCCGTAGCAGAGGCCGAGGATCGGGATCCCCAGCTCGTACACGCCGGCGTCGATGGACGGCGCTGGTGACTCGTACACCGACTTGGGCCCGCCGCTGAAGATGATGCCTTTGGGCGCCCGGGCCTTGATCTCGGCCACGGAGATCGTCGGCGCGACGATCTCGGAATAGACGTGCGCCTCGCGGACCCGGCGGGCGATCAGGCGGGCGTACTGGGCCCCGAAGTCGACGACGAGGATGGTGTCGGTCGTCACCGACGCCTGCTCATCGGCCTCAGTGGCCCATTCCCACGCCCTGGGACCGCTGGAAGAACTTCCCCTCGGTCTGCAGCGACGGGGCGACCATGACCTCGGCCTTCTGGAATTCCTTGACCGTCTCGTAGCCGCACGTGGCCATCGCCGTCTTGAGGGCGCCGAAGAGGTTCATGCGGCCGTCGTTCTCGTGGGCGGGGCCGTAGAGGATTTCGCGGAGGCTCCCCCGCACCGACGTCCGCACCCGGGCGCCCCGGGGCAGCGTCGGGTGGAAGGTGGCCATGCCCCAGTGGAAGCCGCGGGCGGGCGCCTCGACGGCCGAGGACAGAGGCGAGCCCAACATGACGGCATCGGCGCCGCAGGCGATGGCCTTGGCGACGTCCCCACCCTTGGACATGCCACCGTCGGCGATGACGTGGACGTAGACACCGGTCTCGTCGAGGTGGCGCATGCGGGCGCCGGCCACGTCCGCGATGGCGGTGGCCTGGGGGACCCCAAGCCCGAGCACACCCCGGGTCGTGCAGGCGTTGCCCGGTCCCACGCCGACGAGGACACCCACGGCCCCGGTGCGCATGAGGTGGAGGCCGGCCTGGTAGGAGGCGCAGCCGCCCACGATCACCGGGATGTCGAACTCGCGGATGAAGCGCTTCAGATTGAGCGGCTCGGAGGTCTTCGAGACGTGCTCGGCCGAGACGACCGTCCCCTGGATCACGAGCAGGTCGAGCTCGGCGGCCAGGATGGCCTTGGCGAGCGACTGGGTGCGCTGAGGGGTCACCGAGGCGGCGGTGGTGATACCGGCCTCCTTCATCTGCTTGATGCGTGCCGTGACCAGCTCCGGGATGATCGGCTCCTGGTACATCTGCTGCATGCGGGCAGTGGCCTTGTCGTCGTCGAGCTCGCGGATCTCGTCGAAGAGCGGGGTGGGGTCCTCGTAGCGGGTCCAGAGGCCCTCGAGGTTGAGGACGCCCAGGCCACCGAGCTTGCCCAGCTCGATGGCGGTGTACGGGCTGATGACCCCGTCCATGGCTGCCCCGAGCAGCGGCAGGTCGAAGCGGTAGGCGTCGATCTCCCAGGAGACGTCGACGTCCTCGGGATCCCGTGTCCGCCGGCTCGGGACGATGGCGATGTCGTCGAACCCGTAGGCCTGACGCCCCGACTTGAAGATGCCGATCTCGATCTCAGCCAATGTGCTCGCCCTCCGGCATTCGTGGGGCCGGTACGGCTCACGAACCACACCGGCATGATTGCGACTCTTTCGAACGCCGGGCCGACACGCCGACGATTCCCTATCTTACTCTGCCCCCGTATCGATCCATGCCCTCCGCCGACCTCGCCTGAGCCGCGACTCAGCCGGGCGGAGCCGCCCCGGGGTTGGTGTGGGAGACCACCCATCCGGACCGATTCGCCCCCTCTCTTCCAGCAACCCTCTGCGTCGCTCAGAGCGCAGCGGGAAGGACATTGGTCGGGCGTGTCGAAGGGCACCTGTGAACTCGCCTCCCATTGAGGCACCTGGACTAGCCAGCGAATCCGTGGACCCGCGAGGGTGCCAGAAAGAAACGGGCACGCACAACCCCGAGACCGAGACCGGGACCAGAGACCCGACCAAAACTGGAGGTGGCACGATTGACCCGCGGTATGCAACTGCTGGGCATCGATCCCCGGAGGGTGCCCGAGGGTTCTTCGAGCCGGCCCACGACCACAAGCCTCTACGACGAGGAGAACCTCGATTCCGTGCCCCTCAGAATGCCCGGTGGTCTCTCAAAGTATGTCGGGGCGGGTCTCGAACGATTTCGAGTTCCCGTGGAAGCCGATTCGCACAAGGACCGCACCCGCGATTGGGGGGAGCCGGAGACCGTGGGCGGGCCCGATTCGTGTGGCTCCCCGACACTGTGCTGGCGTCGACCGGCCCCCACGCGTGAAGAGAGTGTCAGACGTCTTACGCCAGCATGAACGACAGGCAAAACCTTCGAATTCTGACTTGTCGCGGCCGCTGAGCCGCTGATAGGAACGCTTTCTGTGGCTCTACCCACCCCTCCTTGGAACGCTCACCCGCATGTTGCTTCCCAGCGAAGTCGGAGGCCTCGTCGCCCGTCACTCTCCCCCCACACAGCGCATACCGATTGACAGAAAGTGACCGATCACGGATCGCGTCGCATCAAGAGGGAGAGTCGGCAATGGAAGTCAGCGGTCCACGCATCGATAGTTTCCGACCGGATCTATCCACAACCGAGACTCGTGAGCAATCGCCCCTCGCTTCCCCCCCGCCTTGGTCGGCTCCCACCGGACCCACGAACATGTGCGAACGCACCCTCTGGCGAGAGAAATCCTGGACTAGCCCGGCGTATTCCGCCAGATCCTAAATGTTGCCTCTTGGCTTACGTATTGGGCGAGGCGATCCGCCTCTGATCTCGTCCTCGCCAATTGCAGGCCACGGAGCCGGTGTGCCACTCGAACATTCCATGTCATCGCCAATCTGTGATTCACAGTTGCGAGCCATGACTGCAGCTGAACTGTTGCTCGTGTCCTGATGGGCTCTGTCATATCGACCCTCACCCGAGAACCCGAATCTCGACGACGCGTTGACATACGCCGAGAGAGCATCGAGATTCCCGGTTCCCGCACGGCGCGTCCGGGCACACCGCGCAGGAAACGTTCAATGTGGCGCCGCCTCGTCAGTGAAGGTGGCGTCGTCTACGTCTTGGCCTTTGGCATCTACCTAACCATTGCAGTGCTCCTCGATCTGAAGTACCGAACATTCGACGGAGACGCTTTTTCCAGGATGGCCAACGGGTTCTACATCCTCTATTCCCGCGACCCCCATCTGGCCGCGGTCGGGTTCGTGTGGGAGCCGCTGCAGTCGATCGCCGACATGGTGTTCCTACTCGGAAACCACCTCTGGCCAGCTCTCTCGCACAACGACATGGCCGGAAGCCTTGTGAGCGCGCTCGCAATGGCCGGTGCTGTCCACCAGATCCGCGCCGCCTTGCGAGATTGGGGAGTGAGCCTCGCTCCGCGCTTGGTCCTTACTGCATTCTTCGCGCTCGACCCCATGATCCTCCTCTATGCCGGCAACGGAATGAGCGAGGGTCTCTATCTGTTCACACTGGTGACCTCCACGCGCTATTTGCTGCGATGGATGCAACGCGGGGACTTACGGTCGCTGGCCTACGCTGCCGTGGCGCTCGGTTTCGGATACCTGACCCGAAACGAAGCCGCGTTGGCCGCGATGGCCGGAGGACTGGCCGTGGGCGCCGTGAGTTACGGCAGGGCTCACGGGAGCCGGGCGGGACGAATCAGAACTGGCGTCTCGGATCTCGTCATCTTCGGTGCCCCAGCTTTCACCGCTGCAGCGGGCTGGGCGATCACAAGCTATGTCATCACTGGGCAGCCTTTCGCTCAGTTCACCTCCATCTACGGCACTTCGTCGCAGTTGGCTCAGATCGACTTCAAATCCACCCTTCACAGCCGACTGATTCTGGAAGTCCACGACATCGGCTCGCTGGCACCCACGCTGCCCGTCGTGTTGGTCGCCGCAGTCGTGGTCGCCCTGAGACGCCGTGACCCCCGGGTGCTGGCTCCCCTCGCAGTGCTCGGAGGAGCAGTCGGGTTCGACGTCCTGGGCTACCTGCACAACAGCATCGCACCGTGGTTCCGGTACTTCATCGGTGTCGTTCCACTCGAGATTTTGCTCGTCGGTTGCGTTGTGGCGGCCGTGCAGAACCCTCGCTCTCCCCGCGCAGAAGTGGTCGTGAGCGCTCAACCACAGCGCTCGCGCGGCCTGCGCATCGTCGGCACACTCGCCGCCGTCGGCATCGCACTAGTGGTCATGATCCCAACCATTCCGACCACGGCGTCCGGAATGCTGAACCCGCACATCGGCATCGAAGAGAACCAAGATTTCGGATGGATTTTCGTCTCACATCCCAATGCGAGCCAGGTCGACTACGAGGGTCGATATCCCCAAATCCTCGCCTTGAGCAACTACTTCGACAATTTGCATCTCCCCGACGGGAATGTCGTGGTCGACAACTCGGTCGAATGTATTCCCGAAACCATCACCACGAGCAGCCAACCCAAACTGTTCGTGATTCCGAATGACCAAGACTTCCAGCGGATCTTGGCTGATCCCATTACGTTTCATGTTCACTACATCTGGGAGCCCGACCCTGCACAGGTCCCAATCTCCGCGACAAACATCCTGTATCCCGGCTTGTGGAAGACGGGGGCCGGATTCGCAAAAATGGTGCACCGATTCCCAGCACGTGGCACCTGCCCTGAATTCGGCCTGTTTCGCGTGCTTCGCCACACCAATCCAGCGACCTAGAGACACCACCCGCCATACCCGGCAGAAGTCGAATGAGGCGTGGGGCTGGCTGCGGGACGAAACCATTCTCTGCCCGCCTGACGCACCGTGGCTGGCCGGCGTAGACGGAGCGCTGTGATGCCGGTCAACGCCGGCACAATTCCAGTGGGCCTACGGGTCCCCGACTCACGGCCACGGTCGTATCTTCCGACAACGTTGAGGTCCCGCACACACGGAAATCGCGGGGATTTGGCGATCAGATCGAGTCGGGCTCATGCGGGTGACCCGGCGCGCCCAATCCCAGTGTCACAGGGGGGGTAGAGGCGTGCGGTTCGGTCGGCACATCCTGACATTTAGGGTCGATGGAACGCGTAGCGCCCGCATTCGCTTTCTGATTGCCGCCGCTGCGGCGCTCTCACTCGGTAGCTGGGTGATTCCCAGCCTGTCAGCTCCCGTCGCATCGCAGGCGGCGCCGTCGAGCACCGTCCCATCAAGTTGGATCGGTATCGCCTCCGACCCCCAGGGCGGTGGTTACTGGATGACGTCAAATCAAGGCCAGGTAAAAGCTGATGGCAGCGCGGTGGTGCATGGCGACATGACCGGTAGCGCCCTCAACCGGCCAGTCGTCGGCATGGCCGCGACTCCCGACGGCAAGGGTTACTGGCTCGATGCCTCCGATGGCGGGATCTTCACCTTCGGAACTGCCCAGTTCTGGGGTTCGACCGGCTCGCTGCACCTCAACAAGCCGGTCGTCGGCATGGCGCCGACCCGCGACGGCAAGGGTTACTGGCTGGTTGCGTCTGACGGCGGGATTTTCGCTTTCGGCGACGCTGCCTTTGAAGGATCCCTGGGATCCACTCGCCTGAACCAACCCATTGTCGGCATGACACCCACCCGTGACGGTCTCGGCTATTGGTTGGTTGCGTCCGACGGCGGCATCTTCGCCTTCGGTGACGCTGCCTTTGAAGGATCTCTTGGCTCGAAACCTCCAACCAGCCCGATCGTCAACATGACACCCACAGCCGATAACGGCGGCTACTGGTTGCTCGGCCAAGACGGAACGGTCTACGCGTTCGGCGATGCTGGCCACGACGGGTCGCTGAGCGGTTGGACGGCTCCAGCGACATCGCTCGCCGCTGCACCTTCGGGCGGTTATTGGATCCTAACCTCTGACGGTTCGGTCCATTCCTTCGGTGGCCCGCATCTCGATGCAAGCGTCGGTCAGTCCGCAAGCGTCCCCACGACAACAGTCCCTTCAGGCACGCCAGTGAGCCCCAACGTATCGCTGAACGTCACCTCCTCATCGGCCACAGTCCAGAGTCTCTCTCCCTCGAGAGGAACAGCGGGCGGCGGCGACACCGTGCGCATCACCGGCACCGACCTCTCCGGAGCACAAAGCGTCTATTTCGGGACGAATTCCTCTTCAGATTTCACCGTAACCTCGTCGACGTCGATCACGGCGGTGGCCCCAGTCGGGGCGGGGACCGTGGACGTCCGCGTGGTCATGCCGGACGGGACGACAAAACCGGTCAGCGGCGATCGCTACACCTATGTCCCAACCGGACAACTTCCCATCACCGCGCAGGGACAGAACCTCGAGATCGATGGGATTCCGACAAAGTTCACCGGTGTGAACGCCTACGAGCTCGCCACCGACTGGGGTACCAACGCCGGATGCGGTGGGATGCCGACGACAGCCCAAATGGACACCTTTTTCGCGTCTCTCCGACCGAACTCGCTCGTACGGTTTTGGGCATTTCAGGGAACGATGGCGACGGATGTCGCCACACATCAACTGGACTGGGCCCCTCTCGACCGCGTGTTCAGCGCGGCTGCCAAGTACCACGTCTACCTGATTCCGGTGATCAGCGCACAATATGGCAGCGGGTGCGATGGCGGCCACTGGCAGGATCCGTCTTGGTATTCGGGTGGTTTCAACGATGTCTACAACTCCTCCACGAACTCCAACGGACACGGCCTTGATCCCCTCTCCTACGCCGACTACTTGACAGCCATTGTGAGCCGATACGCCGATTCGCCCGCCCTCGGCATGTGGGAACCGATGAGTGAGCCCGAGGCATCGACGTGTCCGGCGGCGTTCCAACCGAACAACTGCTCAGGCAATCAGACCTGTCCCGACGAGTCCGCGGCGGCTGCCGCCTTGCAGTACTTTTTCACCACCGAGGGAGGGCAAATCCAGCGCCTCGACCCAGAGCATCTCGTCGAGGCTGGCTTTCTCGGTGGCGGACAATGCGGCACGGCCGGCGGTGACTACCAGAGTGTCGGCGCATCCCCGGGCATCGACGTCCTGAGTATCCACGACTACTACGGCTCGGCACCGATGGGCGGAGACCAATGGAATGGCATGGCAGTGCGCTTCGCACAGGCGCGCGCTCTCGACAAGCCCATTATTGCCGGCGAAGGTGGGATCCTCGCTGGCAATGGCCAGACGGGTTGCGAAAGCTTGCAGCAACGGGCTCTTGACCTTTCCGCAAAGATTGCCACCCAATTCGCGGCGGGCGAGAGCGCATATCTTGTCTGGAATTGGGTGCTCGATCCGATTGGACCGTGCAACTACAACACCGGACCGGGTGACAGCTCACTACTGAATTCATTGGCATCCGCACCGGTCGGTTGACCGCTCGAGCGAGGTCCGTAGCGCCCAGTTGCCCTGGGCCGTTCATTGCTTGGCAACTCCATCGTTTCAAAGCGATGAAGTCGCTTTAATCCCGAGGGGATTCTTCGACCTCGATGGTCCTACGTGGGATCGCAACCGGAGCGGCGCGCCCAAGCCACGTACTGGCCTCCCAGAGGAACGTTCCGGAAATGGCGGTCGACCGAACACCCCACCGCGCCCCCCAATGGGGAGAACAGGTAGTAGCGGCACGCAGGCTCTATTTCCGCCGCGGTCTTCAACAAATCCGCTGCTTCTCTCGATGGAAGCAACACGGCATCCTCATCGAGCTCGCACGTGTTGACCGCGTGCCGGGTGAGCGGGTTCAAAGGATTGTGCTCAAATATCGCCACGATGCCCCCGGGACGGGCCACCCTGACCATGTCCCTGACGAGCTCGGGCCGCATCGAAACCGGCACGTGATGAAGGACGCAAATGGCTACCACGACGTCGAATGTCTCGCCGTCGAACGGAAGATTCTTACCGTCATAGTGCGAATAGATGCCCTTGGGAACGTTGCGCTCGGCCTTGACCAGCATCTCCTCCGAAATGTCGACACCGTGAAGGTTTCGCACTCGTGGGGCAAGGTATCTGTCGGTCGTCCCCGTCCCGCAGCCGACATCGAGAAGGTTGAGTCCCTGCAGGGACCCCAAGCCAGGACGCACAATGTCCTCAAGAATCTCGACCTTGCGCCGAGCGAAGAAGGCCGAGTCCCTTCCGGTGAATGACACCGACTGGTCGACAGAGTTCTCATACTGCTTCGCGAACTCATCGAACTCAGCCCGGGTCTCTTGCTCGCCGTTTACCCGTAGAGCCGACAAAGCAGTCCGACCGCCAACAACCGCTACCTTCCTTGTCTCTCTCGTTGCGGTGCGTCGCACCCGCAAAATACCCTTCAGGTCCTCATGTGCTGTCTTGCAGATCTTCACCCGGGAGTCGTCATCGTCCACCCAGCGCACCGGCACCTCATTGATCCGCAATCCACTCCGATGGGCCATAGCAAGGAGCTCGGTATCGAAGAACCACTCGTTGTCCTCAATGCCGGAAATGAGATTACGGAATACGCTGGCGCGGATCGCCTTGAACCCGCACTGAGCGTCAGCCACGCTGTACCCGAGGCAGCTCCGAGCAATGGAATTGTACGTTCGGGAGATCAATTCCCGCTTCACGCTCCTCGCTATCTCCGCCCCTGGCAGGAGCCGAGACCCGATGGAAACCTCACAACTGCCGTCAAGGATCGGGTCGATCAGCGGTCGCAAGGAATCGAGGCCGGTGGAAAGATCGACGTCCATGTAGGCGACGACATCGGCCGTGCTGGTGGACCATGCCTCCTTCAGGGCGCGCCCGCGACCACGCTGATCCAGTCGAACGACTCGGGTTCGCGGGTTCTCAACAACAAAGGAAGCAGCGAGTTCGGACGTGGAATCCGTACTTCCGTTGTCGGCGACGGTGATTGCCCAGTCATATGGGCATTCGTTCTCAAGATAGGAGGCGAGAGTCGAGAGACTGGACGTGATCGCCCGTTCCTCGTTGAGGACGGGGATAGTGATGTCGACGCTCGCGAGCGTCGTTATCGGATGTGTCTCTGTCGTCCTGGATAGCGTCTCGGTCATCGAGGCTCATTGTCCCGATTGCGACAACCAAACCACAAGCGAAAACCCCTTGTGCCACGTAGAAATAACCTGCTAGTCGCGCTCAGTTCGCCCACGGGAAATGAAGCTCACACGCTGGTTGAGCAGGGCCTCCGAGGCATCACCCGGGCCTGAAGATCTGCACCGAGGCTGGCAAGGTCTGCGACGCTCAGAGGAGGAGGGAAGGCTTCGGCCTCACGCGGAGACAAGATGCACGTTGTCGGTCAAGCTGAGCGATGCGGGCCTTCGGTCGCATTTGACGGGCGGCCTTACTGTGCCGGCCGCAGCTCTTCAGGCTCTCCAGTCTTCGAACAGCAACGCTGGTCGGGCAGGGGGACCACGGTCCTGAGTTCCCTCGCGTGGCCGCCATCGTCTCGGGACGCCCCGGCCCCTTCAAGGGACCGCTCCGCCTTGGAGGATTTCGGCTCGCCCACAAAATTCGAGCCGATCCTGCGGCTGCGGCTGCGGCTGCGGCTGCCATGGAACCTGAGGCAGTCTTAAGCCATGACCCACGTCGACACCGCCGCCTCCGTCTCTCGCGGCATGCGCGCCATGCTGGCCGACCGGGACGCCGCGCTGGCCGCGGGTGCGTCACCGGTGGGGTGGAAGATCGGCTTCAACACGCCGGCCATCCAGGCGCACTTCGGGCTGTCCGAGGCCGTTGTGGGATACATGACCGACACCGGCGTGTCAGCCGACGGGGCCACGGTGTCGCTGGCCGGTTGGGGCGCGCCTGCCGTGGAGGTCGAGGTGGCGATCCGGGTCGGGGACGAGGGCGCGGTGGCAGGGCTGGCGCCGGCGCTCGAGCTGGTGGACCTTGACATCTCCTTCGACGACATCGAGCCCGTCCTCGCCGGCAACATCTGCCACCGCGGCGTGATCTTCGGAGACGAGGTCCCGGGGGTCGACCCGTGGGCCATGGTCGCCACCGTCACCACCGCAGGCGCGCTCGTGGCCGAAGGCGTGCTGACCGAGGACCCGGCGGCGACCCTGTTGTTCGTGCGCTCCTACCTGGCGGCGCACGGTGCCGTGCTCCAGGCGGGCGACCGCGTCATTGCCGGGTCCGTGGTGGCGCCGGTCACCGTCGCTCCCGGCGACGAGCTCGACGTCTCGTTCGGGCCGCTGGGGAGGCTGTCGGTCCGGTTCGACAGCTGAGCTCGGCGGGCTCTCCTGCCGAAGATCAGGACGTCGACAGGGTCACGACGACCGCAGCGCCGTTGTTGCCTGCATTGCCCACCGCCTCGCACGTGCTCGCCGTGGGGCACGCGATCCCGTCGAGCGCGACGGGATCTGCCACGGTATGCAGCGACCCCGGAGCGCCTCCAGAGACGCTCAGAAAGACGCCGTGTGCCGGGGCGGCACCCGACGCAGACCCATTGGCGCCGACGGCGACGCACGCCTGGCTTCCGGGTGCACACGCAACGGCTTGGAGGAGCAGCGTGGCAGAGTCGGTGACTCCCGCTAGCCGCCCGGGCTTCCCACTGTTCACGGTGAGAACGACCGCCTCGGGCGTGTTCTTGCCCTTGACGTCGTGCACGCCACGGCCGACCGCGACACAGCTACTGGCAGTGGAGCAGGCGATGGCGCTGAACGTCGACGTGCCCGGAGGGACCGCGCGAAAATTTCCAGGGATGCCCTCGGTGACGGGCACGAGAACGTCGTTGTACTTGCCGTTGGAGGTCGATGCCACACTGGTGCAGTCCGCGTCGGGACATGAAACGGCGTTGACTGAGGTGGTGCCGAATACTCCGTGCACGGCGGTCCCGAATACCACACCGCTGTCGGGACTACGGCCTCCGGCCAGGCACTCCGACGTTGAAGAGCAGGAGATTGTCTGCAACGTCGTCACGTCCTGCACGACTTGCGGTGTGCCCGGGGTTCCCCCTGTGATCGGCACGACGACGCCGTGACCGCCACCGACGCCGGCAGCCTCGCAGGTGGTGGAGGTGGGACACGAGACCGACAGGAGGGACTTCGTCCCGGTCACGAGATGCGGCGCGCCCGGCGACCCCTTCGTGACCGTCACGACAACCCCTTCGCCGTTGAGCGCGTTGGAACCGACGGCCTCGCACAACGTCGCTGTCGGACACGAAATCGAGGTGAGTAGATCGACACCGCTCGCACTGTGGCTCGAGACGACGTGGCCGCCCGTTGACGGCGACGACGTGGACGTGGAGGTAGACGAGGGCGAGGACGTCCCACACGCCGAAAGGGCTGCAGCTGCAGCCAGCGCCAACACGAGCACCACCATCGATCTTCGCACTACATCTCCTCAGTGGATCGCCGGCTCGGACCGCAGGCGCATGGAGGGAGAGAAGCCGACCGACTGCGAAAAGCGGCGCCGCACTCCCCGGGGGCCGAATGCTCCCCGGGGAGTGTACGCCGCTGCGAGAGGAACTCCCTAGTTACTGACTTTGACCGTGATCGGAGCGCTGTACGCGGTGTTCCCGACGCTGTCGGTGGCCAGGCTCTGCACGGTGTAGGTCCCGTTCACCACGCCCGTCGTGCTCCACGAGTACACGTACCCGTAGATGGTGGCGGTCGCCGTACCGATCAGGGTCTTGTTGTACGTCCCACCGGTCAGCACGAACTGGACCTTGCTGATGGTCAAGCCACTGGCCGCACTGGCCGAGGCGTCGAGCGTCGCGGCGGTCCCACTGACGGTCGCATTGTTCGACGGTATGACCACGGCTGTCGTCGGCGGGGTATTGCTGACCGTCACCGTGATCCCGGCGCTGTACGCCGTGTTCCCGGCGCTGTCGGTGGCGAGGCTCTGCAGGGTGTAGGTCCCGTTCGGCACGCCGACCGTATTCCACGAGTAGACGTACCCGTAGATGGTGGCGGTCGCCGTACCGATCACGGTCTTGTTGAACGTTCCTCCGGTGAGAGCGAACTGGACCTTGCTGATGGTCAAGCCCGTGGCCGCACTGGCCGAGGCATCGAGCGTCGCGGCGGTCCCGGTGACGGTCGCGTTGTTCGAGGGTATGATCACGGCCGTCGTCGGCGGGTTGTTGCTGACCGTCACCGTGATCCCGGTGCTGTACGTGGTGTTCGCTGCGCTATCGGTAGCGAGGCTCTGCACGGTGTAGGTCCCGTTCACCACGCCCGTCGTGTTCCACGAGTACACGTACCCGTAGATGGTGGCGGTCGCCGTACCGATCAGGGTCTTGTTGTACGTCCCACCGGTCAGCACGAACTGGACCTTGCTGATGGTCAAGCCACTGGCCGCACTGGCCGAGGCGTCGAGCCCCGAGGCGGTGCCGCTCACTGTCGCGTTGTTGGAGGGAACGATCACTGCCGTCGTCGGCGCGGAGTTGCCGACCGTGAGCGTAAAGGCTTGGGTCGAGGCGTTGGAGTGGACATCGGTCGCCTTGAGGGTGATCGGGTAGGTCCCGGAGGTCCCGGAGGCTGGCGTGCCCGCCAGGGTGCCGTTGCTGGCCAGCGTCACGCCCGAAGGCAGCGCGCCGGTCTCCGTGAAGGTGATCGGGGTGTCCCCGTTCGCCGTGACGGGGAACGTACCGGCACTGTTCGCCGTGAAGCTGGTCGACGTCGCCGAGGTGAACACCGGCGCCGAGGACGTCACCGTCAAGGTGAAGGCCTGGGTAGCCGTCTGGGCGTTGGCGTCAGTCGCCTTGAGGCTGACCGAGTAGGTGCCGGCGCTCCCGAAGGCCGGCGTGCCGGCCAGGGTGCCGTTGCTGCCCAGGGTCACGCCCGAGGGCAGGCTCCCGGTCTCGCTGTAGGTGATGGAGCCATCCCCGTTCGCCGTGACCGCGAAGGTCCCCGCCGTGGTTCTCGGCGAACGATTTGGCGGCCGCCGAGGTGAACACCGGGCCCGAAGCCGTCACCGTCAGGCTGAAGGCCTGAGTGGCCGTCTTGGCGTTGGCGTCCGTCGCCGTGATGGTGATCGGGTAGGTCCCCGCCGTCGCGAAGGCCGGCGTGCCGGCCAGGGTGCCGTTGCTCGCCAGGGAGACGCCGCTCGGCAGTGTCCCGGTCTTCGTGTAGCTGATGGGGCCGTCCCCGTTGGCCGTCACCGCGAAGGTCCCCGCCGTGTTCTCGGCGAACGATTTGGTGGCCGCCGAGGTGAACACGGGGCCCGAAGCCGTCACCGTCAGGCTGAAGGCCTGCGACGACGTGTTGGAGTTGGCGTCGGTCGCCTTGATGCTGAACGGGTAGGTGCCGGCGCTCCCGAAGGCCGGCGTGCCGGCCAGGGTGCCGTTGCTGCCCAGGGTCACGCCCGAGGGCAGGGTCCCGGTCTCGCTGAAGCTGATCGGGGTGTCACCCGTCGCCGTGACCGAGAAGGTGCCCGCCGTGTTCTCGGAGAACGTCGTTGACGCAGCCGAGGTGAACACCGGCGCCG
>CAWKKE010000003.1:0-52904 GCA_963850185.1 uncultured Acidimicrobiaceae bacterium
GCTCGGCGAGCTCAGCCGTGCTCAGGCCGCGGTACTCGCTGACGATGGAGGCGGTCGCTTCGCCGATCCGCGTCTTGACCTCGGCGACGACCTCGACCTTGTGTGCCCTTTGTGCGTTCTGCGTTGCCATCGGTGTCCTCCACCGGACTCGGCCCGAGTCTCCGGTGCGGTGCGACGGCGCAGACCGGGAGGTCCCGGTGTGCACGATGTCGCCTCGTCAGGCCGGCCCGTTCGGGCCGCTTCGGCACCCAAGGGTGCACCGGAGGTCTCTGGCGTATCGGATTCAGTGCTCATTGCGCCCTGAGGCGACGAGCTGTGCGGGAAAGAGTAGTACGGCGGTCGGAGTCCTTCCGACCGGGGCTGCGGAATCAGGCCGGGACGGCCAGCTCCTCTTCGGCGTAGCGGGCCTTCACGGGGTCGATGCGGACGCCGGGGCTCATGGTCGTCGAGACGGTCAACGACAGGAAGTAGCGGCCCTTGGACGAGGGCGGCTTGGCCCGCTGCAGCTCGTCGACGACGGCGCGGATGTTGGCCACCAGCTGCTCGGCGGTGAAGGAGGCCTTGCCGACGCGGATGTGCACGTTGCCCACCTTGTCGGTGCGGTACTCCACCCGGCCACCCTTGAACTCGGCGACGGCCTTGCCGACGTCGGTGGTCACCGTCCCGGTCTTGGGGTTGGGCATCAGGCCGCGAGGCCCGAGCACCCGGCCGAGCGTCCCGACCTGGCCCATGAGATCCGGCGTGGCGATGGCCACGTCGAAGTCGAGGAAGCCACCGTTGATCTTGGCCACCAGGTCGTCGGCG
Source organism: uncultured Acidimicrobiaceae bacterium (assembly GCA_963850185.1). GTDB lineage: Bacteria > Actinomycetota > Acidimicrobiia > Acidimicrobiales > RAAP-2 > Bog-473. Next base: position 805 of record CAWKKE010000003.1, read on the forward strand.
CCCACCTCGTCGGCGCCCGCCACGCGGGCCTCAGCGGCCGCCTCGCCGGCGGCGAACACTGCCACCCGCTCGGTGCGCCCCGTGCCCGAAGGCAGCGACAGCGTGCCACGGACGATCTGGTCCGCCTTGCGGGGGTCGACCCCCAGGCGAACGGCGAGCTCGACCGTCTCGTCGAATTTGGCGCTTGCCAATTCCTTCACCAGCTCGACGGCCTCGACCAGGCCGTGCAGCGATTCCCGGTCCGCCTTGGTCAGGCTCTCCTTGTACTTCTTGCCGTGTTGGGTCATGTTCTCTCCTCGTCCCGGCCCGACCGCTACCCGGCAACCTTGATGCCCATGGAGCGGGCCGTGCCGGCGACCTGCTTCTTGGCGGCATCGAGGTCTCTGGTGTTCAGGTCAGCGAGCTTGGTGGTGGCGATCTCGGCCAGCTGGGCGTCGGTGATGGTGCCGACCTGCTCGCGGCCGGTGGCCGTGGCGCCCTTGTCGAGCCCGGCCGCCTGACGGAGCAGGACGGGCGTGGGCGAGGTCTTCAACACGAAGCTGAACGAGCGGTCCTCGTAGATCGTGATGTCGACCGGGATCACCTGACCCCGCATGCTCTCCGTGGCCTGGTTGTACTGCTTGCAGAATTCCATTGTCTGCACGCCGTGTGGTCCAAGCGCAGTGCCGACGGGCGGCGCCGGCGTGGCCGATCCGGCCTCGAGCTGGATCTTCACCACGGCGAGCACCTTCTTCTTCGGTGCCATCGTCTCTGTTCTCCTTCTTCGATGTCTCTGTGTCTGTATCTGTGCCCAGGCGCCGACAGCTAGAGCTTGGCGACCTGGCTGAATTCGAGCTCGACCGGAGTCTCCCGGCCGAAGATGTTGACCAGCACCTTGAGCTTGAGCTGGTCCTCGTTGATCTCTGAGATCTGTCCCGAGAAGTCGGCAAAGGGGCCTTCCTTGACCCTGACCGTCTCGTTGACCTCGTACTCCAGGCGTGCCCACGTGCGCTTGGGCGCACCGCCGGGGCCACCCTCGACCTTCACCTGAAGGATGTTCTCGACCTCACGCCGCGAGAGCGGCGTCGGCTTGGTCCCCGGACCCACGAAGCCTGTGACGCCGGGAGTGTTACGGATGGCGCCCCAGGTGTCGTCGTCGAGGTCGCAACGCACGAGCAGGTAGCCCGGGAACACCTTCTTCTGCACGGTGACCTTCTTGCCACCCTTGAACTCGTCGACGTCCTCCATGGGGATGACGACCTCGAAAACACGGTCCTCGATGCCGCGGGAAGCGACGACGTTGCCCATGTTCGAGCGCACCTTGTTCTCGTAACCGGAGTAGGTGTGCACGACGTACCAACGGCCCGGCCGGTCGTACGGGCTCTCGACCGGAAGCGGCTCCTCGTCCTCCTCTTCCTTGACCCAGCCGCCGAGCTCCTCGTCCTCGCCCGCGGCCTCCTGGCCGTCGGTGGCATCGAGCACGAGGTCGGGCTCACTTGCTGCTGTCTCCAATGCGATCTCTTCCACGATCTCCTCGGCGATCTCCTCCACCACCGCCTCCTCGATCGCCTCGAGCACGGCTTCTTCCACGATCTCTTCGATGATCTCCTCGATCACCGCTTCCTCCACGACGGCCTCGAGCTCCGCCTCCTCTTCGGCGGTCACCTCTTCGACCAGGTCTGCCACGGTGTCCGAACTCACTGCCGCCTCCTCGGGGGCCGCTTCGGCCGCTTCCCGTTCCACTTCGAGCGCCTCGGCGACATCTTCTTCGTCGCCGTCGGCCAATGGTCCCTCTGCCTCTGAAGGCGTCACATCACTCATGCCCGCGCTACTTCGTGAAGAGAAGCGTGACGAGCTTCCCGAAGGCGAGGTTCAGGGCGAAAATCAGGGCGATCATGATGATCAGCGTCGTCAACACGACCGACGTGTAGTTGATGAGCTCGGCGCGCGAGGGCCACGCCACCTGGCGCATTTCGTCACGCACCTCGCGGACGAACTGCACCGGCGTCGTGCGCTTGCGGCCCTGTTGCCGGTTGCGCGGTTGGCGCTGACCACCCGACGAACTCGCGGGGGCTTTGCGGGTTGCCGGAGACCCATCGGCCTCCATCTGCCCTTGGCGCTGCATCAAGCGCTTGGTCTCGCGGTTCACGACTCTTGCCTCACATACTTCGTTGTCGGGTGGCTACGTCCGGGGCAGGGCAGGAGGGACTCGAACCCCCAACCGCCGGTTTTGGAGACCGGTGCTCTACCAGTTGAGCTACTGCCCTCGGTGGGGTGCCTTCGGTTGCCCTCAAGCAGGTGGTTCTTCCCCCTGACCTGGGGATCGGCCTGCCAGAGTAGCACCGGCAGGCTCGGGTTGGCTCAGCGGGTCTCCTTATGCAGGGTGTGCTGGCGGTCCCAGCGGCAGAACTTCTTCATCTCAATGCGCTCACGGTCGTTCAGCTTGTTCTTGGTCGTGATGTAGTTCCGTCGCTTGCAGACTTCGCAGGCCAGGGTGACCTGGACCCTCTTCTCGTTCTTGGCCATCTTCAATCCTTCCTGGTGGAACGTGGTGGCTGCCCGGGGCGACCTGACCCGGACCTGGTAGCGGCGGCGGGACTCGAACCCGCGACAACACGATTATGAGCCGTGTGCTCTGACCAACTGAGCTACGCCGCCATGGGGCGAGCCCCCGGTGGGGATTGAACCCACGACCCCCTCCTTACCATGGAGGTGCTCTGCCACTGAGCTACAGGGGCGCCGCGGGTACGCGCCGCGAAGGGTGAATGATAGTCAGGGCCCGGGTGGAGCTGCCTCCGCTCCCCTCGTTTTCGCACTTCAAGTCTACCATCGGCGGATGCGGATCCGACTCGCCGAGCTGGCCGACGCCGAGGCCATCCGCGCCATCTACAACGTCGAGGTGCTCGAGAGCACCAACACCTTCGACATGGTGCCCCGTACCCCGGCCGAGCAGGAGGCCTGGATCCTGCGGCACAGCGGGGTCCACCCCGCGCTCGTGGCCATCGAACCCCCGGATCCGGCGGCGCCGGGTCGGCTCGGGGCCAACGGCGAGATCGTCCTGGGCTTCGGCTCCCTCTCGGCCTTCCGCGAGCGCTCCGGGTACTCGGCCACGGCCGAGAACTCCGTCTATGTCGACCGTTCCCAGCGCGGCAAGGGCGTCGGAAAGGCGCTCCTGACCGAGCTCCTGGTCCTGGCCTCGGCCCACGGCTTCCATTCGGTGATTGCCCGGATCGCAGGGCACAACGAGACCTCCATCGGGCTGCACGAGGCGGCCGGCTTCGAGTTGGTCGGGGTCGAGCGCGAGATCGGTCGCAAGCACCGCCAGTGGCTCGACGTGGTGGAGCTGCAGCGGCTCCTGTAGATCGCCTCGATGTAGATCGCCCTCAGGGGGCCGGGCTCAGGACTCGAGCGCGGCGCCGGTGGCCGGCAGCCCGTGCAGCCGCGACCGGTCGATCCGCCACGAGGTCGTCCAGTTGCCGAGCGGGACGATCGCCACGGCCCAGAGCACCATGACCGCCAGGACCATGCTGGCCGGGTCCGTGTGCACCAGCTCGCTCAGCAGGTCGCTCCCGCCCGTGAGGCCGATGAACGGCGCCACGGCCGACAGGCCGAGCACCGCATAGAGCCAGCGCCCGGTCACGACCGGAGCCACAATGATGATGCCCCAGGTCAGGTACCAGGGCTGGACGACGGGACCGAGAAGGACGAAGGCCATCATGGTGCCGCCCAACGCGCCCAGCATGCCGATGCGCTCCCGATTGCGCAGGCAGTAGACCGCGATGACGGCCGCCCCGACCAGGCCGATGGCCCGGGTGAGGGTGAGGATCCCGCCCAGGCCGACCCCGATGCCCACGAGGTGGGCCGACCCGCTGATGAGAAGCCCGAAGCCCGTGGCGGGCGCCATCCACGAGCGCACGGTTCCGGGCGTGCCCAGGTTGGCGATCCAGCCCCAGCCGAGGCCCGACACCAGGGACAGCGCTCCCATGACCGCCACCGTGACGAGGCCGGCACGCAGCAGCATGCGGGCGCGCTGGCGCCAGTCGGCCATCGGCCCGGCCCAGTCCCACGCGATGTACACGATCCCGATGGCCGCCGGCACCTTGATGGAGGCGGCGAGCGCGCACAGCGCGACACCCCAGACGGGGTGGGACGAGCGCGCGGCCGTCACCCCGGCGAGCAGCAGGCCCACCATGATGGCGTCGTTGTGGGCGCCCCCCACGAGGGCGAGCAAGGTCAGCGGGTTGAGCACGGCGAGCACGAAGGCGGGACCCGGGTCCCGCCCGAACGACCGGGCCAACTTGGGGATGCAGTACGCGATCAGGGCAATGCCGGCAACCGACTGGAAGCGCAGGAGCACAATCGTCAAGAGCGCATGGTGGAAGGTGATGGAGGCCGACCAGCCGGCCAGCATCAGGAAGAGTGGCCCATAGGGGGCGGGCGTGTTGGCCCAGAGCGGATCGACCCCCGACACGTACGGTCCTGAGCCCAGGGTGCCCGGGCCGTAGTGGTACGGGTTGATGTGGTGGCTCATCATTTCGCCCTGCGCGGCGTACGAGAACACGTCCCGGCTGAAGAGCGGCGCCACCACCAGGAGGGGCAGGATCCACAGCGCCAGCATGTACGCGAGGGGGCGAATGGGCACCCCACCGCGGGCTCGCAGCGTCTGGAAGAGCCCGTACCAGACGCGGACGAAGAGGATCATGCCGCCGTACACAGCGACGACGCCCGGCAGCATCAACGTGGTCGACGGCCAGTCGTCCACGCCGAAGAACCACGTGCCGCCCATCTCCAGCTTGAACGGTGAGCTGGGCAACGACGCCCCGACGCAGATGGAGACCACGGCCAGCAGCCCCAGCAGCGCCGGCCGACGCAGGAAGGACCAGTCCTCGGGATCGCCGGACTCCGCTTCGACGCGCTCGGTCAGCGTGACGCCACGGGTGAGGCGCAGGTGCACCGCTTCGGCCCCCACCGAAAGGCGACGGAGCCGCGCGCTGGTGCGATCGAGAACTGTTGTTGACGTCGACATCGCGCTCTCGTCCACGGGGTAGCCAGTCTCGCTTGTCATGTCCGGGCGTCACAAAGCCCGGTGGGGGGAAGAACGGACTCATGCCCGGAAAGCAGCGCCCGCAATCGATCCGAAACTGCATTGTAACGCCGGCGGCCGGATCGCCAAGGGCGAGGGCTCCTGTGCTGGCGGAATGCGTGGGCCGGGAAGGATTCGAACCTCCGTAGGTGTTAACCGACAGGTTTACAGCCTGTTTCCTTTGGCCACTCGGACACCGACCCGCAGCGTGCGAGATTAGCCCCAACGGGCACCCCGGAGCGGCCGGTGGCGCCGATACGCTGGGTCCATGCCTTCCTTTGACATCGTTTCGGAAGTCGACATGCAAGAGGTGCGCAACGCCGTCGACCAGGCCAACCGCGAGGCGGCCACGCGCTTCGACTTCAAGAACACCGACTCCGCCATCGACCTGGCCGAGAACGAGCTCGTGCTCCGCTCCTCGACCGAAGACCGCCTCCGGGCGCTGCACCAGGTCCTCGACGAGAAGCTGGTCAAGCGGCAGGTGTCGCTCAAGGCCTTCGAGGACGCCAAGGTCGAGGAAGCCCAGAAGGGCACGTCCCGGCAGAAGATCGCCATCCGGGCCGGCATCTCGTCGGATCACGCAAAGCGGCTGAACAAGTTCATCAAGGACCTCGGGCTCAAGGGGGTATCGTCCCAGACCCAGGGCGATCAGCTCCGCGTCACTGCGAAAAAGCGCGACGACCTCCAAGAGGTGATCGCCAAGTGCAAGGCGGAGGACTTCGGCATTCCGCTGCAGTTCAACAACTTCCGGGACTGACTTCCCGGCACCGCCTCCGGCTCAGTCGAAAGTCGGGTCCTCGGAGCCCGCTGCCACCTTTTCGGCGTGGTGCTCCTCGTACTCGATGGGGTCGACGTGGAAGAGCTTGTTGTAGATCACGAACTTCACGATCCACAAGATGCCGAAGCTGAACAGGTTGGCCACGTTCACCAAGAGCGCGGTCTGACCATGGGTCAGGTGGTGCGCCCGGGCGAAGTCGCCGGCGAGCCAGACGGCGAGGCTCGAGAAGGCCAGACCGATGAAGGAGAGGATCCAGAACGGTGCGACCTCCTTCCAGAAGTGCGACTGCCCGCTCTTGCCCCAGACCCAACGGCGGTTGAGTGCGTAGGAAGGGACGGTCGCCAGCACGTTGGCCAAGATGTTCGCCGGCACCTCCGACATGAGGTGGTACACCCCGAACACCAGGATCAGGGTGATCTGCGAGACCACAGTCGAGATCAGCGAGACGGAGGCGTACTTGAACAGCTTCACGCTCGAAGGGTGGGCGATCATCTGTCGGATACGGACGTACAGCGATTGGTCCGACGACCAGATGTGCGAGAAAGACGGGTGACCGCCGTGCTCAGTCACGGGAGCCTCGCAGGCGCTCGCTCAGCGCCGCGGTCAGGATCGCCACGGCGCAACCCTAGCCCGGCGCCCAATTTTCGCCCAGTCAACGGGGTGGTCCCGGGGCGGCGGCCGGCACGCGGTTGGTGCGGGCCACTTCGCCGAACCAGTGTGCGCTGGGCTTAGGCCGGCGCTCGAAGGTGCCGGGGGCCACCGCCACCAGCCCGAACTTCGGGCCGTACCCCAGGTGCCACTCGAAGTTGTCCAGAAGGCTCCAGACGAAATAGCCGCGCAGATCGATGCCTTCCTCCAGGCAGCGGTGTGCGCTCCGCAGGGCGTCTGACACGAAGGCGATCCGCTCTGCGTCGTCCGCCGTCGCGATGCCGTTTTCGGTGACGACGACCGGCCGGCAGCTCACGGCGGCGGCCCGCCGCACGGTGTGCTCGACCGCCTGTGGCCAACGCTCGTCCCCCATCTGGGTGAGGGGCACCTCAGGATCGTTGGGCGCCAACCCGTCCGGGCCGAAGTGCATCCGCGTGTAGCACTGCACCCCCACGAAGTCGTCACCACCGGTGGCACGCAGGAAGATGTTCTCGAGCATCTCCTCCGCGGCATCGCGTAACGACTCCCCTCCCTCGTCGGCCGTGATCTCAGCCATGGAGAGCGTGAGACCGACGGGGAAATCCCCGGGGCCGGCGCGCAGCACGTCGACGGCCAACCGGTGGGCCCGCACCATCGCTTCGTTCACTGCGGCGTAGCGCGTGAAGTCGTCCTTGACGCCCGGTGGGTACTCGCCCTGGAAGTACCCCATGACGGCGACGACGTTGGGCTCGTTGATGGTGCAGGCCCATCCGATGAGGTCACCCAGGTACGCCGTCGAGCGCTCGACGAAGCGGGCGAAGCGTTCCGGTGCATCGGGCGCCTCCCACCCGCCGCGGGCCGTGAGCCAGCGCGGGGTCGTGAAGTGATGGAAGGTGACGACGGGCACTATCCCGTGGCCGTGACAAGCGGCGCACACGCGCCGGTAGTGCTCGAGCGACGCGAGGGAGAATTCCCCTTCCGCCGGCTCTATGCGACTCCACTCGAGCGAGAACCGGTACGCCCCGAGGCCCATGTCCGCGACGAGCTGGACGTCCTCGCGCCAGCGGTGGAACGAGTCGCAGGCGTCACCGCTCGGCTCGAGCGTGCCCGACTCCGGGTCGTGCTCCCAGGCCCACCAGTCGTTGTTGACGTTGCCACCCTCGATCTGGTGGGCCGCCGTGGCCACGCCCCAGGTGAAGCCCGGTGGGAATTCGAGCTCGCCGTCCTGCTTCGCCGCGGTCACGCCGCCGCAGGGTAGTTGGGGTGGCGGCGGCGTGCTCTGCCACGGCCCCGTCGGCCGCCTGCGAACATGGGCGGGTGAGCGCGTCCCTGGAGTTCCTCGTCGACCTGCTTGACCTCGAGCCCATTGAGGTGAACATCTTCCGGGGCATCCAGCCCAACGAGGAACGCCAGCGCGTCTTCGGCGGCCAGGTCGCCGCACAAGCGCTCATGGCGGCGGGCCGCACCGTCGAGCACGGGCGCGTGCATTCGCTGCACTCCTATTTCCTCCGACCCGGTGACCCGAAGGTGCCGATCCTCTACGAGGTCGACCGGATCCGAGACGGACGCTCCTTCACGACCCGGCGTGTCGTCGCCGTGCAGCACGGGCGGGCGATCTTCAACCTCTCGGCCTCCTTCCACGACCTCGAGAAGGGCCTGGAGCACCAGATCCCCATGCCCGACGTGCCCGAGCCCGAGTCCCTGGCCCCACTCTTCGAGCGCCTCGAGCCCTGGAAGGACGAGTTGAAGGAGTGGTTCGACCGGCCCCACCCCATCGACCAACGCCACATCGGCGACCTCCCGTGGCACTCCCGTGAGGTGGGAGAGCCCTATCAGCGCCTGTGGATCCGGGCGGACGGCGAGCTCCCCGACGACCCGCTCCTCCACGCCTGCGTGGCGACCTACGCGTCCGACATGTCGCTCTTCGACACCATCCTCGCCCCACACGAGACGAGCTGGGACGACCCCGAATTCATGGGCGCCAGCCTGGACCACTGCATGTGGTTCCACCAGCCCTTCCGCTCCGACGAATGGCTGCTGTACGACACCGACTCGCCCGTCGCCGCCCAGGGGCGCGGCCTCGCTCGGGGCTTCTTGTTCGACCGCCAGGGGCGCCTATGCGTCTCGCTGGCGCAGGAGGGACTGGTTCGCATGCGGGCGCCGGGCGACCGCTGAACCAGGGGCTGCGGAGTTAGCGATTCCCCATCGGGGTGTAGTCGCGCGGCTCCGAGCCGATGTAGAGCTGGCGGGGCCGGGCGATCTTGGAGTCCTGGTCGAGCATCTCCTGCCAGTGGGCCAGCCACCCGGTGGTGCGGGGGATGGAGAACAGGACGGTGAACATCTCCATGGGGAATCCCATCGCCTGGTAGATGAGGCCCGAGTAGAAGTCGACGTTCGGGTAGAGGTGACGCGAGACGAAGTACTCGTCGTTCAGCGCGATCTCCTCGAGCTTGAGGGCGATGTCGAGCAGCGGGTTCTTCCCGGTGACCTCGAACACGTCGTAGGCGATCTGCTTGACGATCTTGGCCCGGGGGTCGTAGCTCTTGTAGACCCGGTGGCCGAAGCCCTGTAGCCGTTGCCCCCCTTGGCCGCTCTTGACCGTGTTGATGAAGTCGGGGACGTTCTCGACGCTGCCGATGTCGGTGAGCATCCGGATGACAGCCTCGTTGGCCCCTCCATGACGGGGGCCGTACAAGGCAGCGGCCGCGGCGGCGGTGGCCGAATAGGGGTCGGAATGTGACGATCCCACCACGCGCATGGCCGTCGTCGAGCAGTTCTGCTCGTGGTCGGCATGCAGGATGAACAACACATCGAGGGCGTGTGCCAGCACGGGATCCGCCTCGTAACGTGGCTCCGCCACCTTCCAGAGCATGGAGAGGAAGTTGTCGGCGAAGTCGAGCGAATTGTCCGGGTAGACGAAGGGCATGCCCACACTGAAGCGGTGGGCCGCCGCGGCCAGGGTCGGCATCTTGGCGATCAGCCGGATGATCTGCTTCCGGCGCGATTCGGGATCGAAGATCTCCTTGGCGTCGAGGTAGAACGTGGAGAGGGCAGCGACGGCGGATACCAGCATCCCCATCGGATGGGCGTCGTAGTGGAAGCCCTCGAGGAAGCGCTTGCGGACGTTCTCGTGGATGAAGGTGTGGTAGGTGATCTCATGGCGCCAGGTCTCGAACTGCGCCGCATTGGGGAGCTCCCCGTTCAGGAGCAGGTAGGCCACCTCCAGGTACGTGGAGTGCTCCGCCAGCTGTTCGATGGGGTAACCCCGGTAGCGCAAAATGCCGGCGTCGCCGTCGAGGTACGTGATGGCGCTCTCGCAGGCGGCCGTGGACATGAACGCCGGGTCGAAGAACCAGACACCAGGGAGAAGCTTCGACCATTCGCTGGCAGATACCCCTCCGTTGACAATGGGGATCTCGAGGGTCTCGCCGTTCCGGTTGTCAGTGATGGTGATGCTCTCGGCCACGAGAAGTGCCCTCCAGTTCCTGAATTCGGTGCGTCTCGATCCTAGGACCACCAACGGGTGGGGTCGACACGAGGGTCACCCGGCATGTCGGGGGTCGCGGCTCACGAGGCGGGGGCGACCTGCAGCGACACCTGGGTCGCCGTACCAGCCGTGAGCGTCTGGCCGGCAGGCGGGATCACCTGGACGACGAGGAGATAAGAGGTCGACGGCTTCACTCGCAGGGAAACGTCGGGAAGGGTGACCGAGGCGGCGAGGGGGAGCGACGTCGTCCGGATCTGGCTCGTCGTTGCACCCGTCGTCTGATCAGTCAGTGAGAAACGGACCGAGACGTGCGACTCGTTGGACGAACCCTGATTGGCGAGCACAACGGTCACACCGACCCGGGAGGTCGGGCTGATGACCGACACGTTCGCCGGCGCGCCCGGCGGCGTGGGGAGCGCCGGAGGGCTCAGGCGCACCGTGCGCAGGACGACGTAGTGCGACGCCGCGAGCGTGGGCGACGTGGCCAGCAGATCGACCTGGGCTGCCACGCTCCCCAGCTGCCACACCTGGGGGTCGGTCACCCAGGCCGAAGGGGGAAGCCTCCCGTGTCCGGCCGCCGTGGCAAGGGACCGCCGGACGGAGCGGTAGAGAGCGTCCGAACGCGTGAGGAGGGCGCCTGCCGCGGCAATGCGGTCGGTCGCCTGCCCGGCGGAGAGGAGCGCCGGCGTCCCGGCGGAGGCGGCCGTGTCAACCGGCGCGTTGGCCGGCGCGATCGGCTCCATACCCAGGTACCCGTAGACCGCGGCGCGCAGTTGCGTCATCGCCTGGGCCCGGTCCGCGAACACGGTGGCGAACTGTGTCGCCGTCGTACCCAGCGGCGTCGAGCCGGCGGCCAGCTGCGCCCGTGCCGACTCGAGCCCGGTCTGTTGCACCGCGCTGTCGAGCGTGGCCTGCAACCCCTGGCGGGTCTGCGTCGGCAGATCGTTGAGGACCTTGCGCACGGTGACGGACGTCGCATTCGACTGATCGGCTGCCACGGTGCCCTGGGCCGCCAAGGCACGGTCCGAATTGGAGTCGTAGCCCTGCGACTGCCGCGATACCTGGGTGAGTCCGCCCACGAGGACCGCGAGCACGACCACCACTGCGATCAGCAGGATGACCGGCCGGGCCGATGATCAACGGCGCGCGCGGCGGCGTGGCCTGCGTGGCGGCATCGCCACAGGAAACTACTGCGGAAGGGGAGGCTTTACACCGCGAGGAAGGACGAGTCCGGGGTCTCACCAGACGTCGTGAGGGTGCTCGCACTCGAACGCCACTGGACCGTCGGAGCGATGGCCCGGACATCCACCCGGCTGCGGTAGCGCTCCACCAGGCCGAGGATGTCCGTGATGACCTGGTCCGTCAGCAGATGGGGCTGGAGCCCGAGGTCGAGCAGCTTGGTGTTGGCGGCGTGGAAGTAGTGCTCCTCGTTCTCGACCCGCGGGTTGGACAGACCCTCGGCGATGTCGACCCGCGACGGACAGGCCTTCTTGACCATGTCCGCCATCTGGCGCACCGAGAAAGACTCGGTGAACTGGTTGAAGACCCGGAACTCGCCCCGGTCGGCGGGATTCTCGACAGCCAGGGTCACACAGGCGAGCGTGTCGCGGATGTTCAGCATGCCGCGGGTCTGGCCGCCGGCGCCGTAGACCGTCAGCGGGTGTCCCGTGACCGCCTGCACACAGAAGCGGTTGAGCACGGTGCCGAAGACGCCGTCGTAGTCGAAGCGGGTGGCCAGGAGGGGGTCGACATCCGTCTCGGGAGTCGACTGGCCGTACACGATCCCCTGGTTCAGGTCCGTCGCCCGCAGTCCCCAGATGCGACATCCGAACATGATGTTGTGGCTGTCGTGCACCTTGGACAGGTGGTAGAAGGAGCCGGGCTGCTTGGGGTAGGGCATCACGTCGGTGCGCCCCTTGTGCGTGATTTCGATGAACCCTTCCTCAATGTCGATGTTGGGGTACCCGTACTCCCCCATCGTCCCCAGCTTGACGAGGTGGATGTCCGGATTCGTCTCCTGAATCGCGTACATCACGTTCAGGTTCCCCACGACGTTGTTCACCTGTGTATAGACCGCATGCTCCCGGTCGATCATGGAGTACGGGGCCGAGCGCTGCTCGCCGAAGTGGACGATGGCGTCGGGCTTCGCCTCGGCGACGACGCCGTAGGTGAAGGTGGCGTCGGTCAGATTGCCGACCCGCACGTTGATGGCGTGGCCGGACACCTGCTCCCACCGCGTGACGCGGTCCTGCAGGGAAGCGATAGGCACGAGACTGTCCACGCCCATTTCGCGGTCGTACTCCCGGCGCACCAGGTTGTCGACCACGGTGACCTCGTGGCCCAGGGCCGACAGATGCAGCGCGGTAGGCCAACCGAGGTAGCCATCTCCTCCGAGAACCAGAATCTTCATTCTCACCCCTAGTTTTCTTGCACCCGCGCTTCCGCCACGGAGTCATCCGATTGCAATAATGGGCTACGACCCTGAATTTCGGCTGTGAATGTGCTGCAAATGTCGTGAGAGCAGGGATTTTCCCAAACACGAAATGTGTGTGTGGGTTGTCCAAGGCCCAAAAAGGGGCGCTCGCCGGCGCTGGATCGCAGGTCGCCTCGGGTCAGACCGACTCTTCCCAGAGGGCCTGCCTGAGACCCGACGCCCGGGTGATTGGCCGGTCGATGGCGGAACGAATCAGATCCTCGGTGCCCACCAGGATCAGTCGTTCGCGGGCGCGGGTGACGGCCGTGTAGAGCAGCTCCCTCGTCAGAATCCGCGAATCGGCGCCCGGCAGCATGAAGGCCACCGCGTTGAACTGAGAGCCCTGGCTCTTGTGGACGGTCATGGCGTACACCGTGTCCACGGCGGCCAGACGCGCCGTGCTGACGGGCAGGACCGAGTCACCGCGGCGGAAGGCGGCGTCCATCGGCCGGACGGCGCCCTTCACCACCACGCCGATGTCGCCGTTGAAGAGGTCGAGCGAGTAGTCGTTCTCGGTGACGATCAGGGGGCGCCCGAGGTACCAACCCTCCCGCCCCTTGAACCCTTCGACCTCCATCTCCAACCAGCGTTCGATGTGCGCTGTCCATGCCCACACGCCCTCGGGCCCCCTCCGGTGGGCGCACAGCAGTCGGAAACCCTCGAGGGCGTCGAGCGCGGTCGTGGCGTCCCCCTCCCGTGCCGCTTCGATCACCCGGCGGCCGCTCTCGACGGCGATGTCGCGGATCACGTCCAGTCGCTCCGCCGTCGCGGGGTCGGACGGATCGAGAGCCAACCAATCCACGTTGGATCGTTCGGTCGCGAGCTCGGTCAGGGCGGCGTCGGCGTCCCCGGCCTGGACGGCCCGGGCAAAGCCGGCAATGGCGCCCCCGTGGCGCCGGACGTGGCGCAATACCACGACCCCGTCCCCAATGGGAGAGCGCGCCGTCATCTCCGGTGGGGGCAACGGATGCCCCGTCGCCACCTCAAGTTCTGATCTGACCGCCTGACCCATGCACAGACCACGCGCCGCCGGGCCGACGATGTCACCGAGCACGGCGCCGGCTTCGACTGACGCCAGCTGCTCGTGGTCGCCGACGATGATCAGTCGTGCGTCAGGACGGAGCGCTTCGAGGAGCCGGGCCATCATGGACAGTGGCACCATCGAGGTCTCGTCGACGACGACGACGTCGTGCCGGAGCGGGTTCGACCGGTTGTGCCGAAAACGGGTCCGGTTGCCGCCGGCCCGCCCGAGCAACCGATGCAGCGTCATGCCGCGCAGGGCCAGCAGCCGCTCGACCGTGCCCGGATCGAGTCCAAGCCGGGTCGCTTCGTCGCGCACCGCTTCCTCCAGCCGTAGTGACGCCTTCCCCGTCGGCGCCGCCAGGGCGATGAGCGGCGGTGCCGCGCCCCGAGCGACCGCGTGCTGGTCGAGCAACCCCAACAGGCGCGCCACGGTCGTGGTCTTGCCGGTCCCGGGTCCTCCGGCGATGACCGAGACCCGACGGAGCACGGCGGTCGCGGCGGCCAACGGCTGCAGGTGCTCGGGATCCTCGGCTGTCGGGTCGTCCTCCCTGAACAACCTCGTCAGGCCGGCGCGCAGGAGCGCCAGGTCGACCTCGGGCACCTCGCTCTCGGCGCGGGCGAGCAGGTCTCTCGCCACCTGTCGTTCGTCGAGCCAGAGGCGGTTCAGATACAGGTTCGACCCGGAGAGCCACAGCGGGCTGCCCGGCCCGACCAGTGGGCTCTGACGCAGCGCGTCGAGCCACGCCTCGGCATCGGGCCAGGGCAGCGCGTCGAGGTCGGTCGGCAGGTCGATGTCCCTGCTCGCCGTCTGCCGGATGGTTCGGAGGTCGACACACACGTGGCCCAGGCGCGGCGCCCGGGCGGCGAAGGCGATCCCGAGGGTGGCGGCATCACTCTCGACGCCGGCGAGCTGGGCCAAACGGTGCGCGATGTGGACGTCTGCGCTGTCGAGGATCCCGGCCCGGTTGAAGGCGCGCAAGCTCCCGGGGGCCCCGGCCGCCACGGACGCGTCGTAGCGATCGACGCCCATGTCGCCGGTCTCCACTGTCGTCATGAGCGCACCCCGTGGTCGAAGAGGTCGCTCAGCGCCGTGACGAGCTCGGCGGGAGGACACCAGGACCAGACCCCGCAGGGCGTCTCCCCGAAGATCGTCGGCTTCTCGGCACTCATGCCACGCACGAACAGATAGAGGGCGCCACCGAGATGCCGGGCGGGGTCGTACCCGGGCTGGCGCCAGCGCAGGTAGCGGTGCAGGGCCACCGAGTACAGCAGGGCCTGCAGCGGATAGTGGGCCTCGATCATCTCGGCCTCGATCGCCGCCGGCCGGTAGTGCCAGGCGGTGAGGGTCTCGTCGGGAGCAGCAAGGCGGTTCGTCTTGTAGTCCGCCAGCATGAAGCGACCATCGGGCAGCCGCAGCACCAGGTCGAGGCTGCCGGTCAGGAAGCCCCGCAGCGGATCGTCGCCGAAGACCGGGTCGCGCAGACGGTCGGCATAGGCGCGCATCGGATCGGCCAAATCGACGTGGTCGCTCAGCAAGGTCGCTATGTCGGTGACCCGGAGGTCCCCGACCTGTCGGGCCGTCACGTCGTCACCGCCGACCAGGGGCAGCTCGAACCCGAGCTCGTCGAGACGGTGCTCCCGCGCCACGTCGCGCAAACGCAGTCCGGCCGCAGGCCCCAGCGGCGACTCGATCGCCGTGCACAGACCGTGGACGACGTCGCCGTGGTTGCCCAGATCGACGTTGTAGTACGCCTGCTCGTGGCGCAAGGCCGAGTCCACCTCGGCGACGAGGTCCGGCGCGTCGAACGCCACCCTCTCCAAGACTCCGTGGATGAGGGTGCCGACCAGCGTCCCGCCGGGCATGGCGGCCAGCCCCAGGGGCACCATGCGGGTGCTGGCCTCGCCCCCGCCGCGGGCGGAGACCGCACGCGCCCGCGCCTGTCGCGGGACTCCGGGCGCCTCCTCGTCCAGCGTCAGCGCCGCTGCCCCCTCCGGCTCACTGGCGATGGCCGGCTGCTCGTGCACCGCGTTGGTGATCGAGGAGTATGAGGCGCGTCGCCAATTCATGTCGAGGTCGCGGTCGAAGACGGTGACGCCGAGCTCGGAGGAATGTTGGGGGGGACGCTGCCAGCGGATATCCGGTGGCCCTCCGATCTGCTCGACAGACACCTTGGGTCCGAGCTCGGCAAAGGCGGACACGACCGCCGCATCTGATTGCGCCTTCTTCCCGCTTGCCGGGATCTGGCCATCGGGTCCCCGGTCGAAGAGAAGACGTGAGAGCGACGAATTCTTCGTGTCCTTCGCCCCCGCCCACCAGAGCACCGCCTGGTGGCGCGCGCGCGTCAGGGCGACGTAGAGCAGGCGCAGGCTCTCACCTTGCTCCTCCGCCTCCTGCAACTTGCGGTGCTCGGAGAGCACGGGTCCGGGGCACCCGACGTCCACGGTGCGCTCGTTCTCCCTGTCGGGATCGTGGAAGACCGGGACGTCGATCGGGAAGGCCCACCCGTCCCAGGCGTAAGGGATGAACACCACCGGGAACTCGAGTCCCTTGCTCCGATGCACGGTGATGACCTGCACCGCTTGGGCGTCCGACTCCAGGCGGCGTGTCCGCTCCTCGTTCTCGCGGTCACGGTCCGCCTCGAGAATGCGGCGACCCAGCCAGTTGGCGAGTGCCGTTGGGCCGACGCCCTCGACGACTGCCGCATCGTGCAGCAGCTGGGCGATGTGACGCAGGTCGGTCATGAATCGCTCACCCGCGGGGCGGCGCAACACCCGAGCCGGGACGTCACCGACGCTCGTCACCGACTCATAGAGCGTCGCGACCCCCTTGTCGCGCAAGAGGCGGCCCCACGTGTGCAGCCATCCGTGGAGATCCTCCCAGCGCTGCACGTCGTCCTTGTCCGCCACCTGCTCCGCCGACCAGCCGATGAACTGGGTCATGGCCGCCATGGACGCACGGTCACTCGACGCCGGCTGCTCGAGCGCCTCCAGGAAGCGCAGCCATTCCGAGGCCGGCCCGGAGGCGAACACGGAGCCGGCTCCGCTTATGACCGCGGGCACGTGCGCGCGCAGGAGGGCATCGCACACCGTCGTCGCCTGCCGGTTGGACCGGACCAGCACGGCGATGTCACCCGCGTGAAGTGCCCGGCACTCCGTGCGGTCGTGATGACGCGTGGTGATCTCCGGCTCGGCCTCGAGAAGCTCGACCGTCTGCGCGGCGAGATCGCGGGCGATGAGGTCGCGCGCCTCCGGCGCCTTCACCTTCTGTTGGTAGACGGGCACGAGACGGTCCGCCGTGTGCACGACGCGCACGCGCAGCGGCGCGGCAACGGGTGCTCCGGTCAGTCTCGGCTCGACGTTCCGCGGAGCAGCGCTGACGTGGCGGTAGGTGATGCCCGCCTGTCCGAGCTGCGCACCCTCGAACAGTGCGTCGTACGCGTCCAACAGGCCCTTGTCGCTGCGCCAGTTGACGTCGAGCGTCCACTTGGACTGCACGGTCGCCTTCGCCTTGAGGTAGGTGTGCACGTCTGCGCCGCGGAAGGCGTAGATCGCCTGCTTCGGGTCGCCGATGAGGACGAGCGTCTTGCCTTCTGCGTCGAAGGCACCACGCATGATGTCCCACTGCACGGGGTCGGTGTCCTGGAACTCGTCGACCAGGACGACATCGAAGCGCTGGCGCAGACGGTCGCGCGCCAGAGCTCCTCGCGCGGGATCACCGAGGGTGTCGCGGAGCCGCAGGAGGACATCGTCGTAGGTGAGGATGTTCAGGGCCCGTTTCCGCGCCTCCATCTCCTTGCGCACGCGCTCGGCGAATCGGCGGCGAGTCGGTTCGAGTTCGTCCCCGTCGGACAAGGGCGGCACGACGAAGGCGTCGGCAATGTCGAGGACCTTGCGGGCCACCTTGCCCGCTTCCTCGCGCGAGAAGGCGACGGTGTTCTCGCGATGGGCGAACTTGCGCAGGTAGAGGTCGTCGACGACCTCGTCTACGAGGTCGTGCACATCCTCGACGAGCGTCACGTCGCGGTCGACGTCGCCGGCGGTGCCCAACCCGTACAGGACCTGAAGGCAGAACCCGTGCGTGGTCTCGATGGTGGCCGCGTCGAAGTCGGCGATCGCCTTGCCGAGCCGGCCGCACCGCAGCTCCTGCTCGGCGCGCGGCACGTCGGCCAGGAGCCGCACGATGTCGTCGCCCTCCGGGAGTTCCCTGCCCGCCAGGACATCGGCCAGGCCGTCGAAGGCGCGCACCAACCGGTCCCGCACCTTCTCGCGGAGCTCGCCCGTGGCCATCCGCGTGAAGGTCATGACGAGAAGGCGGTCGATCGGCAGGTCGTCTTCTGCGACATACCGGGCCGTCAAGGCCGCGATCGTGAAGGTCTTCCCGGTGCCGGCACTCGCCTCGAGCAGCGCCGTTCCCGCGGCAGCGGACCGTGGACCTCGAACGACGGCATCTCGTCGTCCCTCTCGTCCCCACCTCCGTGCAGGGGGAGCACCGTCACTGGAGCCGGACCCTCTCGCGGTCCAGCAATCCGTCCCACACCAAACGGGCGTAGACGCCAAAGCGATGCGGCTCGGAGGGGTCGAGGTCGGCGCCCTCTTCCGCCGAGGGGTTCCCCGTCTCCCGGAGCATGTCCGAGAACGAGAGCTCATCTCCGAGGACGAACAGGTGCTCCTTGTCCCGGTTCTCGTTGTCGCGGTCGTTCCTCGATTCCCATTCCCGGCGCGCCCCCTCGGCCGCCTCGCCCGGTTCCTTGCCGAGAGCCCGGTCGAGGGCGTAGGCGGCGGACGTCTTGCAGAAGATCGGCAAGGGCTCGCACACGCCGCGTTGGAAGAGTCCGACGAGGTCGGCCAGATGCGCCCGCGCCACCTGGCTCCGGATCTGCGGATCCGCGTCCAGTGGTCCGACGGAGGCCACCGATACCGCACGACGGGAGCCCTTGCTCGCCCTCCCGATCGTCTGTGCCTCGAATGGCACCTCCGGGTAGGTGGCGCTCAACGCCAAGAGGCGGAGCCATGCACTCAGTCGCAGCGCGGGCTGCATCCGGCGGTAGGTCACGACCTGGATGACACTGCCGCGCACCCCCGCCACCGTCCCGATCAGTGTGGGGAGGCCCGGGAGGTGGACCTCGACCTCGAGCGACTCCGGCGCCGTTCCCGACAAGTGGCTCCCGGCCACCACGAGCTCCTCGATGTCGTGGCGCATGTCGTCGAGCACCGGGTAGGCCAGCGACGCCGGTGGCAACGCCCCCCGGGCGATCTCGGTGTGCTCGCAGTCGTCCCAGCTCGCGCCGCCGAGTCGGGCGCCGAGGATCCGCTCGGCGATCCCCCACTGGGTCAGGGCGTCCGAAACGATCGGAATGGCGTCCTCGTATTCGCGGGTGCGGTCCCACAGCGACACCCCAAGCCGTTCGCGCAAGAAGACCTTGACCGGATCGCGCAGGAAACGGTCCAGCACGTCGATGTCGACGTCGGCGGACCGGACGCCGTTCTCCAAAGGCCGCGCCAGGAACTGCCGCAGTCGCTGGTCCTGGTCCAACGCGGCTCGTGCGCCCTCGAGGTTGAGCTCGTCGAAGCTCCATGGACGCGACGGGATCAGCTCACCCGGCACGAAATTCCGTGGGTCGAAGGGCTGTAGCGGGTGCTGGACGACGATGGCGTCGCGGGCCCGTCCCGAAGGCGTGCGAACCGTGTGGTCCACCACGTCGAAGAGCTCGCCCACCGGGACCGCCGGCGGGCGGGCCTGGTTCGAGCGCTCGTCGTGCCCGCTGTAGGTGATGACCAGGTGCTCGCGGGCGGCCAGCAAGGCGTCGAGCAGGAGCTGGCGGTCTTCGCTGCGGGCGTCGCGGTCGCCCACCCGCGGGTCCTGCGCGGTGAGGTCGTCGCCGTCGCGTTGTATGTGGCGCGGGAAGCTTCCGTCGTCGAGCCCGAGCAGGCAGACGACCTTGTGAGGGATGGACCGCATGGGGACGAGGGTGCAGACGGTCAAGTGGCCGGTGCAGAAGTTCGCTCTCGTTGCCTTGCCCTTCAGCCGTTCCGTCAGGAGCGAGTGGACGTCGCCGCAGCCGATGGTGACGGAGCTGTCTCCGCTTTCTGTCCTCGCTTCCTCGACCAGATTGTCGAGGAGCGCCGTGAGCTCCGCCCTCTGCCAGGCCTCGGCGGGCGACGTCGACGTCAGCGAGTCGGCGATGGCCGCGAGCTCGGCGGCCCAGGCGCGCATGGTGCGTTCGCCGGTCAGTCCGTCAAAGGCCGAATGCAGACGCTCGACGAGCTCGGCCAGACGACCCGCCAGCTCAATGTCGCCGCTCTCGACATCGTCGAGCGGCAGCGTTCCCGCGAACAGCCTCTGGCCGTCCTCAGCCATGGCGACGCCGAGGAGGATTCGGTCCAATCCGGAACGCCAGGTGTTGGCACCGATGCGCCCGAGCTCGAAAGCCTGCCGATGGTGGGCGTCGAATCCCCATCGCACGTTGGACTCCCGGACCCATTGCTCAATCCGCGCCAAGTCGTCATCGGTAAAGCGGAATCGCCGCCGCACAGGCTCGCGCCCCGCGAGATCGAGGACCTGGCTCACCGTCATGCGCGCGGTGGCGAGGTCGAGCATCTCCGCCAGGACGCCCATCACCGGGTTGGTCTGGCGGAGGGAACGGTCGGCCAAGCGGATTCTCAGCTGCCGCGTGCCGTCGACGCGAGCACTCTCTTCATCGTGCGCGCCGAATGTTGCCTGGATGAGCGGCGCGAAGTGCTCGATGTCGGGGCACATGACGATGATGTCGCGCGCCTCGAGCTCCGGGTTCTCCTCGAGCAGATGCAGGACGGCATCTCGCAGGACCTCGACCTGCCGGCTGCGACCATGACAAGAATGGACCCGGATGCTGTCGTCTTCGAGCGCCAGCACCGGGCGAACGTCGGCGTCCCCGCCCCCCTCGCCGGCCCCGGTCGACGCCGGCGCACGGTCGGCCCGGACATCGTCCTGGATCCGCTGCAGCAGGGTGCGATCGCCCGCGTGCTCAGCTTCGGTGGGCTCCTCGCCGTGTGTCTGCGCACCGCCGAGAACCAGTTGCATCTCGCGGGCATCGCGTCCCCACGATGCGAGCAACGGGTTGCGTGCGTCCGCCGCAGTCCGGTCCTCCCGACGGGGCAGGTGTCTCGTCTTGGGTCCGACGTGGGGCTCGAGGCGGTTCCAGAGCGCCGGCGACGGGTGAAGCAGGAAGAGGTGGACGGCGCGTGTGCCGGCCATGGCGTCGAGGACGTCGAGATAGCTCGCCGGGAGGCGTGTCAGCCCGAACAACGACAGCCGGTCCGGGAGGTCGAGCAGGTCGGGCTCTTGCCGCAGCCTGGCGCAGGCGCGCTTCAGGTGCTCCGCCGGGCTCGGCTTGTCGATGCGGGCGCGCAGGCGGCGCCAGAGCTCGACCTGCCAGGCCTGCTCGTCGGGGTGCGGTGCGCCCTGGGCCCAGCGCTGCACCATGTCGGGACGGTGCACGGCGTAGCGATCGAAGAGGTCCGCGACGTGCCGCACGATGGAGAAGCGTTCGAGCGGCTCGGGCGTTCCCGGCGCGACCTCGTCCCTGGCGGCTCCTGCGTTACGGATGTGGACAGCCAACGGTGCCAGCCAGGGCTCGTCGAAGTGCCGTTCGACGACTTCCATGAGCGGCCAGACGGAGCGTTCGGGCATCCACGGGTCCGCCTTCGGGTCGTTGCCCGTGGCCCGGGCGAGCACGCCGGAGACCAGCGTCCCGGGAAAGGGGAAGGTGATGTTGGCGCACACCCCGTCCTGCCCTCCGGGCGTGACGCCCAGTCGGGCCGAGAGGCGTTGACTGAGCCAGCGCTCGATGCCCTTCGTCGGCACGGAAACGACTTCGGGCGTTATCGGATCCTCGAGCGGTTCGGCCACCAGTTCGGCGAGCATCGACACCAAGGTGTCGGTGCGATCGGATCGGTGGACGTGCAGCACCCCGGCAGAGTACGTCGGCGGTGTTCTCGGGCAACCGGGTCGGCCAAGCCTCCTGCTGGGAGGCCGTGCGGGGCTACGCCGTGCC
Source organism: uncultured Acidimicrobiaceae bacterium (assembly GCA_963850185.1). Lineage (GTDB taxonomy): Bacteria > Actinomycetota > Acidimicrobiia > Acidimicrobiales > RAAP-2 > Bog-473. The sequence continues at coordinate 22,288 of CAWKKE010000003.1, forward strand.
GGTGTTCGCCCCGCCCTCGGGCAGCGCAACGATGGTCGACTGCTCCAACTCGTCGTCGTAGAGATCAGGCTGGTAGGTCTGCAGGTGGCGGGGCGCCTTCTCGATCGGGGCCAGCTCGTCGATGTCGCCGGACTGCATCCCCACCACGCCGAGGCCGGGGAACTTCCGCCGCGGTGACGAGCACACGCGACTCGAAGGAGCCGACAGCCTTGTTGTAGGCCTCCACACTCGAGGTGAGGCTGCGCTGGAGCGACTGCATGTGCCCGGTCATGACGCGCAACCGCTCGTACAGCTCCGCGCCCAGCTCTCGGACCTCGCGTGCGTTCTCCGCCAGCGTCTCCTGCTGCCAGGACAAGGCGATGGTCTTCAGCGCCGCCACCAGCGTGTTGGGGGTGGCCAGCACGATGCCCTTTCCCAATGCGTGGTCCTGCAGACCCGGATCGGCCTCACAGGCGGCCGCCAGCAGCGACTCCCCGGGGATGAAGGCCACGACGAACTCGGGTGAGCGCTCGAACTGCCGCCAGTACTCCTTCTTGGCGAGCTGGTCCACGTGGGTGCGGAGCTGATTGGCGTGCTTCCTGAGAAACGCCTTGCGTTCGTCCTCGTCGTCGGACTCGGTGAAGTGCAAGAAGGCGTCGAGTGGCACCTTCGAGTCGATGACGACCTGTCCGCCGCCCGGCAGGTGCACGATCATGTCGGGTCGCAGCAAGCCGTCCGCGGTCACCGTGGATCGCTGCTCGTCGAAGTCGCAGTGCTCGGCCATCCCGGCCGCCTTGACCGCGTTGCGCAGTGTCATCTCTCCCCAGCGGCCTCTCGTCTGAGGAGACCGCAGGGCGGTGACCAGGTTCCTGGTCTCCTTCTGCAGCTGTTCGTGGCCGAGATGCAGCGCCGCCACGCGCTCGTTCAACGTGGCGTAGGCGCCCCTGCGCTCCACTTCCATGTCCCGCAGCCCGCGCTCGTAGCGAGCCAGGGTTTCGCTCAACGGGTCCAGGAGCTGCGCGATCGCCTGCTGACGCTGAGACAGGTCGCCTTGCGTCGCCGTGCGGACCTCGCTCAGCTTGGAGTCGGCCAGCGTGAGGAACTGCTCGTTGTTCTTCGCCAACGCCTGTGCCGACAGTTCCGAGAAGGCCCCGGCCAACAATTCGCGCTCGTGCGTCGCACGGCGCGCCGCCTCGATCTCCGAGGTGCGGAGCAGGTCGAGCTCGGAGACGGCGACGGCACGGGCCGTCTCGGCGGCGGACGCCGCCTCCGACGCCATCTTCAGTTGCGCCGCCAAGGCGGTCGACTGTGCCTGCGCATCGGCCAGACGCCCCTCGGCCAGGCGCGCGGCGCCGGCGGTGCGACCCGCCCGCGCCATGTGCCAGGCCAGACCGATGGCGAGGCCGGCCGCGAGACCGATGACCACTCCGAGGACCATGAAGCCAATGTAACGACGGGGTGTGTCGACAACGGGGACCACCCTCGCCTGCAGCCCTGGGATGCCCGCACGGCCCGCCACCAGGGGGTCGTCACGCCTGCAGGGAGCCGGTAACGTGGCCAGGATGCCGTTCAAGCTCGGTGGCAGCACGAAGACGTTCACCGAGGACGTCGAGTCCGAGGACCTTCCTCACATGCAGATCGGTCCGCTCGTCACCGAGCAGCCGCTCTGGCCGCGGACGATGCCCGAGCCCCACGAGGTCGACCGCCTGTTCGCGCAGGCCTTTGCCTTGGTCGGCGAGGGGATCGCCGGCGCCACGCACGCGCTGCTGGCAGGCGACCGCGACGCCGCCAAGGAGCTGGTCAAGCGCGACGAGCTCATCGACAAATTGATCGGGCAGATCTCGACGACGGTGCAGCACCAGCTGGTCCACGGCGAGACGACGTCCGACGAACGTCGCGAGTACGTGGCCATCCTGCGCATGCTCCCCGACATGGAGCGCAACGGCGACCTGGCCGAGCACATCGCCCGCCGAGCGGCCCGCGGCCTCGGTGCCGAGATGTCAGCCCGAAGCCGCGGCCTCGTCGAGCGCATGGGCGAAGTGGCCACAACGATCTGGCGGGAGACGGCGGATGCCTTCGCCGAACGGTCGGCCAATGCCGCCTCCTCCATCGACGATCTCGACGACGAGCTCGATGATCTGCACGTCACCCTGACCGCGGAGCTGGTGGCAGGAACCATGCCGCTGCCGGTGGCGATCGAGCTGGCGATGGTGGCCCGCTTCTACGAGCGCTTCGGCGACCACGCGGTCAACCTGGCCCGTCGCATGTCGACCCTCGTGATCGGTGGCCCCGAGCCGGTTTCGTCCGGCCCCGACTGATCGCCGACCGCCGACTGGGTCAGGTCAGGTCTGCGAAATCGGTCAGACGGGCCCTCGGATCAGGATCGCAGTGCCAGCAGCTCTTCGGCGATCTGCACGACGTTGAGTGCGGCGCCCTTGCGCAGATTGTCACCCGAGACGAAGAGGGCCAATGCGTTGGGTGCACCCTGGGCCCGCCGGATGCGGCCGACATAGGAAACGTCGCGGCCGGCCGCCAGCAGCGGCGTCGGGATCTCCGCCAGCTCGACCCCCGGGGCGGTGCGCAACACCTCGGTGGCGCGCTCGGGGGTGATCGGCCGCTCGAACTCGCACACAATGGCCGCCGAGTGCCCGGTGAAGACGGGCACGCGCACGCAGGTGGTGGTTACGGCGAGGTCGGGGCGCCCGAGGATCTTGCGGGCCTCGTTGCAGTACTTCTGCTCCTCGTCGGTCTCCAGTGAGCCGTCGTCGACGATCTTGAACTGCAGCGGAATCAGGTTGTGGGCGATCGGGACGGGGTACACGCTGCGCGGCGGGAAGTCGACGGCCGAGCCGTCGAAGGTCAGGTCGGCCGCCCGGTCGGACGTCTTCGCCAGCTGCTCCGCCAGCTCGCGCACGGCTTCGACACCGCCGCCCGAGACCGCCTGATACGTGGCCACGACGAGGCGGCGCAGACCCGCCTCGTCGTCGAGGGGCTTGAGGACCGGGATGGCGACCATGGTGGTGCAGTTGGGATTGGCCACAATGCCCTTGGGGATGGAGCGAAGCTCGGCCGCGTTCGCCTCGGGCACCACGAGGGGAACGTCGGGGTCCATGCGCCAGGCGGAGGAGTTGTCGATGACCGTGGCGCCGGCGGCGGCGAGCCGCGGTGCCAGCTCCCGCGAGACGGAGGCCGGCGCCGAGCAGAGGGCGAGATCGATGCCGGAGAGGTCGGCTGTCGCCGCGTCCTCGACGACGATTTCGCCGTCGGCCCAGGGCAGCGTCGTGCCGGCGGATCGAGCGGAGGCGAGATACCGCATGGACTCCACCGGGAAGTTGCGCTCGGCCAGAATGGCGCGCAGGACCACGCCCACCTGCCCTGTCGCTCCGACGATGGCGATCCGCATCGGCCAATTGTACGGGACAGCGGCACGGCCCCGGTTCCGGCGCCCCGGTGAGGACCCGCGTCACCCCGGCCCCGGCGCGGCCCGCGATCGGTCCCGCCCGTCAGACTTCGAGGGGCCGGCGCCCCTCGAGCGCGCGGCCCAGCGTGAGCTCGTCGGCGTATTCGAGATCGCCGCCGACGGGCAGCCCGCTCGCCAGGCGGGAGACCACGACCCCACGCGGGATGAGCTCGCGGGCGACCAGCATCGCCGTGGCTTCACCCTCGATGGTGGGGTTGGTGCAGACGATGGCCTCGCGGATGATGCCGGCGTCCACGCGATCGAGGAGCTCGCGCAGGCGGAGCTGCTCCCGCCCGATGCCGTCGAGCGGGCTCAACGCGCCGCCGAGGACGTGGTAGCGGCCCTTGAACCCGGTGCGCTCCACGGCGACGATGTCGCGCGGGTCCTCGACCACGCAGATGACCTCGGCATCGCGCCGGTCGTCGCTGCAGACGGCGCATACCTCACCCGACTCGGCCACGTTGAAGCAGACGTCGCAGAGCGTCGTGCGCTCCTTGACCGCAATGATTGCGTCGGACAGGCGGCGCGCGTCCTCGCCGGGAACCTTCAGGATGTGGAAGGCGATGCGCTGCGCCGACTTGGGCCCGATGCCGGGCAGGCGGCCGAGCTCCTCGATGAGGGTGCGGAGTGGACCCGTGTACACCTACTCGGCCACCTCGCTGGCGCCGGGGAAGGCCTGCAAGAGGCGCGCCTGCGCCGCCGACGCCTGATCGGTGGACGCATCCTCGAGCTCACTCGGGTCGACATAGTCGACTCCCTCCGCCGGCGGATGAGGTGGCGGCGACGCGCCACCCGGCGGCCGGGGGGATGCCGCGGGGGACGGGCCGGGACCTGCTGCCGGCGGAGCCAGGCTGTCGTCGACCAGAAGCACCAGCGCGACCTCCGTCCCGAAGTGGTCAGAGAGAGCCTTCTCGACATCGGCCTGCTGCTCCACGCACTGCTCCCTGTGCGCGGCGTTGGGCAACGCGAAGTGGGCGCCCTGCTCGTCCACCGCTACGAAGCGGCCGCTGGCGTAACGCGCCTTGGCCCTCGCCGGGAGGGACTGAAGGATGCCGTCGCCCCAGGCCTCGGTGAGGTCGTCGCGATCGAGCGTCTTCGTCGCTCCCGCCGGTGCAGCTCCGGCTGCGCTCGACGCGCTCGATGCGGTCGATGCGCTCGATGCCAATTCCGCCGACGCGACCGCCGCGGTCCTGACGGCCGGCGCCTTGGCCACGGGCTCCGGTTCCATCGTTGGTGTCGTTTCGTCGGCCGGCGTCGTCGCCGGCGATTGCGATGGCGCAGCCGCCTCTTTGCTGCGGCGCAGGGCACCGAGAGAAGGCCGCCGGGCCACCTCGGCCGGCGGTCGGGGTGTCGCGGGGGGCTCCGGTGCCGCGGCGCGGGCACCACCGTCAGGCTCCGCCGGTGCACTCGGCGCCGCACTTCCGCCGGGGCGGGGAAAGGCGGGAGCGCCCGATTGCGCGCGCTCCAGGACGCTGACCCTTTCCGACAGAGCCTCCATGCCCGAATCGAGGTCCGGCCGCACGGCACGGACGGCACCGATCTCGAGGACCACCTGTGCGTCGGGCGCCTCACGCATGTCGACCAGCGCGTGGCCGAGGATCTCCATGCTGCGCACCACCCGCGCCAGGCCCATGGCCTCGGCCACGGCGCGGAACCGCTCGAGGGATGGCCCGGACACCGTGCAGAGCTCCGGCGCCAGCGCGGCGAGGAAGACCTGGCGGAGATCGTCGATCAGCTCTGTGGCCAGCTGCTGGGGACCCCAGCCTCCGGCCAGGAGCGCGCTCAGCGCAACGAGCACCTGGCCGACGTCACCCTCGGCCAGCGCGTCGAGCACGGCCGCGAGCTCGGGTCGGGCTGCGTCGGCCGAACCCGAGGCGACGACCTGGTCCAGGGCCGAGAGCGCATCACGGGCAGATCCCCGGCCACGCCGCACCGCGGCCTCGAGCGCCTCCTCGTCGACGTGGAGTCCCGCCTCCTCGTTGACCGATTCGAGCAGGTTGTGCAGCGTCTCGGCTCCCAGGAGCCGGAACTCCAGGTGCTGGGTGCGGCTACGGATGGTGGGCGGTACCTTCTGCGGGTCGGTCGTGGCAAGGACGAAGACGACGTGGCTCGGGGGCTCCTCCAATGTCTTCAGCAACGCGTTGGCGGCAGCCGTCGAGAGCATGTGGACCTCGTCGACGATGTACACCTTCCAGCGTCCCGGGGTACCCAGGCCGGCATGGGCCACCAGGTCGCGCATTGCGTCCACGCCGTTGTTGGACGCCGCATCGAGCTCGTGCACGTTGAGGGAGCTGCCCTGCGTGATCTCGACGCACGACGTACACACGCCACAGGGCTCCCCGTCGACGGGCGACTCGCAGTTGAGCGCCTTTGCCAGGATGCGGGCCGAAGACGTCTTGCCTGTGCCGCGGGGCCCGCTGAAGAGGTACGCGTGCGACACGCGGTCGTCACGGACGGCGCTGCGCAACGCCCGCACGACGTGGTCCTGGCCTCTGAGCTCGTCGAACCGGCCCGGCCGGAAGCGCCGGTAGAGGGAAACGAAGGGGACGTCAGCCATGGCGGCCGAGCCTACCCATGCGCTCAGACATTGCCGCCCGGTGCTCGGTGCGGCGGCCAGGTTTGCTACGGCACCCGGCCATACCCGCTGAGAGCTGCTGCCTTCCGACCCTGACTCGATTCACGAGCGGCCGTTGCGCAGGACCCGGCCACCGCACCCAGCATCGGGACGGCAACGAGACCCAGGTTAGTGGCTCGGCTGTTCCCGCTCCCTACACGACCAGGACGGCGCACTCCACGCGGTCCATGACGGCCTGCGGCACGCTGGAGAGCCGGCGAGACCCACGGTTGCCCCGGGACCCGACAACGATCAGATCCGCCCCTTCTTCTGCCGCGACGCGGGTGATCGCCTCGACGGGGTCCGACTGCACAGGGTGCGTCTGGACCCGGACCGGCGCCTCCGACGCCAGCACTCGGAACCGTGCCAGGAGCGCTTCGACCGGCTCGCCGCGGAAGGCGGTGACGATGTGGACGGTCCCGCCTGACGCGCCAGCCAGCTCCGCTCCGCGACGCACGGCACGGGCCCCGGCCTCGGAATCCGCGGCGCCGACCACGACGCTGTCAAACATGCGCCATGGCTGCGCCCGCCATTGCCGGCAGCGCGCGGACTGGACCGAGCGGGATCGCCCTCTCTCGGCGCGTTGCGGCTGGGACACGGACCACCGTTCGTTTCGGCGCCATCATCACGGGGACGTTGGTGGCCGCGGTCAACTGCTCCCGGACGCTGCGACTGAAACCGTTGCGCGCCAGACGGTGCCGGTCGAGACCTATAACGATCAGATCAGCCCCGAACGTCGTGGCTGCCTCGGAAATCCCGGTCACGAGCTGCTGATTGCGCGCGCCGCGCGTGGCCCCGCTCACAGTGAACTTGTTCGCCGTCTGGCGACCCCGTCGGTGCACGTCGGTGACGAGCTCGGATCGACGCCCCGACGACTCCTCCGCCAGCTGAATGAACCAGACCTTCGAGTCAAAGTGTCGCGCCCAGTCGTTGACGAACGCGAACGCCGCGCGGGCGTCTTCTGACCCGTCGAGCGCCACGAGAATCCGTCGGAACACTTCCGCCTCCGTACATCGCTCTGGCATCCCTTGCCAGACTCCTGCTTCCTCGGCGCCGTAATCAGGGCCCTTGAACCACGCATCCTCAATTCGGATCGCGGCCTTGGATGCGTCCCGAGAGTCCCCAAAATGGCGCCTGGCGTTGCTCCCCGACCCGCCTCGGGTCGGTGCGGACAATCAGTGCCTGGCGCGACCGTTAGCCTGACCTGGCTGCAATCACGGAGGAGTGCGAGAGCGGCCGAATCGGCACGACTGGAAATCGTGTGTTGGGCAACCAACCGTGGGTTCAAATCCCACCTCCTCCGCTCGAATAGGAATCAGAGACTGCACTCAACCCGAGTGTCCACCTGACCGATAGGGCGGTGTGGACCGAGGGTTCAACCCGGACGCCGCGGACCCCTGTCGAGGGTTGAGCGCGCACGCGTACGATGGTGACGCGCCCGTGGAACTCCTCGGTTCCAGTCACCCCGGCGCTTGGTCCGAACCCGCCGCAGCTGTGCGAACGCGGCCGTGGAGCCGACATGCGCTACGCCGCGCTGTGCACGGCATGGGTGACGATCGCCTCCTCGTACCGCTCCGGAAGCGCCGAGTCGTGAGGACGGATGCATGACGACCGACCTCAGCGGCGACTTCGGACTGGGCGAGGAGGAATTCGACTGGGACGTGTTCGTGCCGGATCCCGACGAGGCCGAGATCGCCGCTGAGGCTGCCGCGCTCGAGGACGAGGACGAGCTGGACCTGGACGACTCCGAGTTCGATTGGGACGCCGCGCTCCGCGCAGACTCAGAGCCCGAAGATGGAGCGGACGGCGGAGCACGAGCAGGCGCCGCCTACGACCGAATCGTCGACACGGTGCGGCGCTCCTTCGAGGAGCCCGAGCCTCAAGCAGAAGTCGAACCTGAGCCCGAACCCGTCACGGTCCACGCGACAGAGAGAGTGCTCGAGGCCGACACGCGACCTGAAGCGGAGGTATTCGCTTTCACGCCCGAGCCCGAAGCCGACGCCGAGCTCCGAGAGGGAGTCTGGCTCCCGTGGAGTGAGCTCGAGCCGGGAGCGGAGCCGGAGTTGGAAGGAGTGCCGGGGTGGGGGCCGGACCCGGGTGCCACTTGGGCACCAGAGACCGTGTCGGCATGGCCCCCCGAAGCCATCGAGCCGACCCCAGGGGATCCGGGACAGGAAGCCGGCGTCGAGCCGGAGCCGGAGCCAGAGCCGGAGCCGGAGCGGGAGCGGGAGCGGGAGCGGGAATTCGAGCCTGCAGAGGCACGGATCGCGGAGATGGCGGCGGTGGTCGCATCCGTAGGGGCCGCCGAATCGAGCCCGACCCCGCCTCCGGAGACAGATGCTGTGGTCCTCGAGGACGGAGCGCCGCAAGAAGACGCCGGCGAGGTTGCGGCAGACGGGAGCCCGGTCCCGGCTCAGACCCGGACGGCCCGAACCCGCAAGAAGCACGAACAGCATCGCCGAAGCCGGGTCTTCACGGCGACGGTCGTGCTGGCGTGTCTCGTCCTCGTGCTCATTGTTGCAGTCGCGGTCGTCCATGCGCGACACCATCCGACAACCCCGACGACGGCCGCCGGAGGAGCGCAGGCCCAGGCCACTCCTCCCTCCTCGTCCTCTTCCGATACGGCCCGTATACAGACGGCGACCGATGCCCTCGACTCCGCCACGACCTCGGCCACCGTCGGACTCTCATCGCTCCCGACCTTTCCCACGCCGTCGAACGTCGAGAAGGTCATCAATCCATACATGTCGTCGCTGCAGCTCTACGGAACGCTCCTGTCGGGAAGCACGGTGCCGGCTCGGGCTCAGTCCGCAGCGTCCAGCGCCGAAGCACAGGTGCGTCAGGATCTGCAATTCCTCGACACCATCGACGCGCTGCCACCTCTTCAGCTCGGTGCCTTTCTGAAGCAGTTCGACGCCGACGCCGCCCAGCTGCAGACGACCCTGAGTGCGCTCGAACAAAACCTGCGAGCCGCCACATCCTGAGGCTCAGACGGCGATTCCCAGGCCTCTCAGGGTGATTGGCCAGGGGACTTTCAAAGGGACTTTCCCTCCGGTCCGACGGGTCCCATACTGTGCGAATCGCCCCCACTGACACCACACCGTTGAGCGACGAGGACTCTCCGGACCCGCCGCGCCCGCGCCCAAAGGCGAAGAAGCCGCAGCCGTCCAATACGCTCGCCGCGCAGAAGTCCAATACGAGAGGCGCGCAACCGACCAATTCGCCGCGCCGCGCAGCCCTCCCCTGCGCGGTCCGCGCAACCGTCCAATTCCGCGCGGCGGACAGCCGCCTGGTTCTCGCGGCGCGCAGCCGCCGAAACCGCCGAGCGCACAGGTATCGAAGGCGCGCGGCGCGGTCCGTGTCGACCACGAGCCTCGGAACCTCAAGGACGCTGGTGTGGGATCCGAGAAGAAGTCACCGCCGCCGACGAAGGTGGAACCCAACGCGGACTCCCGGTCGAAGGCCCCGGCGCCCACACCCGTTGGGGCGCCCGAACCGGTGTGGGCTCCTGAACCGCTGCGGACCCCCAAGGCGACTGCGTCGCTCGATCGCACCACAGATGCGCCGCCCCGCATCCCGAATTGGGAGCGTGGGCGCGCGTCGACGTCGGAATCCGACGGGCGGTGGGAGGACACGCACGAGACCACCCCTCCGGATGTTCCGGTTCACGCCCCACCGCACACGCGTCGGAGCCGACTGCGACGGAGTCGTGTTTTCGTCACAATGGCCGTTTTGCTGTGCTTTTTGGCCGCCATCGTCGCCGGGGCCGCCATCGTGTCCGCGTTCAACAACCCCCCTGCCCCGACGACACGCCCAGCGGCGGCTCCGATTCCCCGCATCTCGCCCTCGGCGGTCTCCCGGTTGCGGGCGGCCACCACCACCGCTGAAGACGCCACCAACACGGCCAGTTCGTCACTCGACACCATTTCGGGCATCCCCACGCTGAGTAGCGTCTCCGCGATCGTCAACCCCTATGTGGAGTCGCTGCAGCACTACCAGACGACCCTCGCGGACACCGCCGTTCCGGCCCCGACCAAGAAGACCGTTGACAGTGTTGCTTCGTTGGTCGGGCGGGATGCGCGCTTTCTGTTCACCATCAACGTGCTGCCGTCCCTGGGCCTTGGCGCGTACCTGGCCGAGTTCGGCCAGAAGTCGACCCAACTCCAGTCCGCCTTCAGCGAAATCAGACGGGCGTTGGGCGCAGCGACCGGCTGAGGAGCAATACCGGGCTGACACGAATTTCTCTGTGCCGTCGGACCCCGCATACTTGGGCATCGCAAACCCTGGGAGGACACCACTCGGCGACGAGGACGCCATGGCCATGGCCCTGGCTCAGGCGCGGGCGGCCGCCGAGGAGGGAGAGGTCCCCGTCGGTGCGGTCGCCCTGATCGGCGGGGGTGTCGTCGCCGCCCGACACAACGAGCGTGAGGGTGCCGCCGATCCGACGGCGCACGCCGAGATCCTGGCCCTACGCGACGCCGCCCGCACCGTCGGCGGCTGGCGATTGTCCGAGCTCACGCTCGTCGTCACCCTCGAGCCGTGCCCAATGTGTGCCGGCGCCCTGGTGGCGGCCAGGGTTCGGCGGGTCGTCTTCGGGGCCAGCGACCCGCGGGCCGGTGCCTGCGGGACGCTCTACAACCTCTGCTCCGATCCCCGGCTCAACCATGAAGTCGAGGTCAAGGGTGGCGTTGCGGACGCCGAGTCCGCGTCTCTCCTCTCATCATTCTTCGCCGCGAAGCGGCCGGCTCGTGACCGAGGAGCGGCACCAACCGCCTCGGGCGACGTCGCCTGATTGCGGTCCGGCGGTATCCTCCTGACCACGTTCTTCGCGCCGGCAATGCTCCCAGAAGCGCCTGCTCGAGGTTCCGGACCAGGTCAGAGCGACTAGCATCTCGCCCGGAGGAGTGCGAGAGCGGCCGAATCGGACGGTCTCGAAAACCGTTGTGCCTCATGGGTACCGTGGGTTCAAATCCCACCTCCTCCGCTCGGGGCCGAAGAGGTCCACCGCACAGGCGGGTGCGGCAAGAACATCGGCAGGGCAGGCGCCTTGCCGGCAGGACCTGGCCGCTCACCAGCGGCCGGAAAGGAGTGAACCGTGGCACGCGCACGTTCGACATTTGGAAAATTGCAGCGCGACCAGGCCAAGAAGGATCGGGCCAAGGCGAAAATGGACGACCGCATTTCGCGCAAGGAGGACAAGGCGGTAGCGAACGAGCAGGCCGCCCCGTCCCTCTCGGCCGACGACGTGGACCAGACGCGCCTGCTCGAGGAATTCGCCGCCTTGCACGAGGACCTGGCCGAGGGCCGGATCTCGCTCGATGACTTCGAGATCCGCCAAGAGGAGCTGCGCGCCAAGCTGGTGGTCTGACGGGTCTGACGGGTCCGTCGGGCATCCCGCAGCGGCGCGGGTCCGGCAGCGCGAGTGCTCAGGAAGCGTTCCCGCCGTCGCGGCCCTCGAGCCAGCGCCGGAACCCGGCTGCATTGGAGTGCACGCCGTTCAAGGTCTCGAGCTTCTCCCTGTGTGACGGGTCGATGTCACCGAGGAGCGGATCGAACCGCGCCGACAGCGCGGCGGCGATGTCGACCCCCTCGCGGTAGGCCTTCTCCGCCGTCTCGGCCCACTGGCGCAGGGTCTCGTCGGCCTCCGCCAAAAGCTCTTCGGGCTGCTCGAGCAGGCCGTAGTGCGCCAGGGCGATGCCCGTCGGGCGTCGGGCGGCGAACTTGGCCAGTGACGACAGGGCCTGGTCCAGGTCGAAGTCCGGTGGCGGGGTGGCCGGCCGGAGCACCCCGCCGTCAGGCAGCTTGACCCCGACCGCATCACCCGCAAAGAGCACCCCGCTCAACGAGTCGTGCAGGCCCACGTGGTGCTTGGCGTGCCCCGGCGAATCCACCGCCACCAGGACGTGTCCCGGTCCGACGTCGATCTCCTCCCCGTCGTCGAGCACGTGCAGACGCTCGGCCGGCGTGGGGTCGAGACGTCCGTACAGGGAGTCGAGGAGGGGGCCGTAGACCCGGGCGGCGGAATCGATCAGACGCGTGGGGTCTGCCAGGTGGCGCGCGCCCTTCTCATGTACATAGACCTTCGCCGAGGGAAAGGCGCGGGCGACGTCGCCCACTCCGCCGGCGTGATCGAGGTGGATGTGCGTCACCGCGACGCCGGCCAGTTCGGACGGACCGACCCCGATCTGGTCCAGCGCGGCAAGCAACACCGGCACTGACGTCTGGCTCCCCGTCTCGATCAGCACCGGCGCCGGCCCCTCAATGAGGTAACCGGCCGTGACGCGCTCCCAGCCTCCGAGCATGGTGTCGATCTCGAGGACACCGGCGGCAATGGGGCGCGGCGGAGGCACCGCCGGAAGCGCATCGCCAGTGGAGGGATCGTGCACGTGCAGCCCGGCATCGGCGTGGCGATGCGCACGGCCTCCATGTGCATGCGTGCCGCTCATGGCTCGCCGACCATGCCCGGATCAGCGCGCCGCGCCGCTGCGCCGGCGGACGGTTCCCGTGGCACGGCCGGAGCGCTTCGTCTTCCCGACGGTCGCCGACGTGAGCGGTTTGTCGACGACGGTCCGGGAACCGTCGTCGACCAAGCTGAGCGGGTCCTTGCCGCTGAGACGGTAGGCCGAGTTGATCAACGAAACGTGCGAGAACGCTTGCGGGAAGTTGCCCACGAGGCGGCCGGCCAGCGGGTCGTACTCCTCGGAGAGCAACCCGAGATCGTTGCGAAGGGCCAACAGACGCTCGAAGAGCTCCTCAGCCTCGTCCGTCCGTCCGATCATGGTGAGGCAGTCCACCAGCCAGAAGGAACAGGCCAGAAAGGCGCCCTCCCGTCCCGTCAGGCCGTCGACGGCGCCATCGTCGGTCGTGCGATAGCGGAGCACGAAGCCATGGTCCATGAGCTCCCGCTGTACGGCCTCGACGGTGCTCACGACCCGCGGGTCACCGGGCGGGAGGAAGCCGACCATGGGAATCATGAGCACGCTGGCGTCGAGCTGGTCCGATCCGTAGTACTGGGTGAAGGCGCCGACCTTCTTGTTGTAACCCTTTGCGCAGACCTCGCTGAAGATGTCGTCGCGCAGCTTGCGCCACGTGTCGAGCGGTCCGTCGAGCTCGGGCCACTCCTCCAGCGTGCGGACCGCCCGGTCCACGGCCACCCAGGCCATGACCTTGGAGTGGGTGAAGTGCCGCCGTGGGCCCCGCACCTCCCAGATGCCGTCGTCGGGCTCCGTCCACCCCTTCTCGAGGAACCCGACCAGCTGCCTCTGCAGGCCCCACGATGCTCGGCTCTGGATTCCCTCGGCGCGGGCGGACGAATAGAGCGCTGACATCACCTCGCCGTAGACGTCGAGCTGATACTGGTCGGAGGCAGCGTTCCCGATCCGGACCGGGACCGAGCCCTCGTAGCCGGGGAGCCAGTCCGCCTCCCACTCGTCCAGCCGCCGCTCTCCTCCCGGCCCGTACATGATCTGGAGCTTCGAGACGTCTCCGGCCACGGCGCGGAGCAGCCAGTCGCGCCAGGCCAGGGCCTCGGTGTGGTAGGTGCCGCGCATCAACGACTCCAGGGTGAGCGTGGCATCACGGAGCCAGCAGAAGCGGTAGTCCCAGTTGCGGTTGCCCCCGAGCGCCTCGGGCAGTGAAGTCGTCGCCGCGGCCACGATGCCGCCCGTGGGGTTGTACGTGAGGGCCTTCAGTGTGATGAGGGAGCGCACCACCGCGTCCCTGTACGGACCCTGGTAGCTACATTGCGCGGCCCATTCGGTCCAGTACGCCTCGGTGAGGTGCACCGCGTAGTAGCTGTCGAGCGGAGGCGGGGGCTCCTCGTTCGAGGGATACCACACCAAGGTGAATGGAAAGCGCTGGTTCGCGGTGACCGTGAAGTCGGCGATGGTCTGCATGTCGTGTCCAACCGCTTCGACCCGGTGCCAGAGCGCGACCGAGTCCGGACCGGCGGTCAGTCGGGTCAAGCCATCGCTCGATGTGACCCAAGGGACCACCTCGCCGTAATCGAAACGGACCGCGAGCTCCATGCGCATGTCGACCGTGCCGCTCACGCCCTCGACAGAGCGCACCAGGTGCGGGTGTCCCTCGCGTACCGGCATGCAATCGGTGACGCGCACCGTGCCGGTGGCGGTGTCGTATTCGGTCTCGACCACCAACGTGTCGGGGCGGTACCAGCGCCGCGTCGAGAGGATCGTCGACGCCCCTCCGGCGGGCGCGATCTTCCAGAAGCCGTGCTCCTCGGTGCCCAATATCTTGGCAAAGCACGAGGGTGAATCGAAATGCGGCAGGCACAACCAGTCGATGGAGCCATCGATGCCCACCAGGGCCGCCGAGTGGAGATCTCCGATGACGGCATAATCCTCGATGCGCAGGCTCATAGGTTCATTCTTGCGTGCCGGTTCAGCCCGAGATGCACGGTCCGGTTCCGACCGCCGAACGGTGTCGCTCCGCTTCCTGCACCCGAGAGAGGACTCCGGGCGACGTCAGGGCGTAGCCGACGTCCTGGTACACAGTCGAACGTGAGAAGACGACACCGATGACCTGGCCTCCCGGACCGAGCAGCGGACCCCCCGAATTGCCCGGTTCCACGTTGGCATCGAGGGCGTAGACGCCCCTCGTGACCGACCCGCTGTTGTAGATGTCCTTGCCGATTGCGGTGACCTCCTCCGTCACGCCGGCGGCACCGATGGTCAGTCCACCGTCCTCCGGATACCCGAGGACCGCTGCCTGCGTGCCGCGGGCGACCAGGTTCGGGCTGATGGTGAGGGCGGGGCCGAGTGGGGCGTCGGTCCGGAGCACCGCGAGGTCGAACGCTGGGTCGAACAGCACCGGCGTGGCGCTGTAGGCGCTGCTCCCCAGCAACACCTGCGTGTTGCCGCCGCTCTCTCCGGCGACGACGTGGGCATTGGTCGCCACCAGCCCCGGACCGACCACGAAGCCGGATCCCTCTTGCTCGCTGCTGCACGCCGTGCCGAGGATCTTGACCGTCGAGAAGACGGCCGGATCGGCGAGCGCCTTGGTCTCCGCGTTGGTCGGCGTCGACACCGAGGGGGTCGAGGGCGGCGTGAGGGTCGAGAACACCTGGGGGAAGCCCTGGTCGTTCAGGAAGGTCTGCAGGTCGTTGAAGATGGAGGGCGGGGGCAGGACGCCGTCGATGGAGTGGAGAATGTCCGAGCGGTTCACGGCGGCGTCGAGCGACGTGAACCGGCTGTTGGGTGAGAGGATCACGGCCGCCACGATCCAGACGGAGACCAGGACGGCCACGATGGCGACGCCGACCCCCAGGGCGGCATCGACGTTGCCCAGGTGGTGCCGGCGCACGGTGACGTTGCTCCAGGTGCCGATGACGCGCCCGGCGAACCCGAGCGCACAGGCCGTGAAGAGGACGAGCGAGACCACCAGGACGGAGCGGGTGATGTCGTCGTTGTGCCCACTCCCGAGAAGTGCGGGCCAGACCTTGGCCCCGAGGAAAAAGCCCAGAATGAATCCGCCAAAGGTGAGGAGCTGGACCAGGGCGCCGAGCCGCAGCCCGTGCACAGCCGCCAGCAGCATCATCCCGATGATCAGCAGGTCGACCCAATCCACCGCTGCGAGGGTAGCCAACGGTGCCCGTGGACATGCGGCCCCCACCGCTATTGTCGTCCTGCCGTGCTTCCACGACCCGTGTTTCACCGCAGGCGTGTCCGGGGGCGCAGTGGTGGCGCGTTCCTGATCCTTGGTGCCGTGGCCATCATCTCGTCGGGCTGTGTGTTCTCCGGGCACCCGGTTTCGACGAAGGCCCCGCGAGTCCTCGGCGAGTCCGAGGGCACCGCCCTGGCGGTAGGTCAGCCGGCTCCAGACGGGACGGGCGAGCTCGGCGCGCTGTCGTGTGCCACGGATCAGCGCTGCTGGGCCGTCGGTATCGCCGGGCCGAATGCCGCGCCGTCAGTCGTCGCCACGGTGATCGCGGCTACCAGCAATGGCGGCCGCACGTGGCAGCCCCAGCGGGTAGTAGGAGGAAGCACCCCCCAGCTGAGCGGCGTCTCCTGTCCCGCCGCAACCGAGTGCATGGCGGTCGGCTCCAACGGCGCATCGCTGCCGGGCAGTGGAGTCGTCATCACGACCAGCGACGCCGGGACAACCTGGACTCCTGCCGCATCTCCGCAGAATGCTCTCGTCGTCTCGAGCGTGACCTGCGCCAGCCCGACCGACTGTACGAGCATTGTGAGCGACGGGACGTCGACGTGGTCCGCTCACAGTTCGGACTTCGGTCAGACCTGGCAACAGGAGGGCGACCTGCCGGCAGGCTTCTTGCCCGGGAACGACATCACGTGCATTGCCGGGGGGGTGTGTATCGACGCCGGCTACGTCCCGACCACCAACAGTCACGGCCAGGGAGCGGTTGCTGTGAGCGCCGATGGAGGACAGACGTGGGCCCTGGCGTCAGTGCCCGCGGGAACCGGCGTCCTCCAGAGCACGGCCTGCCTCTCCCCCTCTGATTGCCTTGCTGCCGGCACGACCGGGACAACCGTCAGCGACGTGGTCCCGGCCAAAGGCGCTCTCCTCCGCAGCGCGGACGGGGGGCACACGTGGGCGCTCTCGAGCAGCACGGGCACGCTGCCCGTCGACGACGTCTACGGACTGGCCTGCCCGTCGGACCTCCAGTGCGCCATGGTGGGAACCACCTGGGTGGGCATCCCCGCCGTGGGCGCGGGCGGCGTGGCCGAGAGCACTGACGCCGGGCTCACGTTCCGCAGCTCCCGGACGTCGTACGTGCCCATCACCCTGACCGCTGTGGCCTGCCCATCTGTCTCCCGTTGCATCGCCGTCGGAGGCAACACCGTGGCCAGGCTGACGCTGCTGCGCCCCCCACGACACGGCCACAAGACGTAGCCCCACCTGGTCGCCCCTCCAGGAAGGATCCCTCGTCAGCGAGGTGACACCCCCGTAGACTCGAGTACCGAAACGGGCTCTAATAGGGGCGTGGGGAGCGCGCGGATTCCCGCGCCCGAGAGACGGAGGACGATATGCCTCAGACCTGCCCGCAGTGTCAGAGCGGAACGTCCGATGACGCAGGGTTCTGCCCCAATTGCGGCGCCGTGTTGAGCGGCGCGCCCGCCGCCCAGGCAGCTCCCGGCCCGGGCGCCCCCGCGCCGCCGCCGCCGCCCGCCGCGGCGGCCCCGCCCCCGCCCCCCGCGGCGGCTCCCGTCGCGGGCGATCCCGGAGTGACCGCGCCGCCGGTCGGGACGGCGCCCGTGGCGTCCTCCATGCCGGCGTACAAGTTCGACGCCGCCCGCTGGTCGCTGGCTGACCGGATCTCGGGGGTGGCCACGGTCGTGCTGTTCATTTCGTTGTTCTTGTCCTGGTTCGGGATCTCCGTGATCGGCATCACGGTGACGGCGAGCGGGCTCTCAGCCCACGGGTTCCTCTACGTGGTCCTGATCATCTGCATTCTCATCGTGGCCTATCTCGCGCTGCGGGCCGGGTGGGAAAAGCTGCCGGGCGGTGTCAACGTTCCGCACCTCGTGACGATGATGGTGGCCACCCTCGTCAACCTCGCACTCGTCCTGATCGCATTCTTCGACAAGCCGGGTGGATCTGGCGTCGGCTGGGAGTTCGGTGCCGTACTTGCGCTCATCGCGGCCGTCGTCGCGGCGGCGCCGTACACCGTCCCCCAGCTCCACGCGCGGACGGGGGCGGCGAACTAGCCGGTTCAGCTGCGCATCGCGGCGAGCAACAGTCCGGGGATTTTCGCGGCGGACGGTTCGGCCTCGAAGGACACGAACCGCCGCATGACCTCGTAGGAATCGGTGGCCGTCGCGAACCAGGGCGGCTTGGGGCGGGCCCGGAATGGCCCGCGCACGACCGACTTCTGTGGGCGGTCGAACATTGCGGCATTCCCGACGACTCCGGTCCCGGACTGAATGTCGGTGCGCCCATGACCCGGGTATGCCCCCCACGTGGTCGAACCCATGGCGAACGACAGGGCGTGCCAGAGGTTCACGCCGATGGAGCCGTAGCGTAGATCGGCCACTGCTCTATCGACGCTTTCGGCCACGTCCACGTCCTTCAGGGAGGAAGGACTGACGATGATGGTGGCACCCAGGGTGCCCCAGACGACGTCGTTGCAGAAGGCCACGGCGGCGTCGACAAAGGCCGCCGCCGATGGGGCGGGCAGGGCCGTCTCGGCCACCTGCCCGAAGAAGGACTCCACGTTGAAGCAGATGTCTCCTGTCTGGCCCGGAGGGACGCCCCGGATGAACGTCCACGGCAGCGCGTCGTCCGCCCCGTCGCCGTACTCCTCGGCCTCGGGGTGCGCGGCCACGAAGGCATCCCGCCGGTCGCTCGCACCCGGGTAATAGGCGCGACGCGGGGTGAGGCCGACGAGGGTCTGGCTCAGCGCACCGAGGAACGCCTCTCGTTGGGGCCAGGCGCTGTGCGTGACGACGACGCGGGCAGCAATGCAATTGAATCCCGCGTTGTTCACCAGCATGGTGGCGACGTGCTCGGCCTGGTACAGCAGTTCGGCGGTGGACCACTTGCCCGGCACGACGATCACCGGTGAGACGTTGCCCAACTCCGCCGTCACCGGCTTGTGCAGCACGGGGTCGTCCGCGGCCTTGCGGCGGGCACCCTCGGGACCGGTGCCGAAGACGACGGCGTCGTAGGTCTTGTCCGAGCCCGTGATGTGCACCTCGTCGATGCGGTCGTGCGTCGTCAGGAACTGCCCGACCGCGACGCCGCCGTCGATGATGCGCAGCACGCCGGCGTCGAGCAACGCCGCCAGCGCACGCCTCCAGTAGGGCACCAGGTAGTCGTTGACCGGGTTGGACTTCATCACGACGACCTTGCCCTCGACGAAGAGCTTCGAGAGGACGTCGCGCGGTCCGAGTGACGCCACGTTGCCGGCGGCGAGGACCAACGCAGTGCCGGCATAAGCGATGGGGTCGGCGTAGGCCGCGGCCTGCCCGGCGACGAGGGAGGCCCGCGTGACACCGGGCTGCATGTAGATCTCCGCCGTCGTCTGCGGGAACGTGATCCGGTCGAAGGCACCGGACGGGAAGACCTGGACCCGAAGCCGGCCGTCGGGCGCCTCGCGCACCGGCCCGGCGAAGGCGGGCTTGCCGTCCTTGGCGATGTCGCGCAGGGCATCGCGCAACAGTCGTGCCAGGCGGACGAACGTCCCGATACCGCTGGAGAGTTCCTCGCCGGCCTCGGTCGACCCCGGCCGCAGTCCCTTGGCGGCGCAGGCCGCCGCCAGCCAATCGTCCTGGACCGCCATGGTGTCGGCGATGACCTGCTGCAGCAGATCGGCGCGGGCGGCGGCGTCGGTCTTGGCCCACGAGGCCGCGTGATCGGCGACTTCGTGGACGATGGTGCTCAAGGCGTCGGTGTCGAGTGGTCCAGCTCCCCGTGCCGACCCGGCCGTTCCCGTTTCCGTTCGATCACCGGTCGGAGCCACCGCCCCCCGGCTCGTGATGGTCATGTCCGTCCACCTTCCCCGTTGCGCCGCTCGCCGCCGCCGGGGGGACGACACGTCGTCCACCGGGGCTGCCGCCAGCGTACCGAGCGCCCCGCCGGGCCAATCGGGGCACGGTGCCCCGTCGACCCGTGCCGGCGGCCCCCCTGGTCAGGAGACTCTGGGGAGCACTTCCTCGGAGAGGAGCGCGAGGTGATCGAGGTCTTCGAGATTCAACACCTGAAGGTAGAGGGACTCGGCGCCGACGCCGGCGAACTCCTGGAGCCGCGCCACCACCTCGTCCGGCGTGCCGGCCACGCCGTTGGCGCGCAGCTCGTCCGCCTGGCGGCCGATGTCGGCGGCGCGGCGCTCGACTTCGGCATCGTTGGCGCCGCAGCACACGGTCTGGGCCGCCGACAGCCGTAGCGACCCGGGATCACGCCCCTTGTCCCTACACGCCGAGCGCACACGGGTGAACTGCGCCTCGGTGTCGGCGACGGACGAGAACGGGATGTTGAACTCGTCGGCGAACGTGGCGGCGAGACGCGGCGTCCGCTTGGGGCCGCCGCCGCCGACGATCAGCGGCGGATGGGGTTTCTGCACGGGCTTGGGCAACCCCGGGCTGTCCTTCAATTGGTAGTGCCGCCCGTCGAAGTCGAAGGTCTGCCCGACCGGCGTGTCCCAGAAGCCCGTGAGGATGGCGAGCTGCTCCTCCAGCCGTTCGAAGCGTTCGGCCAGGGGCTGGAACGGCACGCCGTGGGCGGTGTGCTCGGCGTCGTACCAGCCGGCACCCAGGCCGAGCTCGGCACGCCCGCCGCTCATGTCGTCGACTTGCGCCACCTGCACGGCGAGCAGTCCGGGCAAGCGGAACGTGGCCGAGGTGACCATTGTGCCCAGTCGGATGCGGTCGGTCTCGCGCGCAATACCGGCGAGGGTGAGCCACGCATCGGTCGGACCCGGCATGCCGTCACCACCCATGGCCAGGAAATGGTCGGAGCGGAAGAACGCGTCGAAGCCGGCGGACTCGGCGGCCTGCGCCATCTTGACCTGCTGGTCGTAGGACGCACCCTGTTGGGGCTCCACGAAGATGCGGAGTTTCATGAGGTCAAGTTAACCGCCGCTCCTCGAGAGCGGGCAGACTCGGTCCATGCAAATCGGCGTCATCTTTCCCCAGTCCGAAGCGGGTGGCGACCCCGGTGCCGTCCGCGCCATCGGGCAGGCCGTGGCCGACCTGGGCTACACGCACCTGGCGGCCTACGACCACGTACTCGGGGGCGACACCGCTGTACTCGGAGACCTCGGCGGCCCGTACACCATCGACACCACCTTCCGCGAGCCACTGTTGATGTTCTCCTACGTCGCCGGCTTCACCGACCTGGCCTTCGCCACCTCCATTCTGATCGGGCCGCAACGCCAGACCGCGCTGCTGGCCAAGCAGGCGGCGGAGCTCGACCTGCTCTGCGGCGGGCGCTTCCGGCTCGGACTGGGCATCGGGTGGAACAAGCTCGAGTACGACGCGCTCGGCGTCCCCTTCGAGGAGCGGGCCGCCATTCTGGAGGAGCAGGTGGCTGTGCTGCGCGCGCTCTGGACCCAATGGAGCGTGACGATCGACGGCCGCTACCACCACATCCGGGCCTCGGGGATCGCGCCGCCTCCGGTGCAGCGACCCATACCGATCTGGATCGGCGGCCACGCCCCGGCCGCGCTCCGGCGCGTGGGGCGCATCGCAGACGGCTGGTTCCCCATGGCGCGGCCCGGGGGCGGGCTGGAAGCAGCGCTCGAGACCATCCGCGAGGGTGCCGCCGAGGTGGGGCGTGACGTGTCGAACCTGCAGTTCGAGGGAAGGCTCGAGTACTCGGTGCGCGACCACGAAAAAATCGCCGAGCACGCCCGCCGCTGGGAGGCGGCGGGTGCCAGCCACCTGTCGTTGAACACCATGCACGCCGAACTCCCGACTACGGACGCACATATCGCGGCACTCCAAGAGATGGCCGAGGTCCTCCTGTAGGAGGCCGGTCCGGAACCACCCCCCGGCTTTGAGAGAATGGCGGGGTGAGCGACCACAGCGGGTACCCCGGCGCGCCCCCGGGTGGTACCAGGATCCCGCCGGCGGGCCGGGCCAACGATGGTGGGACGGCTACTCCTGGTCGGAGGCGACAGTGCTGCCGCAGCATCCGCCGCCGCCGCCGTGGGCGGGCGCCGCCGCGCCGCAGGGACCAGCCTCCGAAGTGGCGCCATGGGCCGTGGCGGCGGACCGCCTCAACGCGTTCACCACGACGCAACGGGTGGACGACGAGCGCGGCGCGGTGCCGGTGGCGCGCTTCGCCGTTGCGGTGCCGGGCGTCTACTACCTCGTCACACTTCTCCTCCAGCGCGTGAACGCGGACCAATTGCGGTCGGCGGGCCACCAGTTCCGGATCGACTGGAGCGACGCACAGCACGGCATCACGCCGCCGCAGTACCACGCAACGAGCAGCTCGTTCACGCCGATCGGCCTCGTCGTCGGCCTGGTCGCGGTGGTGGCGGTCGTGTTCGCCTGCATTTGGCAGCACAAGGCCGCATCAGCCGGGCGGGCCCTCGGCATCCCGTCCCAGTTCTCGCCGGCCTGGGGCGTCGGGTGCTGGTTCGTCCCGGTCGTCAACCTCTGGATGCCCTACCAGGCCGTGCGGGACTGCCTCCCGCCCGAGCACCCGCAACGGCCCCGGGTGCTGCAGTGGTGGATCGCCCTGCTCCTGGCGGGCTTCCTGAGCTTCGGCGCGGGCGCCTTCGCGCTCTTCTCCACGGGAGCCGCACTCGTCCTGTCAATCCCGGCCGCCCTCGCCTGCCTGGCCGTCATCGCCTGGGCGCCCGGGATCGTGCTGGCGATCGCCGCCGCCCATCAAGAGATCCTCAGCACGCAGGCGGCCGATACCGGGGCGTTGCCAGCCTGAGTCACCAGGGTCTGAATCGCAGCTGAGGCCGGCGCACCCCGAACTTACGAACTGTTCACCTCTGGATAGCGCTCCTGTTGCTTGGCGTTCACCTTGCCTCGCTACGTTCCTGGTAGTGGCCGACGGCGAAGTGACCCAGGCAAATCTCAATCCCGTGACGACCAAGGCACAGTCTGATGTCGACCGGGCGCTCCAGGCTCTCGACCCCGACGCGGAGCGACCCGAGTGCGTCATGCGCTCGGTCAACCTGAGCCTCGGCTTCTCGGGCCGGATCGTGATGAACGACGTCAACGTGGACCTCAAGCGCGGCTCCATCACGGCGCTCATCGGGCCGACGGGCTCGGGCAAGTCCACCTTCTTGCGCACCCTCAATCGCATGAACGACCGCGTGCCCGGATTCATGCGCGAGGGCGACGTGACACTGGACGACGAGAGCCTGTGGGCGCAGCACGTCGATCTCCTCACGCTGCGGCGGCGCGTCGGCATGTTGTTCCAGCGGCCGAACCCGTTCCCGATGTCGATCAAGGACAACGTCGTGGCCGGGGTGAAGGCACACCGCATCGCCAAGGGCAAGCAGCTCGACGTGGTGTGCGAACGCCGCCTGACCGAGGTCGGGTTGTGGGACGCCGTCAAGGACCGCCTGAACGACTCGCCCTTCCGGCTGTCGGGCGGGCAGCAGCAGTTGCTCTGCCTGGCGCGCGCCCTCGCGGTCGGCCCAGAAGTACTCCTGCTCGACGAGCCGACCTCGTCCCTCGACCCCGTCACGACGGAGTCCATTGAGGCGTTGCTCAAGACGCTGGCACCCGCGCTCACCTTGATCGTCGTGACCCACAACCTCGGCCAGGCCATGCGCGTCTCACACCAGACGATGTTCTTCTACCAGGGGGCGCTCGTGGAGCACGGAGCGACCGATGACCTGTTCAACAGGCCGTCGCACCCCGACACCGAACGCTACGTCACGGGACGGATGGGCTAGGGAAGGATCTCGGGCCCTGCGAGGGCAGGGCCCAGTGCACCAACAGCCGCATCAACCGAATCACCCAGAGCAACACCAACCAACCACCATCACAAGGAGAGAACCTGTGACAAACCCGATGAGAGCGACGCGACTGCAGCGAGGAGTGATTGCCGTTGCAGCGGCTGGGCTCGCGCTGAGTTCGATCGTCCTCAGCACGGCGGCAGGCGCTGCCGCCAAGCTGCCGTCCGGCGGCGTCGAGAAGCCGGCTGGCGGCCAAGTGACGGAGACGGGGAGCACGCTGCTCTACCCGCTCTTCAACCTGTGGGCCAGCGGCTACAACGAAAAGTACTCGAACACGTCTATTCAGACGGCGGGCACCGGTTCCGGCACGGGCATCTCGGACGCGACGAACGGGACCATCGACATCGGCGCCTCCGACGCCTACCTCTCGCCCAGCGAGGTGTCGGCCAGCCCGCACCTGAAGAACATTCCACTGGCGATTTCGGCGCAGCTGGTGGCGTACAACATCCCCGGCATCACCGCCCACCTGAAGCTGAGCGGCAAGCTGCTGTCACAGATCTACTCGGGCACCGTCACGAACTGGAACGCCTCGCAGATCGCCAGCGCGAACCCCGGGGTGACGCTGCCGAACCTGCCGATCGTGACACTGCACCGCTCGGACAGCAGTGGTGACACCTTCTTGTTCACCACCTATCTGTCCAAGGCCGACCCGTCGGGCTGGGGTGCGAAGATCGGGTTCAACACCACGGTCCCATGGCCGAACGCGCCGGGCGCGCTCGGCGAGAGCGGCAACTCCGGCATGGTCACGGGCTGCAAGGCCACCCCGGGCTGCGTCGCCTACATCGGCATCAGCTACCAGACCCAGGTCCTGCAGGCCGGTCTGGGCTACGCCGCTCTCGGCAACGCCAAGAGCCAGTACGTGCTGCCCACGCAGGCCTCCGTCGCCGCCGAGGCGGCCGGCTTCGTGAAGAAGACCCCGGCCAACGGGACCATCTCCCTCATTTACGGTCCCATCAGTGGCGGCTACCCGATCGTGAACTACGAGTACGCGATCGTGTCGAACGACCAGTCGTCCTCCTCGGATGCCAAGAACATCCGCTCGGTGCTGGAGTGGGCCATCAACCCCAAGCAGGGCTCAGCCACCTCATACCTGTCCCAGGTTGACTTCCAGCCGCTCCCGGCCAAGGTCGTGGCGCAGTCGGTCAAGCAAATCCTGAGCATCAGCTAGCGATGGCCACCGTCGGCGGCGTGGCGGGGCGTGTCCCCGCCACGCCGCAAGCGGATTCGATGGGCAAGCCCCCGCTGCCGCGGCGGGTGTGGGACTTCGCCCTCCGCAACGAAGAGAAGGCCTGGCGTAGCTCCGCCTGGATTGCGGTGATCCTGCCGCTGGCCGCGCTCGTCTTCGCCGTGTCGGTGCTGGCCGTCAAGGCGTGGCCGGCGATCCGGATCAACGGCTGGTACTTCCTGTACGGGCGCAACTGGACGTACGGCAACGGCTACGGGGCCATCGTCCACACCAACGGCGTGGCCCATCCGCAGGGGGCGCAGTTCGGCGCCTGGGCCATCATCTGGGGGACGCTCGTCTCCTCCCTCATCGCCATCGTCATTGCCGTGCCGCTCTCCATCGGCGCTGCTTTCGCCCTCACCGAGCGCATGCCCACGTGGATTTCGAAGCCGCTCGGCTTCACCATTGAGATCCTGGCCGGCATCCCGAGCGTCGTCATCGGCCTGTGGGGCATCCTCACCTTCGGCCCCTGGCTGGCGAGGAGCGTCTTCCCGATCATCGCCAACAACGTGCCCGACGTCCCGATACTCCGGTACTTCAAGCAACCCGTCGGTGGTGGGGAAGGCCTGCTGGCCGCCGGCATCGTGCTGGCGCTGATGATCGTCCCGATCATCGCCTCGACCACCCGCGATCTCTTCGCGCAGGTGCCCCCGCTCCCCAAGGAGGGAGCGTCCGCACTCGGCATGACCGACTGGGAGGTGGCGAACAAGGTCACGCTCCCGTGGGTGCGCTCGGGGATCATCGGCGCCACCGTGCTCGGGCTCGGGCGGGCGCTGGGCGAGACCATCGCCATCGCCATGATCGGCGGCGCCTCGCTGCACATTCCCCCGACGATCTATCTCCCCTTCACGACGGTGGCCGCCACCATCCTCACCCAGCTCGACGGCGCACTGACCGACGGCACCGGCTTCGCCGTGGCCACGCTGGCGGAGCTGGCCCTCGTGCTGGCCGTGATTTCGGTCGGGGTCAACCTGCTCGCCCGCATGATCATCACGTCGTACCGGGCGCGTCGGGGCTCCGGTCGGCGGGGCCTGATGGCCAGCACCACGCTGGCGGGCGGCCCGACGACACGGCGCCGGCGCGTCTCGACCATCACGTGGCGGCGTCCTGACCTACCTGGCGCTGGTGCTGATCATGGCGCCGGCGGCCTGGCTGCTGCTGGGCGTGATCGGCCGCGCGCCTGGCCCCACTGGCAGTGGAGCGTCCTGTGGACCCAGCTCACGCCCACCGGTGGTGGCCTGCGCGACCAGATCCTGGGGACGCTGATCCTCATGGTCGGCGTCTTCATCATCGCCGGCACCATCGGCGTGCTGGCCGGCATCCACCTGGCCGAGTTCACCCAGCCGAAGAAGGTCGGCGGCCGGCTGGCCGGCCCGCTGCGCACCGCGTCGGACATCCTGTCGGGCTTCCCGTCCATCGTCCTCGGCTACGTCGGCTACGTCGCGCTCGTGGTCGGACTGCACTGGGGCTTCTCGCTGCTCTCCGCCCTCATCATCCTCTCCATCATGGTGATCCCCTACATCGCCAAGACGACCGAGAACTCGCTGCGCCAGGTCCCCACCGGCTACCGGGAGGGTGCCGCCGCCCTGGGCATGTCGGCCGGCTACGGCCTGCGCAAGGTCGTGCTGAAGAGCGCCCTGCCCGGCATCGCCACGGGCTTGCTCCTCGCCCTGGCCATCGCCTGCGGCGAGACGGCGCCCCTGATCTACACCGCGGGATTCTCCAACACGCTGCCGCACTCGCTGACCCACGCGCAGTTCCCCTACCTGACCTACGTGGTGTTCACGTACTACAACGACCCGTCGGTGCAGAAGCACTACGTCTCCTACGACGCCGCGCTGATCCTCGTCGTCATCGTGCTGCTCCTCCTGGTGGCCAGCCGCGTCGTCGTGGCCCGCACCCAGCGCCACTCCGAGAGCGCCCGCACGGTGCAGCGCGGCTTCTTCAGGCGCTTCCGGAGCGCGACCCCGCCGCCGCCGGGCCCGGCGGCGGCGCCTGCCCCAGGCGACGCGCCACCCGACACCGGCACGGACCTCAGCTTCCGCCGACCTGACCGCCGCCCCCTTCCGCCACCGTCCGGACAGCGGCGTCACCAGGTTTCTGCCGTGCGGCGCCACCTTCTAAGGTGGCCCGCAGTTGGAGCACCACCGGAGCGACGAGGAGGACGGAACGTTGAGCGCAGGACCTGAATGGGGGCCGCTGGCCCGTCTGGCGGGCATCTGGGAGGGCGAGAAGGGCGAGGACGTCGCCTACGCCAACGAGGACGGGAAGATCGGGCTGACCCCCTACCGCGAGCACATCGACTTCAAGCCCTTCGGGCCGGTGGAGAACGGGAGCCAGGTGCTCTACGGCCTCGACTACCGCATGGCCGCCTGGCGGGGCGAGGAGGACAGCCCGTTCCACACCGAGGTCGGGTACTGGATGTGGGACGCCCGCGACAGCGAGGTGGTCCGCTGCTTCCTGATCCCCCGCGGCTCGGCCATCGTGGCCGGCGCGGTCGGTCGGAGCGGACGACACGAAGTTCACCCTGCACGCCAGCGTCGGCAGCCAGACCTACGGGATCCTCTCGAACAACTGGCTGGACAAGAACGCCCAGGCCATCCGCTACGAGGTGACGATCGACACCAGCGTGCGAGGACGAGTTCACCTACACGGAGACGACGGTGATCAAGCACGCCCGGGTCGCCCGACGAGGTGGTCCACACCGACCGCAACACGCTGCGCAAGATCGCCGACGCCTAAGCGTCCACGACCGGTAGGGTCGGCGCCGGCGGGGTTGGAGGCCGCAGGGAGGCACGACATGTTCGAGTGGTCCGAGGAGCAGCTGGCGATCCGCGACGCGGTGCGGCGGTTCGTCGACGAAGAGGTCAAGCCGAACGTCGAGGAGCTCGAGCACGGCGACACCCCGCCTTACGAGGTGATCCGCAAGCTCTACCGGACCTTCGGGCTCGACGCGATGGCGCGGGACTCCTTCAAGCGGGCGCTCGAGCGCAAGACGTCGGGTGCGGCGGCGCCCGAGCGCTCCGAGGGCGGCGGCAACGCCGCCCTGACGCTGATCCCCATCATCGAGCTGTGCCACTACTGCCCCGGCATCGTGACGGCGCTCGGGGTCAGCACCGGCCTGGCCGGCGGCACCATCATGAAGGGCGGCACCCCGGCCCAGATGGAGCGCTGGGGTCTCGACCTGCATGACGCTCGACAAGGTCGGCGCCTGGGCCATCACCGAGCCCGACTCGGGCTCCGACGCCCTCGGCGGCATGAAGTCGTCGGCCCTGCGCGACGGCGACGAGTACGTGCTCAACGGCAACAAGACGTTCATCACCAACGGCCCCTACGCCGACACCATCGTCTTCTACGCCAAGCTCGACGACGGCAGCGACACGCCGCTGCGCCAGCGCCCGGTGCTCACCTTCATCCTCGACCGCGGCATGCCCGGGCTGGAGCAGTCCAAGCCCTTCCGAAAAATGGGCCTGCACTCGTCGCCGACGGGCGAGCTCTTCCTCACCGACGTGCGGGTGGGCAAGGACCGGCTGCTCGGGCGAGACGGAGGGCAACGGGCGGCAACGAGGGCCGCGAGAGCGCCAAGGGCAACTTCGTCACCGAGCGGGCCGGCGTGGCCGCCATGTCGCTCGGGCTGATCGAGGAGTGCCTCAAGCTCTCCGTGCAGTACGCCAAGGACCGCCTGCTGTGGGAGCGGCCCATCGCGGAGTTCCAGCTGATTCAGCTGAAGCTGGCCCGCATGGAGGTCGCCCGGCTCAACGTGGAGAACCTGGTGTTCCGCCACATCGAGATGAGCGTCGGCGGGCAAGAGCCTCACCCTGGCCGAGGCCTCGGCCATGAAGCTGTACTCGGCCCAGGCCGCGTCCGAGGTGGCCATGGAGGCGGTCCAGCTCTTCGGCGGCAACGGCTACATGTCCGAGTTCCGGGTGGAGCAGCTGGCCCGCGACGCCAAGGTCTTCCAGATCTACGCCGGCACCGACGAGATCCAGGTGACCCACATCGCCCGCGACCTGCTCGAGCCGGCTGACGTGACGGACCTGTTCGGCCCGGCCCCCGCCGACGCCGTCTTCGACGACATGGTCGACAGGCGGCGGACGCCTGCACCGCCGGCCCGAGCTGGCGTTCGCCGAACACGAGACGACGGCGATGATCCGCGACCACATGGCCTCGCTCGGGATCGCCGAGACGCTGCGCACCACCGAGACCGGCGGCATCTTCACCATGGAGGGCGGCCGGCCCGGGCCGCAGCGTCGTCCTGCGGGGCGACATCGACGGCCTGCCGGTGCAGGAGGACGAGGCGCGCGCCGGTCCACTCCGAGGTCGAGGGCGTCATGCACGCCTGCGGCCACGACGTGCACGTCGCCTCCATGCTCGGCGCGGCCTCGCTGCTGGCGGCGCGGCGCGAGGAGCTCCCGGGCCGCTACATCTTCCTCTTCCAGCCGGCCGAGGAGGCGCTGTGCGGCGCCAAGGCGATGCTCGAGCGCGGCGCGCTCACCGCCATGGAGGGCGCGCGCCTGGTCGGGTTCCACGTCACCTCCCAGGTGCCCTCGGGCTTCGTGGCCCTGCGCTCGGGCATCGCCATGTCGGAGGCGAACTCACTGCGCATCACCCTGACCGGACCGGGCGGGCACGGCGCCATGCCCTCGGCCCAGGGCGACGTCATCCGGGCCACGGCCGAGCTGGTGAGCCGGCTGGGCGAGGTGGCCTCGGGGCTGCGCTACGAGGAGGCCGACTGCGTCTGCAGCGCCGGCACCATCCACGCCGGCACCGCGGTCAACGTGGTGCCGACCTCGGCCCGGGTCACCGGCACGCTGCGCACCTTCACCGAGGCCCAGCACGAGGAGGCGCTGGTCCGCCTGCAGGACCTGTGCGACAGCGTCGGCGACGACCAGGGCGTCCACGTCGAGCTCGAGCTGCCCGAGCACACCCGGGCCGTGGTGAACGACGCCGAGGCGACCGCCGCTGGTGGAGGCGGAGGCCAGCGTCGTGCTCGGCCCCGACCAGGTCTTCCGCATGCCGCCGGTCTCGCCGAGCGACGACGTGAGCGAGTTCCTGCGCCACCTGCCCGGCTGCTACTTCTTCGTCGGCGGCGGCGCGGCGGACGGCTCGAGCGGGATGCACCACAGCCCCACCTTCCTCGTCGAGGACGAGTCACTGCGCGTCGGGGCCAGCGTCCTGGTGCGCAGCGCCCTGGCATTGGCCGCGCCGTGAGCGCGGCGGGCACAATGGGCCGATGACGGCCTCGGACCTCTTCGACATCGCCGGGAAGACCGCGCTGGTCACCGGCGGCAGCCGCGGCATCGGCCTGATGATCGCCGAGGGGTTCGTGGACGCCGGCGTGAAGGTCTACATCTCCTCGCGCAAGGCCGACGTGGTGCGAGGAGGTGGCGGCCGCAGCTCTCCGAAGAAGGGCACCTGCATCGGCATCCCGGCCGACCTGTCCACCGAGGCCGAGTGCCGGCGCCTGGCCGACGAGATGGCGGCGCATGAGGACGCGCTCGACATCCTGGTCAACAACGCCGGCGCCACCTGGGGCGCGCCGCTGGAGGACTTCGACGAGGCCGCCTTCGAACGGGTGCTCGCACTCAACGTCAAGGGCGTCTTCCATCTGACCAAGTTCCTGGTGCCCGCTGCTGCAGGCGGCGGGCACGGTGGACGAACCGGCCCGGGTCATCAACATCGGGTCGATCGACGGGATCGAGGTGCCCGACCCTCGAGACGTACTCCTACTCGGCCTCGAAGGCAGCCGTGCACCAGCTGACCCGCCACCTGGCCAAGCGGCTCGCCCCGACCAGTCACGGTCAACGCCATTGCGCCGGGCCCGTTCGAGTCCAAGATGATGGCGGCCACGCTCGAGGCCTTCGGCGAGCAGATCGCCGCCAGCGCGCCCCTGCGGCGCATCGGCCGCCCCGACGACATGGCCGGGACGGCG
>CAWKKE010000004.1:0-29143 GCA_963850185.1 uncultured Acidimicrobiaceae bacterium
CGACCGCGGCACCTTCATCGTCAACGGCACCGAGCGCGTCGTCGTGTCGCAGCTGGTGCGCTCGCCGGGCGTCATCTTCCAGCCCGGGCGTGACGCCAAGACGGTCTTCACCGGCACCATCCACCCGTACCGGGGTGAGTGGATCGAGCTCGACATCGAGGCCAAGCCGGGCAAGGACGTCACCGCCGGCTGCCGGGTGGCCCGCAAGCGCCGCCTCTCCCTGTTCGTGCTCCTGCGCGCCCTCGGATACGGCGACGAGGCCTTCCTGGACCGCTTCGTCCGTCACTTCGACTTCCTCGAGGGACAGTGGGAGAAGGAGCGCAACCTGGCTCCCACCCGCGAGGAGGCCCTCCTCGAGATCTACAAGCGCGCCCGTCCCGGCGAGCCGCTCTCCGCGGAGGCGGCCCGCGTCTACTTCGAGAACGCCTTCTTCAACCCGAAGCGCTACGACCTCACCCGGGTCGGCCGCTACAAGCTGAACCGCAAGCTCGGCCCGGAGATCGACCGGCTGTCGGAGCTCTTCGGCATCGAGATCGAGAAGCCGGCGCCGAACCAGTCGGTGCTCAGCCCTTCGGAGATCCTGGCCTCGGCCACCTACATGCTGCACCTGGCTCAGCACATGGCCGACGGCGAGTCGACCTACCGCATCGACGACCAGGATCACTTCGCCAACCGGCGCATCCGCTCGGTCGGCGAGCTGATCCAGAACCAGGTCCGTGTCGGCCTCTCCCGCATGGAGCGGGTGGTGCGCGAGCGCATGACCACCCAGGACGTCGAGGCCATCACGCCCCAGACGCTGATCAACATCCGTCCCGTCGTGGCCGCGGTGAAGGAGTTCTTCGGCACCTCGCAGCTGTCGCAGTTCATGGACCAGAACAACCCGCTGTCGGGGTTGGCCCACAAGCGCCGGCTGTCGGCCCTCGGGCCAGGCGGCCTGTCCCGTGAGCGCGCCGGCTTCGAAGTCCGGGACGTCCACACCTCCCACTACGGCCGCATGTGCCCGATCGAGACGCCGGAAGGCCCGAACATCGGCCTGATCGGCGCCCTGGCCACCTACGCCCGCGTCAACGAGTACGGCTTCATTGAGACGCCGTACCGCACCGTGGTCGACGGCAAAGTGACCGACGAGGTCAGCTACTTGGCGGCCGACGAGGAAGAGGAGCACGTCATCGCCCAGGCCAACGCCTCGGTCGACCCCGACGGGCGCCTCACCGAGGAGCGCGTCCTGGTGCGCCGTGGCCCGCAAGGGACCGGTGTCCGCCTGGGCGCCGTGGCCGGCTCGTACGGCACCACCTCGGAGATCGACTTCGTGCCGCCCTCAGAGGTGGACCTCATGGACGTCTCGCCGAAGCAGATCGTGTCGGTCTCGACCGCGCTGATCCCCTTCGTCGAGCACGACGACGCCAACCGTGCGCTGATGGGTGCCAACATGCAGAAGCAGGCGGTGCCGCTGGTGGCGCCCGAGGCCCCCTACATCGGCACCGGCGTCGAGGCGCGCGCCGCCCGCGACGCGGGCGACGTCCTCCTCGCCGAAGGCAACGGCACCGTGGTCGAGATCAGCGGCGACTCCGTCGTCGTGGAGTACGCCCCGGGGCAGAAGGACCGCCTCGGGACCACACTCGGCCGGAAGGTCTACCGCCTGTCCAAGTTCCGTCGCTCCAACCAGAACACGTGCATCAACCACCGCACGCTGGTGTCGGAGGGGCAGAGCGTCGTCGCCGGCGACCTGCTGGCCGACGGCCCGTCGACGCACAACGGAGAGCTGGCGCTGGGCAAGAACCTGCTCGTCGCCTTCATGCCCTGGGAGGGCTACAACTACGAGGACGCCATCATCCTGTCCGAGCGGTTGGTCCGTGACGACGTGCTGACGTCCATCCACATCGAGGAGCACGAGGTCGACGCCCGCGACACCAAGCTGGGCGCCGAGGAGATCACCCGAGACATCCCCAACCTCTCCGAGGAGATCCTGGCCGACCTCGACGACCGCGGCATCATCCGCGTGGGCGCCGAGGTGGAGCCGGGCGACGTGCTCGTCGGCAAGGTGACCCCCAAGGGCGAGACCGAGCAGACGCCCGAAGAGCGGCTGCTGCGTGCCATCTTCGGTGAGAAGGCCCGCGAGGTGCGTGACACCTCGCTCAAGGTCCCGCACGGCGAGTACGGCAAGGTCATCGACGTCCGGGTCTTCTCGCGGGAGGAGTCCCACGAGCTGCCGCCCGGCGTGAACCAGCTGGTCCGCGTCTACGTGGCCCAGAAGCGCAAGATCTCCGAGGGCGACAAGCTGGCCGGCCGCCACGGCAACAAGGGCGTCATCTCCAAGATCCTCCCGGTCGAGGACATGCCCTACCTGTCCGACGGCACCCCGGTCGACATCATTTTGAACCCGCTCGGCGTGCCGAGCCGGATGAACGTCGGTCAGGTGCTCGAGTCGCATCTCGGCTACGCCGCTCGGCACGGATGGGAAGGCATCACGGTCAACGAGGGCGTCGGCACCTCGGCCAAGGGTGACGGCGCGGCCCGCAAGACGCGGCCCCGCACCGAGCCGGCGGCCTGGGTCTCCACCCCGGTCTTCGACGGCGCCCACTGGGACGAGGTCGAGGACGCCGGGGCGCACCCGACCATTCAGAAGGTCTTCGGGACGCTCAACTCGGACTCGGCCAACGGCAACGTGCAGATCGGCACCGACGGCAAGGTCACGCTCTACAACGGGCGCACCGGCGAGAAGTACGACAACCCGATCTCGGTCGGCTTCGTCTACATCCTGAAGCTCGCCCACCTGGTCGACGACAAGATCCACGCCCGCTCCACCGGCCCGTACTCCATGATCACCCAGCAGCCGCTGGGAGGGAAGGCGCAGTTCGGTGGCCAGCGCTTCGGCGAAATGGAGGTCTGGGCCCTGGAGGCGTTCGGCGCCGCCTACGCCCTGCAGGAGCTCCTGACGATCAAGTCGGACGACGTGCTGGGCCGGGTCAAGGTGTACGAGGCCATCGTCAAGGGCGAGAACATCCCCGAACCGGGCATACCGGAGAGTTTCAAGGTCCTGATCAAGGAAATGCAGTCGCTCTGCCTCGACGTCGAGGTCCTCGCCGTCGACGGCCGGGAGATCGAGATGCACGAGCTGGACGAGGACGTGTTCCGCACGGCTGAAGAGCTGGGCATCGACATCAGCCGCAACGAGCGCGGCTCCGACGAAGAAGACGAGCGGCGTGCCGCAGAGAGGAGCTTCAACTAATGGCTCTGGACGTCAACACCTTCGACCAGTTGCGCATTGGTCTGGCCACGGGCGATTCCATCCGTGGCTGGTCCAACGGCGAAGTCAAGAAGCCCGAGACGATCAACTACCGCACCCTGCGTCCCGAGAAGGACGGGCTCTTCTGCGAGAAGATCTTCGGCCCCACCAAGGACTGGGAGTGCTACTGCGGCAAGTACAAGCGGGTGCGCTTCAAGGGCATCATCTGCGAGCGCTGCGGCGTCGAGGTCACCCGTTCCAAGGTGCGCCGCGACCGCATGGGGCACATTGAGCTGGCCGCGCCCGTCGTCCACATCTGGTACCTGCGCGGGACCCGGTCGTGGCTGGCCTACCTGCTCATGGGCACCGAGCCCCGCGAGGAGCTCAAGGCCAAGCAGCTCGAGAAGGTCATCTACTTCGCGGCGAACCTGGTCACCTGGGTCGACGAGGAGAAGCGCCACGCCGACCTGCCGTCGCTCGAGAACGAGATGGCCGAGGAAATCGCCGACATCGAGAAGAAGCGCGACCTCGACATCGACCGGCGCTTCAAGGCCCTCGAGGACGAGCTGAAGGCCCTCGAGGCCGACGGCGCCAAGGATGCCGAGATCAAGGCGCGCCAGCGCGCCGTCGAGAAGGAGATCCAGGCCGCCCGCGAGCGGGCCCAGGAAGAGGCCGAGATCGCCCAGCGCTCTCTCGACGAGTTCCGCAACCTGCACGGCCGCAAGATCCTCGAAGACGAGATGCTGTGGCGCGAGCTCCGCTTGCGTTACGACGAGTACTTCGAGGGCGGCATGGGCGCCGAGTACATCCTCAAGCTGATCGACCGCATCGACCTCGATGCCGAGGAGATCAAGCTGCGCGACATGATCGACGCCAAGGACGGCCGCCGTCCCCTGTCGGCCCAGCGGCGCCAGAAGACCATCAAGCGCCTGAAGATCGTCACCGCGTTCAACCGGCGCGACGACCACGGCCGGCGCATAAACGACCCCCGCGCCATGATCCTCGAGGCCGTGCCGGTGATCCCGCCTGACCTGCGCCCCATGGTGCAGCTCGATGGTGGGCGCTTCGCCACCTCGGACCTGAACGACCTCTACCGCCGCGTCATCAACCGCAACAACCGGCTCAAGAGGCTGCTCGACCTCGGCGCGCCCGAGATCATCATCAACAACGAGAAGCGCATGCTGCAGGAGGCCGTCGACGCCCTGTTCGACAACGGCCGCCGCGGCCGCCCGGTGACGGGCCCCGGCAACCGTCCGTTGAAGTCGCTTTCGGACATGTTGAAGGGCAAGCAGGGTCGCTTCCGCCAGAACCTGCTGGGTAAGCGCGTCGACTACTCGGGCCGTTCGGTCATCGTGATCGGCCCGAACCTCAAGCTGCACCAGTGCGGCCTGCCCAAGCTCATGGCGCTGGAGCTCTTCAAGCCCTTCGTGATGAAGCGGCTTGTCGACGCCGAGCTGGCGCAGAACATCAAGTCGGCCAAGCGCATGGTCGAGCGACGCCGGCCCCAGGTGTGGGACGTGCTGGAGGGCGTGATCCGGGAGCACCCAGTGCTGCTGAACCGCGCCCCGACGTTGCACCGCCTCGGGATCCAGGCCTTCGAGCCCGTGCTGGTCGAGGGCAAGGCCATCCAGGTCCACCCGCTCGTCTGCACGGCCTTCAACGCCGACTTCGACGGCGACCAGATGGCAGTCCACCTCCCGTTGTCCGCCGAAGCCCAGGCGGAGGCCAGGGTCTTGATGCTGTCGGCCAACAACATCCTCTCTCCGGCGACGGGGCGCCCGATCACCGTGCCCACCCAGGACATGGTCTTCGGTGCCTACTACCTCACCCTGCGGGTCGAGGAGGGCGTCGGCGCGGGTCGGTCCTTCCGCCACATCTACGAGATCGAGGCTGCCTTCGAGGCCGGCGACGTCGGGCTGCAGGTGCCGATCACGCTGCGTCCCGCCCCGGGTTCGGTGCTGGACGCACGCCTCACCGCGGCGGGCGTCGAGCCCGGCGACGACGGCGTGTTGACGTACGAGACGACGCCGGGCCGCGTGTTCTTCAACGAGGCGCTGCCCGAGGGCTTCGCGTTCGTGAACGACGTGGTGGGCAAGCGGAACATCCCGATCGGGTCCATCGTCGAGGAGCTCGCTGCCTCGTACCCCAAGAACATCGTGGCGGCGAGCCTCGACCGGATCAAGGCGCTCGGCTTCCGCTTCGGCGCCCAGTCGGGGCTGACCATCTCCATCAACGACGTGCAGACGCCGCCGGACAAGGTCGCCATCCTCGACCGCTACGAGAAGGAGGCCGAGAAGGCCGAGACGCAGTTCAAGCGCGGCATCATCACCGACGACGAGCGGCGCCAGAAGGAGATCGAGATCTGGACCTCGGCCAACTCCGAGGTGGGACGGGCCATGGAGGCCCAGCTGGCCACGATCGCCTTCAACCCGCTCGACATGATGGTGGATTCCGGTGCCCGAGGGAACTCGCAGCAGATCCGTCAGATCGCCGGCATGAAGGGCCTCGTGTCCAACCCGCGCGGCGAGATGATCCCCCGGCCGATCAAGTCCTCCTTCCGTGAGGGCCTGTCGGTCCTGGAGTACTTCATCTCCACCCACGGTGCCCGCAAGGGACTGGCCGACACGGCGCTGCGCACGGCCGACTCGGGCTACCTGACCCGTCGACTGGTCGACGTGGCCCAGGAGCTCATCATCCGGATCGACGACTGCGGGTCGACCAGGGGCATCTGGATCGAGGGCGTGGCCCCCGATGGTCCCGGGCACCGCAACTACCTCGAGACCCGCGCCTTCGGCCGCCTCTTGACCGAAGACGTCACCCTCTCGGATGGCACGGTCCACCCGGTCGGCACGCTGCTCCTCGACGACGTCATCGCCGCCCTGCGCGACGACGAGGCCGTCGACCGCATCCGTGTCCGCTCGGTCCTCACGTGTGAGTCGCCCCAGGGCGTGTGCGCAGCCTGCTACGGCCTTTCGTTGGCCACGGGCTCGATGATCGAGCTCGGCGAGGCGGTCGGTGTCATTGCCGCCCAGTCCATCGGCGAGCCGGGCACGCAGCTCACCATGCGGACCTTCCACACCGGTGGTGTCGTCGGTGAGGACATCACGCACGGCCTGCCGCGCGTGGTCGAGCTGTTCGAGGCCCGCACGCCCAAGGGTGCTGCGGTGCTCGCACACCACTCCGGCGTGGTCCGGGTGGACGACGACGAGATCGGCCGCCATATCACCGTCGTGGCCGACGACGGCACGGAGGACACCACGCTGGTGGCCGCCCGCGCCCACCTCGAAGTCACCGACGGCCAGGAGGTCGGCGCGGGTGACGCGCTGGTCGAGGGCCCCAAGGACCCCAAGGAGCTGCTCGAGGTCAAGGGCATCCGCGAGACCCAGCAGTACCTCGTCGAAGAGGTGCAGAAGGTGTACCGCGACCAGGGTGTGTCGATCCACGACAAGCACATCGAGCTGATTGTGCGCCAGATGCTGCGGCGCGTGCTCGTGGCGGAGCCGGGCGATGCGCCCTTCCTGCCGGGCGAGCGCGTCGACAACCAGATCTACGCCGAGGTCAATCGCACGCTGGTCGAGGACGGCAACGTCCCGGCCGAGGGTCGTCCCGAGCTGATGGGCATCACCAAGGCCTCGCTGGCCACTGAGAGCTGGCTCTCGGCCGCTTCCTTCCAGGAGACGACCAGGGTGCTGACCGAGGCGGCCATCGAAGGCCGCAGCGATCAGCTCTTCGGGCTCAAGGAGAACATCATCATCGGCAAGCTCATCCCGGCCGGTTCGGGCATGGAGCACTACCGGGACATCCGGCTCGACATGCCCGATGCTGAGGCCATGCCCTTCTGGGCCACGGGATCCGGCGAGTCGGACACCGAGGACCTGGCCAACTGGCTGCGTGACATGGGCGAGGGGATCAGCGAAGACCCCTTCGACTCCTCCATCGACGCCAGCTGGCTCGGCGCGGCCCCGACGGCGGAGGACGCCTTCGGGAACCCGATCGTGGTGAGCGAGACCGCCGGCAACGGCGGCGTGGCGGCAGCGCCCGAAGCCGTGGCCGAAGCGCCCGAGGCGGGCGCAGCCGAGGCAGGGGCCTAAACTTCTTCCGTTCTCGGATGAAGACCAAGGGGAGGTTGGTTGGTGGCACCGCGGGTGGCTGACGCCGGCTCACCCGACGGCGCGCCCGTGGCCGGCGCCGGGACGGGCGCGGGTCACTACCGCCTGTCGCATTTGCGCGCCCTGGAGGCCCAGTCCATCCACATCTTCCGAGAGGTGGCCGCCGAGTTCGAGCGCCCGACGCTCCTGTTCTCGGGGGGCAAGGACTCCATCGTCATGTTGCACCTGGCGCGCAAGGCCTTCTGGCCGGCGCCGGTGCCCTTCCCCGTCCTGCACGTGGACACCGGGCGCAACTTCGAAGAGGTGCTCGAGTTCCGGGACCGCCACACGGCCGAGCTCGGCGTTCGCCTCGTGGTGGCCCGGGTGCAGGACGACATCGACGCGGGCCGGACGGTCGAGGACAACTCGCCGGGCGCCACGCGCAACCGGTTGCAGACGCCGACACTGCTGCGGGCCATCGCAGAGGGCCGCCACGACGCCGTCTTCGGCGGGGCCCGCCGGGACGAGGAGAAGGCCCGGGCCAAAGAGCGCATCTTCAGCTTCCGCGACGAGTTCGGCCAATGGGATCCCAAGAACCAGCGCCCCGAGCTCTGGAACATCTACAACGCACGCCACAACAAGGGCGAGCACATCCGGGTCTTCCCGCTCTCGAACTGGACCGAGCTCGACGTCTGGAACTACATCGGCGAAGAGGGGATCGACGTCCCGGGCATCTACTACGCGCATCGGCGAGAGGTCTTCGAGCGCGACGGCATGCTCATGGCCGTCAGCGAGCACCTGGCGCCGGGAGAGGAAGTTCCCGTCTTCGAGACGATGGTTCGCTTCCGGACCGTGGGTGACGCCGACTGTACGGGTTGCGTCGAGTCGATGGCCGAGAGCGTCGACCTCGTCATCACCGAAGTGGCCGGGACCCGGCTGACCGAGCGGGGCGCCACCCGGGCCGACGACCGCATTTCGGAGGCCGGCATGGAGGACCGCAAGCGGGAGGGGTACTTCTAGTGCCCGAGCTCCTGCGCCTCGCCACGGCCGGTTCGGTCGACGACGGCAAGTCCACCCTCATTGGCCGGCTCCTCTACGACGCCAAGGGGATCTTCGAGGACCAGCTCGAGTCGATCCGCCACACCAGCGAACAGCGCGGCGGCACGGAGACGGACCTGGCGCTGCTGACCGACGGACTGCGGGCGGAGCGCGAGCAGGGGATCACCATCGACGTCGCGTACCGCTACTTCGCTACGCCAAAGCGCAAGTTCATCATTGCCGACACCCCCGGACACACCGAGTACACGCGCAATATGGTCACGGGGGCCTCGAACGCGCATCTGGCCCTGATCCTGATCGACGCCCGCAAGGGCGTGATCGAACAGACGCGCCGGCATGCCTTCCTCTCGTCCATGCTGGGTGTCCCGCACATGGTGGTGTGCATCAACAAGATGGACCTGATCGAGTGGGACCAGGAGCGTTACGAGCGGATCAAGTCCGACTTCATGGAGTTCGCCGCCCGGTTGAACGTGCACGACATCACGTTCATCCCCATGTCTGCGCTGCTTGGCGACAACGTGGTGCAGCGGTCCGAGCACATGTGGTGGTACGACGGCTCGCCCCTGTTGAGCCACCTCGAATCGGTCTACATCGGCAGCGACGAGAACTTCATCGACCCCCGCTTTCCGGTGCAGTACGTCATCCGCAGCCAGACACCGGAGAACCCGGACTTTCGCGGCTACGCGGGAACGGTGGCGAGCGGCGTCCTGCGGCCCGGCGACGACGTGCTGGTCACGCCGACCGGCACCACGTCGCGCATCGCCTCCATCATGACGGCGGACGGCGAGGTGGCCGAGGCGTTCCCGCCCATGTCCGTCGTCATCACGCTGGACGACGACATCGCCGTGTCCCGGGGCGACATCCTCTGCCGCCCCAACAACCGCCCGACGGTGTCGCACGACATCGAGGCGACCGTCTGCTGGATGGACGAGCGTTCCTCGCTGGCCGAAGGGCGCTTCTACCTGCTCAAGCACAGCACCCGGACGGTGCGGGCCACGGCACAGACCCTGCACTACCGCCTCGACATCAACGGCCTGCACCGCGACGAGACGGC
This sequence comes from uncultured Acidimicrobiaceae bacterium, assembly GCA_963850185.1. Classification (GTDB taxonomy): domain Bacteria; phylum Actinomycetota; class Acidimicrobiia; order Acidimicrobiales; family RAAP-2; genus Bog-473. The sequence goes on from CAWKKE010000004.1 coordinate 9,428, forward strand.
GTCGAAGCTCGAGCTCAACGAGGTGGGGCGCCTGACGTTCCGCTGTACCGAGCCGCTGCTCGTCGACGACTACACGACGAACCGCTCCACGGGCAGCTTCATCATCATCGACCCGACCACCAATGCGACGGTAGGCGCGGGCGTCATCCGGGTCCTGGCCACCACCCACGCCAGCCCGAACGTCGTGCGCCACGACGGGCGGCTGTCGCGGCTGGACCGTTTCGCCGCACTCGGCACTTCGGGCGGGACGGTTCTTTTCACGGGACTGTCCGGGGCGGGCAAGTCGACGCTGGCCGCCGGAGTGGAAGAGGCGTTCGTACGGACTGGACGTCCCGCCTTCCTGCTCGACGGGGACAACCTGCGGCACGGGCTGAACGCCGACCTCGGCTTCTCCGATCACGACCGCACTGAGAACGTGCGCCGGGCCGGCGAGGTGGCCGCGATGTTCGCCGAGGCCGGGTCCCTGGCGCTGATTGCACTGATCTGTCCCTTCGAGGAGGATCGCCGCCTCATCCGCACGCTGCACGAGCAAGCCGGGCTCCCCTTCGCTGAGGTCTTCGTCGACACCTCCATGGAGGAGTGCGAGCGCCGCGATGCCAAGGGCCTCTACGCCCGGGCACGGGCCGGCCAGCTCCCGGGCTTCACTGGAATCGACTCCGCCTACGAGGTGCCGGCCCGTCCTGACCTGGTGGTCGGTCCCGATGCGGGGTCGCTCCCCGAGCAAATCTCGCTGGTGCTCGGACTGCTGGAGGACCTGCTCCGGTAAAGGTCCAGAGCGGGGAGCGCCGAGCGCAGATCCCGAGCACTCTCGCCGACGAGACCCGGCCGGCGCGTCCCGGCCGGCGGGCGATCCGGACCTACTCCTGAACCAGCTCGATCAGCGTGCCGAACGAGGTCTTGGGGTGGACGAAGGCCACCGTGGTGCCCCGCGACCCTGGCCGCGGTGCCTCATCGATCACCCGGCCGCCGGCGTCCTTGACCGCCTGCAGGGCCACGCCGCAATCGTCGACCCGGTAGCCGATGTGGTGCAGCCCCTCGCCCTTGTTGGCGAGATACTTGGCGACAGGGGAGGAGTCGTTGATCGGGGTGAGCAGTTGCACGTAGGAGTCGGCCACCTTGAGCAGCGCCTCCTCGACGCCGTCGGACTCGACCCGCTCGCGGTGGTCCACCGTCGCGCCGAAGACCTCGGCGTACCAGGCGATGGCCGCCTCGAGGTCGTTCACCGCGATCGCCACATGGTCGATCTCGGTCAGCAGCGAATCGCTCACGCCCCGTGCCTCCGGAACAACGTGATGCGGTCCTCGCCCACCTTGGCCCGCAGCTCGGGATCCTCGATGCCGAGGCCCTCCAGCGGTGCCAGACACAGCACGCCGATCTTGCCCTCGTGGAGATTGTGGTGGACCTGGTATGCCGCCTCGCCCACCTGCTCCAGCGGGTAGACCGCGGAGAGAGGCGGGAGCACCTTGCCGTCGGCGATGAGCTGGTTGGCGTCCCACGCCTCCCGGTAGTTGGCGAAGTGGGAGCCTTTGATCGTCTTGAGCTTCATCCAGAGGTGGCGGTTGTCGTACTCGATCATGTAGCCCGAGGTGGCGGCGCAGGTCACGATGGTTCCGCCGCGCTTGCAGGCGAACACCGACGCCCCCATCGTCTGGCGCCCCGGGTGCTCGAAGACGATCTCGGGTTCGGCTCCCACGAGCCCGCGGACGTCCTTGCCGAGGCGGCGCCATTCGGACTCGTCCTGGGTGTACTCGTCCGCCCAGAAGCGGTAGCCCGCCGCCTTGCGATCGATCACTGCCTCGACCCCGAGATCGTTGAGGAGCTTCACCTTCTCGGGCGAGGACACGACGCCGATGGGCGTGCCGCCGCCGTTGAGCACGTGCTGCACGGCGTAACTGCCAAGGCCCCCGCTGGCCCCCCAGACGAGCACCTTGTCGCCTTGCGTCATGCGGGCCCCGTTCGGTGAGACGAGCATGCGGTACGCGGTGGAGTTGCACAGTGCGTTGATGGCGGCCTCCTCCCAGCTGAGGTGAGCCGGCTTGGGCATGAGTTGGTTGGCTTTGACGACCGCGATGTCGGCCAGCCCGCCGAAGTTGGACTCAAAGCCCCAGATGCGTTGGTTCGCCGCCAGCATGGAGTCGTCATGGGCCGACGGGTCCTGGTCGTCGACGTAGTTGCACTGGACCGTGACCTTGTCGCCCACCTTCCAGTTGCGCACCGCCGAGCCAGTCCGCAGCACGATGCCGGCGGCATCCGACCCGACCACGTGGTAGTCGAGCGCATGGCGGGCCGCCCACGGCCCCTCCTTGGCGAGGCGATCGAGGAAGCCGAAGGTGGGGAGCGGCTCGAAGATCGACGTCCAGACCGTGTTGAAGTTGATCGACGACGCCATCACCGCCACGTAGGCCTCGTCGGGGGCCAGCTCGGGCAGCGCCACATCCTCGACGTGAAGAGACCGGCGGGGGTCCTTGTCGGAGGACTCCATGCCCTCGAACATGTCGACCTCGCTCCGCTTGACGATGGCGGCGCGATAGGACTCGGGCAATGGGAGTGCGGCCAGCTCATCGGGGCTGGCGCCGTCCAGGGCGGCCTGCAGGATCTCGCTCATGTGACCCGACGATAGTGGCCCAATAAGATGTGGTTTCCGACTGGTAACCAGACCGGCGGGAACCGGAGGTGCAGCATGGCTGAGGCCGTGATCGTCGCAGGGGCTCGTACGCCCATCGGAAAGCTCTCAGGTGCGCTGGCCGGCTTTTCGGCCATGGACCTGGGCGGATTCGCCATCGCGGAGGCGCTCTCGCGGGCCGGCGTGCCCGCCGACCAGGTCGACTACGTGCTGATGGGCCAGGTGATCCTCGCGGGCCAGGGCCAGATCACCGCGCGCCAGGCGGCGGTCAAAGGCGGCATCCCCATGTCGGTGCCGGCCAACACCATCAACAAGGTGTGCCTCTCGGGCCTCAACACGATCTACCTGGCCGACCAGATGATCCGGGCCGGCGACGCCGAGATCGTGGTGGCCGGCGGCATGGAGTCGATGACCCAGGCGCCGCACCTGCTGCCGGGCGCCCGCGCCGGCTTCCGTATCGGCGACGCCACCCTGGTGGACTCCATGATGTACGACGGGCTCACCGACTCCTTCGATCACATCGCCATGGGACTTTCCACCGAACAGCACAACGACAAGGTCGGCATCACTCGCGACCGGCAGGACGCGTTCGCGGCGGCCAGCCACGAGAAGGCGGCCGCGGCGGCCAAGGATGGCCGCCTGGCCGAGGAGATCGTCCCGGTGCAGGTGCCCCAGCGCAAGGGCGACCCGATCCTCTTCGACACCGACGAAGGTGTACGGCCAGGCACCACGGCCGAGTCGCTCGGTGCGCTGAAGGCCGCCTTCACGAAGGACGGGACCATTACCGCCGGCAATGCGTCGCAGATCTCCGACGGTGGCGCGGCCGTCGTCGTGATGTCCGCCGCCAAGGCCAAGGAGCTCGGCCTCACGCCGCTCGGCCAGCTCGTCGGCTACGGCATGGTGGCCGGGCCGGACAATTCTCTGCTGACGCAGCCCTCGAGGGCCATTGTCAAGGCGGCCGGCAAGGCCGGCGTCGACCTCGCCGCTATCGACCTCTTCGAGATCAACGAGGCCTTCGCTGCGGTCGGCCTCGCCTCAGTGGACGACCTCGGTATCGACGAGGACAAGGTCAACGTCAATGGCGGTGCCATAGCGCTCGGCCATCCCGTCGGCATGTCGGGCACCCGGGTCGCGCTCTCGGCGTTGCTCGAGCTGCGCCGCCGTGGTGCTTCGACTGCGGCCGTGGCCCTGTGCGGCGGCGGCGGCCAGGGCGACGCCGCCATACTGCGGTCGCTGGCCTAGGACTCTCCCGCGAAAGGCGGGATCGTGACGGCGACAAGCTTTGCCGTTCCTGCCGCGACGTCCACCCACCGGTCGACCTCGAAGACATAGACACCGAGCGCGCACGTCGGAAAGCCGTGTCGCACCACGCTCGAGAGGCCCTTCTTGTCGCGGGTCGACAGCAGGCCCTGTGAGAGCGACTGCGCCGTGGGGTTGTGGCCCACGACCATGGCGCTGTTGACATCGTCGGGTAGCGCGCGGACGAAGGCGAGTACCTCCTCAGGGTCGGCCGTGTAGAGGCCCTGCTCGAGTCGGACGTCGGGGGGGTGGGTCACATCGGCCAGGACCAGCTGGGCCGTGGCCGCCGTGCGGGCGGCGGGCGACACCGAGCGCGATCTGTGGCAGCGGGACTCCCTTGAGCCCGGGCCCAAGCCCCTCGCCCGTCCCGGCGAAGAGGTGTCCGAGGGCGGTGGCGTCGCGCCGGCCCCGCGGCGCGAGGACGCGGTCGAAATCAGCTCCGCCGGCGGGCGGATCGGTCACCGTCTTGGCATGGCGCAGCAGCCACAGGGTGCGGCTCTTGCTCGCCTTGGTGGCCATCAGCCCAACGCAAAGGCCGAATGCAGAATGCGGACGGCCCGCTCAACGTCGGTCTCGGCCACGATGCACGAGGTTCGGATGGTAGAGGTCGAGATCATGTCGATGTTGATTCCGTCGTTGGCCAGCGTCTCGAACATGGTCGCGGCGATCCCGGGGTGGGATTTCATCCCAGCCCCGACGAGGGAGACCCGGGCCACCTGGGCGTCGGCCGTCACGCCCGATGCGCCCAACTCGTCGGCGTGCACCTGAGAGGTCTGCACGGCGACCGCAAGATCGGCGGTCGGGACCGTGAACGAGATGTCCGTGGTCCCGTGGGCGGAGGTGTTCTGCACGATCATGTCGACGTTGATCGACCTGTCCGCCAGGGCCCGGAAGAGACGCGCTGCCACGCCTGGACGGTCTGGGACTCCGCTGACCGTGACCTTGGCTTCCGAGGTGTCGTGGGTCACAGCGGTGACAACGGCATCTTCCATATCTGCATCCTCCTCCACCACCCAGGTGCCGGGCTCCCATGTGAAGCTGCTCCGCACGTGCAGTGGCACATTGTGGTTCCGGGCGAACTCGACGGCGCGCAGCATCAGGACCCGCCCGCCGGTGGCCGCCATCTCGAGCATCTCCTCGAAGGAGATCCGGTTGATGCGGTGCGCCTCGGGCACGATCCGGGGGTCCACGGTGAACACCCCGGTGACGTCGGTGTAGATCTCGCAGGCGTCCGCGTCCAGAACGGCGGCCAGCGCCACGGCGGTCGCATCGGACCCACCGCGACCGAGGGTGGTGATCTCGCGGGCGGCGGAAACGCCCTGGAACCCTGCCACCACGGGCACCTTCCCGGCGGCCAGCGCCTCGCGTAGGCGGTCGCCCCTGACCTCTCGGATCTTGGCCCGGGTGTGCTCGCCATCGGTGATGATGCCGACCTGGCTACCCGTGAACGACGACGCGTCCACACCGAGGTCGGCCAAGGCCATGACCAGCAGGCTCATTGAGATGCGCTCGCCGGTGCTGACCAGCATGTCGTACTCGCGTGGTGGCTGGGTGGCGCTCACCGAGTTGGCCAGGTGGATGAGGTCATCGGTGGTCTTTCCCATGGCGCTGACCACGGCTACCACGTCGGTGCCCTGCCGCAGCGTCCGGGCGATGTGGTCGGCCACGGCACGAATCCGATCGGCATCGCCGACCGAGGTGCCCCCGAACTTCTGGACGACCAGTGACATCCGGATGAGGCTACAGACTGGACGCAGGCTCGATTGCCCCCGGAGCAGGTCGTTCCACCTGGGCGGCCCTCGGCCCCCGGACCCGGACCCCGGACCCCGTAGGCGATCCGAACCCGCTCCCCAGATTGGGTAGGGTCTCGGGCCGTGCCAAGCGACAAGAGAGCCCGCCAGCGCGCGGCCAGAGGGCGCGACTGGCCGCTGAGGCTCAGAGCCAGAAGCGCCGGAAGCAGATCCGCAACGGCATCATCATTGTGGTCATCGTCGGGATCGTCGTGGGGATCGTCTTCCTGGTCTCGGGCAACAACAACAGCAACAACACCGCTGCCTCCAAGTCCAAGGGGAGCACGACGACCACGACCGTCGCCGGCAAGGGCGCGGACGCCAAGCTGCAGGCCCAGGCGAACGAGGTGGCGGTCAAGGCGGGCTGCCCGGCCAGCACCAAGGCGACCGTGAACACCCAGAAGTACTCATCGGCCCCGGCGACGACGATCGACACGTCGAAGACCTATACGGCGACTGTCGTGACGACCGCCGGCACCTTCGACGTCGCGCTCGACGCCAAGACGGCGCCGACCACGGTGAACAACTTTGTGTTCCTGGCCAACAAGGGCTATTACCACTGCGTGATCTTCCACCGGGTCATCCCCGGTTTCATGGACCAGACGGGTGACCCGACCGGCACCGGGGAGGGCGGCCCCGGCTACACGATCAAGGACGAGAACCCGGCCAAGGCGTCCAACCCATCCGCGCAGTACCCCCTCGGATCGCTGGCGATGGCCAACACGGGACAGCCCAACTCCGGAGGAAGTCAGTTCTTCATCGTCGCCGGGTCACAGGGCGAGTCCTTGCCCAACACCTATGCCCTCTTCGGGTCCGTCACCTCGGGAATGAACGTGGTCGACACCATCAACCAACAGGGCTCAGCCGCAGGCGTCCCGCCCGACGTCACGCAGCGCATCCTCTCTGTCACCATCCACGAAAGCTAGGACCACCACCATGGCCACACCCACCCCGCCCGAAGCCGACGGCTCGAGCCCGCAGCAGCGCAAGTTCGACGAAGAGCCGCCGATGTTGATCGACACGGACAAGCGCTACGTGGCGACGATGGTCACCTCGCACGGCACGATGGTGATCGCCCTCGACGCGCTCGCCGCCCCCAGGACCGTCAACAGCTTCGTCTTCCTGGCGCGCTACCACTATTACGACGGCGTCGTGTTCCATCGCATCATCCCGGGCTTCGTGCTGCAGGGCGGTGACCCCACCGGCTCGGGCTCGGGCGGCCCGGGCTACCGATTCCCCGACGAACTGCCGTCAGAAGGGCGCTACCAGGTCGGCTCGCTGGCCATGGCCAACGCCGGGCCCAACACCAATGGCAGCCAGTTCTTCGTCATCAGCGGTCCCGACGGCGTGCGCCTTCCTCCGCTGTACTCGCATTTCGGCGAGGTCGTGAGCGGACTCGACGTCGTCGAGAAGGTCAACAACGTAGGGAGCCGCTCCGGCACTCCGACCGAGCAGGTCGTGATTGAGAGCGTCACCATCGAAGAGAAGGACTAGAGCTCTCCGAACGCCTCAGCCCGGCGGCCCCGTCCGCCGCCCCGCCGTCAAGGCCGTCAAGGCCGTCACCCTGGTCCACAGTGGCGAGGGGCGCGAGGTCATGACCCGGCCGCTCGGGCCGACGAAGCTGAGCTGGGCATTGGCGTCCCCGGTCATGGTCCAGCCCTTGCGGTGCACCATGCCGTGGTGGAACACGCAGAGGAGGGCCAGATTGTCCAGATCGGTCCTTCCCCCGGGTTTCCACGCCACGATGTGGTGGACGTTGGTGAAGGTGACGTTGGCACAGCCCGGGAAGCGACAGTGTCGGTCGCGCCGCATGACCTCTCGGCGCTGGGTGTCGCTCGGGAACCGTCGTGCCCGGCCCTCATAGATGCTGTGCCCGACGTCGTCGTCGAGGGCGACGACGAGCGTGGCGTCACAGGCGAGACGCCCCAGCGTGGCGCGGTCGATCAGGCCCCCGTGCTCGAGCTCGCCGGCCAAGACGTTCTCCTCGCCGGTGTCCTCGAAGAGGGCGCCCAGGGGGACATGGGCCACCACCACGTAGGGGCTGGTCGTGGTGGCCCCCGTCGATGAGCCCCCAGAGCCCGGGACAGGCGAGCCGACGATCCCCACCAAGGCGTCACACCGTCGCTGGTCCAACGGTGTCTCCGCGTCGGAGGGGACCGCTTTGACCAGCGCATCGATCCTGGCCTTGATCTGGGCGTACGAGTCGGGGGCCAACCGGGCGCACAGCGTGCGAGCGGTGTCGTTGAAGCGCAAGAAGCGACCCTCGTGCGACCAAGGAGACGGGCCGCGGCTCTGGGCCAGCTCGGCTCGGGAACGGGCCACCTCGGCCAGCTCGCGCACCGAGCATTCCTTGGCCTGGGCGCACAACTCGCGCTCATTCTCGGGCGTGGCCACATCGACCAGTGCCTTCACCTTGTCAAAGGACAGGTCAGCGCAGGAGAGCGCACCGAGCAGGTGGGGCAGGTCCCAGGCCTTCTCGGCCACATGGACATAGGCCCGGGCACTCGACGCCGAGAGCCCGAAACGTTCGGTGACCCAGGACTCGAGGGAGGTCGCCCCGTCCTCGCAAAAGGCCTGGCGGCGTTCGAACTCGCCGAGGCGGACCAAGAACCTCGCCTGGGCCCCGCTCATCTGGGCGAAGTCCTCGGCCAGAGCCGACGCCAGCTCCTCGTTGGACTCGGCCGCCACCGCGCTGATCAGGTCGGCGCCGCTGAGATCATTTCGAGGAAGAGTCCGAGTCTGCGTTGTCGAAGACATCGGGGGAAGAACGGTCGAGCCCGCCCGGAGCGAGCGCGCAGAAGCGGGCGGTTCAGCCCAAACCGACCAACGCAGAAGCAGGCGAAGATGTCCCCCTCCGCGTCAGCCCTCGAGCGCGCGCAGACCTTCGGTCTGGGAGCCGCCGACGAACACCGTCGGCGTCCCTGCTCCCTCGGAGCGCCAGGCGCCCTGGCCGTCCCTGATCGAGCGCGGTGCGGGCCGGGAGGGCCACCACGGGCAGCGCAGCCGGCGCCATGGCGACCGTCCGCTCGAGCTTCTGCCCGTGGGCGTCGTCGTGCTCGTCGCCAAAATGCGGCACCACGGTGAACGTGTCGACCAGCCCCAGCCCCAGCGTCAGCGCGCCGCCACGGGGGTCAGCCATGGGGTCGGTCAGGACCATGGCCCCGGCCCCGGCCCCGGCGAGCACCGCCCCGCCGGCGAAGGCCTGCAGGAGTGCTTCGAACACGGCGGACCGCTTGAGCACGGCGCGCAGGTGCAGCGGTGAGCCACCCGAGAGGTAGATGAAGCGGGCACCGGCCAGGACGGCGGCCATGCCGGGGTCCTCCGCCGCGGCCCGGTCCACCACCATCAGCCCCTCGACCTGTGCGCCCAGCGGTTCGAACCATTCGGCCGCCCGGAGCACGACCCGCTCGGGGTGCTGGTAGGCGGCTGCCGTCGGCAGGACGACCACATCGGTCCCTCCCGAGGCCTTCAGCAGGGAGGCGTCGAAGGTGCAGCCGTCGGTCCATTCATCGCCCCCGACCAGGGCCAGCGTGCCGGACGTGTCCATGGCGCCACTCTTGCATGCCCCGCACCCCCTCATTCGCCTCGACGTCCGTGGTTACCGGCCGGTAAACTCGCTCCCCATGTCGATCACACGGGTGGGAATCGTCGGTTCGGGCATCATGGGCGCGGGCATCGCGGAGGTCGCTGCTGCCAACGGGCATGAGGTCGTCTTGCGTAGCCGGAGCACGGCCGGCGCCGATGCCATGACGGCCGGCCTCGCCCGGTCACTGGCCAAGCAGGTGGAGAAGGGCAAGCGCACCGAGGAGGAGGCGGCGGCGATCTCAGGCCGGGTGAGCGCCACGACGCATCTCGGCGAGCTCGTCGACGTCGATCTGGTGATCGAGTCGGTGGTGGAGGAGCTCGGCGTGAAGAAGGACCTCTTCGCCGAGCTCGACAGCATCTGCAAGCCGGACACGATCCTGGCCACCAACACCTCGACGCTCCCGGTGGTGGAGATGGCGATGGCGACCGGCCGCCCCGATCTGGTGTGCGGGATCCACTTCTTCAACCCGGCGCCCGCCATGGCCCTGGTCGAGGTCGTGCGGCCCATCACGGCCAGCGACGGCACCGTGGCGGCGGCCATCGCCTTCGCCAGTGCCTGCGGCAAGGACCCGGTCGAGGTGAAGGACCAGGCCGGCTTCATCGTCAACGCGCTGCTGTTCCCCTACCTCAACAACGCGGTGCGCCTTCTCGAGCAGGGCGTGGCGACCAAGGAGGGAATCGACGCCGCCATGAAGGGCGGTTGCGGGTTCCCCATGGGCCCCTTCGCCCTGCTCGACCTCGTCGGCCTCGACACCTCGCTGTCGATTCTGGACGCGCTCTACGAGGAGTTCCGTGACCCCAACTACGCGGCGGTCCCGCTGCTGCGGCGCCTCGTCACCTCCGGCCAGCTCGGACGCAAGACCAAGAAGGGCTTTTACGACTACAACCGCTAGTGCGCGGTGGAGTGCGGGAACCCGGGCAGAATGGTGTCGCGCCCCACTCGTCTGGAGGTGAAATGAATGGCTACCGAACCACAGCGTGACGCGCCGTGGGTGATGCGCACCTACTCGGGCCATTCGACGGCACGGGCCTCCAACGAGCTCTACCGCACCAACCTGGCCAAGGGGCAGACGGGGCTCTCCATCGCCTTCGACCTGCCGACGCAGACCGGCTACGACCCCGACGCCGCCGAGGCGGCCGGAGAGGTCGGCAAGGTAGGTGTCCCCGTGGCGCATCTCGGCCACATGAAGGAGCTCCTCGAGGGCATCCCCGTCGAGAACATGAACACGTCCATGACGATCAATGCGACGGCGGCGTGGTTGCTGGCGCTCTACGTGGGCCATGCGCAGGACCGGGGGGTCGACCCTGCGCTGCTGTCGGGCACGACGCAGAACGACATCGTCAAGGAGTATCTGAGCCGCGGGACCTACATCTTTCCGCCGGGACCCAGCTTGCGACTGACGGTGGACACCATCGCCTACACCGTGCGCCACGCGCCGAAGTGGAATCCCATCAACGTCTGCAGCTACCACCTGCAGGAGGCGGGTGCGACGCCGGTGCAGGAGATCGCCTACACGCTGGCGACCGCCATCGGCGTGCTCGACGGCGTGCGCGTGTCGGGCAAGATCGACGAGTCCGAGCTGCCCGCCGTGGTCGGTCGCATCAGCTTCTTCGTGAACGCCGGCGTCCGCTTCGTCGAGGAGACCTGCAAGATGCGGGCCTTCAACCTGCTCTGGGACCGCATCTGCCGTGAGCGCTACGGCGTCGAGGATCCCAAGCTCAGCCGATTTCGTTACGGCGTCCAGGTGAACTCCCTTGGGCTGACCGAGCAGCAGCCTGAGAACAACGTGCAGCGCATCGTCCTGGAGACGCTCGGGGTCACCCTGTCCAAGGACGCGCGCGCCCGCGCTCTGCAGCTGCCCGCCTGGAACGAGGCGCTCGGTTTGCCGCGGCCGTGGGACCAGCAGTGGTCCTTACGGATGCAACAGGTGCTCGCCTTCGAGTCCGACCTGCTCGAGTACGACGACATCTTCGAGGGATCGGTGGTGATCGAGGCCAAGACGGCCGAACTGACCGAGGCTGCCACGGCGGAGCTGGCCGACGTCGAGCAGCTCGGCGGGGCCTTCGAGGCGATCGACGAGCTGAAGCGCCGGCTCGTGCGCAGCCAGGCCGAGCGGGTCCAACGCATCGAGTCGGGCTCGCAGTTGGTGGTCGGCGTCAATTGCTTCACCGAGACTGCGCCCTCGCCCCTCCTCGGCGACGGCGAGTTCGACAACGTCCTCCGGGTCGACCATCGCGTCGAGGCCGAGCAGATCGACGAGGTGGAACGCTGGCGGGCGGGCCGCGACGCGGCGGCGGTGCGCGCCGCCCTCGACGAGCTGCGCCGGGTCGCCAACGACGACGGGCCGGGCGGCAACATCATGGAGGCGACGATCGCGCTGGCGCACGCCGGAGGCACCACGGGGGAATGGGCCGGCGCGTTGCGCGAGGTCTTCGGCGAGTTCCGGGCGCCGACCGGTGTCAGCGGAGGGGTGGGCCATCGCGGCAACGACCTGGCGCCCGTCTTGCTGCGCACCAAGGCGCTGGCCGATCGCACCGGAGGCCCACCGCGCCTGCTGGTGGCCAAGCCGGGACTCGACGGGCACTCCAACGGGGCCGAGCAGATCGCCGTGGCGGCACGTGATGCCGGTTTCGAGGTGATCTACCAGGGCATCAGGCTCACCCCGGCCCAGATCGTGGCGGCCGCCCTCGACGAGGACGTCGACATCGTCGGGCTTTCGATCCTCTCGGGCTCGCACATGGAGCTGGTGCCCGACGTCCTCGACCGGCTGCGGGCCGCCGGCAGCACGGCGGTGGTGGTGGTGGGCGGCATCATCCCGCCCGAGGACGCCGAGCTGCTCATCGGGAAGGGCGTGGCGTCGGTCTACACGCCGAAGGACTATTCCTTCGACCGCATCATGGAGGACCTGGTGTCGCTGGCCGAGCGCCAGCGCGCCGCCACGCCCGAGTGAGGCGGGCCATCTCGCGCCACGTCACCGGCACGGCACCGAGCGCAATGGCCTGGACCCGGAGGGCTTCGGGGACGTCGTAGTGGTTCAGCGCCGACGAGCGCCGGTGGTGCTGAAAACCTCTGCGGGGGATCCCGAGGGCGGCGGCCATGGCATGCAGCTCGTCGGGATCGTCCGCCAGCAAGTGCGACCAGCGGTCGGTGCGGTCGCGCACCGTGGCCCGTTGGCGCCAGTCGTCGACGTAGACGGTCAGCGGCGTGCCCAGGGCCGGTCGCGACGCAGCGGCACGGGCTTGGTCCACCAGCGGCCGCTGAAGCGCCACTGCTCGTGCACCGGGTCGTACTCGTCGTCCGGCGCGGGCCGGGGCCAGGCCAATTGCACGGCTGCCGCGATGGCGGCCAGCACGGCCGGGTCGGGAAGGGGGCGGGGGCGCAACGTCAGCTGGTCCTCGTCGACGTGCCCGTGCTGGGTCACAGCGGCACGTTCCCGTGCTTGCGCCGCGGCAGCTCCTCGCGCTTGGAGGACAGGATGTCGAGGCTGCGGTTGATGACGGCGCGCGTGTCGGCGGGGGAGATCACGTCGTCGATGTAGCCGCGCTCGGCCGCGATGTACGGGTTGGCGTAGCGCTCGGTGTACTCGTCAATGAGCTCGGCCCGCCGCCGCGCCGGGTCGGCCGCCTCGGCCAGCTCCCGCCGGTAGACGATCTCCACCGCGCCGTTGGGGCCCATGACGGCCAGCTCGGCCGAGGGCCAGGCGAAGGCGAGGTCGGCACCGATCGACTTGGAGTTCATGACGACGTAGGCGCCGCCGTAGGCCTTGCGCGTGATGATCTGAATGCGGGGCACTGTCGCTTCGCAGTAGGCGTACAGGAGCTTGGCGCCGTGACGGATGATGCCCCCGTACTCCTGGTCGGTACCGGGCATGAAGCCGGGAACGTCCACGAACGTCAGCAGCGGGATGTTGAACGCGTCGCACGTGCGCACGAAGCGCGACGCCTTCTCCGACGAGTCGATGTCGAGCACGCCGGCCAGCACGGCCGGCTGGTTGCCCACAATGCCGACGACGCGGCCGTTCATGCGACCGAAGCCGCACGTGATCGACATGGCCCAGTGGCGGTGCACCTCCATGTACTCGCCGTCGTCGACGACCGCCGAGATGATGCGCTTCATGTCGTAGGGCTGGTTGGGCGACGTCGGCAGGAAGTCGATCAGCTCGGTCACTTGACGGTCGGGCTCGTCCCCGCTCAGCTCGATCGGCGGCTCCTCCAGGTTGTTGGAGGGCAGGAAGGAGAGCAGGTGGCGCACGTCGTCGAGGCAGGCCTTCTCGTCGGGAGAGACGAACGTGGCGACGCCCGACTTGGTGGCGTGGCTCATGGCGCCGCCGAGCTCCTCGAGGGTGACGTCCTCGCCGGTGACCGTCTTCACCACGTCGGGGCCCGTGATGAACATGTGCGAGGTACCCTGCACCATGAAGATGAAGTCGGTCATGGCGGGCGAGTAGACCGCGCCGCCGGCGCATGGGCCCAGGATCACGCTGATCTGGGGGATCACGCCCGACGCCGTCACGTTGCGGTGGAAGATGCCGCCGTAGGAGTGCAGCGAGACGACGCCCTCCTGAATGCGGGCCCCGGCGCCGTCGTTGAGCCCGATCATCGGGACCCCGGTCGAGGCGGCCAGGTCCATGACCTTGTGGATCTTCTCGGCGAAGACCTCGCCCAGGGCGCCCCCGAAGACCGTGAAGTCCTGGCTGAAGATGCACACCCGCCGGCCGTCGATGGTGCCGAACCCGGTGATCACGCCATCGGTGTAGGGCCGGTTCTCCTCGAGTCCCATGCCGTGGGCCCGGTGCCGGGCCAGCATGTCGAGCTCCTGGAAGGACCCCTCGTCGAGCAGATAGTCGATCCGCTCCCGGGCGGTCAGCTTCCCTTTCGCGTGGTGCCGCTCGACTGCTCTCGGGCTGCCGGCATTGAGGGCTTCGTTCTTGCGTTCGGCCAGGTCGGCCAGGCGATCGGCCATGGAGTGTTCCATGGAGGTGAGGCTAACGCTCCGGGGGTACCGCCCGAAATCGCGAACCCCGGCCTCCGGAGAGGCGGTCGCTGCGCGGCCCAGGACGCGAGAAACCTTGTGTGACCAGGGAGAACACGCCGGGCGCCGGGCGCCGGGCGCCAGGACGCCCGAGAGCCGGGGTCGAGGGCCTTCGGACGAAGTCACCAAGCCGCCACGCATCAGCATGGGCGACCGCGGAGGCCCATCCGGCCGGGCCCCTTCCGGGCACCGCCAACGGGACAGTCGGCGAACCGGTCGAAATTGAGGAGCGCGCCGGTAGACTGAACACGTACCGGAGCGGCTCGAGCCGGGATGGCGGATCACCGCCGTTGGGGCGGCGGCGCGCGATTGTCGGAACCCCAGGCAGCCGCTATCATTGAAACCCTGCCATGTGCAGCTTCGGGTGGCGCGCCAGCGCCACGAACCGGACCGCCCGTGGGATTCACATTCTGATTATCGAGAGGGAGCGCGTGCCCACAATCGCCCAGCTCGTCCGCAAGGGACGGCAGGCCAAGGTGACCAAGACCAAGACCCCAGCCTTGAAGGGCGCGCCCCAGCGGCGGGGGGTCTGCACCCGCGTCTACACCACCACCCCCAAGAAGCCGAACTCGGCCCTGCGCAAGGTGGCCCGTGTGCGCCTGTCCTCGGGCGTCGAGATCACGGCCTACATCCCCGGGGTGGGTCACAACCTCCAGGAGCACTCCATCGTCCTCGTCCGGGGGGGCCGGGTGAAGGACCTGCCTGGCGTCCGCTACAAGGTCGTGCGCGGAGCGCTCGACACCTCGGGCGTGCGCGAGCGCAGCCAGGCCCGCAGTCGCTACGGCGCCAAGAAGGAGTCTTAGGCATGCCCCGTAACGGACCCGCCACCCGCCGCGAGCTCGCTCCGGACCCCGTCTACCGCTCCGTCCTTGTCACCCAGTTCGTCAACAAGATCCTCTCCAGGGGCAAGCGCACACTGGCCGAGCGCATCGTCTACAACGCGCTCGAGCAGGTGCAGGAGAAGTCGGGCGGGGACCCGGTGGCCGCGCTCAAGCGCGCCGTGGAGAACACCCGGCCCGAGGTCGAGGTGAAGTCCCGGCGTGTGGGTGGTGCCACGTACCAGGTGCCCGTCGAGGTGCGCCCCCGTCGCGCCACCACGCTGGCCATCCGGTGGCTGACCACGTACTCACGCCAGCGCCGCGAGAAGACGATGGCCGAGCGCCTGGCCAACGAGATCCTCGACGCCTCCAACAACATCGGGGCCTCGGTGAAGCGGCGCGAGGACATGCACAAGATGGCCGAGTCCAACCGCGCCTTCGCCCACTACCGCTGGTAGTGGACCGGCCCACCCCCCGCCCCCACATCACACCCACGAACACGATCACGAAGAAATCACTGCACCATGGCTGAAGCTCTCCCCACACGCGACTTCCCGCTGGCCAAGACCCGCAACATCGGGATCATGGCCCACATCGACGCGGGCAAGACCACCACGACCGAGCGCATCCTCTATTACACGGGGCGCAACTACAAGATCGGTGAGGTGCACGAAGGCGCCGCCACCATGGACTGGATGGTCCAGGAGCAGGAGCGCGGCATCACCATCACCTCGGCCGCCACCACCTGCTCGTGGCGCGACAACTGGATCAACATCATCGACACTCCGGGCCACGTCGACTTCACCGTCGAGGTGGAGCGCTCCCTTCGCGTCCTCGACGGCGCCGTCGCCGTCTTCGACGCCGTGGCGGGCGTGGAGCCCCAGACCGAGACGGTGTGGCGCCAGGCCAACAAGTACAACGTGCCGCGCATCTGCTTCGTCAACAAAATGGACCGCATCGGCGCCGACTTCGAGCGGACGGTCGAAATGATCAAGGACCGCCTCGACGCCCTGCCGGCCGTCATTCAGCTGCCCATCGGCGCCGAGTCCGAGTTCAAGGGCATCGTCGACCTCCTCGAGCAGAAGGCCCTCGTCTGGTCCTCGGACATGGGCGAGGAGTGGGAGACCCTCGACATCCCGGAGAACCTGGCCGCCGAGGCCGAGGACGCCCGCCACCAGCTCATCGACGTCGTCTCCAACTTCGACGACACCATCATGGAGAAGTATCTGGCCGAGGAGCCCATCACGGCCGTCGACCTGCGCCGCGCCCTGCGCACCGCGACCCTGGCCGCCGCCGTCGTGCCGGTCCTGTGCGGGTCGGCCTTCAAGAACAAGGGCGTGCAGCCCATGCTCGACGCCGTCGTCGACTTCCTACCCAGCCCGCTCGACCTCCCCCCGACCCAGGGCAACCGGCCGAACCACCCCGAGGACATCGAGGAGCGCAAGGCCGACGACAGCGACGCGTTCTCGGCCCTGGCCTTCAAGATCATGACCGACCCCTTCGTCGGCAAGCTGACCTACGTCCGGGTGTACTCGGGCACGCTGCAGAAGGGTGACTCGATCACCAACTCGACGAAGGACAAGAAGGAGCGGGTCGGGCGGATCCTCCAGATGCACGCCAACCACCGCGAGGACAAGGACGCCATCTTCGCCGGCGACATCATGGCGATCGTGGGCCTGAAGAACACCACGACCGGTGACACCCTGAGCGACCCCCGCCACCCCATCGTGCTCGAGGCGCTCGAGTTCCCCGAGCCCGTGATCCACGTCGCCGTGGAGCCCAAGACGAAGGCCGACCAGGACAAGCTGTCCCGGGCCCTCTACTCGCTGAGCGAGGAGGACCCCACCTTCCGCGTCCGCTCCGACGAGGAGACGGGCCAGACGGTCATCAGCGGCATGGGCGAGCTGCACCTCGAGGTGCTGGTCGACCGCATGCTGCGCGAGTTCAGCGTGGACGCCAACGTGGGCAAGCCCCAGGTGGCCTACCGCGAGACGATCCGCAAGCCGGTCGAGAAGATCGAGGAGAAGTACGTCCGCCAGACCGGTGGCCGCGGCCAGTACGGCCACGTGGTCATCAGCCTCGAGCCCACGGGCCCGGGAGGCGGCTACGAGTTCCTCGACAAGATCAGCGGCGGCGTCATCCCCAAGGAGTACATCCCCTCGGTCGATGCCGGCATTCAGGAGGCCCTCACCTCGGGCATCCTGGCCGGGTACCCGACCGTCGACGTGCGTGTGACCCTGACCTACGGCTCGTACCACGACGTGGACTCCTCGGAAATGGCGTTCAAGATCGCCGGCTCAATGGCCGTGAAGAAGGCGATCCGGGCGGCCAGCCCGGTGCTGCTGGAGCCGGTCATGGAGGTGACGGTGACGGTGCCCGACGACTTCCTGGGCGCGGTGACCGGAGACCTCTCCTCCCGGCGCGGCCGGATGGAGGGCATGGATCAGCAGGGGACGAGCCACGTCGTCAAGGCGCTTGTTCCGCTCGCCGACATGTTCGGCTACTCTACTGACCTGCGTTCGCGCACCCAGGGTCGCGCCACGTACACGATGCAGTTCCATTCGTACAACCAGGTTCCGGAGTCGATTTCCAAGGAGATCATCGCCCGGGCGCAGGGGGAGTAGCCCCGATCCGTCCCCGGGGTGCGACCCGACCGGACCGGACGGACCGCAGAATCGCAGATCGCAGCACACAGCAAAAACCAAAACCACAAGATCGTAGGAAGAGACAGCGTCAGGGCCACCGTGGCCATGACAAGGAGTAGGGAGTAGCCAGGCGATGGCCAAGCAGAAGTTCGAGCGCACGAAGCCACACGTAAACGTCGGGACCATGGGTCACATCGACCATGGCAAGACGACACTGACGGCCGCCATCACGAAGGTGCTCTCGGAGAAGAACCCGAACACGTCGTTCACGTCGTTCGACAAGATCGACGCCGCACCCGAAGAGAAGCAGCGCGGCATCACCATCACGATCGCCCACGTGGAGTACGAGACCGAGAAGCGCCACTACGCGCACGTCGACATGCCGGGCCACGCCGACTACATCAAGAACATGATCACCGGTGCCGCCCAGATCGACGGCGCCATCCTGGTGGTCTCCGCCGCCGACGGCCCCATGCCCCAGACCCGGGAGCACGTGCTCCTGGCCCGCCAGGTCGGCGTGCCGTACATCGTGGTCGCCCTCAACAAGGCCGACATGGTGGACGACGAGGAGCTGCTCGAGCTGGTCGAGCTGGAAGTGCGCGAGCTGCTGACCGCCTACGACTTCCCCGGCGACGACACGCCGATCGTGCGGGTCAGCGCGCTGAAGGCCCTCGAGGGCGACGCCGAGTGGAGCGAGAAGATCGTCGAGCTCATGGACGCCGTGGACGAGTACATCCCCGAGCCCGAGCGTGACGTCGACAAGCCCTTCCTGATGCCGGTCGAGGACGTCATGTCCATCACCGGTCGTGGCACCGTCGTGACCGGCAAGGTGGAGCAGGGCATCGTCAAGGTGGGCGAGGAAGTCGAGATCGTCGGCCTCATGGACACCCAGAAGACCACGGTGACCGGCGTCGAGATGTTCCGCAAGCTCCTCGACGAGGGTCGTGCCGGCGACAACATCGGCGCCCTCCTGCGGGGCACCAAGAAGGAGGAGGTCGAGCGCGGCCAGGTGCTGTGCAAGCCGGGCTCCATCACCCCGCACACACAGTTCACCGCCGAGGTCTACGTGCTGAACAAGGAGGAGGGCGGCCGTCACAAGCCGTTCTTCACCAACTACCGCCCGCAGTTCTACTTCCGCACCACGGACGTGACGGGCACCATCACCTTGCCCGAGGGCACCGAGATGGTCATGCCGGGCGACAACACGAAGATGACGGTCGAGCTGGGCAAGCCCATCGCCATGGACAAGGGCCTGCGCTTCGCCATCCGCGAGGGTGGCCGCACGGTCGCCTCCGGCGTGGTCGACGAGATCCTCAAGTAATCATGGCCGACGGCCCGAAGCAGAAGATCCGCATCAGGCTCAAGGCCTACGACCACGAGATCCTCGACCAGTCGACCGAGAAGATCGTGCAGACGGTCCTCCGGACGCAGGCCAAGGTGCTCGGGCCGGTCCCGCTGCCGACCGACAAGCACCGCTACACGGTGATCCGGTCGCCGCACAAGTACAAGGACTCCCGCGAGCACTTCGAGATGCGGGTGCACAAGCGCCTGGTCGACATCGTCGAACACACGCCAAAGACGGTCGACTCGCTCCAGCGACTCGACCTCCCCGCCGGCGTGGACATCGAGATCAAGATCCAGACGGCCTGACGGCCGGCCACCCCGCTTCCCCGCCGGACGCCTGGCAGGGGGGGTGGCCAATGGTGTAACGTCGCGGGCTGCTCAATTAGGCAGTTCAGAGGCGAAAAGAGCGGCACCCCCGGTGCTGCCGACAACAACAGACGTGCGTGAGAGCCGGCTTGATCGGGACCTCGCGCCGAACCAATCGAGCGCTCCGCTCGGGTCTCCCGGGCGGAGCGTTGGCATGCGCCCAGGAAAATCCGACGGGCGCAGGGAGAAAGAGACGTACGTGGCAAGCAAGGCG
>CAWKKE010000005.1:0-42579 GCA_963850185.1 uncultured Acidimicrobiaceae bacterium
GCTTGCGGCGCCACCAGCGGTTGCAGGAGCGTTCTCGGCGGGCATCCTCCGCACGCACCGACTCGAGGATGTCGGGAGCCACCTCGTTCACGATGTCCTCGGCCGAACCGAGCAGCGCGGCGACATCATCGCCGCCCCCTCCCGGCTCGTCCTCGATCGCCGGCTCCACCAGGCTCCCGTGCACCCAGCCCACGTCGGCCATCCGGCGGTGGTACGAGGGGCAGTTCTGGACAACGCCAGGGGGCCTCGGGAGCCAGGTCGAGCACGCAAAACCGCGCGACCTTGCCCGACGCGTAGGTCCGGCTCTGGAAGTGCGTGCATTCCTCGCGCATCGGCACCGCTCTATGGTGCCACGCTGCAGGCGGGGTTGCGGCCGCTGAGCGTCAGCCGACCGAGCCTTCCATCTGCAGTTCTATGAGGCGGCTCCACTCGACCGCGTATTCCATCGGCAGCGTGCGGGTGACCGGCTCAATGAAGCCGTTGACGATCATGCCCATCGCCTGCTGCTCGGAGAGTCCTCGGCTCATCAGATAAAAGAGCTGGTCGTCGCCGACCTTCGACACGGTCGCCTCGTGGCCGATGCGCGGACTGCGCTCGCCGACCTCCATGTAGGGCTTGGTCTCGGAGACCGATTCGTCGTCGAGCAAAAGCGCATCGCAACGCACGAAGGACTTGGCTCCGTATGCCGCCGGGTCCACGTGCACCTTGCCCCGGTAGGTGGTGATGCCCCCGTCCTTGGAGATGGACTTGGACACGATGGTCGAGGTCGTCTCGGGGGCGATGTGGTACATCTTGGCGCCGGCGTCCTGGTGCTGGCCCGCACCGGCGTATGCGACAGAGAGAACCTCGCCGCTCGCCTTCGGCCCCATCAGGTACACCGACGGGTACTTCATGGTCAGGCGTGACCCGATGTTCCCGTCGATCCACTCGACGTGGGCCTCGGCCTCGGCCCGGGCCCGCTTCGTGACCAGGTTGTAGACGTTGGTCGACCAGTTCTGAATGGTCGTGTAGGTGATGCGAGACCCCGGCAGGGCGACGAGCTCCACGACGGCAGAGTGCAGCGAGTCTGTCGAGTACACGGGCGCCGAGCAGCCCTCGATGTAGTGCACCTGGGAGCCCTCGTCGGCGATGATCAAGGTGCGTTCGAACTGGCCCATGTTCTCGGCGTTGATCCGGAAATAGGCCTGCAGCGGCATCTCCACCTTCACGCCCGGCGGGACGTAGATGAAGGAGCCACCCGACCAGACGGCCGAGTTCAATGCGGCGAACTTGTTGTCGTTCGGCGGGATGATTTTGCCGAACCACTTCCGCACGAGGTCGGGGTACTCGCGCACAGCCGTGTCCATGTCGCAGAAGAAGACGCCCTGCTCCTCGAGGTCCTCGCGGTTGCGGTGGAACACGACCTCGGACTCGTACTGCGCGGTGACGCCGGAGAGGTACTTGCGCTCTGCCTCGGGGATGCCCAGCTTCTCGTAGGTGTTCTTGATGGCGTCAGGCAGGTCTTCCCACTTGTCCACCTGCCCCCCGGTGGGCTTGATGTAATAGAAGATGTCGTCGAAGTCGAGGTTCGGCATCTGCTCGGCGAACCAGGGCGCCATCGGCTTGCGCTCGAAATGCTTGAGGGCGCGGAGCCGGAAGTCCCGCATCCACTCGGGCTCGTTCTTCATCTCCGACATCTCGCGCACAATCGACTCGTTCAGGCCCTTCTTGGGCTTGAAGACGTAGTCCTCGGCGTCGCTCCACCCGAGCTGATACCGCCCGAGGTCGAGATCCGTGGTGGCCATGCCGCTCCTGATGTCGGAGGAAAAGGGGGAATTTCCCCTATGGAGATAGTAACAACTACCCGGGCCAGCCGAAACGTCCTCGAGACTCACCGGCGTGTGGCCAGCCGTGGCAGGCTCTCAATCCTATGGCCAACCCACCCAGCGCACCCCGGCGCCCCCACGTCATTACGGCCCACGGCGACGACCGCGAAGACCCCTGGTTCTGGCTCCGCGAGCGCGAGGACCCCGAGGTCCTGGCCTACCTCGAGGCCGAAAACGCCTACACGGACGAGGAGACGGCCCGCCTCGCCGGGCTCCGCCGTGGCCTGTTCGAGGAGATGAAGGCCAGGATCAAAGAGACCGACATGTCGGTGCCCACCAGACGGGGTCCGTGGTGGTACTACTCGCGCACCGAGGAGGGGAAGGACTACGGCATCCACTGCCGGCGCCCGGCCCGTGGCCTCCAGGAGCTGCCGCCGGCCGGTGAGCCGGGCGAGGAGGAGCAGATCCTGCTCGACGAGAACGTGCTCGCCGAGGGCACGGACTACTTCGCCGTCGGCAGTGCTGCAGTCAGCCACGACCACCATTGGCTGGCCTTCTCGACCGATCACCTCGGCAACGAGAAGTACGAACTGCAGTTCCGTCCGCTCGACGCGGGCGTCGCCGGTGCTTCCGAGTCGGTGCCCGAGACAGGGTACGGCCTGGCCTGGTCCGCGGCAGCCGACTACGTCTTCTATGTCCGCATGGACGAGGCGCAGCGGCCCTTTCAGCTCTGGCGCCACCGTCTGGGCAGCGACCCGTCCGGCGACGTGCTCGTCTTCGAGGAGCTCGACCGGCGCTTCTCCCTCGGGACGGGCTCCACCCGCGATACAGCCTTCGTCCTCATCGGCCTGCACAGCACCAATACCAGCGAATGGCACGCCATACCTTCCTCCGACCCGCTGGCCGGGCCCCGGGTCGTCCTGCGCCGCCGCGAGGGAGTGGAGTACGCCGTCGACCACCTCACGCCCGCCGCCGGCGGCACCGGCTGGTTCATCGTCCTCACCAACGAGGAGGCCCAGGACTTCCGGGTCTTGGCCGCTCCCGACGACGCGCTGGGAGCGGCAGGTGCGGCGACCGCCTGGCGCGAGGTGATCCCGCACCGGCCGGGGACCCGCATTGAGGACGTCGACGCCTTCAGCCGCGCCCTCGTCCTGAGCGAGCGCGGCGAGGCGCAGCCCCGGGTGCGCGTCCTCCCCCTCCCCGACCACGACGACCCCTTCGCGGCCGACCTGCTCCAGTCGAGCTGGGTCGTCCCCTCGATGGAGAGCCCCTCATCGACCTGGCTCGGGGCCAACCCCGAGCCCGACGCCCCGGCGCTGCGCATCGGCCGCACGTCGCTGGTGACGCCCTCGAGCGTGCTTCAGGTCACGCTGGACGAGCGCCAGGAGACGTTGCTCAAACAGGAGCCCGTGCTGGGCGACTTCGACCCGGACCGCTACACCACCTACCGGGAATGGGCCGTCGCCCCCGACGGGACGCGCGTTCCGCTCTCGGTCGTCCATCGGAAGGATCTCGAGCTCCCCGCCCCGTGCCTCCTCTACGGCTATGGCGCGTACGAAATGAGCATCGACCCGTCCTTCTCGCCGCACCGTGTCTCTCTCTACGACCGCGGCATCGTCTTCGCCATCGCCCACGTGCGCGGCGGCGGGGAGATGGGCCGGGCCTGGTACGAGGACGGACGCATGGAGCACAAGTCCAACACCTTCTCGGACTTCATCGCCTGCGGCCGCCATCTGCTCCATGCCGGGATCGCCCGCCCCGGGCATCTGGCCGCACGCGGTGGCTCGGCCGGCGGCCTGCTCATCGGGGCTGTGGCCAACGAAGCGCCTGAGCTCTTCCGTGCGCTCGTGGCGGAGGTGCCCTTCGTCGACTGCGTGACAACCATGCTCGACGACGAGCTGCCCCTCACCGTCGGCGAATGGGAGGAATGGGGGAACCCCCTGGCAGACGAGTCGGCGTACCTCCGCATGCTGTCCTATTCGCCCTACGACAACGTGACGGGAAAGAACGCCGATGGCTCGCCGCGGACCTACCCGGACCTCTTCGTCACGGCGGGCCTCAACGATCCGAGGGTGGCCTACTGGGAGCCGGCCAAATGGGTGGCCAAGCTGCGGGCGGGGTCGCCGTCGACCAAGGTGCTCCTCAAGACCGAACTGGGCGCCGGCCACGGCGGTCCGTCGGGTCGCTACGACGCCTGGAAGGAGGAGGCCCTGGTCTACGCGTTCCTCCTCGACGTCCTGGGGCCGGCCGCAGCCGACTGACCGGCGGCCGCCGGCCGCTAGCCCGGGGTGGTGGTTGACCCGGTCGTCTGGAAATGCAGCGTGAACGGCGCCTGGTTGCCCGGGGGCAGGGTCACCGGTGCACCGTTCACCGTGGCCGTGAACACTGCCGGGGCGCCGGCGATCACTGTGACCGGTCCGGTCGTGGCGACGGCATGGGACTGGCCCGGCTGCAAGGTCGCCGTGAAGAGCACGCCACCCGTCGCCGTGCTGGTGACGTCCACCCAGCACTCACCCGAGGTGGCGCCGACTGTGAGGGCGTAGTCGGCCTCGGCCACGGTGTACGTGGCCGTGTGGGCCGTCGCGGCCGTCGCCGCCGACACCGGGGGCGGTGCCATGGTGGTCGTGGTGGTGGTCGACGCCGCATGGTGATGATGCGTGTTCGCCGGATTGGTGGTGGGCGTGGACGTGGCGCTGGTGGCCGCCTTGCCGTGGTGCTTCGCGTTGTCCGAGTGCAGCCCCGTGAGAATGAGCACGGCAACCAGGACCAGGACGGCCGCGACCGCGGCGGCAGGGCCGCCCAGGCGCCGGGGCCGGTGGTTGATGGAGTGGATGACCCGGTCCTCGTTCCCGGTCATGAAGGTCGCCGGAACCGGCTCGAGGCTGGCGTCGTCAAATGCCAGCGGTTCGGAGGGATTCGCCACCGGCGGAGGCGGGACGGGGGGAATCGGGGCCTTGTCGGACTCGGTCAGGCGCACCGTCGATGATCCCGAGACCCTGAACGCGGAAGCCGGGAATGCGCCCACTTCACCGTCCTGACGGCTCGGGCCGTCGCCGTTCGGGTGCCCCCGGATCTCCTCGAGCGTGTGCAGCTGGCGGTGATAGTGCTCGACGGAGTGCTCGTCGTCATGGGTGCGCCGGGCCATGAGGACGGCCGCGATGACGCCGAGCACGACGACGACCGCGACAAGTCCCCCGATCAGCACTGCCCTCTATTCAACAGGATCAGGGGGGGCTGTTATACCGCGACCACGGTCCCGCAAAACCAAGACTGCGGTGAGCCCTCCCGAGCGTTCGAGGAAGCCCAGACCGAGACCCATCGCGGCCTCGGGCGGGACGGCGGAAGCCGCCCGCGGGAGGTCAGCTGGTCAGGCGGGGACGGATGTCGTCGGGGATGTCGTCGCGCCCGGGGTTGCTCTGATCGCGCTGTGGAGAGGATCGGATCGGTGACACCCCAGTCAGCCCCGACGGCTGGGTCGTCCCACGCCAATCCGTGCTCATCCGAGTCGTCGTAGTAGTTGTCGACGAGATAGGTGAGCAGGATGTCCGTGAGGGACGAAAAACCGTGGGCCACCCCCGGTGGGATGTACACGCCCTGGTCGACATCGCCGTCGAGCTCAATCACCTCGGTGGCCCCGTCCGTGCGGGAGCCGACGCGCAGGTCGTGAAGGACGACGCGGACACGACCGCGCAGCGCGTACCAGTAGTCGGCCTGGTGCAAGTGGAAGTGCAGGCCGACGACGGCGCCCGCCTGCTTCTCCGAGCGGTTTCCCTGAATCATCTCGGGTCGATCGGGGAACCAGCTGCGCCGGTAGGTCTCGACGAAGCGGCCGCGCTCGTCGCCGTGCACGTCCGGGCGGACCAGCACGACATCATCGATGACCTTGGAGGGGATCAGCTCTGGCATGGCGCGAACGGTATCAGGAGTCGTAGCGACCGAAGCCGCCGCGGTAGAAGAGCAACGGGCTCCCCTCGCCGATCTCCATTGCCACCACGTGGCCCGTGACCAGCTCGTGGTCGCCCCCGTCGAAGATGTCGCCCAGGCGGCACTCGACGACCGCCAACGAATGGTCGATGACCGGCGACCCCGTGATGCCGTGCGACCAGCCGACGCCTTCGAACTTGTCGCCGCCGGAGATGGCGAAGGAGCGGCAGAGTGCCTCTTGGTGTTCCCCGAGTATGTTCACGCAGAACGCGCCCGCCTTGGCGATCCGGGGCCAGCTCGTCGAGCTGCGGGCAGGGCACAGGATCACCATGGGCGGGTCGAGCGAGAGTGCGGCGAAGGACTGGCATGAAAACCCGACGGGTACGCCATCCTCCAGCGCAGTGACGATGGTGACCCCGGTGGCGAAGTGCCCGAGCACCTCGCGGAACCGGGCCTGGTCGAGGCCCGACATGTTTACGCCTTGCCGAGGTCGATCGACTGGGACTCGTGCGCAGAGGACACGTCGTCCACGAGCTTGGCCTCGGGGAGCCGACGGGCCTGGTTCAGAATGCGGTCGAGCTCGCGGTCGGTGTGCGATGGATCGTGGTGCGAGAGGAGAAGTCGCTTCGCTTCAGCCTCCGCCGCGACGTGCACGGCGTACGCGGCGGTGGAATGGCCCCAGTCGGCCTTGGCCGAGAATTCGTCGTCGGTGTACTGGCCGTCATGGATCAAGAGGTCCACGCCCTGACACAACTCGAGCACGGCCTCGGGAATCGCACGCCGGTCGAGGGGCGCCTGGTGATCGGACATGTAGGCGACGGACCGGCCCTCGGCCTCAATGCGGAAGCCGAGCGTCTCGCCGGCGTGCGGAATCGGCCGGGCCATGATTTTCGCAGTCCCGATGGAGAAGTCCTCGGACCCGACGTCGATGGTGATGAGCTCGCCACGGAACTGCTCCATGTGGATGGGGAACACCGGGGGCTGCACTGCAGCGTGGAGCGCGTCCTTGAGGGAGCCCTTGGGCTGGGCCGGCCCGTACACGGTGAGTCGCGCGCCGGGGTCGTGCAGCGGGCTGAAGAACGGGATCCCCAGAATGTGGTCGAAGTGCAGGTGGGTGAGCAGGGCCGTGGCGTGCATGGGCGTCCCCAGCGCCCGCACCTCGCGCTGCAGGACGTCGCCGTACGACCGCAGGCCGGTGCCCAAATCGACAATGAGCGGCTCGTCGCCCTCGATGTCGATGACGAGGCACGAGGTGTTCCCCCCGTACCGCCGGTAGCGATCCCCCGAGCACGGGCACGACCCCCGCACGCCGTAGAACGTGACGTTCACCCACTCGACGTTACCCTGCGCCGGCACAGTACGTTCTGCGCCTATGCCGACAGAACAACGGACCGTCACCGCGAACGGGCTGGAATTCGCCTGCCTGACCGACGGGCCCGAGGACGGGCCGCTCGCCCTGTGCCTGCACGGCTTCCCCGACACGGCACACACGTGGCGCTACCTGCTGCCCGAGTTGGCTGCGGCGGGCTTCCGGGCCGTTGCGCCGTTCCAGCGGGGCTACGCCCCGACCGCCATTCCGGTCGACGGGCGCTATCAGGTCGGAGCTCTGGTGCAGGACGCCAATGCACTGCACGAGGTCCTCGGGGGTGGCGCCGACGCCGTCATCATCGGCCACGACTGGGGCGCTCTGGCCACCTACGGCGCCGTCGCCCACCAACCCGGCCGCTGGCACCGGGCCGTGACCGCGGCCGTCCCCCCGACGGCGTCCATCGGCATGTCACTCTTCACCTACGCGCAGCTGCAGAAGAGCTGGTACATGTTCTTCTTCCTGTCCCCGACAGCGGAGATCGCCCTCCCCCTGGACGACTACACCTTCATCGATCACCTCTGGCGCGATTGGTCTCCCGGCTACGACGGCACGTGGGACGCGGCTCGCGTCAAGGAGTCGATCGGCGACCCCGAGCACATTGTCGCTGCCATCGGGTACTACCGCGCCATGTGGGACCCCGCCCAGCAGGCGCCCGAACTGGCCGACGAGCAAGCGTCGGCACTGATGCCGACCCCCAAGCCGACGCTGTATCTCCACGGCCGGGACGACAATTGCATGCTGTTGTCCTCCATCGGGTCACCGCTCGACTTCCTGGCCGATGGTTCAGAGGTCGCGATCATCGACGACACCGGCCACTTCCTGCACGTGGAGCAGCCCGACGTCGTGAACCGGCGCATCGTCCGTTTCCTCACGGCGTAGCGACCATCGCTGCGCCGCCCTTCTGCCGCTATCGCAGCCGGAGGACGGGATCCTTCCCGCGTGACCATGCGGCGAAGCCCTCGGCCACCACGGCGCCGGCCACCCGGTCGGCCCGCGCCGGGTCCTCGGGCCAGCCACAGGCCGCGGCGAGGCCGTGGCGCCGCACGTCGCCACGGCGCAGCGCGTCGAGCAGGCGGCCTCTTCCCTGGCGGTCCGACCCCGCGAATGTGCTCTGTGGTCGGGCCGCCGGACTCAGCCGCCACGGGTCCGCCACGTCGGTCCCGACACCCTCGCGGCGCCAGGTGCACTGACGGCGCAGCGGGCATCGGACGCAGTCGGGGCGTGCCGCAGTGCACACGGTGGCACCAAGGTCGAACATGGCCTGGTTGAACTCCCATGACCCGCCGGCAGGCACGAGTTGGTCCCCCAGGGCCATCGCCTCGCCCAGGGTCAGTGGAGTGCCCGCGACACCGCGAGCGAGGACGCGTACGCCGTTGGTGTCCACGGCGGCCACGTCGTCCCCGAAGGCGAGGCTGCGCACCGCCCGTGCCGTGTACGTCCCGACGCCCGGCAGGGCCCGCAACGCACCGTCCCCTTTGGGCACCATGCCGTCATGGTCGGCCACGACGGCGACCGACGCCCGATGCAGGTGCAACGCGCGCCTGTTGTAGCCCAACCCCGACCACAGGCGTACCACGGCGGCCGGCCCCGCCGCCGCACAGGCCGTTGGCGTGGGAAAGGCGGCAAGGAAGCGCTCGTAGTGCGGGATGACACGGTCGACCTGGGTCTGCTGCAACATGACCTCGGAAACCAGAATCGACCAGGGGTCGCGCGTGCGCCGCCACGGCAGGTCGCGGCGGTGGTCCGCTCCCCAGTCGAGCAGCCGGCGACGGAAGCGCCGGATCCGGTCGGCCCTGAGCAGCGAGGCCTCAGTCCCAGACGTCGTCGCCGTACGGGAATCGTCGCGCCGGCGCGGCCGCCGTCTTCCAGACCATCAGCTTGCGGCGGAAGTAGCAGACCTCCTCACCCCGCTGGTTGAACGCCTTGGTCTCGACGGTCACGATGCCCCGGTCGTCCTTCGACTTCGACGGCGTGGCGTCGAGGACCCGCGTCTCGGCGTAGATGGTGTCGCCGTGGAAGGTCGGCGAACGATGCAGCAGCGACTCGACTTCGAGATTGGCGATGCACGAACCGCTGACGTCGGGCACGCTCATGCCGAGGGCGAGGGAGTAGACGAGGTTGCCCACCACGACGTTCTTGCCCTGCACGGTCTCGTGCTCCGCGAACCACGCGTTGGTGTGCAGCGGGTGGTGGTTCATCGTCATCATGCAGAAGAGATGGTCGTCGTACTCGGTGATGGTCTTGCCGGGCCAGTGCCGGTAGATGTCGCCGGGAACGAAATCCTCGAGGGAGCGGCCGAACGGCCGGTCGTAGACAGTCACTCGCCTGCCGGCTGGGGACGAGGCCGCGTGGTGAATCCGAGTGAGGCCCCGGGGAGGGCCTCGCCGTCAATCATCAAGCGCCAGGCGAAGCGCGTACCGGGGGCCAACGGGAGCGGCCCCAGGTTGACGGCGAGCGCCACGTCGATCGGC
This sequence comes from uncultured Acidimicrobiaceae bacterium, assembly GCA_963850185.1. Lineage (GTDB taxonomy): Bacteria > Actinomycetota > Acidimicrobiia > Acidimicrobiales > RAAP-2 > Bog-473. The sequence goes on from CAWKKE010000005.1 coordinate 9,570, forward strand.
GAGCCTTCAGGGATCCCCAGCGGCTGGCTCACGGTGAACTCCCCGCGCACCTCGACCGGCTGGGTCCCCTCTGCCGTCTCCATCAGCACGGGCTGGCCGTCGGCATCCTCCAGGAAGAGTTCCCAGTGATGCGAGGTCTCCGCCTCGTGCCAATCGACATCGATTTTGAGCGCCACCGCGGAAGGCACGGGGTCAGGCCCGGTCATGCTCCACCCGCCGCCCAGAATGAACAGCTTGCCGTCGGACACCTGGGCCGCATCACACAGCAACATCGTTACTTTCACGAATAGGGAGGTTACCGGTCGCCGATAGGGCGGCCGGAAGTGCCGAAGGGAAGACCCTTCGTGGAGCCGGAGCCTGGCCCGCCCGCGCCGTAGAGTGCCGTGGCATGGTGGAACCGGTCGGCAGGGAAGATACGGGAGAGATGATCGGGCTCCGGGACGACGTCTACAGGCGCCCGCTGGCCACAGCCCTCGCACGCTTGGGCCTCGGCCCCGGTTGGCGCACTGTTGACGTAGGCGCCGGCGGGGGCGATGTCTCGGTAGCCTTGGCCGAGATGGTCGGCCGTGACGGGAGGGTCTACGCCGTCGACAGCGATCCGGCGGCACGCGACGAGGTGGCGCACGCCGCGGCCGCGCATGCGCAGGTGATCGCGCTGACCCAGGCCGGCGAGGATCTGGCCCTGCCCGAGGAGGTCGACCTCGCGTTCTGCCGCTTCCTCCTGCTGCACGTGCTCGAACCGGAGGCGGTGGTACGCAAGATGGCCGCCGCGGTTCGCCCCGGCGGCTGGGTCGTGGCGCAGGAGCCCATCACGTCGGCCGGCCGCATCGCGGGGTCACCCCTGTCCATGCCCGGCGCGCGCCACCCCGACATCGGCGCGCTGTTGCCCGGGCTCGTGCGCAACGCCGGGCTCGAGGTGATTGACGCCTGGGCCGAGGCGCCCGCCGGCGTCGGCCCCGGTCCCGTCACCCGCTACCTCGAGTCGCTCACGGGCGTCGATCCCGGCGACGATCCTGTCGTGCTTCCTCCGCTGGTGACGGTCATCGGTCGCCGAGCCTGACTGCACATTCGGGGCCGAAAGTAGGCGCTTTGCAGAGCCATTAGGGTCGCTGCACGTGACGACGCCTCCTGCACCGGACCTCGCCGGCGCCGCTGACGCGGTTGAGCTGGCCCAACGCTTGGTGGACCGAGCCTGCGAGGCGGTGCGTGCGCGTGGCGGGATCGACGGCAACCAGGTCGTGGCGTACGACGTCGCACATGCCGCTGCCGCAGTGGCCACGGCGCGGGCCACGCTGCAGTACGGCGCGCTGGGAGAGGTCGAGGCCCGCATTGCCACGGCGTTCGTCGCCGACGTCGTGGCCGACCTGCTCGGCCGCGTGGCCGGCCGGGAAGCGCTGTGGGGTGTCGAGTCCGGCTGGGACGAACCGGCCGCATCCTTCCTGCGCGAACAGCGCGATCCGGCGGTGCTGGCGGAACTGGCCACCACGGAAGGCCCGCGCCATCTGGGCGAGGACTTCGAACTGGTGCGCGAGACATTCCACCGCTTTGCCGAGGAGAAGGTCCGCCCCCACGCAGAGCATGTGCACCGCGAGAATCTGGACATCCCCGAGGAGGTGATCGAGGGCCTGGCCGAGCTCGGGGGCTTCGGGCTTTCCGTCCCCGAGGACTACGACGGCTTCGCGTCGGGCGGAGAGAGCGACTACATGGGCATGGTCGTGGCCACCGAGGAGCTGAGCTGGGGCTCCTTGGGGGTTGGTGGGTCCCTCATCACGCGGCCCGAGATCCTGACCCGCGCCCTCGTCTACGGCGGGACCGAGGAGCAGAAAAAGCAGTGGTTGCCGAAGTTGGCCTCGGCCGAGGTCCTGGCCGCAGTTGCCGTGACCGAGCCCGACTTCGGGTCCGACGTGGCCGGCATCGTCACGGCCGCCACACCGGTCGACGGCGGGTGGGTGATCAACGGCGTCAAGACGTGGTGCACCTTCGCCGCCCGGGCCGACGTGCTCATGCTGTTGGCACGCACCGACCCCGACCGCTCCCTCGCCCACCGCGGTATCTCCATGTTCATCGTCGAAAAGCCACGGGGCGACGGCCACGGCTTCGTGTTCATGCAAGAGGTCGGACCGGAGGGCCCAGGCGCCCCGGACCCGGGCCGACTGGAGGGACGACCCATCGACACAATCGGCTACCGGGGCATGCACTCCTACGAGCTGGCGTTCGAGAACTGGTTCGTGCCCGAAGCCAACCTGGTCGGCGGCACCGAGGGTCTGGGCAAGGGCTTCTACCTCCAGATGCAGGGCTTCGAGAACGGCCGGCTGCAGACGGCGGCGCGGGCACTCGGGGTCATGCAAGCCGCATACGAGGCGGCTGTCGCCTACGCGGCCGAACGCAAGGTGTTCGGATCACCGATCGGCGAGTACCAACTGACCCAGGCCAAGCTCGGTCGCATGGCCGTCATCATTCAGGCGACGAGACAGAGCTCGTACCACGTGGCGCGGCTCATGGCTCGCGGTGACGGGACACTCGAGGCGTCCATGGTCAAGGCCTACGTCTGCCGCGCCGCCGAATGGGTGACCCGCGAGGCCATGCAGATCCACGGTGGTATGGGTTACGCGGAGGAATTCCCGGTAAGTCGCTACTTTGTCGACGCCCGGGTGCTGTCCATCTTCGAGGGTGCCGACGAGACGCTCGCACTGAAGGTCATTGCGCGTCGACTGATGAGTTGAGTTCTGCGGACTTACCTCTCGAGCGACGTTTTGACCCGGTGTCCGGCACGCCACACCACGGGTGGGACCCAGTCACGAAGAACCTGCTTCCTCGAGTGCGCGGCGTCCGACCGGTTCGCGGCAGGCGAGTCCCCGGCCGCAGGGACCCGAGCCGGAGGGTCACCAGGACGCGGTACCGACTCCCCCACTCCGGGTTGCCACAGCGTGCTGTGAGGCTCGATTTCCGCCGCGGTCGAGTAGTAGTAGAGCGCGAGGGATCGTCTGACAATTCCGGGCGGCGTCTCGAGCGGGTTGGGATGACCATGGTAGGCAGTGTCGCTGATGGAGAAGATCACCAGCCGGTTGAAGACCGGGGCAATCACCGCCTCGCGACTCGACAGAGTCCGGTCCCACAGTTCGAGCTGGCCGCCCCAGCTGTCCTCCCAGTCACGATTTAGGTAGAGCAGAGCATTGATCCGACGCAGGAGGTTGAGCCGAGGGTGTTGGTTGAAGTCGGCGTGGATACGCAAGTAACCGCCCGTCTCAATGGTGTGGATCCCTCCGCCAAAGAAGTGGGGGTCGGCGATCAGTCCCGACATGCCGGTGAGTCGCTCGAGGAAGTTGAGAAACACCGCCGAGTTGAACTGAGCGAGAAGCAGCCGGGTCGTTGACCCCATCGACCAATCGTCGCGAAGGCCCCTCTTGACGGAGTTGGCGTCGTTCACCTCGACCCACTTCGCGCGCTCGTCGGCTGTCGGAGCCTCTCGCACGACGTCGTCCAGAACTGCATCCGGCAACAGGCCGTCGAGAACGACGTGCGGAAAAGGCTTCGCGACGGCGTAGGACTCACGCTCGCGGTCCGCAACGACATTCAGCGCCTCGGGATCGAAAAAGAAAGGCTCAGGCATGGAGGCCAACAGTACCGCGACGGTGCTTTCACATCCTGAACGAATTGCAGGCAACTCCCGAGCGCGGCTCGGACGTCCCACGGACTCCGAATAGCACGTCGTGTTCGGCGACCTTCGCCGATGACGAGCGGCGGATTCGTTTGCCCTGCCTCGCGGCAGACCTGTCCTCGGGAACTCCCACAGCAGCCGGCGCGGGCAGCCCGGTACGCGAGGAGCGGCATCACCAAACCTCTCGGCAACCCAGCCTCCGGTCAGGTCGATACACGTGTGATTACGCGGCAGCGCTTTCGAGTTCCGCCGTCTTTGGACGGGATCAACCGCCTTGTGTCCGAAGGGCTCGACCTGTCCGTCGCTGATTCCACGTCGGCTTCATCCCCGCCTCGACTCGTGAATGAAATCAAGGCACCTCGTCCACGTGCCCGGGTCAGATGAGCAGTGGACGATCGGTGAGATGAGGAAGCCAGTCCTTGTTCTCGTCGCAACGTGCAGATGAGATTCGACATCCCTGGGCGGATACGGCGCCGGGATCTCCGGCGCCGGTCACTATCCCGGGCTGCGCGTCAGCCCGGCCCGCTCGCCCCTGGTGACGAACTTGATCGCCATCTTCCGGCTCGCCTCGTCGATCATTTCGTCACCGAACATCACCGCACCCTTGCGGTCCTCTTCGGTGGCCTTGCGGTAGGCGTCCAGGAGGTCGAAGGCATGGTCGAACTGCTCCTGCGTCGGTGAGAAGACCTCGTTGAGCGTCGTCGCCTGATCAGGCGTGAGAGCCCATTTGCCGTCGTAGCCGAGCATCCGGGCGCGCATGGAGTACTCACGCAGTGCGTCGAGCTCCCGCACCTTGAGGAACGGGCCGTCGATCACCTGGAGGCCGTTGGCCCGACCGGCCATGAGGATGCGACTGAAGACGTAGTTGAAATGGTCGCCGGGGTACTCGGGGATATCGATCCCACCCGTGAGCACAGGCATCTCGATGCTGGCCGCGAAGTCTGCCGGCCCGAAGATGATCGTCTCGAGCCGGGGTGACGCCGCGCAGATGTCGTCGACATTGATGAGCCCGCGCGCCGTCTCAATCTGCGCCTCTATCCCGATGTGTCCGACGGGCAACCCCGAGTTCTTCTCGACCTGAGTCAGGAGGAGGTCCAATGCGACGACCTCGGCCGCGGACTGCACCTTGGGCAACATGATCTCGTCAAGACGCTCGCCGGCGTTGCCCACGACCTCGATCACGTCGCCGTACGTCCACTCGGTGTCCCAGGCGTTGACCCGCACACACAGCACACGCTCGTCCCAGGGGAGGTTCTTGATGGCGTCGACGACCTTGGGCCGGGCGCTCTCCTTCTCGAGCGGCGCCACGGCATCCTCGAGGTCGAGGAAGGTCATGTCGGCCGGAACGGTCGGGGCCTTGGCCAGGAACTTCTCATTGGAGCCGGGGGTGGAGAGGCATGAGCGCCGGGGCAGGTCACGGGAGCGTGCGGACATGACCCGATGGTAACAAACAGGGTCCGTGAGCCTGCTCGGCCGGTGTGTCACACCGGCTGGACCGCGATGTCGTCGTCCTTCGCGACCGGGTCGAGCGGAACTCGCCGGCACGAGCGTGTTCGGCGCCAAGCGACGGGTGAACTCCACGTCACCGTGCCCCGGAGGGAGTCCTGGGCAGAGCGCGCAGGTCAACGCAAGTGCGCGGTGAAGAACTCCAACGTGCTCGCCCACAACGCGCGTGCGGCGTCGGCGTCGTACACCTCCGCCCGGGTGTCGTTGAAGAACGCGTGGTCGGTGTCGGGATAGATGATGATCTCGACGGACTTGCCAAGGTCGCGCAGCTGGTCCGCCAATGCATTGGCCGCTTCGGGCGTGAAGAAGTCGTCCTTCTCGGCGTAGTGGCCCAAGACGGCCGCCGACATGTCCGCGTAGTCGGGCTGCGCGTCAGGCCAGGGGATGATCCCGTAACAAGGGACGACCGCCGCCACCGCGTCCGGGCGCTGTGTGGCAAGGACGAGCGCGAGACCGCCGCCCATGCAGAACCCGATGACGCCCACCTTGTCGCCGGTGCCCCGTCGCAAGACTTCGTCGACGGCTCCGCTCATGTCACGAGCCGCCTGTTCCAACTGCATCGCCATCATCGCCTTGCCCGCTTCGTCGGGCTCACCTGCTTTGATCTTCTTCCCGTGGTAGAGGTCCGGCGCCAGCGCCACGAAACCGGCCGCGGCGAAGCGGTCACAGACGTCCTCGATGTGGTCGACAAGGCCCCACCACTCCTGGATCACGATCACTCCCGGGCCGCCACCGCTCCCCGGAGTAGCCAGATAGCCTCCAGCCGTCGACCCGTTGCTCGCGAATTCGATCAATTCACCCATGCGTGCGACCGTAGTTCGCTCGAACCGGTTTCGTACTCTCCAGACAGTTCACAAAAAGTTCGAATTTCCTCATTATCGGCGATGACCTGCCGATTCGCACCCTCAGTACTACCGCACACAGGCGTGTCCGGCCCAGGGTGTTTGAATCGGACGAGGGCATCCGATAAGAATGAGGCCCATCGTGACTGACGTAGAGCGGGTTCACCACCACTCCGCGCCGCGGTCTCCCAGGAGTGCTCGTGTGCTCCGGCGGGTCGGGATCCCCGCGTTGACCGTTGTCTCAGTGTTGACAAGCACTGTGTTCATGGCGGCGCGTCCCGTCGCCGGTGATGCCATCTCGGATGCCAAGGCGAAGGCCGCAGCCATCGAGGCACAGCTGACCCAGGCTCAGAATCAGATGTCGGCGCTGAGCCAGCAGTACGACCAGGCGCAGTACCAGTTGTCGCAGATCAACTCGAGCATCGCGACGACCAAGGCCAATGTGGCGGCCGACGAACAGGCGGTGGCCAAGAACAAGGCCACCCTGTCGAAGGCGGCCGTGGCCAACTACATCTCCGACGGGACAGCGTCCGCCCAGAACCCGATCTTCACGGGCAACGAGCAGACGCTCGGCGCGACCACCGAGTACAACAAGATCGCCGAGGGCGACATCTCCCTTGCCGTCGACAACCTGCACACGGCCGAGCAATCGCTGAGCGCGCAGGAGTCCCAGCTGCAGGGCGAGCAGTCGCAAGCCCAGGCGCAGGTGACCGCAGAGCAGAGCGCGGTGGCGCAAAACGCGCAGGCCATTCAGTCGCAGAAGGGTGCGCTTGCTCAGGAGCAGGGGCAGATCGCCACGTTGGTGCAGCAGCAGCAGCAGGCAGAGGCCGCTGCGGCGGCCCAGGCAGCGAAGCAGAAGCAGGCAGCCGCTGCCGCGGCAGCAGCCGCGGCCGCGGCAGCTGCTCCGGCGCCCTCTTCGGGAGGAAGTGCTCCCGCCGTCGCAGCCGGTCTCAGTCAGGCTGCGGCCCCGCCCACCGCGGCCGGTGGCGCTGGCGCCCTGCAGGCAGCCGAGAGCCAGGAGGGCGTTCCCTACGTGTGGGGCGCCGAATCCCCCAAGGGCTCGGCCAGCCCGGGCTTCGACTGCTCCGGACTGACGGCCTGGTCATGGGGCCAGGCGGGTGTCAGCCTCCCCCACTATTCGGGGGCCCAGATGGCCGACTCGACGCCCGTTCCCGTCAGCGACCTGCAGCCAGGTGACCTGCTCTTCTACGGTCCCGGCGGCTCCCAACACGTGGCGATGTACGCCGGCGGGGGTTCCATGATCGAAGCGCCGTACACGGGTGCGGTGGTCTGGGTCACTGGCCTCCGACTCGGTGGCGACTTCGTGGGCGCCGGCCGGCCGTAGCCGGCTCGTTCCTCGCCTTCCGCCTCCGAGCAGCGTCCCGTTTCTCTGCTTCTGTTCGGACGTCCGTCTTTCCGCTTTCGTCCGGCCCCGCCTGCCGGGGGCCTCAGCCCGGCACCCACCCGCTCCCCGGCCCGTCCTAATCTGGCTCGAGCCGAGCCATGAAACCAATCCCCGTCGTCTTCCACATCGGCCCCCTCCAGGTCCACACCTACGGCCTCGGCCTCGCGCTCACCTTCTGGTTCGGCTTCGTCTATTTCGAGCGCCGGTTGCGGAAGAACGGCTACCCCACCGATTGGTTCGTCCCCGTCTTCCTCTGGGTCATCCTCGCCGCCGTCGTGGGCGCCCGAGCCATGCACGTGCTCTCCAACCTCGGCTACTACACCAAGAATCCCGGCGACGTCCTCGCCATCTGGCATGGCGGGCTCTCGTCGTTCGGCGGTCTGTTGCTGGCGGTGCCGGTCGGCATCATCCTGACGCGCCGTCGCTGCCCCGAACTTCCACTCGGTCGCGCTCTCGACCTGGTCGCTCCCGTCCTCCTGGCCTGCTGGGCCCTGGGACGACTGCTCGGTCCCCAGCTGATGGTGGCGGGTGGCGGCCACCCCACCCACCAATGGTTCGGGATGTACTACTCGGGCCAGGCGGGTCGCCGGCTGCCCGTCCCGATCTTCCAGGCGCTCGAGGACTTCACGGTCTACCTGATCCTGATCGCCATTGAACGACGGCTGGACCGCTGGCCGAACAGGACGCCCCGGCAGGGGTATCCATCGGGGATCGTCATCGGCACGGCCATGGTTCTCTGGGGCATTGAGCGCGCTCTCGACGAGCATCTGTGGTTGGGCGAGGACGGCCGACTCGGCTCGGCCCTCGTGCAGTTGGCCGGCGTCCTCCTCGTCATCGGAGGGGCGATCATCCTTTTGCGCACCCGGGGGCGTTGGAAGAAGTGGCTCCTCACACACCACCAGAGCGACGTCGTCACACCGGCACCGCTGGAGAGCGCGGAGCAGCCGGCCTGACTCCAGGTCGCGCGCGGGCGCAGCGCGGATGCAAGGTCTGGATCCGCCCCCAGGAATCGGCGGTCCCGATCCGGCGGGGCGAACTCCCCGTGCTCTGCACCGTTGTTGCAACGTTCCTGCGACATCCAGGGGCGGCCACGCGCCGTATACGCATGTGATGCGCCATTTCGCCGACTCTGGCGAAAGGTCGGGCATTCTCAAGCCTTCTCCTGATGACACCGATATGGCGGGGAGAGGGGGTGTGAGGACATGGCCAGCGTTCGGCCGTGGAACACAATGACCGAGAAGATCTGGACCGAGGAGGAGAAAGAGACCTGGCTCGCCGAACACGGTGAGGCGTCGACGCACGTGGTCACCTTCGAGCCGATGTTCCAGATTGAGCTGTGCATCCCGCCGTGGGAGCATCCCGACCGCCAGATCGCGCGGTCGGCCGTCGTGTGGGGTCAGCGCATGAGCCAGGTCTTCGCCGACGGGCAGGACGGCGCGTCAGCCATCATCCAGGCCCACCACGAGGGCAACTCGCTCGAGATCTACAGCGCGGTGACGCCCCGGCCCCGACTGCACCGGGTCCTCTGACGGTTCAGGATCAGGCGTTGGGCTTCTCGCCCGACTCTGCCGCCTGGCGCATCTGCTCCAGGCGGTCGATCATCGCCATCCGCTCCTGCCCGATGTTGTCGTCGAGCCGCGCCGCGATCTCCTCGGGCGTCCAGCGGCCATCGGCCCACATCGCACGGACCTCGCTGGGCTGGTTCCAGACGGCGATTTTGGAACCGACCACCGTGTAGACCTGTCCGGTCACGTGCTTCGCCCTGTCGCTCAGCAGGTAGACGACCATCGGTGCGATGTCCTCGGCGTCACCCATCTCGGCCAGCTCGGAGGGCACGTTGGCGGACATGCGCGTGCGCGCGACGGGCGCGATGGCGTTCGCCGTCACGCCGTAGCGGTGCAGCCCGACGGCCGCCGATCGGACGAGCGAGACGATGCCTCCCTTGGCCGCCGCGTAGTTCGCCTGCGCCACGCTGCCCTGGAAGGCGCCGGACGTGAAGCCGATGAGCGCGCCGCCACCCTCTTGCTTGCGCATGACCGCCGCCGCTGCCCGGAAGACGGTGAAGTGCCCCTTCAAGTGGGTGGCGATGACGGCGTCCCACTCGTCCTCCGACATGTTGAAGAGCATCCGCTCCCGCAAAATCCCGGCCACCGCAACGACCCCGTCGATGCGACCCCACTTCTCGACGGCGGTGGCGACGAGACGCGCACCGGACTCCATTTTCGAGATGTCGTCCGCCACGGCGAGGGCCACGCCGCCCGCTTTGGTGATCTCCTCGACAACGGCCTCGGCGACCTCGCTGCTCGGGTCCTCGCCCGCCATGCCCACACCGAAGTCGGCCACCAGCACCTTGGCGCCCGCCTCCGCGGCAGCCAGTGCGACGGCACGCCCGATGCCGCCACCGCCGCCGGTGACAGCGACGACCTTCCCTTCGAGGAACCCAGCCATGGTCGAATCTCCTGATCTCTGCGGCCCGCCGGCGCGTGAGCCGGTCCAGGCAAATTGCCGTAAGTTAGAACACGTTCTAGCCTGCCGACGGCGGGGGCTGCCATTTGCCGCCCTCGCACCGCAAGCCTGCAAGGAGAGTGCTGATGGGTGACCTCGGCTTCTGGGCGCTGGCCCAGGAAGACCCCGACTACCTGGCCCTGGTGACGCCCGAGGGCGACGAGGTGTCGTCGGGAGAGCTGTTGGGACGGGCCAACCAGGTGGTGCACGCCCTACGGGCCCAGGGGTTGGGCGTCGGGGACGTGGTGGCCACCCTGCTGCCCAACAGCGCCGAGATGCTGGAGGTCTACCTGGCCGCCCTGCAGGCCGGCTGGTATCTGGTCCCGATCAACCACCACTTGGTGGCGCCCGAGGTCGCCTACATCCTGAAGGACTCCGCGGCAAAGGTCTTCGTCGCCCACGAGCGCTTCGGCGACGTGGCGATCGCGGCGGCGGACGAGGCTGGTGTCGACGCGTCGGGCCGCCTGGCCGTGGGCGACGTGACGGGGTTCGGCTCGTACGCCGAGGTCCGTGATGCGCAGCCGACGACGTTGCCGGACGGGCGCACGATCGGCGACGTCATGAACTACACCTCGGGGACGACGGGGAACCCCAAGGGCATCTACCGCTCGCTGCTCGGCGTGACGCCGGAGCAAGCCGCGCTGGGGCTGTCGGGGCTGCTCTTCCTCTTCGGGATCCAGCCGCAGGACGACAACGTCCACATCATCGGCTCACCGCTGTACCACACCGCCGTGCTGCGCTTCGGGAGCGCCTCGCTGCATTTGGGGCACACAATCGTGCTGATGGACAAGTGGTCGCCCGAGGACATGCTGCGGCTCATAGAGGAGCGCCGGGTCACGACCTCGCACATGGTGCCCACTCAGTTCCACCGGTTGTTGGCGCTACCCGAGGACGTGCGGAACAAGTACGACGTGTCCTCGCTGCGGCACATGATCCATGCCGCCGCGCCGTGCCCCATTGACGTCAAGCACAAGATGATCGACTGGTGGGGCAACGCGGTCGACGAGTACTACGCCGCCAGCGAGGGCGGCGGCACGCTGGTCAGCGCCGAGGAATGGCTCCAGAAGCCGGGCACGGTCGGCAGGCCGTGGCCGATCAGCGAGATCGCCGTCTTCGACGACGACGGCAACAGGATCAGCGAACCGAACGTCATCGGGACCGTCTACATGGCGATGCAGTCGGCCGACTTCGAATACCACGGCGACAAGGAGAAGACACGGAAGAACCGCATCGGCGCCTTCTTCACCGTGGGCGACGTCGGCCTCATTGACGAGGACGGCTACCTGTTCCTGCGCGACCGCAAAATCGACATGATCATCTCCGGCGGGGCCAACATCTACCCCGCCGAGATCGAGAACGTCCTGCTGTCGCACCCCAAGGTCGGCGACGCCGCCGTCTTCGGCATCCCCCACGAGGACTGGGGCGAAGAGGTGAAGGCCGTGATCGAGCCAGCGGAGGGCGTCGAGGCCGATGATGCGCTGGCGGAGGAGATCCTGGCCTTCTGTGCCGGCAGGCTGGCCAAGTTCAAGACACCCAAGACGATCGACTTCACGACAGAGATGCCGCGCGACCCCAACGGCAAGCTCTACAAGCGCAAGCTGCGCGACCCCTACTGGGAAGGGGTGCAGCGGGCGGTCTGAACGACCCCCCGTCTGTGATGAGCCGCCCCGCCGGTCTGTCGCTCCGGGTGCAGGACACCGGCTCCGGCGCGGTCTGCGCCGATATTCTGGAGGCCTTGCCCCATTGGTTCGGGTTCCCCGACTCCGTGGCCGCCTACGTCGAGGCGGCCGAGAGCGGGCCGACTGTGGTGGCGACGACGGACGGGCGCGACTGCGGGCTGCTGGCCCTGCTCCTCCACACCCCCTACGCCGCCGAGATCGTCGTCATGGGCGTCCTGCCCGATTTGCACCGAACCGGCATCGGGAAGGCGCTGCTCGAGGTGGCGGAGGCCTGGCTGGCGCAGCGAGACATCGCGTACCTGCAGGTCAAGACGCTCAGCCCACGCTCGGCTGACGAGGGATACGCCGCGACCCGGGCCTTCTATTTCGATTGCGGCTTCCGGCCGCTGGAGGAGATGCCCGAGCTGTGGGGGACGGACCAGCCGGCCTTGCAGATGATCAAGACGGTGCCGACGTCGTGACGCGCCGGGAGGCCTTGGGCACCGACGGGGACTACTTGCGGGAACGCCAGTACCACGATCCCAGCAACCTCAACGCCCGCATTGCGCTGCACGCCAAGCACTCGCGGGCGGACGTGCCCTGGTTCGATTGGCTCGTGGGTCGCGTCGACTGGCCAGAGGGTGGGCGGGTCCTCGAGGTCGGTTGCGGGACGGGGCTGTTGTGGGTGAGCGCGGCGCCGCTCCTCCCCCACCTGCACCTCACCCTGACCGACCTGTCGGCGGGCATGGTCGAGGTGGCCTCCGCCGCCGTGGCCGATCTGCCCGGAGTCGAGCTGGCCGGAGCCCGCACCTGCGACGCGCAGGACCTTCCCTTCGAGGACCATGCCTTCGACGTTGTCGTGGCGGACCACATGCTGTACCACGTCCCTGACCCCCGTCGGGCCGCGGCGGAATTCGCCCGCGTGCTGCGGCCCGATGGCGTCCTGCTGGCGGCGACGAACGGGCCCCAGCACCTCGACGCCGTCGCGGAGGTGTCGCGGGCGGCGCTGGGCTGGTCTTCCCTCGACTTCGTCGACAAGCGGTTCGGTCTGTCGACCGGCGAGGAAATTCTCCAGCACGGCGTTCGGTTCGGTGAGCTGGCACCTCCACCCGAGCACCATGATCTGCACCGACCCCGCCGACGTGCTCGGGTTCATTGCGTCCTCGCCCGCCGGTCAGGACGCGACACCCGCGCAGCGCGTGGCGCTCGAGGAAGTCGTGGCGGCGCGCTTCGCCGAGGAGGGCGGGCAGATGACGATCACGAAGGAGTCGGGCTGCTTCGTGGCGAAGCGCTGATCAGCCTTCGGGCAGCGCGGCGAAGTCCCGCTTGGCCTTGCGGTACCACCCCATTCCCGAGATCGGGTGCTTCCACCTGCCCTTCATCTCCTTCAGGGCCCCCTTGTGCGCGTCGTCGCCGCCGGCGACCACCTCATTCAGGTGGCGATCCTGCGCTTTGATCACCTCGTCCGCCGTCTCCCCGTGGTGTGCGTGCTCACATGGTCCGCCCAGTTGCTTGCAGGTCATCGTCTTCATCGTTCTTGCTACGCCTGCTGAATGCGGACGAGGTTGCCCGAAGGGTCGCGGAAGGCGCAGTCGCGCACGCCCCACGGCTGGGAGGCGGGCTCCTGGAGTACCTCGGCGCCCGACGCCCGCACCTTCTCGAAAGTAGCGTCGAGGTCGTCCGAGCGGAAGATCGCCGCCTGCAACGACCCTTGGGTCACGAGCGACAGGAGGGCATCGCCCTCCGTCTGCGAACGCCCGCCGTGCGGCTGGGACAGGACGATGTCGAGGTCCTGCCCGGGTGCCCCGACGGTCACCCAGCGGAAATCGCCCGCCTTGACGTCGTTGCGGACCTCGAAGCCGAGCGCGTCGCGATAGAAGCCGAGCGCGGCCTCGGGGTCGTGGACCGAGATGAACATTGCGGCAACAGTGACTGGCATTCGACGATTGTACGAAGGCAGGGCCGTCGGCATGCTTCTCCGATCCTGCTCAGTAGCGGAGTGAGCACATGCGGTTCTCGGCACGCCCCGTCAAGATGGCGGGCTCACGGTCGATCGAACAGCTCAGACCGGCACGGGCGTGCGCTGCGGCCGCGTCACCACCATGCTGACGCACGAAGGGATGACGTCGCCGTGCGGATGGTCGCGTCCTCGGTATTGCGAGGGTGTCTCACCGACGATCTCGGTGAAGCGCGAGCTGAAGGATCCGAGTGACGTGCACCCCACCGCGACACACGTGTCGGTGACTGACATCCCCTGACGCAGGAAGGCCTTGGCGCGCTCCATGCGTCGGGTCATCAGGTAGGAGTAGGGCGTCTCCCCATACGCCGCCCGGAATTTCGCGCGAGAAGTGCGCGGGCGACATGAGCGCGGCACGCGCGATCGCGGGGACATCGAGCGGCTCCGCGTACTCGCGGTCGATGAGGTCGCGCGCCCGGCGCAGGTGAGCGAGGTCGGCCATCTCCTCCGGCGTCATGGAGAAGATCGTATCTGCGATCGGGCAACATGGAGCATGCCTGCGGCGCCGGAGCTCTCGCTTGACCAGGTGGGCGCCTTTCTCGCCCATCGCTACGGATCGCCGGTGGATGGCCTGGCACCACTCGGCGGCGGCTTTTGGTCGGCCGCATACGCCTACGAGACCGGCGGCCGACAACTCGTGGTTCGCTTCGGTAGCGTGCGTTCCGGTTTCGAAGCTGACCGGATGGCGATGCGCCTGGACAGACCCGGGTTGCCGGTCCCGGCCGTACTCGAGATCGGCGATGCGTTCGGCGGCGCCTACGCCGTCTCGGTCCGACGCTGCGGCAGGTTCCTCGAAGACGTCAGAACCGACGAATCTGCCGTCGCCGGCCCCATGATCACCGATCTCCTCGGATGCCTGTACGGCAGTCCGACAGAGCCAGGCGCATCGGTCGACTGGCTGTCGAGCGGAACCCGACCCGGCACTGACGTGGCGCCGATGGCTCATGGATGGCTTCGTCGACCACCCTGATCGCCCAAACTCCGGGTGGCGTTCGATCCTCGCCGCGCGACGACGAGTTCGATGGCCTCTTCGAGCGCTGTCGGGAACGGGTCGTGGGACTGCTCGAAGCCTGTCCGGAACGAAGGGACACGCTGCACGGCGACCTCCTCCACGGGAACGTCCTGGTGTCCGAGGACGCCGCCAGTGTCAACGCCGTCATCTCTTGGAAATGCTCCGTCCTGGGCGACTTCCTCTTCGATGCTGCCTGGTGCTCCTTCTGGGGGCGGGTGGGCCACCCTGGCATTGCCGCGGCGGACGTGTTCGGCCGAGTCGTTGCCGCGCCGTGGGCCGTCGCGGAACCCGAGGCGCTGGTCGACGCAGCCCATCGTCGGCACTGCTACGAGCTCCACATCGGTGCGACACACCTGGGTTGGAGCGCCTGGGTCGGAGACGAAGCTGCCTTGTCGTCGATCGGAGGGGCGCTCTCGATCATGTTCGAGCAGGGACCCACCTCATGACCGCCCGCTCGTTCAGGTCCCGTACGGGCGAGTGAGGACTTCCAGTTGTGACCAGCGGGGTCTTCGAAGTAGAAGCCTCGCCCGTGGTCGTTGATGACACTCTCCCGGGTGTGGCCGGGATCGGCCCAGTACCGCAACCCTCGCTCGGTGATCCTGGCAAAAATGGCGTCGAATTCCTCCTCGGTGACGAGGAAGGCGTAGTGGACCGACTCGATGGGGGCACCGTGATCGACATAGTCCAGGCTGACGCCGTTGGCCGTCTCGACGCACATGAAGGGCCCAAACGGCGTTGGGGGCTCCAGACCGAGGATCTCGGCCAGAAAGGCAGCAGAGGCACCCTTGTCGAGCGCCGGAACGATGGTGTGGTTGAGCTGAACAGCCATATGGTCCTCCCTCGTCAAAGCTCTTCAGTATCTGCCCGGCGGAGCCGCACCGCCACTGGACCGTTGGGCGGCCGCTCCCGACCCGATGAGGACATCCGTGGGGCAGACTCAACCCAGTGCGTGATTCCGTCGCGACAGTGCACGACCTGGTGGCCGACCTCACCCCTCTAGATCCCCTTGAGTCTGCGCACATCGCCGACACGCTGCGCTGGCTCGAGGCCACGGACGACGTCTTTCGAAGAGCAAAGCCGGCCACCCCGGATCGGCATCTCGTGTCGTATGCCGTCCTTCTCGATCGCCACAACGACGCCGTCTTGCTCGTCGACCACGTGAACTCCGGGTTGTTCCTCCCGCCGGGCGGTCACGTCGAACCCGACGAACATCCGGCCGCGACAGCTCGTCGAGAGTGCCGCGAGGAGTTGGGGATAGAAGCCTCCTTGGCCGGCGGCGCCGTCGACCCCGTGTTCGTCACGGTCACGACGACCATCGGACTGGACCGAGGCCATACCGATGTCAGCCTGTGGTTCGTCATCGAGGGACGTCGAGACATGGCGTTGACTCTCGACGAGCTCGAGTTCCGTGGTGCGCGTTGGTGGTCGCTCGAAGAAGTGACCTCGACCGGTGCAGAGATCTTCGATCCACATTTCCCACGATTTCTGAGGAAGGCCTCTTGGCCGAGAAGGCCACCTCACAACCGATCCGGTGCCGCCGGGAAGCCCTCATAGTCCCCTCCTCAGGGGATCAGGACGATCTTGCCACGAGTATGGCGTTGCTCGAGCTCGGCGAACGCGTCGCGCACCTTGTCCAGTGGGTACGTGGCGGCGATCGGGATCTCGATCTGCCCCGACGCCACGAGTTCCGCCATCTCCGACAGCACGGCCGCGGTCGACGCGTCGCCGCTTCCCTCGGTCTTCGCACCGACCTCTTGAGCCTTGTCGCGCGAGACGATCGTCTCGATGCGATCGGGTGGAGACGCCGAGGTCAACGGCGAGCTGCACGTACTCGGGGCCGAAGAGGTCGATGAACGCGTCGATGCCGTTCGGTGCGGCCGCCTTCAGACGATCGGCCAGTCCTTCCCCGTAGGAGATCGGTGTGGCGCCATGCGACCTCAGCCAGTCAGCATTATTCGCGGACGCGATCCCGAGTACCGACGCGCCCTTCAGACCCAGCAGCTGGACCACGACGGTGCCCACGCCGCCCGCAGCCGCCGATACCGCCACTGTGTCGCCGGGGTGCACGTCCACAGCCCGGACTGCGGCATAGGCGGTGACACCCGACGACATAGAGCGAGCCCGCCACCTCCCAGCTCAGCGATGGCGGCTTTCGAATCAGCTGGTCGACCGGGACGGCCACGTACTCGGCGTGACTCGAGCGCTGCCAGGACCAGCCGAGCACCTCGTCGCCGACGGCGAACTCGGTCGACGCCCGTCGCCGAGGGAACGCACGATGCCGGCCAGGTCACTCCCTTCGCCCGACGGGAACGTTGCCGGGAACACCTCCGCCAAAGCGCCGGACCGGATGGCCGCCTCTCCGGGGTTGATGCCCGCCGCCCGCACCTGGACCACGACCTGACCAGCCGATGGCTCCGGCATCTCCACGTCAGCGATGTAGAGGACGTCGCGACCCCCGTAGTGATCGAACCGCACTGCTCGGGCCATGGCCAATCTCCCTTCTGTGCTTCCACTCGACCAACACCGGGAACGACCGAATCCTTCCCCGCGCCCGGGAGGACGCCTGCCGCGGGGTTGACCTCGTCCGTCACTCGGAGCTCTGCGATACACCAGTTCGAAGTCGGTCGTGAAGGTCGTCCCGTCTTCCGACTTCTCCCAGCGACCGGAAATCGTGTTCCCGTCCGGGCTGATGGTGGCGATGAAGCGCTGGTCGAAAGGCTCACCTTTCCGCCAGAGCCTCCACTCGTCGTCGCCCATGCTCATGTCGTACACGCGGGACACGCCGCGATCGTCCGAGTACAGCTGCAGGTAGGTCCCGTTGCCCGCATCGCAACCCATGATGGAAAGGCTGTTCGGCGCCTCGGGGAGCTCAATCGTCGTATGTTGGATCAGGTGCGCTCCCGAGGGGTGCCATGCAAACGTGGATCGACCGCCGCCCTGCCAAGGCGCTCCTCCAGGGGGTCTGGCCTCGAGGACCCATTCGCCGACCAGGGGCTCGAGCTTCTGCAGTGCCTGCTGAGCGGTGGGCTGATCCACGGGACAGCGCCTCCTCTTCTCTGGACGCAGCGTCGGCGCCACTGGCTAGATTTTACGAGGAAAACGGAAAGAGGTCTCCCGTGGATGAAGGTCGCCCAGTCTCGTATATGGCGCTGTCCGTCGGCACGCCCGTCCTGAGTTCGAGCAACTCGGAGTTCGGCACCGTCGAGCACGTCCTGCAGATCCCGGAGGAGGATGTGTTCGACGGCATTGCGGTAAAGACCAAGCACGGGCTGCAGATTCGTGGATCGCGACCAGATCACTGACATCACGACCACCCTCGTGCGGTCCTCTCTGAGCGACGAGGAGGCCGCCAGCCTCCCGGCGCCCCGAGGGTCCCTGGTCCTGCATCCCGACACCGCCCGTGATGAAGGTCCGTCCCTGACGGCACGATTCGGCCGGCTCTTCGGTCGGGAGAAGTGGAAGGAACTGGAGTAGGCCTCGTCGCTCGGTCGACCCCTACTCACCGACCGCCCCGTCGATGGCCTCACGGAGCGTGTCGGCGTGGCCCGCATGGCGGGCGGTCTCCTCAATGAGGTGGAGCAAGACCCATCGAAGCGAGAAGTGACGGCCGTCCCGGAGCGTCCGAACGGACAACTGGTCCGGACCGGACGCCGCGGAGACAACGGCTCGGCTGCGGGCGCACGCCTCCCGGTAGCGCTCTCGCAGCTCCTCGGGATCCACCCCTTCGGCCGTGCGGAACTCCCAGTCGGGATCAGCTTCCCAATCGACGCCGCCCCATGGCTCGCGCTCTGGGAGCCCGCCGAACCGCACTTCCAACCAGGTCTCCTCGACCAACGCGAGGTGATAGAGGAGACCGGCCAGCGTGAGGGCAGACGGCGGGTTCCTTGACCCCATCTGGGCCGCATTGAGACCTTCGGTCTTGGCCAGGACCGTCTCACGCTGAGAGTCGAGGTACTGCACCAGCAGGGCGAATTCGGAGCCTTCAGGTTCAGGGTCGATCCTCATCGGTCCACACTTTCATCGGTTGATCCAGTTCCCCCGACCGAAGCCGGCCGATCCCCGGCCCGCGCCACCTGCCGCGCTATTCGTCCTCGTCGGACAGGGCTTCAGGGTCGTCGAGCAGCACCCCGGCCTCGGCCGCTTCGGTCGCGTCGAGCGGCAGCTGATCCTCTTCCTGCTCGTCGTCGAAGTCGATCTCGCTGTCGAGCGGGGCGATCTCCGCGGCATCCTCGGGATCCAACGGATCGGGCTCTTCAATGGTCGGAATGTCCTCGCCGGACGTGGTCATCGTCTCTCCTCGACTGATCGGTCTGCCACATCTCAGCAGACTTTCGCTGCGACGCGCACCTGCTCCCTGCTCTCGGCGGCGCACGCGCCGGCGTGGCCCTCTCGTTGATCGCCGGGCGACACCCTCAGCCCGGAGGCACCTGCCAGTGCACGAGATCGGTGCTGCGGGCAACCCCGATGCGGGCATGACCCCATCCGCCGAACTGCGTCAGCTCCGTGCTGCCGGCGTACGTCAGGTAGTCCTGGCCCTGCGGTCCCACACACAGGAAGGCAGAGTTTGCATGCTCGTAGCCGACGCTCGAGACCCCCTGCCCGCTGTCGAACGACTGGCTCGGCACCAACAGTTGTTGCCCCGCGCTCCAGTGCAGCCACGTCGACGGCGACGTGGGATCACCCGGGCCCAGCGTGAAGATGAAGGGTTGGTCGAGCGTGTTCGACGTCGCCACGAGGTGCCACGCGCCCTCGACCGTCACGAATTCGTAGTTCTCGACGGTGTCGTTGTACTGGACGATGTCCGGTCGGCCCACCGGGTGGAACGTCCCGGACAGAGACGGCGCCCAGGCGATCTCGAAATGTTGTGTGGTCGTTCCGGCCTTGTACCCGAGAATCACCCCGTTGCCGGTGAAGGCGAGAGCACCATCGATCATGCGGTGCGCCAGGCCCGCTCCGAGCGGGTGGGCGGACGACCAGGACTGCAGGGACGCGTCGCTGCTCGTACGGTAGGCCAGTCCTCGAGTGGTCTGATACGTGACGATGAAGGTACCTGAAGGTGATCGGACGATGTCGGGAGAAGCGCCGTTCTCCGCAATCACCCTCGGTGCCGTCCAGTGCCGCAGGTCGGGACTCGACGAAAGTGCCACGTCGAAGCGCACGTGCGGAGGTGCTGCGGTGGCCGTCATGTCGCTGTACAGCATGCGCCATTCCCCGCCGGTCCATTGCAGTGCCTGGTCCTTCACACCGATGGCGGGGAACGAGAGGATCGGGTTCGTCAGCGCGGACCAGTCGATGGAAGCGGGCGGCTTCCCCACAATGCAGGCGTGATCCTGTCCGGGCGGGACGGTGGCTGCGCCCGCCGGCGGGACTCCAACCACCACGGCCGCCACCATCGCCATGACCGCCACCATCGCCGCCGAGAAGCGCTGCCGCACGCTGGCACGCTAAGGCAGAATGGGCGACCGATGCAGACAATGGAGCTGAACATCGATGCCTCGAGGGAGCGCATCATCGACCTGACGAGCGAGCTCGAGCGCTTCTGCTCCGGGCTGGGTGACGGGTTGGTAAACGTCTTCGTGCCCCACGCCACCGCCGGCGTTGCCCTCATGGAGACCGGCTCCGGCTCCGACGAGGATCTGCTGGCCGCGCTGGAGCGACTCCTGCCTCGCGACGATCGGTACCGGCACGCCCACGGGTCACCGGGTCACGGGGCGGACCACATCCTGCCCGCCTTCGTCAGCCCGTCGGTGACGCTGCCTGTGCTCGGAGGCCGCGTGGCCCTCGGGACGTGGCAGTCGCTCGTCCTCGTGGACCTGAACGTCGACAATCCCCGGCGTCAGGTCCGCTTGAGCTTCGTCCGCTCGCCGTCAGACTGACGCTGCAGGGCCGAAGGATGGTCGGCGCGCGCTCCATTGGAAATGGAGCGGGTCGGCTCGAGTCGAGTCCGGCCGAACCGCCAGGATCAGGAGACGGGCCTCGATATGGCGTAGTCCGGAGCTTCCTCGTCGACTACGGGGGGCGGAGTGACGAGGTCGCGGTTTATCAGCGTGTTGAGGAGATCAGCCACTGCCAGCTCTGATTCGGAGAGCCCGTCGAACTCGATGCCGACGCGAACGACACCGCCGGGGGTCCGATCGGCGTTCCTGATCACGCCTTCGAGTCGGACGTTGATGGAGTCACCGACGGAAGGAGCCTCGACGGAGATGTGGCGTCCCACCAGTTCCGACGGCCAGAAGTGATGGAGTGAGATCCCCAGCCCGAGGATGGAGATATCGGCGACGTGGCAGTCTCGCCACTCCGGATCTGTCTCGCCTTCGATGTGGCACACCCCGAACCAGCCCGCGGTCCGGCGTGGAACTCTGCGTCGGTGTTCCATGCTGCGCCTTCCTTCCCGCCCGACGCTGAGGAACTACAGCTTCGGTCACGTGGTGCTTTCCCCATCCCTTACAAGAGACTTCGGAACGCCGGACCGTTCTAGTAAGAGTTCTGTCACAAAATTGCGACAAACCCCAGCACGTGCGTCACATATCCGGTTTCACGGATCGCAGGTTCTGGACAGTCCCTGTACCTGCATCCTCGGGAACCGACGTCGCCACCGGAAGCAAGGCGTAGTAAGCGGTGTCGATCCGGCGACCGGACCTGCACGGGTACACATTGCCAAGGTCATCGTCGACGAGCACTTTCCTGAAGGTGGTTTGCAGCCACCCAATAGGCGCGGAGAAGTCGACTCGACTCAACGATGTCCGGGAGACTTGGAGTCCGTATTCCCATTCCTGTAAGAGACCGCAACGACACTTCTCTGTTTGAAGATTCTGGACAATGTTGATGGTCTGAAGCGGAACGTCATGGTTGCGTGACGCCCCTGACGCCATTTCCCCAGCCGCCGGCACGACCGTATGGAAGAGTCAGTTGGCCACCGTGATCGTGATGCCCGGACTAGGCCCACTGACGCCGCCGGCATAAGAGGCGACGCTCTGGAGCGTGTAGGTCCCGTTCGGCACCGCGGTGGTGTTCCAGGTCGCCAACCAGCCGTAGACGGTCGCTGTCGCCGTGGCGATGACCGAGTCGGTCAGGCTGCCCCCCGTGAGCTCGTACTGCACTTGGGTCACCCCTGACGAGGCGCTGGCATCGAGGACCTGGGTACCCGAAACGCTCGATCCGACCGATGGCACGACCACGGCGGACGTCGGGGGGGTGTTGGCCACCGTGATCGTGATGCCCGGACTAGGCCCACTGACGCCGCCGGCATAAGAGGCGACGCTCTGGAGCGTGTAGGTCCCGTTCGGCACCGCGGTGGTGTTCCAGGTCGCCAACCAGCCGTAGACGGTCGCTGTCGCCGTGGCGATGACCGAGTCGGTCAGGCTGCCCCCCGTGAGCTCGTACTGCACTTGGGTCACCCCTGACGAGGCGCTGGCATCGAGGACCTGGGTACCCGAAACGCTCGATCCGACCGATGGCACGACCACGGCGGACGTCGGGGGGGTGTTGGCCACCGTGATCGTGATGCCCGGACTAGGCCCACTGACGCCGCCGGCATAAGAGGCGACGCTCTGGAGCGTGTAGGTCCCGTTCGGCACCGCGGTGGTGTTCCAGGTCGCCAACCAGCCGTAGACGGTCGCTGTCGCCGTGGCGATGACCGAGTCGGTCAGGCTGCCCCCCGTGAGCTCGTACTGCACTTGGGTTACCCCTGACGAGGCGCTGGCATCGAGGACCTGGGTACCCGAAACGCTGGATCCGACCGATGGCATGACCACGGCGGACGTCGGGGGAGCCTCGATTACATCCAGCGTCACGGTTCCGGTTGCCGTCTGGGCCGGACTCGACAAGTCCGTGGCCTTGACGGTGAAGGTCGACACGCCCCAACCAGTAGGCGTCCCACTGATGACCCCGTACGAAGTGAGTGAAAGCCCCGCGGGCAACGTCCCCTTGGTGATCGCCCAGGTATATGGGACGTCGCCTCCCTTCGCCGCCAGCGTCTCCGAGTAGGGCTGTCCTTGATTTCCATTCCCCAGCGAGGTGGTCTTCACGGAAACCGGTACCTCAGGATCGATGGTGACGGAAAGACTCTGCGAGGACACCGGTTGCGACCCACCTGAATCGCTCGCCTGAACGGTGAAGGAGGAAGTTCCGGAAGCCGAGGGCACCCCCGAGATGATGCCGCTCGTGGGATCGAGCCTCAGACCGTTGGGAAGAGTGCCCTGTGTGATGGCGTAGGAGTAGCCCGGTGTCCCGCCGGCCGCAAAAACGCCGCCGTCGATGTAGGTGTAGGCGGTGCCGACCGTGCCCGTGGGCAGAGCGGAAGTGACGACGGTCAAGGGGGAGGTCGTCGGGGAGGGCATAGTGGCCGTGCAGGCCACTCCGGAGCTGCTGCTTGCCCACGAATCGCAGACCTGTCCGCTGTCTCCCGTCTCGTCGGCGATGACGTTGTGCATTAGCTGCACGGCGGCAACCATTGTCGGATAGGAGGCGCCGTCGACATTGACCATGCCAAAATCGTCATCCTCTCCATCAGAGACGCGGCCGTTCGCCGGTTCGTCGACATACTGGAACCAATCGTCCCCTACCAGAGCCGGTGTGTCCTCATAAGAGGGGCGATGAACTGTTCGTATTGCTGCGCACGTTGTAGCTGGGTATCAGCCGTTGCGTAGATGCCGGGGATGGTGTTCGGATCCGAGGAATCGGACATGAACGAATACTCGCCGATCATGAGCGGGATGTCAGCGACGGCTTCGAGATCGGCCAGGTTCTGTTGTGTCTGGAGGTAGGGCGGCCAGTACCCGTCGATCCCTTGATCTACGCCAGTCTTGTACTGATAGTCCTCGATACTGAAGACGTTGACGTACGGCGCCGCCGCTTTGATCAGGGTGGGTTCGACCTCCTGCCCTTCGGCCTTTACGCCAAGAATGAGATGGTTCGTGTCGTACGTACGGATGGCGGCGGTCGTGACCGAGAAGTAGCGGGTAGCCAATGCGGACAGGAAACCGCTGGGGTTGCCGACGTACTGCTGCGCGATGGCGAGGCCGGGTGAACCTGCCGGCAACTGCAGATACTCCTGAAGGGCCGTATCGAGAATGTCGCCATTGCCGCCGAGGAAAGGACCCCAGTCGAGCTCGCTGTCGGTAAAGTAACCGATGACATTCGGATCGCCTGCAAGCGGTGCCACCTGCGTCGCGGCAACCTCATCGGCGGTGCGTGACGAACGACGGTGCGAACCAGTCGTTACCGCTCGCCATGGTGAGCTGGACCTCGTACGGCATCTGAGACCCGAGGTCGGTGTAGTCGGAGAACGCTCCTAGGGTATTGAAGCCCCAGGATCGAAGCTGGGAGATCGTCGACGTGCCCCAGGCGGCAGTGTTCGGATAGTCGTTCGCGACGGTCTGACAGTAGGGGCAGACGCCGGTGACCTGGTCGGTCCCGGACCCGTCCGTCGCCACGGTGTCGATCCCCGAAGCGTAGAACGGCTCGCCCTGGGGGGTCACGAGTGTGAAGCCGCTGCCCTTCTGCGTCACGTAGAAGTAGCCGGTCGCCGCATAGGGGGTCGTGCTCGGTCCCGATGCGGCCAGCGGGTCCGACCCGGTCGCGGCCGCCGCGCCAATCGACTGCCCGGTTATGAACACGAGGAGCATCGCAACCACCGGGACCAAGAGGACCTTCAGATGTCGCAAAAGGCTCGGATGCAGTCGATCGGATCCCTTGCCATGCCGTCCGTTCGTTTTCACCGCCGTCACATTAATCCGACGCGTCTGCCGGGTCATGTTCGTACGTTACGTTTACACGACGTCATGCATCCACCTCTTCGAAAGAGAGATGGCGCCGGCGCTGCAGGCTCGGCGTGTCGAACCCAACATCAAGCTCTAGTGGAGGTCCACCGTGTCCGCCGATTCTGATTTAGTGGCGTGTCTACTCATTCTGCGTGTCCCGCTACTTTTGTGATCAAGAGTGCAAAGAGTTTGTTGGATGGACCGAGCCGATTCCCTTCGGCAATGCCGCAGCGTCAGCCCGGTTGGTCGCCCTTGATGGCGTTGCCGCGCGCCATCACCCGCCGCCAGTCCGGATCCACCAACGGTGCCTCGCTGTTGTGGGCGTGGCCCGACACGATGTCGAGCATGCGGTTCGGTGGTACCTCAATGAAGACGCCGTCGGCCTCGGCCGTCAGCTCGCCTCGGTTGTAGATGCCGCCCCAGGCGTAGACCTTGCGGCCCTCCTTGCCCGTGTGCCGGGCCACCAGCTCGAGCGGAGCGAGGAGCGGGGTGGGTCGCCGGTAGCGCACGGTCAGTGTCCCCGTCATGGCGCCCTGGCCCACCAGAATGTTCGACATGCCCAACAGCTCGTCGAACAGCTCGGCGATGACGCCGCCGTGCACACAGGTCGGCGGCCCCTCGTACGCGTAGCCGTAGGTGACGCGGCCTCGCACCTCGCGCCAGCCCTCATGACCGACGACCGCCCACACTTCCACCGGCGGGGCCACGGGATTGGCGAAGCCGATCACCGGGCTGGTCGAGAAGACGTCCTGGGGATGCACGTCCGGGTTGGGTTGGTTGCGGGTCCGCCGCTCGACCGCGGCCGCCGCCTCCAGCCGGTCGGCCAGTGCACTGAGCTCGGCCGCGGCGTCGATCACATCGGCCTCGTCGAGCGGCTGTCCCACCGCCACGTTGCCGATGCGCCGCGCCGCGGCCGCCAGCTGGTTCAGCGGCGAGTCCGACGACGTCTCCGACAGACCGTCGATGCCGGGGAAGCCCTCCCCGGCCGGTGGGTCGTGCGGGCGGCCCTTGCCGCTCACGTGCGGGTGTAGGTAGGCGGACGCTTCTCGGCGAAGGCCTTCTGTCCCTCGGCGGCGTCGTTGCTGGCGAACACGGGCCAGCCGAGCTCGAGCTCGCGGGCCAGTCCGTCCACCTCCGACATGCCCTCGGTCTCGCGCACGCTCTGCATGATCGCCTCGATGGCCAGCGGTCCGTTGGACGCGATGACGGCGGCGATCTCCAGCGCCTTTTCCAACGCCTTGCCGTCGGGGACGACGTGCCCGATGAGGCCGATGCGCAGAGCCTCCTCCGCCGGCACCTCGCGCGCCGTCAGAAGCATCTCCATCGCAATGGTGTAGGGGATCTGCCGGCGCAGGCGCACCGTCGAGCCGCCGAGCGGGAAGAGCCCCCGCTTGGCCTCGAAGACCCCGAAGACGGCGCCCTCGCCCGCAACGCGAATGTGGGTGGCCTGCAGAATCTCCGTGCCGCCGGCGACGGCCCAGCCCTCCACCGCGGCGATGAGCGGCTTGCGCAGGTCGTAGTGGCGCAGCAGCGCCTTCCAGTGCAGATCGGGGTCCTCGGCCATGCGGGGCTGATATTTCTCGGCGTCCTTGCTCCCCATCGCCTTGAGGTCCATGCCGGCGCAGAAAGTCCCTCCCGCACCGGTAAGGACGGCGCAGCGGATGTCGTCGTTGCCGTCGATTTCGTCCCAGGCGTCCTTCATCCCGACCAGCATGGGCAGGCTCAACGCGTTCTTCGCCTCGGGCCGGTTCATGGTGACGATGGCGGTCGCGCCGTCGCGCTCGAACGTCAGGTGCTCAGTGGTAACCACGGTCCCCTCCAGAGGTAGGCGCCGGAATGTTGGGTCGGGTGTTGCCGATGGTGAGGAAGCGGACGCCGGAACCGCCTAGAGCCGCTCGATGATGGTCCCGGTCGCCAGCGCACCACCGCAGCACATCGACACGAGCCCGTACGTCTTGTCGCTGCGCTCGAGCTCGTGCAAAATCGTCGTGATCAGCCGGCTGCCGGTCGCTCCGACCGGGTGGCCGATGGCGATGGCGCCGCCGTTGACGTTGACCTTGTCCATGTCGGCATCGTGCACGCGGGCCCAGCTCATCACGACCGAGGCGAAGGCCTCGTTCACCTCGAAGAGGTCGATGTCCTTCATGGTCATGCCGGCCTTGGCCAGCACCTTGGTCGTCGCCGCGATGGGTCCGTCCAGGTGGTAGTAGGGATCGGAGCCCACGAGCACCTGGGCCACCACGCGGGCCCGGGGCTTGAAGCCCTCGGCTTTGGCGCGGTCCTCGGACATCCAGAGCACGGCGGCGGCGCCGTCAGAAATCTGGGACGAGTTCCCCGCCGTGTGCATGCCGTCGGGCAGCACAGGCTTGAGCTTGGCCAGGCCCTCGGCCGTCGTGTCGCGCGGGCCCTGGTCCTTGGACACCACCATCTTCTCGCCGGAGTGCTCGCCCCGCGGGCCCTCCGCGCCGACGATCGGCGCCTCGACCGAGACGAGCTCGCGGGCGAAGCGGTCCTCCGCCAGCGCCCGGGCCGCCTTCTTCTGTGACTCCAGGCCGAGCCAGTCGACGTCGGCGCGGCTGATGTCGTACTTCTTGGCGATGCGCTCGGCCGCGGTGAACTGGTCGGGCATGTCGTAGGGCAGGTCGGCGGGAATGGCGCGGCCGACCCCGGCCGCCGCGTTGGCCCCGAGCGGCACCCGGCTCATGGCCTCGACCCCGCACCCGATGGCGGCGTCGACCGCGCCGGCGGCGATCAGGTTGTTCACGAAGTGGTTGGCCTGCTGGGACGAGCCACACTGGCAGTCGACCGTGGTGGCGGCGACCTCATAGGGCAGGCCGGCCAGGAGCCAGGCCGTCCTCGTCACGTTGAAGCCCTGCTCACCCGCCTGGGTCACACAGCCGCCGACCACCTGCTCGACGGAGCCCGGCTCGATCCCCGCCCGCTTGACGACCTCGACCTGGGCCGCACCCAGGATGTCGGGCGCCCGGAGCCCCGACAGCCACCCGTTGCGCTTCCCGATGGGTGTGCGGACCGCCTCGATGATTACCGGCTGCGCCATGACCGACGTTCCTCCTCGTACCACGCCCGGCCCAGGGCCGGCTGCCCGCGATGGGCGATTTCTAGAACCTGTTCTAACTTTAGCACCGGCCCTCCGGGCCGACCCCGGCAGTCTGCCCGGGCCGCAACGCCGGGCGCCAACGCCGTGCCGCCGGGCCTCAGAACCACGGCAAGCAGCTCAGAGGTGCTTGAGCAGCTCCCGGGCGATGACGACCTTCTGCACCTGGTTGGTGCCTTCGTAAATCTGGGTCACCTTGGCGTCGCGCAGGAAACGCTCGACGGGGAAGTCCTTGGTGTAGCCGTAGCCCCCGAGAAGCTGGACCGCGTCGACGGTGATGGACATGGAGGCGTCGGAGGCGAAGGCCTTGGCCATGGCGCCGTACTTGGTCAGCTCCCCCGTGGGGTCACTGTCGACCATGGCGCAGGCCCGGTACACCAGGGCGCGGGCGGCCTCGTTGCGCATGGCCATATCGGCCAGCATGAAACGCAGCCCTTGCAGGTCGGCGATGGGACCCCCGAAGGCCTGGCGCTGCTTCATGTACGCACCCGAGTAGTCGATGGCCCCCTGGGCGATGCCGACCGCCTGCGCCCCGATGGTGGGCCGGCTGCGATCGAGCGTGTGCATGGCGATGGTGAAGCCCTGGCCCTCGGCACCGATGCGGTGCGAGGCCGGGACGCGCACCTCGTCGAGGACGACCTCCCCGGTCGGGCTCCCCCGCAGGCCCATTTTGTCCTCGTGTTTGGCGATGCGGATCCCCCACTCCTTCTCGACCAAGAAGCACGAGATGCCCCTCCCGCCCGCGTCGGGGTCGGTCTTGGCGAACACGACGTAGACGTCGGAGATCCCGGCGTTCGTGATCCAGTACTTGGACCCGGTCAGCACGTAGTCGTCACCGTCACGCACGGCGCGGGTCCGCATGGACGCCACGTCGCTCCCGGCATCGGCTTCTGAGAGGCAGTAGCTGGCCTGGATGTCGCCGGACGCGACCCGTGGCACGTAGGCCTGCTTCAGCTCCTCGGACCCCCAGTTCAACACGGGCGTCATCCCGAGCTTGGAAATGAGGATGGCGAGCGCCGTCGAGGCGCAGACCCGGGCGAGCTCCTCGGTCATGATGGCCACCGTCACCGTGTCGGCCCCCGCGCCGCCGTACGCGGCCGGCAGGCCCAGCGCCGGCAGCTCCATCTCCTTGCACGCCTCGAAGGACTTCCAGGGGAACTCCGCGTTGCGGTCGGCTTCGGCCGCGTTGGGGGCCACCTTCTCTTCGCAGAAGGAACGCAGGGTCTCGCGGAAGTCCCGCTGCACATCGCTCAGGGCGAAGGTCGAGTCGCTCACGCCGCCATTCTCGCAGGCGCCACGCCCCGGTGGTTCGCCCGGGCCGGGATCCGACCTCAGTGGGCCTTGAGGTGCCGACATCAGCCCGGTTGGTCGCCCTTGATGGCGTTGCCGCGCGCCATCACCCGCTGCCAGTCCGGATCCACCAGCGGTGCCTCGCTGTTGTGGGCGTTGGCCTGCACCATGTCGAGCATGCGGCCGGGGGTTCATCAATGAAGATGCCTTCGGCCTCGGCCGTGAGTTCTCCGTTGGAGTAGATGCCGCCCCAGGCGAAAACTTGCGGCCCTCGATCCGCTCATGGCGCGCCACCAAATCGAGCGGCGTCAGCAGCGGGGTCGGGCGCGGAGCGGACGGTCAGCGTCCCGGTCATCGCGCCCGGCCGGCGATGATGTTGCGGCCCAGCATCTCGTCGAAGAGCATGGCGATGACGCCGCCGTGCACACAGGTGGGGGCCCCTCGTAGGGGTAGCCGAAGGTGACCCGGCCCCGCACCTCGCGCCGCCCTTCAGGACCGTCGACCGCCCACAATCGACCGGCGGTGCACAGGGTTGGCGAAGCCGACCACCGGGCTGGTCGGGAAGAAGTCCTGGGGATGGCCGTCCGGGTCGGGCTGGGTGCGGGCCGGCGCTCGACCCGGCCGCCTCTTCGAGGCGGTCGGCCAGCGCTCCGACCGGCCGCGGCGTCGATCAAGTCGGCCTCGTCGATCGGGTCCCACCGGACGTTGCCGATGCGCCGGACGGCGGCGGCCAGGTGTTCAGCGGCGAGTCGCGACGACTTCTCCGACAGACCGACGATGCCGGGAAGCCCTCCCCGGCCGGTGGGTCGGCGCGCGGCCCTGCCGCTCACGTGCGGGTGAAGTCGGGCGGACGCTTCTCGGCGAAGGCCTTCTGCCCCTCGGCGGCATCCTCGGTGGCGAAGATGGGCCAGCCGATGTCGAGCTCGACCTTCAGTCCCTCGACCTCGGAGAGGCCTTCGGTCTCGCGAACGATCGGAGGATGGCCTCGACGGCCAGGGGTCCGTTGGCCCCGATGAGCTCGGCGATCCGCAACGCCTCGTCCAGGGCCTCGCCGTCGGGGACCACACGGCCGATCAGCCCGATGCGCAGGGCTTCGTCGGCTCGACCTGGCGAGCGGTGAGCAGAAGATCCATGGCCACCGTGTAGGGGATCTGGCGGCGCAAGCGGACGGTGGAGCCACCGAGCGGGAAGAGCCCCCGCTTGCCTCGAAGACACCGAACTTGGCCCCCTGGCCGGCCACGCGGATGTCGGTGGCCTGGAGGATCTCGGTCCCGCCGGCCACGGCCCAGCCCTCGACGGCGGCGATCAGCGGCTTGCGCAGTTGGTAGTGCCGCAGCAGCGCCTTCCAGTGCAGATCGGGGTCCTCGGCCAGGCGATCCTTGTACTTCTCGGCTTCCGGGCTCGACATCGACTTCAGGTCCATGCCCGAGCAGAAGGTCCCGCCGGCACCGGTGAGGATGGCGCAGCGGATGTCATCGTTGGAGTCGATCTCCGTCCAGGCATCGACCATGCCGACCAGCATGGCCAGGCTCAGTGCGTTCTTCGCCTCGGGACGGTTCATGGTGACGATGGCCGTCGCCCCGTGGCGATCGAACGTCAGGTGCTCGGTGGTACCACGATCAACTCCAGAGTACTCTCCGGGTTGGTCCTGTGCGCCGATGGTGGAGCGGATACCGGATTGCCTACAGCCGCTCGATGATGGTGCCCGGTGGCCAGCGCGCCGCCGCAGCACATCGCCACCGAGCCCGTTGGCGTCGCGGCGCTCGAGCTCGTGCAGGAGCGTGGTGATCAGCCGGCTGCCGGTGGACCCGACCGGGTGGCCGATGGCGATGGCCCCGCCGTTGACGTTCACCTTGTCCGGGTCGGCCCCGTGGACCTTGGCCCAGCGCAGACGACCGAGGCGAACGCCTCGTTGACCTCGAAGATGTCGATGTCGTCCATCGTCATGCCGGCCTTGGCCAGAACCTTGGTCGTCGAGGCGATGGGCCCGTCGAGGTGGTAGTAGGGATCGGAACCGACGAGCACCTGGGCCACGATGCGCGCCCGGGGCGGAGCCCTCGGCCTTGGCCCGGTCCTCCGACATCCAGAGCACGGCGGCGGCGCCATCGGAGATCTGCGAGGAGTTGCCGGCCGTGTGCATGCCGTCGGGCAGAACGGGCTTGAGCTTGGCCAGGCCCTCGGCTGTCGTCTCGCGCAGCCCCTGGTCCTTGGACCAGCACTTTCGCCGGGTGTCGCCCGGGGCCGTCGTCACCGACCACGGGGGCCTCGATGGAGAAGACCTCGCGGTCGAAGCGGCCTTCGGCCCGCGCCCGGGCGGCGTTCTGCTGCGACTGGAGACCGAGCTCGTCGACGTCGGCCCGGGAGATCCCGTATTTCTCGGCGATCCTTTCGGCCGCGCCGAACTGGTCGGGCATGTCCCAGGGGAGGTCGTCGGGACTGGCCCGGCCGCCCGGGCCGCGCGTTGGCCCCGAGCCGACGCGGCTCATGGCCTCGACCCCGCACCCGATGCCGACATCGATGGCGCCGGCAGTGATCAGGTTGGCCACGAAGTGGTTGGCTTGCTGGGCCGAACCGCACTGGCAGTCGACGGTGGTGGCGGCCACCTCGTAGGGCAGGCCCTCGTGCAGCCACGCCGTCCGGGTCACATTGGAGGCCTGCTCCCCGGCCTGGGTCACGCAGCCGCCGACGACCTGCTCGACGCGCCCGGCTCGATCCCCGCCCGCTTGACCAGCTCGACCTGGGCGGCACCGAGCAAGTGGGCGGCGTGGAGCCCCGACAGCCAGCCATTGCGCTTCCCGATCGGGGTCCGGACCGCCTCGATGATCACCGGTTGTGCCATGACGGAGTGTCCTTCCTGACTGCCTGTTCCGGGGCTCGCGCCGGGCGCCCACGAGGGGCATGGATAGAACCTGTTCTAACTTTAGCACCGGCCCTCCGGGCCGACCCCGGCAGTCTGCCCGGGCCGCGATCGCCGGGCGCCAACGCCGTGCCGCCGGGCCTCGGAACCACGGCGAGCAGCCTCAGAGGTGCTTGAGCAGCTCCCGGGCGATGACCACGCGCTGTATCTGGTTCGTTCCCTCGTAGATCTGGGTGATCTTGGCGTCGCGCATGAATCGTTCGACGGGGAACTCCTTGGTGAAGCCGTAACCACCGAGGAGCTGCACGGCGTCGGTGGTGAGTGCTCATGGCGGTGTCCGAGGCAAAGGACTTCGCGGCCTGGGGGCCGAGGGGTACGAGAGATCTCCCGTCGGGGTCACCGGCGTCGATCGTGGCGCAGGCCTGGTAGACGAGGGCGCGCGCGGCCTCGGTGCGTATCGCCATATCGGCCAGCATGAAGCGCAAGCCCTGAAGGTCGGCGACGCCCCCGGCCGAAGGCCTTGCGACCCTTCATGTAGGTCGCCGAAAAGTCGATCGCCGCCTGGGCGATCCCGACCGCCTGGGCGCCGATAGTCGGGCGCGAGCGATCGAGCGTGTGCATCGCCATAGAGAAACCCTTCGCCCTCGTTACCGATGCTGATGGGACGAGGGGACCCGAACGTCGTTGAAGACGACTTCACCGGTGGGTGAGCCCCGCAGTCCCATCTTGTCCTCGTGCTTGGGGAACTCGACCCCCGGGACCCTTTCTCGACGAGGAAGCACGTGATGCCGTGGGTGCGCGCCGTCGGGATCGGTCGAGGCGAAGACGGTGTAGGTGTCCGAGACCCCGGCGTTGGTGATCCAATACTTCGATCCGTTCAGGACGTAGTCGTCGCCGTCGGCGCACCGCCCGACAGCGCATCGCCGCGACGTCGGATCCGGCGTCGGCCTCGGAGAGGCAGTAGCTGCCTTGAATCTCACCCGACGCGATGCGCGGCAGGTAGGCCTGCTTGATCTCTTCGGGAGGCGAAGTTCATGATCAGCCCCATCGCCAGTTTGGAGATCAGGATGGTCTACCGACGTCGAGGCGCAGCCGCGCGCCAGCTCCTCGGTCGATGATGGCCACGCGTCACCGTGTCGGCCCCCGCGCCGCCGTAGGCGCTCGGCGATGCCCAGCGCCGGCAGCTCCATCTCCTTGCAGGCCTCGAAGGACTTCCAGGGGAACTCGGCGTTGCGGTCGGCCTCGGCCGCGTTGGGGGCCACCTTCTCCTCGCAGAAGGCACGCAGGGTCTCGCGGAAGTCCCGCTGGACGTCGGTCAGGGCGAAGGTCGAGTCGCTCACGCCGCCATTCTCGCAGGCGCCACGCCCCGGTGGTTCGCCCGGGC
>CAWKKE010000006.1:0-328947 GCA_963850185.1 uncultured Acidimicrobiaceae bacterium
TCAGCCCGGTTGGTCGCCCTTGATGGCGCTGCCACGCGCCATCACCCGCTGCCAGTCCGGATCCACCAACGGTGCCTCGCTGTTGTGGGCGTGGCCCGACACGATGTCGAGCATGCGGTTCGGTGGTACCTCAATGAAGACGCCGTCGGCCTCGGCCGTCAGCTCGCCTCGGTTGTAGATGCCGCCCCAGGCGTAGACCTTGCGGCCCTCCTTGCCCGTGTGCCGGGCCACCAGCTCGAGCGGAGCGAGGATCGGGGTGGGTCGCCGGTAGCGCACGGTCAGTGTCCCCGTCATGGCGCCCTGGCCCACCAGAATGTTGGACATGCCCAACAGCTCGTCGAACAGCTCGGCGATGACGCCGCCGTGCACACAGGTCGGCGGCCCCTCGTACGCGTAGCCGTAGGTGACGCGGCCACGCACCTCGCGCCAGCCCTCATGACCGACGACCGCCCACACTTCCACCGGCGGGGCCACGGGATTGGCGAAGCCGATCACCGGGCTGGTCGAGAAGACGTCCTGGGGATGCACGTCCGGGTTGGGTTGGTTGCGGGTCCGCCGCTCGACCGCGGCCGCCGCCTCCAGCCGGTCGGCCAGCGCACTGAGCTCGGCCGCGGCGTCGATCACATCGGCCTCGTCGAGCGGCTGTCCCACCGCCACGTTGCCGATGCGCCGCGCCACGGCCGCCAGCTGGTTCAGCGGCGAGTCCGACGACGTCTCCGACAAGACCGTCGATGCCGGGGAAGCCCTCCCCGGCCGGTGGGTCGTGCGGGCGGCCCTTGCCGCTCACGTGCGGGTGTAGGTGGGCGGACGCTTCTCGGCGAAGGCCTTCTGACCCTCGGCGGCGTCGTTGCTGGCGAACACGGGCCAGCCGAGCTCGAGCTCGCGGGCCAGTCCGTCCACCTCCGACATGCCCTCGGTCTCGCGCACGCTCTGCATGATCGCCTCGATGGCCAGCGGTCCGTTGGACGCGATGACGGCGGCGATCTCCAGCGCCTTTTCCAACGCCTTGCCGTCGGGGACGACGTGCCCGATGAGGCCGATGCGCAGAGCCTCCTCCGCCGGCACCTCGCGCGCCGTCAGAAGCATCTCCATCGCAATGGTGTAGGGGATCTGCCGGCGCAGGCGCACCGTCGAGCCGCCGAGCGGGAAGAGCCCCCGCTTGGCCTCGAAGACCCCGAAGACGGCGCCCTCGCCCGCAACGCGGATGTGGGTGGCCTGCAGAATCTCCGTGCCGCCGGCGACGGCCCAACCCTCCACCGCGGCGATGAGCGGCTTGCGCAGGTCGTAGTGGCGCAGCAGCGCCTTCCAGTGCAGATCGGGGTCCTCGGCCATGCGGGGCTGATATTTCTCGGCGTCCTTGCTCCCCATCGCCTTGAGGTCCATGCCGGCGCAGAAAGTCCCTCCCGCACCGGTAAGGACGGCGCAGCGGATGTCGTCGTTGCCGTCGATTTCGTCCCAGGCGTCCTTCATCCCGACCAGCATGGGCAGGCTCAACACGTTCTTCGCCTCGGGCCGGTTCATGGTGACGATGGCGGTCGCGCCGTCGCGCTCGAACGTCAGGTGCTCAGTGGTAACCACGGTCCCCTCCAGAGGTAGGCGCCGGAATGTTGGGTCGGGTGTTGCCGATGGTGAGGAAGCGGACGCCGGAACCGCCTAGAGCCGCTCGATGATGGTCCCGGTCGCCAGCGCACCACCGCAGCACATCGACACGAGCCCGTACGTCTTGTCGCTGCGCTCGAGCTCGTGCAAAATCGTCGTGATCAGCCGGCTGCCGGTCGCTCCCACCGGGTGGCCGATGGCGATGGCGCCGCCGTTGACGTTGACCTTGTCCATGTCGGCATCGTGCACACGGGCCCAGCTCATCACGACCGAGGCGAAGGCCTCGTTCACCTCGAAGAGGTCGATGTCCTTCATGGTCATGCCGGCCTTGGCCAGCACCTTGGTCGTCGCCGCGATGGGTCCGTCCAGGTGGTCGTAGGGATCGGAGCCCACGAGCACCTGGGCCACCACGCGGGCCCGGGGCTTGAAGCCCTCGGCTTTGGCGCGGTCCTCGGACATCCAGAGCACGGCGGCGGCGCCGTCAGAAATCTGGGACGAGTTCCCCGCCGTGTGCATGCCGTCGGGCAGCACAGGCTTGAGCTTGGCCAGGCCCTCGGCCGTCGTCTCGCGGGCCCTGGTCCTTGGACACCACCATCTTCTCGCCGGAGTGCTCGCCCCGCGGGCCCTCCGCGCCGACGATCGGCGCCTCGACCGAGACGAGCTCGCGGGCGAAGCGGTCCTCCGCCAGCGCCCGGGCCGCCTTCTTCTGTGACTCCAGGCCGAGCCAGTCGACGTCGGCGCGGCTGATGTCGTACTTCTTGGCGATGCGCTCGGCCGCGGTGAACTGGTCGGGCATGTCGTAGGGCAGGTCGGCGGGAATGGCGCGGCCGACCCCGGCCGCCGCGTTGGCCCCGAGCGGCACCCGGCTCATGGCCTCGACCCCGCACCCGATGGCGGCGTCGACCGCGCCGGCGGCGATCAGGTTGTTCACGAAGTGGTTGGCCTGCTGGGACGAGCCACACTGGCAGTCGACCGTGGTGGCGGCGACCTCATAGGGCAGGCCGGCCAGGAGCCAGGCCGTCCTCGTCACGTTGAAGCCCTGCTCACCCGCCTGGGTCACACAGCCGCCGACCACCTGCTCGACGGAGCCCGGCTCGATCCCCGCCCGCTTGACGACCTCGACCTGGGCCGCACCCAGGATGTCGGGCGCCCGGAGCCCCGACAGCCACCCGTTGCGCTTCCCGATGGGTGTGCGGACCGCCTCGATGATTACCGGCTGCGCCATGACCGACGTTCCTCCTCGTACCACGCCCGGCCCAGGGCCGGCTGCCCGCGATGGGCGATTTCTAGAACCTGTTCTAACTTTAGCACCGGCCCTCCGGGCCGACCCCGGCAGTCTGCCCGGGCCGCAACGCCGGGCGCCAACGCCGTGCCGCCGGGCCTCAGAACCACGGCAAGCAGCTCAGAGGTGCTTGAGCAGCTCCCGGGCGATGACGACCTTCTGCACCTGGTTGGTGCCTTCGTAAATCTGGGTCACCTTGGCGTCGCGCAGGAAACGCTCGACGGGGAAGTCCTTGGTGTAGCCGTAGCCCCCGAGAAGCTGGACCGCGTCGACGGTGATGGACATGGAGGCGTCGGAGGCGAAGGCCTTGGCCATGGCGCCGTACTTGGTCAGCTCCCCCGTGGGGTCACTGTCGACCATGGCGCAGGCCCGGTACACCAGGGCGCGGGCGGCCTCGTTGCGCATGGCCATATCGGCCAGCATGAAACGCAGCCCTTGTAGGTCGGCGATGGGACCCCCAAAGGCCTGGCGCTGCTTCATGTACGCACCCGAGTAGTCGATGGCCCCCTGGGCGATGCCGACCGCCTGCGCCCCGATGGTGGGCCGGCTGCGATCGAGCGTGTGCATGGCGATGGTGAAGCCCTGGCCCTCGGCACCGATGCGGTGCGAGGCCGGGACGCGCACCTCGTCGAGGACGACCTCCCCGGTCGGGCTCCCCCGCAGGCCCATTTTGTCCTCGTGCTTGGCGATGCGGATCCCCCACTCCTTCTCGACCAAGAAGCACGAGATGCCCCTCCCGCCCGCGTCGGGGTCGGTCTTGGCGAACACGACGTAGACGTCGGAGATCCCGGCGTTCGTGATCCAGTACTTGGACCCGGTCAGCACGTAGTCGTCACCGTCACGCACGGCGCGGGTCCGCATGGACGCCACGTCGCTGCCGGCATCGGCTTCTGAGAGGCAGTAGCTGGCCTGGATGTCGCCGGACACGACCCGTGGCACGTAGGCCTGCTTCAGCTCCTCGGACGCCCAGTTCAGCACCGGCGTCATCCCGAGCTTGGAGATGAGGATGGCGAGCGCCGTCGAGGCGCAGACCCGGGCGAGCTCCTCGGTCATGATGGCCACCGTCACCGTGTCGGCCCCCGCGCCGCCGTACGCGGTCGGCATGCCCAGCGCCGGCAGCTCCATCTCCTTGCAGGCCTCGAAGGACTTCCAGGGGAACTCCGCGTTGCGGTCGGCTTCGGCCGCATTAGGGGCCACCTTCTCTTCGCAGAAGGAGCGCAGGGTCTCGCGGAAGTCCCGCTGCACATCGCTCAGGGCGAAGGTCGAGTCGCTCACGCCGCCATTCTCGCAGGCGCCACGCCCCGGTGGTTCGCCCGGGCCGGGATCCGCCCTCAGTGGGCCTTGAGGTGCCTAATCAGGAGGCTCGACAGCTCGACCGGCGCCATCTCGGGGATCCAATGCGACACGTTGTCCAGGACCTCGAAGGTGTACGGACCCTGCACGAGCTCAGCCGTGTTCTGGGCGGCCGCCCACCCGAAGGCGGCGTCGCCGGTGGACCAGACGTAGAGCGTGGGCACACACACCGGGTTCAGCCCGGTGAGGGCGCTGCTGTCCATGGCCCGGTACCAATTGAGGGCCGCGGTGAGGGCCCCGGGTTCGGTCAGGGCGGCGACATACATCCGGGCATCCTCGTCGTCGAGACCGGTCTCGGCCAGAAGCGTGGCCAGGCCCGCTCCGGCACCGTCGGCGCCCAGCAGCAGGCGCTCGGGCACCTCGGCGGCACGAAAGGCGTCCATGGACGCGCCGTAGGCGGCCTGCGTGGGATCGGCGCCGCGGAGCGCCTCATGGAGCGCAAGCGGGTGCGGCGTGGACACGACGGTGAGGGTGCGCACCGGCCGGGATGGCGCGAGGCCACGATCCAGGCGAGCATGCCGCCCCAGTCGTGGCCCACGAGGTCGAAGTTCTCCATGTCCATGGAATCGGCGAGCGCCAGGACATCGCGCAAGAGGTGCTCGGTGCCGTAGTCGCCGACCTCCACCGGACGGGCGCCCGTGCAATAGCCGCGCTGGTCGGGTGCGATGGCACGGTAGCCGGCGCGCCCCAGCGCCCACAGCTCGTCGCGCCAGGCCCACGACGTCTGCGGGAACCCGTGGAGGAGCAGGACCTTGCGCCCTTCGTGCGGCCCACAGGCCCGGCCGGTGAAGGTCAAGCCGCCGGCCTCGATCTCGAGCCGGTCGATCCCCCCAATTGCGTCCACGACCATGGGTTGCGCCGCGCTCAGGCGGCCGCGGTACCGCCCCCGACGCGGACCTGCTCCGGGCTCTGCCGGAGCGTCTCCTCAGGCACGGAGTCGACCAACGCCCGCTGCGCCACGTAGTCGTGCCCAAGGGAGGAGAACAGCGCCCGGCGCGTCGCTTGGACGTCGGCCGGGACGTCGCCCAAGAAGCCCCACAGGTTGAGCGCCAGCTTGACGTCGTAGATGGACGGCCCCCGGCCGAACAGGGCGGCGCGCTTGGCTGCCACGAGGCCGACCCCGAGCAGCACATCGTGCGCGGACTCGCCCTCGCCCAACTTGAGGTCTTCGTGGAAGCGCTGCGCCAGGCGGAGCGCGAAACCCGAGTCCGTTCCCGGGGTCCCGATGTTGGCGCCCTTGCGCATGGTGGGCCCCACCAGCTCGGCCGGGCGGTCCGTGGTCCAGATCCCTGGGACGTCCAGATGCATGGCGGGCCGGACCTGATCGGCCTCGGCGATGGGCACGAAGGTGGGCTGCGTCATGCGCCGGAGGCTAGCCGAGGGGGTCGGGCGAACCCATTCCATGCCCACCCAGCGAACCCTGTAGCAGCAGCGGCACGACGTGGAGCGTGATTGAGGACGGGCGCTCGGCGTCGTGGAAGATCTCCTGATCGGCGGAGCGCAGGTTGGCGCCCGTTGCCAGCGGTTCGCCGGTGCCGGCGTTGCGATTGAAGAGCGGGTGGGCGCCGCTGGAGACCTGCAACCGGATCCGGTGCCCGGCGCGGAACGTGTTGGCGGTGGGCCACAGGGCGATGTCGAGCTTGCGGATGCCGTCGTCCCCCGTCTGGACCGGAAAGTCGGGGGCGAGGCGGACGATGCCGTCGCTCAGGTTGTGGGACGTGCCCTTCGCGGTGACGTCGCACAGCCGCACGAAGAAGTCGGTGTGCTCGAGCGACGATCGCACGTAGAGCGACGCGGTCAGCGGCCCGATGACAGTGAGATCCTCGGTGAGCACCGGGCTGGTGTAGGTCAGCACATCGCGCCGGGATTCACGGCGGCGCTGGTCCTTGCGCCCTGCCGTGGCCATGTTGAGCGACGGTCCGCCCACGGCCGGCGTGGGGTCGTGCGGGTTGTAGTGGTACCGATCGGGGGGGCTGTCGTTGCCGACGTCAGGCGTCGTCGGTGTGAGCGTGCCGCCGCGCCCGAGGTACCACCGCTCGGTCTCCCCCGCCGGCGGCCAGAGCGAGAACTCGCGCCAGGTGCGCGACCCCATGACGAACAGGCGCACCGGCGCGTCCTGGCGGTCTTCGGGGTCCGGACCGAGCTGGCTGTCGAACCAGCGGGGGCCGTCGCGCACCGTCTCGGCGAACAGCGCGGGGCTGGTGTGCGTCCAGGGCCCGATGGTCAGACGGGCCGTGCGCCCGGCACGCCGGAGCGCCTCGTAGTCGTCCACCTGCGCCTTGAGGAAGAGGTCGTACCAGCCGCCGATGAAGCTGGCCGGCGGCACCTGCTCCAACCGGCGCCCGAAGTCGACGGGCTCCCACCACGGGTCACCCGGGGCGCTGTGCTCGAGCCAGTCTTGGTAGAAACGCACGGGCTCGCCCACGGCGGCGGTGTCACACCTCCCCAGGGGCAGGACGGCGCTCGACGTCGACACGGCGCGAGCCCCGCGTAGGCGGGCGCGCACGACGCCGCGCCAGCCGAGCTCCTGGTGCGTGATCTCGTGGATCCAGGCCAGGCCCGTCTCGAGCGCG
This sequence comes from uncultured Acidimicrobiaceae bacterium, assembly GCA_963850185.1. Taxonomy (GTDB): domain Bacteria; phylum Actinomycetota; class Acidimicrobiia; order Acidimicrobiales; family RAAP-2; genus Bog-473. The sequence continues at coordinate 6,808 of CAWKKE010000006.1, forward strand.
AACGCTCCCCCGGGGAACACGACGGAGTCCCGGAAGTTCGCCGCCGTCACCTGGAGGCTGAGCGCCCTCACGAATTCGGGCGCGTCCTGCGCCACGGCCCACTGGGTCATGCCGAGATAGCTCCCACCCCACATGACGAGGCGGCCGTCGAACCAGGGCTGCGCCGCCACCCACTCGAGCGTGGCGCGCCCGTCGGACTGCTCGTTGCGCACCGGGACGAACGCACCGCCGGACCCGAAGGTCCCCCGGCAGCTCTGCACGACGACCTGGTAGCCGCGCTCCGCGTACAGCCGGCCGAGCGGGCCCATGACCGTGCGCCCGTAGGGAGTGCGGATGAGCACGGTTGCCGGCTCCCCGTCGGCCGTGGCGTGCGTGGGGTACCAGCGGTCGGCCACGAGCTCGACGCCGTCGGGCATTTTGGCGATCAGGCCACGCTCGACCGACACGGCAGTGGTGCGCGGCGGGGGAGCTTGACCACAAACGCTGCGATCCGGCTCCCTACGGTCATGCGCGACCTCCTCGGCTCACCCTAGGAGGCGTGGAGCAACCCGAACACGATCGAGTCGTAGAGCGCCTGCCAGCTGGCCTCGATGATGTTCTCCGAGACCCCGATGGTGGTCCAGGTGCGCTGCCCGTCGGTGCTGTCCACCAGGACGCGCGTCACGGCGCCGGTGCCCCGTCCCGTGTCGAGGACACGCACCCGGTAGTCGGTCAGGTGGATGTGGTCGAGCGCCGGGAACTTGCCCCCGATGGCGGCGCGCAAGGCGCCGTCGAGCGCGTTGACGGGGCCGTTGCCCTCGGCGGTGGCGACAATGCGCTCCGCCCCAACGTGCACCTTCACCGTGGCCTCGGTCATGACGCCGGGCAGGCCGGCGCCGGCGTCCTCGGCCTCCGCCTCGTCACGCTGGTCGTGATCGGTGATGACACGGAACGACTCCACCGTGAAGTAGCCGGCCACCCAACCGGAGGCGCGCCGCAACAGGAGCTCGAGCGAGCCATCGGCTACCTCGAAGTGGTACCCCTCGTGCTCCAGGCGCTTGAGTTCGTCGAGCACCCGGCCGATGACCTCGCCGTCGAGCTCGAGCCCGAGCTCGTCCGCCTTCATGGCGAGTGTCGACCGGCCCGCCATTTCCGACACGACGACCCGGGTCCCGTTCCCGACGAGGTCGGGCTCGACGTGCTCGTAGAGGTCGGCGCTGCGTGCCACGGCACTGGCGTGGAGGCCGCCCTTGTGCGCGAAGACCGAGTTGCCGACGTAAGGCTGCTGGGGGTTGGGCGCGATGTTGACCAGCTCGGCGATGTGGTGTGCCACCGGGGTGAGCCGCTCCAGCCGGTCGGCCGGGATGGTGCGGATGTGCATTTTGAGGGAAAGATTGGGGATAGCCGCCGACAGGTCGGTGTTGCCCGCCCGTTCGCCGTAGCCGTTGATGCACCCCTGCACCTGGGTGACACCGGCCTGCACCGCCACCAGCGAGTTGGCCACTGCGCAGCCGGCGTCGTTGTGGCAGTGGATGCCGAGTTGGGCGCTCGTGCGCTCCCGCACGTCCGCGACCGCCTGTCCCACGTCGTCGGGCAGCGAGCCCCCGTTGGTGTCGCACAGCACCAGCGCTTCTGCTCCGGCTTCCTCCGCCGCAGCCAGAACGGACAGTGCGAAGTCGGGGTTGCGACGGTAGCCGTCGAAGAAGTGCTCCGCATCGAGGAAGACGCGCAGGTCGTGCTCGCGCAGGAAGCGCACGGAGTCGGCCACCATGGCCACCGCCTCGTCGAGGGACGTGCGCAGGGCTTCGGCGACATGGCGGTCCCACGACTTGGCCACAATGCAGGCGACCGGCGCGCCAGCCTCGACCAGGTTGGCCAGGACGGCATCGGTCTCCGGCTTCACGCCGGCCCGACGGGTGGAACCGAACGCCACCAGCGTGGCGCTGCTGAGCGTCAGCTCCTTCTTGGCCCGTGCGAAGAACTCGACATCCTTGGGGTTGGCGCCGGGCCAGCCCCCTTCAATGAAGGTGACCCCGAGGTGATCGAGCTGCTCGGCGACGCGGAGCTTGTCGTCGACCGTGAGCGAGAGGCCCTCCTGCTGGCTGCCGTCGCGCAGAATCGTGTCGAAGATGTCCACCGACGCGGGCAGCTCGGGGACGGCGAAGTCGTGGGCATGCGCGGTATGGCCGTGGGCGTGGGAATGCCGTGCCCCGGCGTGACTGTGGGCTTCCCCAGCGGCTCCGTCAGCCTCAGTCGACATGGTCCAGCCATTCCTTGTACTGGTCGACCTCGCCCCGGACGGTGGCGAAGTACATCTGCTGGATCTCCTTGGTGATCGGCCCCGGGCGCCCGGAGCCGACGGGACGGTCGTCGACGGCGCGGATCGGCACCACCTCGGCCGCGGTCCCGGTGAGAAAGGCCTCGTCGGCCAGGTAGAGGTCGGTGCGGATGATGGGCTCGTGGCGGACCTCGTAGCCCAGGTCCCGGGCAATCGTCCTGACCGTGTCCTGCGTGATGCCGTCGAGGGCGCCGGCGTCCGACGTCGGGGGCGTGAGGAGGACACCGTCGCGCACGACGAAGATGTTCTCGCCGGTGCATTCGCTCACGTCACCGTTGGGCGCGAGCAGGATGGCCTCGTCATAGCCGGCGTTGAGCGCCTCCACCTTGGCCAGGGACGAGTTGGCGTACATGCCGGTCCCCTTGGCCGCCGTCGGCACGGCATTGGGGTCGTGGCGCCGCCACGAGCTGATTTTGCAGGACACACCGTTGGCGATCCCCTCGTCACCCAGGTAGGTGCCCCAGGGCCAGGCCGCGACCGAGACGTTGACCGGGCACGGCAGCGGGTTGAGGCCCATTTCGCCGTACCCGAGGTACACCAGCGGACGGAGGTAGCAACCATCGTTCAGCTGGTTGACCCGCACGACGGCGCGTGAGGCCTCGATGACGTCAGCGACGGTGAACGGGACGTCGATCAGGAAGATCTTGGCCGACGCGAACAGCCGACGGATGTGGTCGCCCAGCCGGAAGACGGCGACGCCGCTGCTCGTGGGATAGGCGCGGATGCCCTCGAAGACGCCGGACCCGTAGTGCATGGTGTGGGTCAGGACGTGCACCGTGGCGTCGGCCCAGTCGACGAGCTCCCCGTCCATCCAGATCTTCTCGGTCGGTGTGATGGGCATCGGGCTACAGCCTTTCTGCGATGGCGTCGCCCACGGCGGAGGTGGAGAGCGCTTCGGTGGAGGGGGACGGGGTGGACATGGAATCGGACTGGGCGCTGAGTGCCTTGAGGATGCGCGCGGCGGCATCGCTCTCACCGAGATGCTCGAGCATGAGCGCGGCCGAATGGATGGCGGCCAGCGGATTGGCAATGCCCTTGCCGGCGATGTCGTGGGCGGCGCCGTGCACCGGCTCGAAGAGGGACGGCCCGGTACGCGCCGGATTGAGGTTGGCCGAGGCTGCGAAGCCGATGCCGCCGGCGACGGCCCCGGCGAGGTCGGTGAGGATGTCGCCGAAAAGGTTGTCGGTGACGATCACGTCGTAGCGCTTCGGCTGCTCCACCAGGTAGATGCAGGCGGCATCGACGTGGTTGTAGTCCCACTCGACGTCGGGATAGTCGGGCGCCACCTCGGTGACCGTGCGATTCCACAGGTCGCCGGCGAAGGTCAGCACGTTCGTCTTGTGCACGAGCGTGAGACGATTGTTGCGCCGGCCGGCCAGCTCGAAGGCGAAGCGCACGCAACGCTCCGCGCCCATCCGGGTGTTCACCGAACCCTGCGTGGCCACCTCGAACGGAGTTCCCTTGCGCAAGAAGCCGCCCTCGCCGGCGTAGGTCCCCTCGGTGTTCTCCCGCACCACGGCGAAGTCCGCGCCCTCGGCGATCGACCCGGGCACGCCGTGGAAGGGTCGCAGGTTCACGTAGAGATCGAGCTCGAAGCGGATTTTGAGCAGGAGCCCCCGCTCCAGAGTGCCGGGCGGCACGGCGGTGTCGCCGACCGGCGGACCGACGGCACCGAGCAGGATGGCGTCGTAGCCGCGAAGCTCCTCGAGAGTCTCGTCGGAGAGGACGGTGCCGTCGCGCAGATACCGTGCGGCCCCGAGGTCGAAATCGGTGATGTCGAGGTCCACCCCGGCCGCGGCCACGACCTTGAGCGCCTCGGCACAGACCTCCGGCCCGATGCCGTCGCCGCCGATGACGGCCACACGATGCCTGCTGCCTTCGCTCACTGCTGTGGTCCTTTCTTCGTGTCGCCGCCTGCCGGTGCCGTCGCCGCTCCCCGGCCCCGCTGATTCGGCCGGGAATTGAAAAACCGCCCACGCAGTGGACGGTTCGACGGCGCGCGGGAAGAGTGCGCGCCTAGTGAATAATGCCTACGAGGTGCTCGGAGCGGCGCATGACCTCTCCAGTCTCTCGCAGCAGAGCCTTCTCGTCAACCAAGGGTGCAGGGAGCCGACCAACCGCCGACCTCCGGCCGATTAGCCTTGGTGGCCGCCGGCGCAGCGCATCGCACTGCCCGCGCAACCGCCTTCCGGAGGACACGCCGTGACCAACGCTTCCGCTCACCAGACCGAGACGACCACCCTGACCCAGGCGACGTACGACCGCCTGGTGGCCGAGCTGGAGGACCTGACGACCCGGGGACGGGTCGAGATCGCCCAGGCCATTGAGTCGGCCCGGGCACTGGGCGACCTGAGTGAGAACGGCGACTACCACGCGGCCAAGGACGCCCAGGGGAAGATGGAGTCGCGGATCCGCCAGCTGCAGGCCATGCTCAAGGAGGTCGAGATCGTCGACGAGGCGGGCGCCGACGACGGGTCGGTTTCCCTGGGGAGCACGGTGACCCTGCGTTACGAGGGCGACGACGAGGACGACACCCAGCAGTTCTTCGTGGGCTCCATCGAGGAGCGCCAGGGCGACCTCCCCGTCGTCTCTCCCAGCTCGCCGCTCGGCCAGGTCCTGATCGGGCGCAGGGCCGGGGATGCCGTCGAGTACCAGGCGCCCGGCGGCACGCTGAAGGTCCACATCACTGCGGTCGACCGCTGATGGCTCCGCGCACGCTGACGGGGAAGATCTGGGACGCGCACGTGGTCCACGCGGCCGAGAACGAGCCCGATCTGCTCTTCATCGACCTTCACCTGCTGCACGAGGTGACCTCGCCCCAGGCCTTCGACGGCATCCGTCTCGCGGGCCGGACGGTGCGACGCCCCGACCTGACCGTGGCGACGGCGGACCACAACGTCCCCACGACGGACATCGACAAGCCGGTGGCCGACCCGATTTCGGCCCAGCAGCTGAAGGTCCTCGACGACAACACCGCCGAATTCGGCATCACGTGCTATCCGATGGGACACCCCAACCAGGGCATCGTCCACATCATCGGGCCCGAGCAGGGGTGGACGCAGCCGGGCATGACGATCGTCTGCGGGGACAGTCATACGTCCACGCACGGTGCGTTCGGAGCGATCGCCTTCGGCATCGGCACCAGCGAGGTGGAGCACGTACTGGCCACCCAGACGCTGTCGCAGGTGCGCCCGAAGACGATGTCCGTGACGGTCGAGGGCGATTTGGCACCCGGCGTCACCGCCAAGGACGTGGCGCTGGCGATCATCGGCGCCATCGGCACCGGCGGCGGCATCGGCCACATCATTGAGTACAGAGGGTCGGCCATCCGGAGTCTCTCCATGGAAGGCAGGATGACGCTCTGCAACATGTCGATCGAAGGCGGGGCCCGAGCCGGCCTCGTGGCGCCGGACGAGACGACGTTCGCCTATCTGAAGGATCGCGACCGCGCGCCCCAGGGTGAGGACTGGGACGCCGCAGTGGCGTACTGGCGCACCCTCCCCACCGACGACGGCGCGACCTTCGACAAGGAGGTCGCGCTGGACGCCGCTGCCATCACCCCTCACGTCACCTGGGGCACCAACCCGGCGCAGGTTGCGCCGATCGCGGGGAACGTGCCCGACCCCCAGGCGATGGCCGACCCCGGTGACCGTGAAGCGGCGCAACGCGCCCTGGCCTACATGGGGCTGGAAGCCGGCACGCCGCTGCGCGAGATCAGCGTCGACACGGTGTTCCTCGGGAGCTGCACGAACTCGCGGATCGAGGACTTCAGGGCCGCGGCCGCCGTGTTGGAGGGACGCTCGGTGCACCAGGGTCTGCGCGCGCTGGCCGTGCCCGGCTCACACCGAGTGAAGGCGCAGGCCGAGGCGGAGGGACTGGACAAGGTCTTCACCGCTGCGGGCTTCGAATGGCGCGAGCCTGGCTGCTCCATGTGCCTTGCCATGAACCCGGACAAGCTGGCCGTGGGCGAGCGATGCGCATCGACCTCGAACCGCAACTTCGAGGGGCGCCAGGGTCGGGGCGGCCGCACGCATCTCGTCTCGCCCGCTGTCGCCGCCGCCACGGCGGTCGCGGGGACGTTCGCCACCCCGGAGGACCTGCACTGATGGAGCCCATCGTCATTGTCACCGGACGGGCGGTGCCCCTCGACCGCACAGACGTCGACACCGACCAGATCATCCCCTCGGACTGGCTCAAGCGGGTGGAACGGACCGGCTTCGGTGCCGGCCTCTTCTCCGAATGGCGCGACGACCGGAACTTCGTGCTGAACAATCCCGACTTCGTCGGGGCCACCATTCTGGTGGCGGGCCACAATTTCGGCACAGGATCCTCGCGCGAGCACGCCGTGTGGGCGCTGACCGATTTCGGTTTTCAGGCCGTGGTCTCGTCGCGCTTCGCCGACATCTTCCGCAACAACTCCACGAAGCAGGGCCTCCTCCCCGTCCAGGTCAGCGAGGATCTCGATCGCGCACTGCTCGACGCGGTCAGCAACGACCCGACGCTCGAGCTCACCATCGACGTGGCCCGCGGCACCATTGAAGCGCCGGCGGCCGGGCTGTCCGGCACCTTCCCTCTCGACGAGTTCACCCGAGAGCGTCTGCTCAACGGGTGGGACGATATCGGCCTGTCTCTGCGCCACGTGGACAAGATCGCCGAGTTCGAGCGAGAGCGGCCCGCGTTCCTGCCTTCCGCCTGAGCGTCAGCTCATGGTGACGTTCCGCCAGATGACGGAAGCCGACGTTCCTGCGGCCGTGGCCGCGTTCGAGCGGGGGCTGCTCGGCATTTCGGCGGGGCTCGGACTTCCGATTACTGGGAACACCATTCAGGACGAGCGGCGCCGCCAAGACCGCACCCGCCACTTCCTGGGGACGGACCCGGAAGGATCGTGGGTGGCCGAGGAGGGCGAGACGATCGTCGGCATGTCGCAGTCCTTCGTCCGCGAGGACTACTGGATGCTGTCGCAGCTGGGCACCGTGCCGGGACGACAAGGGCGCGGCGTCGGTCGCGACCTCCTCAAGCTCGCCCTGTCGCACGGTGATCCGGACAGCCCGGGGACTATTCAGTGTTCCAGCGATCCCAAGGCGATGGCCCTCTACACCGGCTTCGGGTTCACGCTGCATCCGGTCGTGACCGGCTGGGGCGCCGTCCGCCCGGGCGCGGTGACGCGACCGCCCGAGGTCGACCGCTACGAAGCGAGCGCGGTCGGCGACGATGAGCTCGCCGTGGTCACCGCCATCGACCGGCAGGTGCGGGGCTCGGCGCGCACCGTCGACGTCATCGCCATGCTGGCCCAGCCCGGCAACCACCTTCTGCTCCATGCGGGACCAGGCGTACGCGGTCGCCAAGGACGAGCGCATCGTGACCCTCGGGGCCCGCCAGGAGGACTCGGCCGCACTGGTGCTTCGGACCATGCTGGCCGAGGCGCCGGCCGGCGAGACGATCGAGGTCAACTGGCTGACCTCGGCGCAGCAGTGGGCCGTGCGTGAGGTCGTGGCCGCCGGCATAGAGCTCCGGCCCTACGGTCCGGTCATGGTGCGGGGCATGGACGGTCCGCCCAGTCCGTACATCCCGAGCGGTGGGTTCGGCTGAGGAGCGATTCCGGGTCGGCCGCGACCTATTTCTGGCTGCTGCCACCGCGGGAGGCCGTCCACAGGCCCGCCAACGACCGGAGCGGAGCGGTCATCCGCCAGGTGGAGGAGGCTTTGAAGCCGGCGAGCTGAGCACGCGATTCTTCAAGTGCCCCGATGTACCAGTCTCGCTCACCTTCGCAGTGCTCCAAACGGCGTTCGAGGCTCCGAAGCAGCAACACGTTCTGGGCCCGGCGCGCATCAAGAATGGCTTCCGTCCACGGAGACTCCTCGCTGGACAGCTTGCGGAAGCGCCCGGTGAGGACCTGCCAGTTCCGTGAGCAGATCGACCAGCTGACGTTGTTCGTCCAGCAGGATGCGATCGTCGTCCGCCGCCGACTTCACCGACTCGTGGCGAAGATCCGCGGTGATGGCCGACAGGGCGCTCTCGTGATCCCAAGGCTGCATGCCGTCGAAGGTGCCGGTCGAATGGAGCCAGGAGGTGAGTCCCTGCAACGACCCAGTCGGGTCTTCGACCATGTCGTCGTAGGAGAGCACGTAGACGCCCGTGCCGGCCAGGTTGGCAAGCGCCGATCGGTTGTACCGCTCCCAAAGTGCCACGCCGTAGGGAACGGGTGAGCCGTCACGACGCCGCAACGAGCGGGCAACAGCGAGCGGGGGCCGCCACACCAGGACGGCGACCATGGGCGCCTCGAGAACCGCACGCCAGTATGGAAGGAGCAGGCAGATACGGGGGTCTTTCCACACTGACGGACCGGGACCTGGATACGCAGCGGTCACCACTTCGGCCGCTGCCGCGCGGTCGGGTAACCCGCTGTCGTTCTCCCAGCCCTCCGGCAGCTGGGGAGGGGCGTCCCACGTCCCGCCGAAGTGCGCCAGGATGGCATCGCTGTGCATGAGAACCGACAGGCTCTCCCAGTGCTCCGGATTGCTCTCGTGCGACGACAACCTGTCTTGTGGACTCACCACGTTGAATCCCAGGGCTCCGATGGCACCGGTCACGGCCGAGGTGCCGCTGCGGTGCATGCCCACGACGACGACCCAAGGTCCGGCCGCATTGCCGCTCACGTCATCGTCCGACGGGACTCATCGAGGCTGCGACTCGCCACCACGGAGCAACTTCGGCGACTGACCGACGCGAGGTGGGTACACGCGCTGTTGCTCGCTGTCTCCGTGCGCTGGTCACCACGACCTCGATCATATGGCGATTGGATCGTCCGGACCCTCGAGCGCCCTCATTGACGAAGGCGCCGCAGCGCTCGTCGCCATGACTTCACGGATGCCTCAGTGCGGCGCATGACGATGAGCCCGATGTCGACATCGACATCACCCCACTCTCGCACGACGTCTTTGCGGATCAGCTCGAATCCGGCCGCGGCACCTTCGCTGACCACGTCCCCGAACGTCCCATGTCGACGTTCGTCGACGATCTGCCCGCGGTTCCGATTCCAGAGATCGCTCCCTCCCCGCACGAGATCGATCGTCAGCACCATGAGGCCACCCGGACGCAGGCGCAGAGCAATGTCCCTGAGAAGTGCCCGTCTCTCGGTCGCAGGAATGTGCTCGATGACGCTGATGGACATGGCTCCGTCGAACGAGGGCGACTCCGGCAACTCGCCCAGGGTGCAATTCCACGATCTGTGACCCAGCCCGGCTTCTGCGTAGTCGACGAATCCCCACTCGTTCCAGTCCTCCGCCGGCGGCCACGTGCGATGGATGTCCGAGGGGTCAACCGTGTCGATCACGTACCCACGGCTCGCGAGAAATGGGGCAAGTGGCGTCACCCCGGCACCGACGTCCACCAGCCGGCTCCCCTGGGGCAGGTACTCGAAGACGAGGTCGGCGGCTGCGGGATACTCCCAGAGCCGGGGGGCATGATCGGGAAAGAACCCGAAGGTGCGTTGCCCTTCGAGGCGGAGACCCAGCAGCGTGAGCGGATCTGGATGACGATCGATGACCGACTCGAGAGTGTGAACGCTGAAGTCACGGGGATGTGGGGCGACGGGCGGTCGGAGGACGACGAATGTCGTGATGCCGTGCTCCGCTCGCAACGGGTAAAGCTCGGCCTCGGGCGCCACCGCCCGCAAGGTCGCCGACAGTGGCTCATGGAAAAAGCCCGTCAACGGAACCAGCGTCCGGGGCGTGCTCGTATCCCGAAATCACCAACGCTCGTTGCGCCGACTCCCATAACCGATTCACCTGATCCCGATAGGCCGCAGCGTCGGACTCCTGGGCCAACGTGTCGAGACAGATGGTGAGATCGGCTCGGACAGGGAATTCGGCCAGTCGGCCGACGTGGAACCTCCCTTCAGGTCGGAGGATCTCCGCTCGGAGGACCGCTTCGGGAGACGGATCGATCCCCACGTAGCTCGCCATCGGCAGGTTTCTCGCCGCCTCCCCGTCGCCGCAGCCGACGTGAAGGACGGAGGCAGGAGCAATGGCGCTGAGGACGGACGTGAGGAGGTCGCGATCGGCAAGAGGTCGATCGCTGCCGCGGGATGCCAATCCGGCTGGTTGGTTGCTGAGATTCCACCACTGCCAGAACGTGACGGCCGGGAAGGACTCCTGCCACATGTGGCCGATGGCCTCGTTCACCCGATCGATTTGCCGGTTGATCGAGGGGGAACCGGACGAACAAAGGAACCCCTGGGAATCGACGTCCTGGTGGTAGTGCATGACGGCGGGAGTCGGAGGATCGGGCGGCCTGCCAAGGTCGCGGGTCGGAGTATTCCAGCGGACGTCGAGTTGCTCGCTTCCGATCCCCTCCGCGGTCAGGGCCAGCACCATCGCGACCTGATCGAGGTGGAAGCTCCAATCCCGAAGCAGTGGGCGGCGATCGAGCAACCATCGGGCCCACCGCTCCCAGGCCGGCGCCAGTTCGGGCAGCAGGAGCGCCGGGATCAGGTACAGCCCACCGTTGCTATTCCCCACAACCGTTTCCTGGTTCTCACCCCAGGGCAATGGCGCGCTGGGCGGAGCCGGTAATCCGGCCGCCGCGAAGATCTCGTGGAACACTTCAAGAGGCGGGACTGGCGTGTCGACAAGCTTCCCAGCTATCGACCTTGGTGGGATGAAGACGGTCCGTGGATCCTCGAGCACGGCGACATCGGTGTCGCACAGAACCACCAGCCCTTCGGGCTCGTCCCTGACCAGTCTGAGTGCGCCGGACAGTTTGTTGCAGTGGGGGGATCTCGGATCGAACGCCTCTACTGGGCGCACCGTCACGCCGCGGGACCGCATATAGAGGAGGGCGTCCGAGCTGTCCGGTCCCACGACGTGGACGACCAGGTCGCGAGGGTCGATCCCGACGATGGCGGTGAGCGACGCAAACCAACGAAGCGCATCAAGGTGGAACCGCGGATGGTCGTCGACGACGCATGAGAATGTGGCCGGGATCAGTGCTCTGTCGTTGTCCTGTTCGGTCTGACTAGGCGAGGCAGGTGGACGGTCGTGCGAAGGGGTCACCGCGGACCGTACCCGCGCCTACCCGGGCCACGGCGTCGCAACATGTTCCGTCAACTCCCGTGCTGGAGGCTTCGGCAGATGCTCATGCTCGAGCTGACCGGCGGGCTGGCCACGGTGACCTCGGGAAGTGGAGCACCGCGGCTTCGTTTTGGTGACGTGCACCACGGGCGTACCGGTCCCTGCGATGTAGTGCTCGGCGAAATACGTGTCGAACCACTGGACCTGGATCTGGTGCAGGTTGGGATCTGTGGTCACCTCCAGCTGAAAGGGCTCGTGGAGCACCGAGATGCTTTTCCGCTGTGAGTCGGTGTACGGCCACTTGACTGGGGTACCCGAATGCAGGACCTCGACACGGAAGTATCCCTTGCCTGCAGGCTCGAGAACGAGACTGGAGGCGCCGTAGGTCAGAAGCGTGATCGACTTCGTGAAGTACTTTGCCGGGTGGTTGAAGGTGATCGAGATATTGCGCGTGAACGCTGGGTTCTGCTCGACGGGAATCCATGTGTAGTTGTCGATGAGCAGGCCCGGCACATTGGCTTCCGTGATGCCCGACGACAGGTAGAGGCCCGAGCAGTTGCCTACCATGAACAGCTCCCCGTACGGAGCCCAGTGGGGCAAGGTACTCCCATGCACCACCGTGTCTGCGAGCGGAGTGATGCTGAGGGATTGCTCGGTGGAGACGTAGTCCTGCACTTGCGGCTGCGTGAGTTGTTCAGAGGGTCCTATCGCAATGGCTGTGTTTACAAACACGCAGTAGACGGCAAGGACGGTCACAACGCCCAGAAGGACTCCTCTGGCCCGAATCGACCGACCTTCGAAGCGCCGCCATATTTCGATGAGACCGATCCCGCCGGCCACAATGAGGAACGGCATGAAATCAGCGAGGTAGCGCTCTGAGATGTACCCCCACAGCAGGACGCCGGCCGTGCCAGCGGCGCCGGTGATCAGCACGATGCGCGTCAATCGAACCGCTACCAGCGCTTTCGGTCGAAAGGCGGTGATCGTGCCCCAGATTCCCAAACCAACGAGAAGCGGCATGGTAGGCGGAGCGCTGGCCGTCGGGTATGTCTGGTCCAACACGGCATGGATGGCCGCAGCCGGAGCAGTGGGGGTGGTGATGTACGGGAACAGGGTCGTGAACCGAATCCCGAACGGCTGGAGATAGGCGACGATGGTGCTCGGAAGGAATCCGAAACTGAACGCCTTGCCGCCGTTGGCCGCCAGAAAGTAACGACGGTGGGCGTTGATCTTCGCCCAAACCTGGTCGGCCATGGGAAGCCCGACGGGAGTACCGAACTTGGCATAGGTGACGGCACACGAGACAGCGAACGCCACGAACGCCACGCCGAGCATCGGTACGCCCCAGCGCCGGTTGGAGCTCCCTCCTCGACCGAAGACGAACCACAGCCCCACGAGACCGGCACCGATAATGCTGGCGTATCCGGTTGGAGTGCGATCGAGGTTGGTGAGGACGATCAAGATGCCACTTGCCCACACGCGGCCCTTCGAGGGCCGCTCCATCACGCCGAGCAGCGCGAACAAGCTTCCGACCGTGAGCGGGATGCTCCAGGCGAAGTCCTCGTTGTAGACGAACGGCGTCGCGTTGAGGTAGATGATGACCGAGCCACCCATGATGGTGGCGATCAGCACACCAAAGGAGGCCGCCTCGGCCCGTCCCAGCACGGCTCTCCCCCGTGTGACGATGCGCAGCCTCCAGAGCATCAGCGAGCTGAACAGTGCGGTCATCATCCAGGCCAACAGCATGGAAGGGGCCGTGAGATGCGCCGTCGAACCTGCTCGTGATCAGCAGGACTGGCATCCTGAGCAGCGACGGGAAAATGCCGAAATACGTATAGGTCTTCCCGTCGTGCAGGAACCCTTCGATCCCCAGACTCCCATTCTTCACGTTCAGATGACCATGGAACATCGCACGGGCTTGGTGATCGTAGAAGTAGCCGTTCGAGGCTGCCCGGAACGGGTCGGCCGAACTCGACCAGAGGTCCCACAACACCCACAGCAGGATAAGGCCCGTCGCGGCGATCCCGATGAGCACGGCGATGGTGAAGTAGCGACGCCCTGCCCGGAATACGGCGTCGTCCGACGGCGGCACCGTCGTCGGTTCCACCGCGCCCTGCAACTCCGCCTCGGGGGCGAGGGTCGCCGTTTCAGTCACGCAGCTGCACCGCGCACCCAAAGACCCCAATGAGCGCTGGGCAAGGATCGACGACACGACCTCATTCTCTGGTACGTCCATCGCCATGACACCGGTCACTGCGACCCAATCCCCTTCTCGCCGCCGCCCCGGGTGTCGCGCGAAGTCGGGACGAAATCTTCAGAAATCCCTGTGACGGGAGACAGTATCTCATCACTCTCGGAGGCGGCCACGTCGCGGACCACCTGTTGGATCCTGCTCTTGGCTACGGACCATTCATACCGTTCCAGGTAGAGACGTTCCGCCGCGTCAACCAGCCGGCGAGCCAGCGCCGGGTCCTCGGTGAGCCGGCGGCAGGCCCGTGCGAACTCCTCCGGACGATCCGCTAACAGAAGGTGGACGCCATCCTCGACGTCGAGACCGTCTGCTCCGACTGTGGTCGACACCACCGGGATGCGATGAGCGAAGGACTCGAGGATTTCGAGTCGCGTCCCACTGCCGATGCGAAGCGGTACGACCGCGATATCGGCTCGGGCGAGTTCCGGGCCAATATCGGGAACCCTGCCGGCGACGAAGACCGCCGGAGGCCGGTGCTTGTCCTCCACTCCCGGTGACGTCGTCCCGACCAGACGGATTTGCGCGCCGGGTAGCTGTTCCCACAGGTGGGGAGCCACCTCGTCAATGAGCCAGTCGACCGCGTCGATGTTGGGGCCGTAGTGAAGGCTGCCCTGGAAGAGGATCGTGGGCGACGCCGCCATTTCCTGACGCCCGAGGCTCCGCTCAGGACGACCGTAGGTGTTGGGCACGGCCACGGCGTTGTGGATGCCGGAACGCCGGACATCCTCGTCGCTGCACAGAATCACGCGATCGACTCGGGCGGCGACGGAACGTTGGAATACCTTCCAGTCACGGGCATTGACCCGGTTGACGGCGGCCAGAGACTTTCAGGACGACTTTGTCTTTGAGCCCACCTTGGGACCGTTCTCTCCACAGCAGCGACGACTTCTGCCGAGCCTTCACATCCTCGAGGTCCATCAGATCGACGATGGTGGGACCGAGCCGTGGCCGTCCCAACCAGGCGAACAGGGCCGCGGTGCTGAACCACACGAGGTCGTACTCATCCGCAGCGAAGGCCTCGAAGGCGGTCCGCGGCGAGCGGTCGTAGCTCCTCATGAATACTTCTTTGGGCGTGCCCCGGCGCAGCAACCACCAGCGCCACCAATGCGGATTCACCGCGTCGGGATACTCGGCGACTTCCATCCTCCTCACGTCCAGAGACGGAGGGAGCACCGGTGAGGTGTTGCGGCCGGATCGTAGAGCGAGAAGAAATCGAGCTCCCCCATGGCCGAAACCGTTTCGACCATCTTGGCCAGGCGGATCAGCCCTCCGCCCAAGGACGGCCACGGGAAGTCCTCGGCAACCATCAGAATTCTCACGAGATCGCCGCCATCTCCTCCCGCGTGACCAGCGTGCCCCAACCGGCCCTGGATGGTAACAGGACCACCCCCGCCTGTCCCATCGCCACGATCAGGTCTCGCCGTGCGGAAGTCGGCCGAGGATCCACCTCTTTGCCCTCACCGAGGGCAAAGAGTCGATGTAGCGCTCCTTCTCGTCGAAGGCGTCGACCAAACTCCGGAAAGCCGCATCCGACTCGTCGATGACGGATTGCAAGCGAGCCAGCTCGCCCTCGAGATACTCGCTGGTATTCGTCACGAATTCGGGCTTCGGACTCGGCGAAAACACGGTCACGTTCCGACTCGTTGCCGGCGGTGCCGATCATCGACACCCTCGGCGCCACCGCCTGCATCATCCCCGAGAGAGTCCGGGACCTGGTACGGTCGATCGCTCGCGACGAACCGCTGCATCGATGGCAGCAACATCTATTTGATCAGGGTGGTCGGGAAAGGTCTGGAGCAACGGTCGACCATTTGGCCAACAACTGGGCGCGGTTCCTCAGCAGAAGAAAGCTGCGGAAGGCGCTGACGTGCTCTGACTCTCGAGGTGTCTCAGCTGGGCCCCAGGCTCGTACACCACGCGGTAGCCACGTTCCAACAGCGCCAGGCAGAGATCGACATCCTCGTAATAGGCGGGGAAGTAGCGCTCGTCGAATCCCCCGACGCGCGTCCCAGGCCTGCCGGTCGACCAGCAGGCCGTTCGCCGAGATGTAGTCCACGTCGCGCCGATCTCCGTACGCCGGCGACGCCGCGGGAAGTCCAGCTCCGACGTGAGCCGCCCAGCCGTCGCTCCACAACACGGACCCGGCTTCTTGGAGGGTGCCGTCTGCCGAGAGGATCTTCCCACCTGCCGCTGCAATCAGAGGGTCTCCATCCACGACCTGCAAAAGTCGATCGATGAAGCCGGCTTCCACGAGGCTGTCATCGTTGAGAAACAGCAAGAAGCTCCCCCGGGCAATCCCAGCGGCGAGATTGTTGCCACCCGAGAAGCCGGTGTTCACTGCACTGAACACCAGGACGATGTCATCCCGTTTCTGGAGTGAGGACAATCCGTCGGCGGCAAGCCCGTTGGCCACCACGACCACCTCGGTGTCGACCGACGGACGACTGTCGGCGAGCGAGTCGAGACAGCTCTCAATCAGGCCGTGGTTCGACACCACCGGAATGCACACGGAGACGACTGGCTCGGACGGGACACGTTCTCCCCTCCGAACCGGTGTCTCGTCAGAGCCGGTCAATGTGGCGGCCTCGCGCACGGTCGGTGAAGGCCGCCAATCATCCCACCGGCGCTCGGAACGTCACCAACTGAGCCATCTGCGGATACTGCGTCGACACGGCAAACTCCTCGAGCCGCGACAGAATCCTCTCCACCGAGAAGTCCGGGTAGCCGCAGAGCTCGCTGCGCTCCCCGGTCACCATCTGGTATCCCACCAGCTCTTCGATCCATGCGATGGAGACGTTGTTGCCCCATTCGTTGGCCTTGCGGTCGCAGAATGGTTCGAGATTCATGAAGAGGTCCACGGTAAGCACGAGCAATCCGCCAGGGGCGAGAATCTCCTTGGCCTTCGTCAATGTCGCAACGACGTCCGGCTCGGAGAGGTGCTCGATAGTCGATATGCACAATACGGCGGCGAACTGTCCGGTGACGTTCGCCGAGGGCAGGGTCGTGCGGTGGAGTGTGACGTCGGTCCCGAAACTGCGATTGAGCGCCGCATGTTCCGCGATGGGATTGACGTCATACTGCCCCTCTACTCCCTCGCCGTAGTCGAAGAACGGATCAACGTTGTGGACCTCGTGCCCGCTTTTGGCAAGTACGAACTGAAAACCAGAGAGGGCGCCTCCGACCTCCAGGATCCGTGAAGGCCCGAGCGCCTCGATCTGATGAAACGCCCACGGGTACTCGTAGCGCCTCGTCGAGGTATTCGACTGGAAGGCGAACGGACCCCGGACCCGGTTCATCTGGGCGCTCCGGAGCAGCGGCACCCGGAGCCTCCACGGGAGGCGATCGACGTAGTCGAGCAGCTTCTCACTGCGGCCCCAATCAAGGGGACTCACGAGCGCTCGGCGCCCCCAAGGAGCGCCCCACTTCGCATTCCAATCCTCATACTCCGCCGGCAGTTTTTGTCGGGCGAGCATCCGCACATGCTAGCTCCGATCATTCACGGAGCCACCCGAGCTGCAGCAGTGCTCTCCCGCCGGCAGACGAACGAAACGCACGCTCGCGACGCGCGTCGCCCCGGTTGGCAACCGGACCGGACTGGAAAATTCGACGATCCGCATGCGAGGCGCACAGAGACTGCAGTGGGCGACCGACCGTCGACACGGGAGCTCGTGGGTGGTGGGACGGCGGTACCGAAGTGGAGCCGTTCGGCGCATCCAAGAGGATCGTCGGCACCGCGCTGTCGGTCAGTCTCGACGTCGCGCACATGTCCGGCCACATCGCCCGGGATCGTCTCAACACCGGGGCACTCGGTCGTCGAGATCGACACCACGCCGCGCAAGGGACGGGGCCACACTCCAAGAGCGAACGGGACTTCGGCGCGATGCCTGGTCGCGAGCGCCAACCGGTGTGGCGCACGCCGGCAACGCCGTGGCTGGCGCCGGCGCCGGCGTAGGCGCGGCTGAAGACGGGCATTTTCGGGCCTGCAACATCGGTTCTCAGTCGTGCCTGAAGAATCTGGAAACCACCTCCGCTCGAAGACGGAGGCTCCGGGGAGGCGGCGTTGGTGCATGTCCCTCCGGTTTCACAGTGAGCACTGTCCGCTGCCTCAATTCGGCGGCCTTTCTGATGCGGCCGTCTCACCTGCGACCCAAGGATCCCTTCCTCCCTCCCCCACCGGAGACGGTGCCTCCGCCCACCCCCAGGGTCTTGGCCCCGCCGCGGTCCATGTCGTCCCCTTTTCCTGGGATGCCGCCCACCTTTCCCACGCCCAGTTCGATCGGTAAGCTGGAGCGGACGGCGGGGGTGCGGAGGTGAGCATGGACGGGGTCAACCATTTGGTCAAAAAGAAGAAGATCGGCGTGCTCGTGGTGGCGTACAACGCCGCTTCGACGCTGGCCAAAGTGCTCGACCGGATACCGGCGGAGATCAGGCCCGACATCGAAGAGGTGATCGTGAGCGACGATCACAGCCAGGATTCCACCTATTTGGTCGGGCTGGGATATCAGCAGCAATCAGATCTTCCGATCACTTTGATCAGGCAGCCAATCAACCTCGGCTACGGGGGGAATCAGAAGGCGGGTTACAACCTCGCCATCGAGCACGGGTTGGACATCGTCGTCATGCTGCACGGCGATGGTCAGTACGCTCCCGAATCGCTTCCAGAGATCCTGGCTCCGCTTTTGAACGACGAGGCCGACGCCGTCTTCGGGTCGCGCACCATGGTCAAGGGCGCAGCACGCAGGGGTGGGATGCCGCTCTACAAATTTGCGGGAAACCGAATCCTCTCCCGCTTCGAGAACGCGGCGCTCGGGACAAACCTCTCGGAGTTTCACTCGGGATACCGGGCCTATTCCGTGGCCGCGCTGAAACAGCTGCCGTTCGAAAAGAACTCGAACGGGTTCAACTTCGACACTCAAATCATCATCCAGCTGCACGATGCCGGTATGCGCATCGCCGAGGTTCCCATCCCGACGTACTACGGCGACGAGATCTGCTACGTCGACGGCATGGGGTACGCCGCAGACGTCACCAAAGACGTCATTACCTACCGCCTGCAAAAGGCCGGATTCGGTGATGGAAGCCGCATCGCCCTGAGCGAGGAATACCAGCTCAAGCCCAGCGACGACAGCTCTCACGGTCGGATCTCAAAGCTCCTGCAATTCCGCCCACCGAGCCGAATCCTCGATCTTGGTTGTTCGAGCGGCCTTCTCTCGGAGCGCCTGCGGCGTATGGGTCACTACGTCGTCGGCGTCGACGTGAGTGAGATCGACGGGGTGCGGGAACGGACAGACGAGTTCTACAAGGCTGACCTGAACGATGGAATTCCGTCGGCGGTCGGAGAGGGATTCGACATCGTTCTGGCGGCGGACGTCCTGGAGCACGTGGTCAACCCCGGGAACCTGCTGAGTCAGGTGAGGAATGTTCTGGCACCGACCGGGACCGCGCTCTGTTGCGTGCCGAACATCGCACACTGGTATCCGAGGTTTCGCTCGGCCCTGGGGATGTTCGACTACGACCAGCGAGGGATTCTCGACTCGACCCATCTCAGGTTCTTCACCCGGCGCAGCATCGTCAAGCTGGTCGAGAACAAGGGGTTCGCCATCACGCGCGTCGAACCGGTCGGGCTGCCCCTCGATGCGCTGGGCGTCGAGAGCACCCGGGCCCGCTCGATTCGTCTGGCAGATCGCGTGCTGTCGGACGTGTGGCCCACCATGTTCGGCTACCAGTTCATCATCGAGTCCACGCCCGCCAGAAACTGACCGTGGCCGCTCCCGGGCAGCGCCTCTGCCCGGGACACGTCACATGCCGGGACTCCGCCCCGCCAATCCGTCTACACGAATTGTGCGAAAGTTGACAGATTCACGAGTTCCCCCCGTTTCCGACGCCAGGGGAAACCGAACCTGCCGAAGCTGGGCCGGCCACTGACCCGGCACTTGACGCGGAGCGTCGGGTCGTCATACCGAGATAGACGGCGATGGCCAGCAGCACGACGCCAATGATCGCCGCGATGAATGCTCGCTTGTGATAGTGACCCCCGACGGCCTTCTTGCCGGGGACAAAGCCGGGCAACGAATGGATCGGCACGGCCAGGTAGATGACCGCATAGATCAGGGCAACGACACCCACAATGGCGCAGATGACAGAAATGACCCACTTCGCATTGTTCGACACGTTCTCAGGTCCTCCGTTCGACCCAAATTACCCCGCTGGGTTCTCCGAATACGGCAAGCAGCCTGATGGTAGCCCTAGACTGCCCCGACTGCCATCGACTGGGAGCGTGCGACACCAGCGGGCCACAGCGCGTCGCACCAGCTACCGTGCGTCGTCGCCGTTGCATCACCA
Organism: uncultured Acidimicrobiaceae bacterium; assembly: GCA_963850185.1. Classification (GTDB taxonomy): domain Bacteria; phylum Actinomycetota; class Acidimicrobiia; order Acidimicrobiales; family RAAP-2; genus Bog-473. The sequence continues at coordinate 26,789 of CAWKKE010000006.1, forward strand.
AGTGTGACGTGGTGGCAGCCTTCGGAGACGACCGCGGCAGCGATGAATTCGGACACAGGAAACGGCATGGTGCTTCGCACCGGAACGGTTGACGACGCCGCCGCTGCTGCCGCACTTCACGCTGACCAGATCAGCGAAGGATTCCTTTCCCTCCTCGGGCCGAGTTTCCTGCGCAGGCTCTACAGGCGAATCGCCCGCACCCCTGACTCCTTTCTGCTGATCGTCGAGGATGGTACGGACACGGTCGGATTTCTGGCTGGTTCCACCGACGTGAGCGGCCTCTACCGGTCATTCGTGCTGCGAGATGGCATTCGCCGCGGCCTTCACCAGCGCGGGTCGGCTTCTTCGCTCCTGGCGCCGGGTGATGGAGACACTCCACCACGGCGCAAGCGACGCTGCCGACGGGGGGGAACTGCTGGCCGTTGCCGTCGATCCGGCGGTGCGCGGATGTGGTGTCGGAACCCTCCTGGTGAACGGATTCCTCAAGGAGATGGGCCGACGGCGGCAGGACGCGGCGCACGTTGTCGTGGCCGCAGACAACGAGACTGCGATCGCCCTGTACGGTCGAGCCGGATTCGGAAGAGCGGAGAGATTCGAGTTGCACCCGGGCACCGCGTCCCTTCTGATGCGGTGGCCCGCACCGCAGGCGATCCCGCCGGCGTGAGCACGGCGGTCCTCGTCGCCGTCGCTTCCGCCGTCATCACGGCAGTGGCCGTCCCGGGCTGCATCGTGATGGCCCATCGATTCGACGTCATTGATCGGCCCGGACCTCTGAAGCCGCATGCAGCACCCGTCCCCTACCTAGGGGGAGTCGCCGTCTTTGCCGGCCTTGTGGTCGGTGTGTCGGTCGGTCGGCCGATCATTCTGGTCCCACTGGCCGCGGCCATGGCCATAGGGGTCACCGACGACCGCTTCGGGCTCCCGGCACCGCTGCGACTTGCGGGTCAACTCGGCGTGGGAGCGGTCATCGCGGTGACGGTGCCCCTCCACCTCCCCGGTTGGATTGGCATACCACTCGTGATGATCACGAGTGTCGTGCTCATCAACGGCTTCAACCTGCTTGACGGCCTCGACCTGCTGGCGGCCGGCGTGGGAGCCGCGGCCGCCGTTGGCTTCGCCTTCGTCCTTCACGGCCCCGGCCGCCTCATGGCTGCCTCCCTCGCTGGTGCCCTGGCCACATTCCTGTGGTCCAATCGCCCTCCGGCGCGGATCTATCTCGGGGACGGTGGCTCCTATCTCCTTGGTGCAGCCATGAGCGTGCTTCTCGCGTACAGCTGGGGTGTCGGCGTCCACGTCTCATCGGGGCTGATTGCTCTGGCCCTGCTTGCCGTCCCGGCAGCAGAAGTCCTGTGTGCCATCGTCCGGCGTCGCCGCGGCAAGCGCCCACTCCTCGCCGGCGACCGCGCCCATCCCTACGACCTTCTCGTGGCGAGAGGGTGGACACGCATGGCAGCCAGCGGGGCCTATATCGTGCTCGAGGTCATGGTGGCCGCCGCAGTGAGCATTGTGGTCGGGGTCGGCGTCACCTCGGTACCCGCGGCCCTGGGCATCGACCTGGCGGTCGCCGCGGTTGTGCTTGGTGGCGCTGCCGTTGTCGGCGGCTTCGGTGACCCGGCCGGGTCGATGGCATGACGCGCGTCTTCCTGTCTCCACCCGACGTGGGAGCCGAAGAACGCCAGATGCTCCTCGACGCGTTCGATTCCAACTGGATCGCGCCGACCGGACCGGACATCGACGCCTTCGAGCGCGAGATTGCTGAGCGGACCGGCGTCGGCCACGCTGTTGCTCTGTCGAGTGGAACTGCCGCCCTGCACCTCGCCCTGCTGATGGCCGGAGTCGACCGCGGCGACGAAGTGCTCGTTCCGTCCTTCACGTTCATCGCGAGCGCCGCAGCCGTCACGTATGTTGGGGCAATTCCGGTGTTTGTCGACTGCTCGGCCGACAGTTGGAATCTGGACCCGGCTCTGGTCGAGGATTTCTTGACGGACAGAGCGAAGCTCGGTCGGCTTCCGTCGGCTGTGATCACCGTCGACCTCTACGGGGAGACTGCCGACTACCTGGCCTTGGAGGGGCTGTGCCGCAGGTTCGAGATACCGCTCATCGAAGACTCGGCCGAGGCCCTCGGAGCGAGTTATCGGGGTCGGGCCGCCGGATCGTTCGGGGTGGCCGGGATATTTTCGTTCAACGGCAACAAGATCATCACCACCAGTGGTGGCGGCATGCTCGTGACGCAGTCGGCGCAGCTGGCTGAACGAGCCCGGCATCTGGCGACACAGGCCAGAGAGCCGTTCCCCCACTACGAGCACACCACAGTGGGTTACAACTTCCGACTCTCCAACCTGCTGGCCGCCCTCGGAAGAGCACAGCTCCGTGGGCTCGACGATCGGATGGAACGCCGGAGGCAAATCGACGCCGTCTACACGGCAGCGTTTTCTGACGTACCCGGCATTTCCCTCATGCCGCGCACGGCCGTGGGCACCTCCAACTTCTGGCTGACCTGCGTCGTGATCGACCCCGAGATATTCGGGGCGGACCGGGAGGGCGTGCGCTTGGCCCTCGAGGCTCACGACATTGAATCGCGGCCGACGTGGAAGCCCCTGCACCTCCAACCGGCATTCGCAGGCGTCGGTCTCGTGGGGATCGGGCGCTGCGGCGACATCTTCAGCCGTGGCCTGTGTCTGCCCACCGGATCGGCTCTCTCACCGGCCGACCAGTCGCGAGTTGTCGAGATCGTTACTGCGCAGGCCCGAGCCTGACCAACGGTATGACCAACGCAAGAAAGATCCTCATTGTCGCCTCCGATCTCCCATGGCCGCAGGTCCAAGGTGGGCACCTCAGGCTGGTGACGGCCATCGAAGCCCTCGCTGGCTTGGGGGAGGCGGACCTCTTCGCACTCTGCGACGACCGTCGGACCGGCACCCACTTTGCCCGCAACGGTCCCGGTCAGACGGCTCAAGACGGTGATGCACCCTGGAAGTCCGCACCAGTTCCGCTGGCGGATGGCATGGCTGGGCCGCAGAGGGATCCCCCTCGAGGTAGCCATGCACCGCACGGACAACGGCCCCCGGCTCGAATTCGAGTCATGGGTGTCGAGTCGATACGACCTCGTGTGGTTCGACAGAGCTGCCACCTTCGACTTGTTGGGTCGCCCCAAGCTCGGTCCGACGATCATCGATCTGCACGACCTCGAAGACGTGAAGGCGCGATCGAGAGCGCAGATCATCAGGAGGGGTCTCTCGCGACAGGAGGGAGCTCGTTCAGTTCGCGATGCTCTGACGATGGCTCAGGTTCGATTGAACGCCAGGGACTGGCGCCAATTCCAGCGCTCGGTGGCAGGTGGCGTCGACCGAGTCGTCCTCTGCAGCGACCTCGACGCCCGCCGCTCGGGTCTCCCCAACGTTGTCATCGTTCCCAACACCTATCAGCGGCCCGAACGGCCCGTCGGCCATGCCGCCGTGGGACAACCGGCCGTGGTCCTGTTCCAGGCCACTTTCGACTACGCCCCAAACGTGGATGCGGCTGAGTGGTTCGTCACCGAGGTGGCACCCCTGCTCACGGATCGCCTGCCCGATGTCGAAGTCAGACTCGTCGGAACACCGGTACCAGGGGTGCAGGGCCACCACAGGCCGCCAGCCATAACCGTGGTGGGTAGGGTGCCGGCCATGGAGCCCGAGTTGGCAAAGGCCGACGTCGCTGTCGTTCCCATTCGCTACGGCAGCGGCACCAGGCTGAAGATTCTCGAGTCCTTTGCTCACCGAGTACCCGTGGTTTCCACCACTCTTGGTGCGGAAGGACTTCAGGTCGAGCACGGAGTTCATCTGCTGCTCGCCGACGACCCCAAGGCCTTCGCCGCAGCATGCGAACGACTGCTTACCGAGCCCGACCTCCGGAGGCGCCTGGTTGAGGCGGCAGAGGAGCTCTATCTCCAGCGGTATGAGCGCTCCACGGCACGCGACCGCATCGAGGCTCTGGTCGCGGAAGTAGCAGGAGGCGATTGCTGACCCGCTGGTCTGCTCTGGTTCGGACGCAATCCGTCAAGGATTCTCGCGCGCCTCTTTGAGGCACGATGAGGGGACCTTCGGACTGGAGCCACATTGCCGCGGTCCGCACGGGCCGGACCTTGAACTGGTGCACAAGCTGGAGAAACCCAAATGTCGAATGATTCCGAAAAGCAGAGCGATGACGAACAGATCCGCGTGATCGCGTTCTACCTGCCGCAGTTTCATCCGATTCCAGAGAACGACCTGTGGTGGGGGCCTGGCTTCACCGAGTGGACGAACGTCGCTCGAGCAAGACGGTTTTATCCCGGGCACTATCAACCTCGTCTTCCAGGAGAGCTCGGCTTCTACGATCTCCGCCTTCCAGAGACACGGGAGGCCCAGGCGGTTCTCGCAGCCGACTATGGCCTCTCAGCATTCTGTTACTGGCACTATTGGTTCGGTGGCGGTCGGCGGCTGCTCGAACGACCCTTCGATGAGGTCCTGCAGTCAGGAAGTCCCGACTTTCCGTTTTGCCTTGGTTGGGCAAACCAGACCTGGTCGGGCATATGGCACGGGGCACCCAGCCGGGTGCTGATTGAACAGACCTATCCGGGAGAGAGCGACTACCGGGCCCATTTTGAAACTGTTCTTCCTGCCTTCAAGGATCCACGGTACGTGCGCATAGACGGGCGCCCGCTTTTTCTCGTGTACGACCCCACCGATCTTCCCGAGCCGCAACGGTTTCTCGACCTGTGGCGCGGCTGGGCCGCAGACGAGGGTCTGCCTGGGATCTTCTTCGTCGGTCGGACTGAGACTGCGGGTCGTTCGAGTGGTGCAGATTTTGACGCGTTCACCCTGGAACGCGTTCCCGACGCGGTTGATCGCCCGTTCGGACTGGCCCAGACGCATCGCGCGGAAGATCGGTATTCCTCCGTTGCATTCTTATCGCCGATTCTCTGAAAGCACACCGCTCGGGATTGACGACGGGTCAAGCTTCCCCACCGTGATCACGGGATTTGACAACACGCCACGGAGCGGTGCAGAGGGAATCGTTCTTCACGCTTCGGACCCTTCCACCTTCGAGTCGCAAGTAGCCCGAGCCGTTGCCCACGTCATTGCGGAACAACCAGCAGGCCGGCGGGTGGTCTTCGTCAAGTCATGGAACGAATGGGCCGAAGGCAACTATCTCGAACCAGACGGACGCTACGGTCGCGCTTATCTCGAGGCGCTCGCCAAAGGAATTGCACGGGGTTCGGTGCGATAACGACCCCATCTCAGGTCGCTCCTCAGGCGCTCGCAGCAAATGGATGGCGCTGCTGGCCCGATCGAGACGGCAGGAGTTGCAGAGGGTCCAGTGCCGCCGAAGTCTGTCTTCGCCGTCCCGGTACGCTTGATCAGTGCGACCCGTCGGCCGACTCGCGGTGCTTCCTCTTTTCATGGAAGCTGCCCGGACCGCATCGTGACATTGCGTACGACGGACTCCTTCATTTCCCTGCCACCATTCAGGTTCTCCGTGATCGCGGCGACTTGCCTGTGTTCGTTCGCGGTTCTGGCTTTTGGCGTAGCTCACGGTAACGGCCCGTACGGATTCGAGGATCCCGCTTTCACATGGCTCGGGGCTCCTTCGACGACCCGCACTTGGGCAAATCTTTCCGAGCTGCTCGCCGGTCCGGCAATTGGTGTTGCTCTCCTGACTGCGATTGGCTTCGGCATCGCCCGACGGGGTCTCCCCCGCGTCGTCGTCTACGCGGCGATTGCCGGCACCGCCTTCCTCATAAGTGAGCACGTCGCCAAGCCGCTGGTCCAGCGGAGCTACTACGGCGAGCTCACCTTCCCTTCCGGAAGCGTGACCGCGGTCGGCGCGACGACGCTGGCGATGTGGCTGGCGCTCTACCCGTTGCTCGGAAAACGAGCGCACGTCGTCCAGGGCGCGATCAGTGTCGCATGGACCCTCTTGACGGCACTGGCCGTAGTTGGCGCACTCTGGCACACCCCTCTCGATGACCTCGGGTCGATTCTGCTGTCCATCGGCATCGTGACCGGTGGAGCTGCCATTTTCGAACCCCTGGCGAATCGAAATGCCGGGCAGCGAAACGGGTGTGCGAAGGTGGGGCGATCGGGGTGAATGGGACGCAAAGGCTCGCTGCTCAGCCTGCCCGTCCGTGCTGGGCCGAACCGTCCTCTTCAATGGGCCAGTAGAGCTCGGCACCTCCGCCCCACACATATCGGAGCTCTCCCGCCAAAAGTCGGCTTTGGCTGTCATAGGCATCGATCGCCACGGCCTTCGTCCCGGCCATCGCGGGCGCGCGGAACAAGAGGGGCCGTCGTGTGGTCAGGCGCGAGATGGAGCGGGCGAGCAGCGCGACAACGCCGCCGACCGACATCCGGGGCGGGCGTCCGTCGGGCCACAGTCCCTCCCCGGGATAGACGCGGTAGGTGAAGAACTGGGGCCGGGACCCGAGAATGGGGTCTCGAACCCGACGGCGGAGCAGCGGAATCGGAATGGTCAATCTGACTCGCTGCTCGTCCGGCGGCCCTGGCCAGGGTCCGGTGATCGGGGTGCGGATCGCCGGAGCTCGTCACGAACACCTGGGACGGACGCACGTTTCGAAAAAGGTCACCAAGCTTTTCCGTGAGCTCGTCCTCATGATCGCTCAATTCACCGTCGCGGAACGCGAGTTCAAAGCGATCCGCTGGAGACACTCCCAGAGTTTCGAGTGCCTGGTGCCACTCTCGACGACGAATCTCGGTGATGTCGTCCGGATCCGGTCGCGCCGTCGCCGAGAACCAACCGGCGCGACCGTCGGTCGCCACCGCAACAGCGATCGGGATCCCGCGATTTGCCTTCTCGGCAATGAGCAGTCCGCATCCGATCGTCTCATCGTCCTGATGCGGCGACAGCACCAATGCTCCTCCTGGAAGCAGGGAACCCGTGGCGGTTCGCCCCGCCAAAACCTGCGCCCACCCCCACACCGCCCCGATCGGCGGCCGCGAGATCCCGGCTCGGCGACGCGTCACTGGACTGGAGGCCAATCGGAGCGGGAGTGCCAACAGTCCTGGCTCGAGCCGGAAGATGCTGGTTGCTCGATCACCTGATCCGCATGCCCTTTGCTCTGCGCCAGTCGGCCCGCTCGGCTCGAGAGATGCACGTATCCCGCCGATCCGGCGAAATGCACGGAATGGGGAGATCAGCCGTGCTGGCTTCCCGGACAATGACGCAACGACACCGCAATCGAATCGTCGGACCTGGCGACGGTTTCGCCACGGTGCACTTGTGGGATTGCCTCGCTGGTGACTGTCAGCAGCGGGACACCTTGCACCCTCACGTGTGCTTATGCTGAAGAGCCAGGTTCAGCAGCATCAGTTGGCGGTTCAGCCCGTTGATGTCGCTCTGCAATTGGTGCATTTGATATCCGATTACCACAGCGCCGACAACGAAGACGAGCGCAACGATGGCAATGAGACTCCACACTGAACGTCGTGCAAACGGAGCGCGTTTCTTCTTCATCGGAGATCCCTCGGAGTAGGCCTCAAGGCAGAAGGACAGTAGTCCCTGCCGAACAATGCCGGCGAGACGAAGTGCCGGACCGACCGGTCCCGTTTACAACGGACTCGATGAATGGGCTGAAGACGAGTCTTTCCTCCCGCTCCACCCTCAGAACCTTTCCCGTGTCCACTTTTCGGCCGAAGTCGATTCCACCGGCCATCTCGCCCAATCATAACAATTTTCGAACAACTTTCTGGACCCGCGCACGGGCTGAAGGCCACTCGGCGCTCAGTTTCCGCCGGGCATCCACCGGTCCATCCACGACTGCAGTACGAGCACGTCCCACAGCTCGTAGCCCAGGTCGCGTCGGCCGCTGCGGTGGAGATCCCAGGCGCGCCGAATCGGTACCGGATCCAACAGGCCCTGGTCTCGCAGTCGCCGCTCCCCCAGGAGATGCTCCGCCCAACCCGCGAGGTCTCCGCGCAGCCACGACCCGATGGGCAGGCCGAAGCCCATTTTGGGCCGCTCCACCAATGCTGCCGGCACATGACGTAGGAGCACCTGGCGCAGCACCCACTTGGTTTGGCTCCCGCGTAGCTTGGCATCGAGGGGCATCCTCCAGGCCAGATCGAGGATCCGACGGTCGAGGAACGGGACCCGGGTCTCGAGGGACACCGCCATGGCCGCACGGTCCAGCTTGGCGAGGATGTCGTCGGGAAGGTAGCCCACCAAGTCGGACCAGAGCATCTCCTCGGTGATCCCGTCCTCGGGGATCGGTGATCCATTGCGATGGCCTCTCGTGTCGCCTGAGCTACTCCCCAGCACCAGCGAATCAGCGTTGTCCCAATGGGTCGTGAGGGCCCGATAGGCGTCTTGAGGGTTCGAGGCAGAGAGGACCCTGGCCAGCTTGGCCACCTTGGTTGACGGGTTCCGCACTTGCCATCGGGACGGAAAGAGGCGGCGTCGCGCTCGCTGCCCGTTCGATGGCGGAAGGCGGGACACGACCCAGAGCGGAGCCGACGGTGCGGCGGGCCCCGGCAGGCATGACCGCCGCGCTCCCCCACACACGGTCGAGCCAGGCATGGCGGTTGTACCCGGCGAAGAGTTCGTCGCCGCCATCTCCCGACAACGACACGGTGACGTCTTGGCGCGCCACTCGGCTGACCAGGTAGGTCGGGATCTGGGAGACATCGGCAAATGGCTCGTCCCATATATCCGCCAACCGAGGAATCACCTCGATGGCCTCTGTATCGCCGATCTGGACCGCCGTATGTTCTGTCCCGAGATGTGCGGCGACCAAGGCCGCCTCGGATGACTCATCGAAGGAACGATCGGCGAAACCCACCGTAAATGTCCGCACAGGAACCGATGCATGCCGCTGCATCAAAGCCACGATGGTGCTCGAATCGATCCCTCCCGAGAGAAATGCCCCCACCGGCACGTCGGCAACCATCCTGGCGGCCACTGCTTCCGACAATGCCGACTCGAGCTGATCGATCATCTCGGAGTCCGAATCGCTCAGCTGGTTCTGTCGCGCCCGCGTCACCGCGTCGGCCGCGGACCAATAACAGCATTGCTCTGGAAGCACGCCGCGACTGGGTGACCGCAATGTCACAAGGTGTCCAGGCGCTAATTTCCAGATGCCCCGCCAGATGGTGCCCGGAGCAGGGACGCAGTTGTGGCGGAGGTAATCTGCCACAGAACGGCGGTCGAGCTCGGGCCCAAATCCCGGCAACGCGGACAAGGCCTTCAACTCGGATCCGAAGGCAAAGAGCTTGCCTACCCAGCCGTAGTAGAGCGGCTTCTCACCAAAACGGTCACGCAGTAAATGGAGTTCTCTGTCTCGCTTGTCCCAGAGCGCCACCGCGAACATTCCTTCACAGGCGTCGACAGCCCGATCGACCCCCCAACATTCGATGGCCGCCAGCAACACCTCTGTGTCGGAGGTGCTTCGAAAGACGGTCCCGCCACGCTCCAGTCGTCGCCGGACCTCAAGATGGTTGTAGATCTCTCCGTTGTAGGCCATCACCCACCGGCCGCCGGACGACATCATTGGCTGAGCGCCGCCAGGACCGAGATCGACTACCGCAAGACGCCGGTGGCCGAATGCCACCCCCGCCTCGGCATCTACCCAGACCCCACTGTCGTCTGGCCCGCGGTGCTCCACGGACGACGCCATCGTCTCGGCCAGGGCTGCCAGCCGGTCGGCGCTCGTCGACGCGCTCGGGTCGAGGATGCCGGCTATTCCGCACATGGGGGGTCAACCGAGCCTTCGACTCGCGGGAGGAGCAGCCGCGATGGGCTTCCTGGAGGAAGGGGAGGACGAAGGCCCACTGATCCCCTCTCGCCACCGCGGAGCACGAAGGGAATCGGGACCTTCTTCACCGACCCACCGATATGGGTCCACATCAAATCTGTAGAGAACCGGAATCCTCGTCCCCTTCTGCGAGCTCTCCCACTATGCGGCCGTAGGCCGGGTTCTCCCCTGAGCGCCCCCGGATGCCATCCCAGAGGCCGTGCACAATGGCTTTGCGCTCGGCGTAACCAGCGGCCTTTTGCAAATGCCGGGCGGAGTAGGCAGCGTGCCAGAGGTGCCACCTCGGATCGCCGTGACGACGGGCGAGAATTATGGAATTCCGAGCGTGGTAGTACGCCCGCCACGGTTCGCGTTCGTCGGTCGGTCGATCGGGTCCAAGCGCTCCAGCCCGGCCTACGGACGTCTGCTGATGGGCGACGGCGCGGGCGGACACGCCGTCGACCAACACCTCGAATCCCCCGGCGCGGACCCGACAGAAGAAGTCGAAGTCCTCGAGACCGAAGAACCACTCCGGATCGGGAAGAATACCGGCGTCGTACACGGGCCGCGCCAACAACGTCGCCCCCCAACTGGCGACGTCGACCGGGACAAGCTCGCAAGGGTCCCCCGCGGGCGGGACCAGGTTCACGGTATGGGCTCCCCGGCCTACGAACCGTCGCCCGTACGCCACCACCGCACCGATCGGCTGTCCGGACAGCCCCCCACGGCCTTCGGCCCGGCTGACCACATCGGCCAGCCTCGGGGTCGGGAGAGAAAAGAGCCCAACGTCGTCCTCGCACAGGTACGCCCAGTGAACGGATGGATCGTCGAACGCGACCTTCATGCCGGCGGCGAAGCCCCCGGCCGGCCCGACGTTGCGCGGCAATCGGACCAGTCGCACGCGGGACTCCAGCACGTGGTCCTCGAGCCCCCCGGTTCCGTTGACCACAAGGACCACCCGATCAACAGTGAAGCCTTCTTGCTCGACGAGCGAGCGGACCACCGCGGTGGCGAGCCGTGGCCTTCGATGCGTGAGGACGACGGCCGCGACCGACGACGGCGCCGGCCGCCTGGGGGCACCGGCTCCGTGCGACCGGCTCGGACGTTCCTTCACGCTGCCTCCATCTCGATAGGCTAACAACGGTCGTGGAGGAGATCGGTCTCGCGGGAGAACAGGAGAAGGACGATCCCCCGCTGATCAGCGTGGTGGTGCCGGTACGCAATGGGATGCCATGGCTCGAGCACCAACTCAGAGCGCTTTCCGTCCAAGAGGTGTCCGTCGGCTGGGAAGTCATGGTGGCCGACAACGGTTCCGAAGACGGTACCCGCACGTGCGTAGAACAGTGGTCTGAACGCGAGCCGCGCATCCACCTGGTCGACGCGTCGGCCCGTCCTGGAGCGGCGGCGGCACGAAACACCGGGGTCCGATCGGCGCGCGGCCGGTTTTTGGCCTTCTGCGACGCCGACGACGTCGTGCGACCAGGCTGGATCGCCTCCATGCTGGCGGCACTGTCGAACGCCGACCTTGTGGCGGGTGTGTTCGACTTCGGTGCTCTGGACGGATCCCCGAGCGCGGCACCCGGTCCAGCGGCCACACGACAACTTGGATTCCTCCCCTTCGGCCTCAGTGCGAACCTGGCCGTCCCCAGGGAGGTCTTCGAAGCAGTCCACGGTTTCGACGAAGCGTTATCGCCGGAAGAGGACGTCGATCTCTGCTGGCGCCTGCAACTGGCGGGAAACCGCTTTGCGGTGGCGACCGGTGCCGTCGTCGAGAAACGAGAGCGTGCCCCGGGCCTGCCCACGTTCCGTGGTGCTTGGGCCTACGGGCGATGCGGTCCCAGGCTCTACGCGCGCTACAGCCCTCGAGGCATGCGGCGCGATCTTGCTGGAGCGGCCAAAGCGTGGATCTGGTTGGTAGCGGCCCTTCCGACGCTCGTCCTACGGTCCCGACGCCGCCAGTGGGTACGCACTCTGGCCATTCGATCCGGCCGGCTGGCCGGATCGGTGCACCTCCGGGTTTTCTTTCCCTGAACGACCCGGCGACGACCAGCAGGTCTACGTCGGTGCCTTCATTGAACGTCCCAGGTCGTGCCGACATGAAGTGGCGTCGCCACCATGACGCCCTCTGGCGGTTCGAGGATGTCGGGACCGAAGGCGTCGAAGGATACAGCGGGCTTCCACGGGAGCAAGGGTGTATCGGCCCACTTTCCGAAGCTCGTCATGGCCGTCCAGACGGAGTAGCGGCCCTTCGGCAGCGGAACGTTGTGCAAGCGGCACTTGACCTCGAAGTCGCCCGAGGGGAAGAGGCCGTGGAGCTTGGTGATGAACATAGGAAAGGCCGTGCCCAGTGAGACGCCGACGAAGAAGTCGGCCTCGACCGCCTCGGGCGAGTTGAGAGTCAACCGAACCTCCGCGTCCTCGAGCGAAACGACTTGTCCACCGTCCGGGCCGGTGATGGTCGACTTCAGCATGCGGACGACGCCATCATTGGACGTCGCGAGCGAGGCGTCCTGCTCGACGGACTTCCGGTAGAGAGCGGCCACTTCCCGCGTGGGACCCGAAGCCTGTACGACCGCATCCGCCAACCACAATGACTGCGTACACGTGGCCTCGACTGATGGGAGATCGTGGGAGACGTAGACGAGGGTGGTGCCGAGGCGCACGATCTCTTCGATTCGCCGAAGACACTTCTGCTGGAAATTGGCGTCGCCCACCGACAGCACTTCGTCGACCAGGAGGATGTCGGGTTCCAGGAACGCGGCGATGGAGAAACCCAGTCTCATCTGCATGCCGAGTGAGAAGTACTTGACCTGGCGGTCGATAGCGTCTTCGAGCCCGGCGAATTCGACGATCTGATCGAATCGTTCGCGCGACAGCTTCCGGCGCATTCCGAGGACAGCCCCGTAGAGGAAGACGTTCTCCCGTCCCGTCAAATCGGGGTGTATGCCACTGGTCACACTGAGGAGGGCGCCGAGGCGTCCCTCCGCGTGACACTTGCCGGCCGACTGGTACGTGGTGCCGCTGATGATCTTGAGCAGCGTGGTCTTCCCCGAACCGTTGATGCCGATCAGCCCCAGAGTTCCGCCCGGCTCGACGTTGACGCTGACGTCCTTCAGCACCCAGCGGTACGGCTTTTCGCCCCCTTTGGAGAGCGAGCGACGTGCGCGCAGGAGTTGGTCGTAGAAGAGCGGCGCCGTCCGGTCGGCACGGAACTTCTTCCACACCTGCTCGACTTGGATGGACCCTTTAGGCGATGTCGGCAAAGTTCACCTCGAACCGCTTGAAGAGCCGATAGCCCACGACCAGATAGAAAATGGTTCCGGCGACGGCTGCCAGCAGAGGGCCCGGGACAGGGTTCTGACCGAGAAGCATGGCGCGGCGGGCGTCGTCGATCACCGGCCCCAAAGGATTGAAGAAGCCATACACGACGCGCCAACGCTCGGGGATGAGAGTGAATTCCCAGATCACCGGCGTGACGAACAGCCCCAGCTGAATGATGATGGGGAGAACCTGCGCGAGGTCGCGCATTTGGATGATAAGGGCGGATATTCCGAGGGTCAGCCCGATGGTGAACAGCAGCTCTATCGCGATCAACAGCGGCATCCACACGGTTGTCGGGTACGGGACGAAGCGATAGAAGATGAAGAGCAGCAGCAGCGGGATCCAGGCGAGGACCCCGTTCACCGCGTTCACCAGAATGGATTCGAGCGGAAAGCACTCCCGCGGGAACTGGGTCTTGGACATCAGGTCGTGGTTGGTGAGCAGCGCGGTGCCCCCGGTTCCCAATGCCTGGGCGAAGAAAGTCCAAGACAGGATCCCGATGAAAGCAAAGATCGGATAGGGGATCCCGGCGGGAACGCCCAGCGACTTGGTGCGAGAGAAGATGATGATGAAGATGCCGAGCATGGCCAACGGGGCGATCAACGCCCAGGCCAGCCCCAGCGTGGCCTGCTTGTACTGGGCACGGATGTCCCGTTCGGCCAACGTGTAGATGATGTCGCGGCTCGCCCACAGGTTCCGCAACGACGTCCGCAACCGGGCTTCGTGGCGATAGATCAGGTGGTCCGGTGGCTCAGCGGGCACCGCTGAGCTCACCCCCGCCATCATGTTGCCCGAGGCCGAAGGTGTCCTCCCTTCCGCGGGAGTCGCCATCGAACGCATCACCCTCTCCACCCGCGCCTGCAGGTACCGACTTGAAGAGTGACAGTATCGCGCAGCAGGTCACCGCCTGCGTACAGAGCGAACGGCGTGGTGGGACCGGTACTATCGCCTGGTGGGTGTTGAAGGGGGTTCGCCGAGCCGGGCGCCCGACGAACCCCTGCGAGTGCTGGCCGTGATCAAGTGCCTGGGCTACGGGGGGGCGGAGCGCCTGCTGGTGGACATGCTGGCGACCGCGGACCGGTCCCGCTTCAACTTCGAGGTTGCCTTCGTCCTGCGGCAACAGAATGCCCTGGTGCCGGCGATACGGGCGGGTGGAACCCCGGTGCACTCCCTCGGTGCCGGCCACAACGCCGATCTCCGGTGGATGGTGGCTCTGCGTCGGCTCCTCGTGACGGGCCGCTACGACGTGGTCCATTTCCACCTCCCTCAGGCGGCCGCATTCGGTCAATTCGTCGTGGCGTCGCTCCCGCGGTCGACCCGGCCTGGCGTCGTCTACACCGAACACAGCCTGTGGGATCGCGCCAAGCTCGTGAACCGGGCTCTGCTGCGAGCCTCTCTGGCGAGCGGCGAGCGGCTGGTCGCCGTCTCGCAGGCCTCCTACGACGCTCTCCCGGTTTCGCTGCAGCAACGGGCCACCACCGTGGTCCATGGCGTCGATCTCTCTCAATCGGACTCCCTCGTGGCACGCCGAACCGAATGCCGGGCCCAGGTGCGGTCCGAGCTGGCCGTCGACGACGGCGAGCTTCTGTTCCTCGCCGTCGCCAACCTCCGGCCCGAAAAGGGCTACGACGTGCTCCTCAACGCGGCGAAGGTAATCGCGGACGCTGATCTCCCCATACGAATCGCCGCAGTGGGACGCGGCCCGTTGCGCGATTCGCTCCGCGCCCGCCATCTCGAACTGGGTCTCGGGGATCGGTTTCAGTTTCTCGGCCAGCGCGACGACGTGCTTCAGCTGCTGGCGGGGGCCGACGCCTTTGTCCTGGCGTCACATCATGAGGGTCTTCCCGTCGCGCTGATGGAAGCCACCAGCGTCGGACTGCCCATAGTGGCGTCACGGGTCGGCGGCATCCCCCAAGTCCTGGAGGACGAGGTCGACGCCATTCTTGTCCCACCGGGTGAGCCCGGTCTTCTTGCCGAGGCCATGAAGCGGTTGGCCTTGGACCCGTCATTGCGCGATCGTCTCGGCCGGCGGGCGAAGCTCCGGAGCGCCCGGTTCGACATCGCGGAGGCCAGCCGGAGCGTGGGTGACATATACCTTCAGGTGGCCCGGTCACGTTGAGCATGCTGTCCGGGAAGAGGCTCGTCCACGTCACTACGGTCGACATGAGCCTCGTCCTGCTCCTGGGGCCGCAGCTCCGCGCCTTTGCCGAAGCCGGCATGGACGTCATCGGCGTGTCTGCTCCCGGTCCGTTCGTCCCCCAACTGGAATCGTGGGGTATCCGACACGAGCCCCTCCACCATGCGACCAGGTCAGCCGCGGTGGGCCAGGACTTCATGGCACTTGCTGAACTGTGGCAGCTCTTCCGGCGACTCGATCCCGACATCGTCCACACACACAATCCCAAACCGGGAATCTACGGACGCATCGCTGCCCGGGCTGCTGGGGTGAAGGGCGTGGTCAACACCGTGCACGGCCTCTATGCCAGTCCGGAGGATCCCATTGCCCGAAGGACCCTGGTGTACGCCCTAGAACGCGCCGCCTCGCTGTGCTCAGGAGCCGAGTTGGTGCAAAACCCCGAGGACCTTGCCGTCTTGGAACGACTGGGCGTCCCGAATCACAAACTTGTGCTGCTCGGAAACGGGGTCGAGTTGGACCGCTTTCATCCCCGAGCGGACGGAGCCACTCGAAGTCGGGCCCGGGCCGATCTCGGCATCGACGAGAACGCTGTCGCGGTGGGGATGGTGGCGCGACTCGTCTGGCAGAAGGGTTTCAGGGAGCTCTTCGCGGCCGCCGAACGCCTCCGCGAGAGGCATCCCGAGGTGGTGTTCGTCGTCGTCGGCGGATCAGATCCAGAGAAGGCCGATGCCGTCGCACCCGAGGAGATCGCCGCCGCCGGTCACCGTGGGAACATCATGTTCGCCGGCGACAGGGACCAGATGGAACGCATCTACCCGGCCTTCGACCTCTTCGTGCTGCCGTCGTACCGCGAAGGATTCCCGCGATCAGCCATGGAAGCGGCGGCCAGCGGGCTGCCGGTGATCGCAACGGACATCCGCGGCTGCCGCCAGGCCGTCACCCACGGGCAGTCCGGGCTACTCGTCCCACTTCACGACCCCGCGCGATTGGCCGACGCAATCGAGCAACTGGTGGTCGACCCCGAACTCCGCCAGCGCATGGGCGCGGCCGGCCGGCGCAAAGCGGAGGCCGAGTTCGACGACCGGGCGGTGGTGTCCAAGACGATGGACGCCTACGAACGGGTGCTCGCACCCGCCACGCTCCTCGACGAGGCGCCGAACACCATGGTCGGCGAGGCGCCCGTCGTAGAGCTCGAGGTAGCGAGCCTCCGCGGCCTCGGTCAGGCGAACCCGCAATCCGGCGTCGCCCAACAGGCGCACGACGGCCGCCGCGAGCTCATCCGGGTCATCGGCCAGCAGCAGATGCACACCGTCCTCGACGTCCAAGCCCTCCGCGCCAAGAGTGGTGGACACCACGGGGATGCGATGTGCGAAGGATTCCAGGATCTTCACCCGCGTCCCGCTGCCATAGCGGACCGGCACCAGCGGCCACCGTGGCCCGGGCCAGCTCCTCGTCCATGGAAGGGACTTCGCCGACGACGGTCACCACTCCGGGCCGATGAAGCTCGGTGACATTCGAGCCGGGTCGGCCGACGAGCCGCACCTCCGTCGAAGGGACTTCCGCCCGGATAAGAGGAGCGATCGCCGTCGCCAGCCATTGCGCCGCGTCGATGTTCGGTGGGTATCCGAGATTTCCCTGGAAGAGCACCACGGGCGGTCTGTCGGCGGTGGGGTCTCCCTACCGGCCGTGTCGGCCGGGGGTAGGTGTTGGGGATCACGGTCACGTTGGGCAGCCCCGACCTGACCGCGTCAAGGTCGCTGGCGATCACCACACGCTCTACCTGCGCCGCCACCGATCGCTGGAACCGGCGCCAATCGCTGCCGTTGAGCCGCACCTGATACCAGGCCAGGCGGCTCCAGAGGGACTTCCACTCCGTGGTCGATCGCAGCTGGTCCGCCAGGAGTTCGGCCCGCAGCCCTGCCTTGACGTCCTCAAGGTTGTCCAGATCCACAATGGTCGGACCAAGGTCGGGCCGACCCAACCACTCGTACGAGCGTGCGGTCGAAAACCAGACCACGTCATAGGGCGGACGGGCCCATTCGTGCAGAGCTGACCCGGGGCGCTCGGTCGGCACGGGGCATGATCACCTCGACGGGGAGTCCCCGGTGGACCGCCCATTCCAGGCGCCACCGGAGGTGACCGGACGGGCGCGGATTCTGCACGCTCTTGGACCGCACTACGGGAACCGTCGATGGCACCTCGACCTTGGAGCGGTTCTGGTTGTGGAGAACGAAGAGGTCGAGATCCGACACCGACGCCACGGCTTCCACGACCTGGGCCAGACGGACGAGCCCGCCCCCGAGCGGCGGCCACGGCACGTTGTCTGCCACCAGCAGCGCCCTCACGGAGCCGCTCCGAGGCATCGGGACAGACCGATGCGCATTGCGCTTTCATAGCCCTCAAGGTGGAGAGGAGGCAGAGACCCGACCGCCGTCGTCGGCCACGTGTACTCATGGACGACCGCCAACGTTCGCATGCACACCCCGGGGCTCGGCGAGGGGGCAGCAGGCCAAGCGACCGTGCCAATTCCCCAGGACGAAGCAGATGGTAGCGAACCCAAGGGGCGGAACGTTACTCGCGACCTTCGCTGCTACGGTGCGGTCGCCATCGGGGAAGAACCACGGGAAGGACGCTCGGAGATGACGGCGCATCTCGGTGAGGACGAGAGTCCGCTGGTCGTGCACGTCATACCCTCGCCGCGGGGCCGGGGCGCCCAACGTCGCGGCGCGCATCCTGGTCGACCAACTCGACGAGCCGGGCAAGGTCCGCCACCGGCTCCTCGGCCTTTTCGACGGACCACCCGAGGTGGAGCTCGACTTGGTCCTCGAGCATCCGGCGCGCAATCCCATCGCCCAGGGTTTCGAGCCTCGCCTCGCCCTGCGGCTGCGCAAGGTCCTCGCCGACCTCAATCCGGTGGCGGTGGTCGCCCACGGCGGTGATGCGATGAAGTACGCCCTGCCGGGGGTCATCGGTACCGGGCGTCCGTTGGTCTACTGCGTCATCGGGACCTTCGCGGGACGACCGACGCTGCTCCACGTGTGGCCCTGGAGGCGCATCATGGCCCGGGCCGAGCTCGTCGTCGCCGTCGGAAGCGAGGTGCGCGATGAGTGCATCGGGCGCTTCCGCGTCGCGCCGAGTCGCACCGTTCTCATACCGAACGGACGAGACCCCTCACTGTTTCGTCCACGGTCCGACCGGCCGAGGCAACTGACACGACCCTCATATTTGTGGGTGCGCTGACAGCCCAGAAGCAGCCAGACCGGTTCATTGAGGCCGTGCGACGTCTCCGTGACGAAGGCCGCGCCTTCCGCGCCGTCATGGCGGGCGACGGCCCGCTTGCTGGGATTCTGACCCCGTTGGCTGACGCCCATGGCGTCGAGCTCCTCGGGCCCCGTTCGGATGTGCCCGAGCTCCTTCGCAGCGCAGACATATTTATGTTCACCAGTCTGCCGACGGGGGAGGGTATGCCGGGTGTGCTGATCGAGGCGGGGCTGAGCGGCCTCCCGGCCGTCTCGACGCCTGTACCCGGGGCAACAACCGTGGTGGCGGACGGGCGTACCGGATTGATCGTCGATGACTCCGCCGCCGCACTCGCCGCGGCGGCAGGCGAGCTGCTGGACGCTCCAGATCGCCGGAGAGCCATGGGGAGAGCAGCCCGCACCCGGTGCGAATCGGAGTTCAGCCTGGATCTGATGGCCGAGCGTTGGCGGGACGCCCTTGCACCCCCTGATGGCGGCCCGGATGAGAACGGCACGCCCGAGCCGGCTCAGGCTGGCGCGACGGGCCGTCGCCCTGCCACGTGCGATGCGTTCCCGGCGTCAGAGCTCCGGGTGGTAGCGGGAGGACCATGCTCAGGCTCTCAGAAAGCGGCGCGCCCCTGAGCCATCGCTCTCCGACGTGCCGAGCGTTTTCTGCGGGTCAGTTCCCAGATGTAGCGGGGCGGGCGGTGTCGTGGGCCGCGGGGGATGCACAGCAGCACGAGGTAGAGCGGCACCATGACTGTCGCCTCCCGCGCGATCAACCCCAGGTTCCCAAGGGCGGCGAAGAAGTAGCAGAAGCTGACCACGTAGACGAAGCACATGATCAGGTACGGACGTGCGAATGCCGCACGCGGCAAAATCCGCAAACTTCGAAGGCCCAGCACCAGCATCACGAGGAGCACCGTGTTCTGCAAGGCCTGGAACATCTCCCCCACGCCGTGAGCGTTGAAGGGCAGTGGATCGAACAGCACCACGTAGACATCCTTCGGGTAGTAGAGAGGGCTCTGCGAGTAGCCGACTCCGCTGCTCCCGAATCCGGATCCCGAGGCCTGGTTGTTGTGGTTGATCGATGAGAGGTTGACCGCGCCGTGCAGACCCGGGAGGAAGTGGAGGGTCAAGAACATGACCGCTCCGACCCCAACGGTGAGGAAGACAAGGGACGCCGTGCGGCGGGCCGGCTCGAACTTGGCCGATGCGCTCGGTTGGCCGAAAAATCATGGCGATGGTGAATCCGCCCAAGACGAGCAGCGTTTCGTTCGGACGGACGAACAAGGAGCCGACGACGGCCGCCACGATCATCAGCCAAGCGCGAAAGCCACCTTTACGTGCGAGGACCTGCGCACAACCGTAGGTCAGCACGCCGAGCAGGAAGATCATGATCGCCTCTTTGCTGACGTCCGCGGTCCAAAAGATCAAGCTCGGAAGGAAGAAAATCAGATACCCGTAGCGGCGATTGCCGACCCCACCGAACGTGAGCGTGAACGCACGGTAGTAGCACGTGATTCCAATGAAGGAGAGGAAGCTCATGATCAGGAAGGCAGCGGTCTGGTTGATTCCGACAATGGCGAACAGAGCCCCGGCCACGATGCTGATAGAGCCGTTGTCGACGATCCCGCCAATGTCCGAAGGGAGAGAGAAATTGAAATGCCGGAAGCCCGGCGCCAGTTGCGCTCCCCTGTAGATGTACCGGGTGAAGTCGGCGAGACCCCCATAGAGATGGTTCACCGCCCAGATCTGCCCTGGGGCCGCGAGGAGGTGGAGCACCAAACAAACGGTGAGGGCCTTGGCCAGCCACGGGTCGCCGCCCTCGGCCACCACGATCCGGCGGATGACCCGTCGTCCGAGGGCAAACAGGGCGATCCCGACAACGATCACGACGATCGGGTTTGAGCCGATCGTACCGGTGAATGGTGCGTCATTCATAGAAGAAAGCTGCCGGCTTCGCGTTCGCCGCTTGAGGGTTTCTCAGGCCTCTCGCTCGACCACTGACAGTTCGTCGAGCGGCGCCGCGGGGTCGACATCAGCCGCCTTTGAGACCGGCAACTGCTCCGTCGGTTCGCGTTCGTCGTGCTCCGATTCGTCTCCGTCCTGGAGCTCGGAGTCAACGCGACCCCAGTCGTAGATTTCCAGGCCGCCGTCGGTGAGTGCGACGCCGACAACCGGTGCTCCAAGGCGCCTCAGCACGGCGCTCATGCTGTGCATCTCGCCGACGGTGGTCGTCTCGCGCTCTGCCACGACCAGCACGACGTCGGCCAACGGCGTCAGTCCTGCTCCGTGGTGCACGGAGAGGTACGAAGGGACTTCGAGGAACACCACGTCGACGACCTCGCGCAGGGCGGCGAGCACCTCCGGCACACGGATCACGACCTGCGCGGGGTGGCCGACGAAGTACCGCAGGTCCAGGCGTGAGACGCCGGGGACACCGGTCTCCCCGAGCAGATTCTCCACGTCGTCCGCTTTCAACGGCCCGCTCAGGAGACTGACCCGCTCCTCTCGGATCGGGCGGCCACCGCCACTCTCGGAAGAGGGCCAGTGTTTCCACCACAGGGGCGTCGATTGCGGCAACTCCGCTTCTGCTCCGGGGGAGGCGAGGCCGGCGGTGCTCAGCAGCGCCACCCGCTGACCGATTTCGGCGCAGACGGTCGCCAGGTTGGTGACCACGTCCGAAAGGCTGGGCTCGTCTCCCGCCGAGGCGGCCATGACTACCCGGCGATCAGCGAGACCGGCCAGGCTGCGTTCCAATGCCGGCTCCGTGACCGGGTCGCTCACGGTCGCCCTGCCTGCACTGACCGACTGCCAGCTCCCTGGTCAAGCACCGGGTCCTCACCGTCGTACAACCGTTCGTTCCGGTCACCGGGCGGCAGCGGAAGAGGCTCGCGGAAGACGCTCAGCCAGAGCATGCGGTATGCCTCCGTCGAGTCGCTCGATTCGTAGGGGATCTCCGCGACGACCGGATAGCCCAGGGCTATTTGAGCCCGCTTGGCCGTCTTCAGTCGCCGGTCCAGAAGCCAGAGCCCCACCGCTGCCAGGAGGCCCAGCACCAGACCGATGGCGAGCCCAGCCACCGCACGTAACGTCCGGTTCTGGACGATGGTGGGCGTTCCCGTGACGACCGCGACCGTGGACTGGGCCGACGGCGCCTGCACCGTCTGGAGTCCGGACCCCGGTTGTTGAATCACCAGGCTCGCCAGATAGGTCTGCAGTGCGGTCACTTGGACTTCGAGGGCCGCAGCGTTGAGACCGGGGGCGAAATTGTTGGTTTGGATGTCCGTCAGGACCGTATAGAGCGTCGCCTCCGTTTGCTGCTCCTCGCCGAGCAGCGAGCTCTTCGCCTGGTCATCCGTGTAGGTGTTCATCGCATCCACAAAGCCCTTGTCGAGCGCGAGAGCCGCGGCGGGCGTCGCCCCGACGGCGCTCACATTGACCACGCCGTTCGTACTGGCGAGGTCTGCCCCCGAGTTCCCGCCCGGATTCACGACCGAGACCTTTGCCCGCACCTCGGGCAACGGCTCGTTGAGGCCCGAGAGCTTGCTGGTTTGGGCAATGACGCCGTCGGTGCTCGCGTAGTAGAGGATCTGGCCGATGGTGAGGCCCCCGCCAAGCAAGCTCGGGCCATTCGTCCGAGGCGGGAGGCGATCCGATCACGGAGGTGGACACGTAGTGGGTCTCGATGTGACCTTTGTGGGGTGTGGCCACCAACAAGCCCACGGCCAACCCGACCAGACCGAGAATGACGGGCAGCCACCAGCCACGGACAATCGCATCCCAGTAGTCCCTGACTTCCATGATCCTCCCGCCTCATGTCGAGCAGATTCGGCCGCTCAAGGCTACAAAAGTAACAGCCTCGCACCCTCCCCAAACGACGCCAGCGACGGCACACCGGAGTTGCAACCTCCCCCGGAGTACCTCCAGCTCGACCGCTTCCGGACCAGCATGTTGCCGACAGGGCTCGAGGAATAGGGCCGACCGAACCGAACTTGGACAACGTTCGAGACAACGGCCTCGAGCACAATCTCGTGGCCGACAGAGTGACGCTCGCAGGGAGCGGAGCGCCCACTCGGCGAGGATCGACAGCACCAAGGACCGAGGGAGGCAGCCTCTGATGGGCAATGGCGGGGTCACCCGAGGATGCGCCGTCTGGCCTGCCGCTGCGGGTCGCGCATTCATGGTCCGGCCCTGGAGGAATTCCCGGCGGGACGTCGCCCAGAGATCGAGCGTCGGAAGCGGACTGGAGAAATTACGCGTGGCAGAGCGCTGGGCTAGATTACGGGTGGTGGATGCGGGCGCATAGGGGGCGCATCACCCGGTTTCGCGACGCCATGGTGGGGAATCGGTAGAGGTTGGGGCCACATGAAGACGTGGACGGAGGGCAACGCTTTGGTGAGATTGGCGATGTTCCGATCTCCGGCGGTGGTCGGGGTGACGCGATGAAAGGACCCGCAGCCGAGTCCAGCGAGCCGGAACCCGCCGCCACAGAGGGCCGCCAGCCGACCCGGCTCGGGGACAACCTCTCGCATCGGATTCCTGTTCTCGCCAGCCGGGTGCGGGCGCAGCTCCTCTTCATGGTGCTCGACGCCGTCTGCGTCCTGGCGGGATACAGCGCTGCGGAGGTCTTCTTCTGGCGCAACGTCGCACCAACGGCGTACGGCTGGCACTTCGCCCTCTTCCTCCTCATCGTCATAGTCGTCACCCTGGTCTGCAACCAGATCTACGGCTTGTACGGCCGTATGTGGCGTCACGCCGGGCTCGAAGAAGCCCGCCAGATAATCCTCTCCAGTGGGACGGTGGCCGCCTTCCTGCTCGTCATCTACGGCGCGATCGAGCTGGCTGGGTTTCAGGTGGTCCACGCCGAGGTACTCATCATCGGCCTGATCCTGGCGACCCTGGGCATGAGTTTGATCCGCTTCCAATCGCGGATCTTCGCCTGGCAACGCGGCTCGCGGGGCAACGGATTGCGGGTGGCGATAGTCGGGAGCCGTGACGAAGCCGCGTCCGCGGTGCGCGAAATGATCCGCCATCCCGACGCCGGGTTGATTCCGGTCGCCGTGTTCGACGACGACACTTCGGTGCATGGAATGTCGCTCATCGGCGTTCCGATCGTCGGGAGCATCCGCGACATCCCGGCAGCCGCAAGCCGGTACACCATCCAGGAGGTCTTGCTCGCCATACCCGACGCGTCGCCGGAGTTGATCGCCGAGGTCCTCCACATGACCGAGGCGGCCGGCATCACCATGAAGGTGCTGCCGACCGTGCATGACGTCGTCACTGGCCGTAGCGGCATGTTCGCCATTCGGCGAGCGCGCGAGCCGAGCATCGAGGACCTCTTGGGTCGGACCCCTGTCGCGACCGACCTCAATGGGGTTCGGCTGTCGCTCGAGTCCCACCGGGTGCTGGTCACCGGTGCAGGCGGTTCCATCGGCTCGGAGATCTGCCGCCAGGTCGCCGGATTCAATCCCGCCGAGCTCGTCCTGCTTGGATCACGACGAGACCCACCTTCACGACATCGCGTCCGTCCTCGAGGGCCCTTGTCGCCAGGCCCTCGTCAACATCAACGACCGCCAGACGCTGTTCGAAGTGTTCGAGCGATACCGACCTGACATCGTGCTCCACGCAGCCGCCCACAAGCACGTTCCGGTGCTCGAGGACCACCCGGTCGAGGCGGCTCGCACCAACGTGTTCGGAACTCTCAATGTGATCGAAGCGTCGGCCGCAGTCGGAGTCAACCGGTTCCTACTGATCTCGTCCGACAAAGCCGTGCGACCGTCGAGCATCATGGGTGCTTCCAAGCGGGCCGCGGAACAGGTGCTTTTGAATCGGTCCCCACAGGACGGCCTCTACTGTGCTGTGAGGTTCGGCAATGTGCTCGGCAGCCGGGGCAGCGTCATTCCGACCTTCGCTCGCCAGATCAGGTCCGGTGGTCCTGTGACCGTCACCGACCCCAGGATGACCCGATTCTTCATGAGCGTCGAAGAGGCGGTCCAGCTCGTGCTCCAGGCCTCACTGCTGTCGGAGGGCCGAGATATCTTCATGCTCGAGATGGGAGAGCCCGTCCCGATCATCGACCTCGCTCGCAGGATGATTCAGTTGTCGGGTGGTCGGGCCGACGTGGATATTCCGATCAAGGTCGTCGGAATCCGGCCCGGCGAAAAGCTCGCCGAGGATCTGCGAGAGCCCGACGAGGAGATCTGGGAAACGGAGCACCCGTCAATCTCCCGATTGCTTCCCGTCACAGCACCGCAGGAATGGTTCGATTCGTGTCTCGGCCAGTTGGGGGATGCCACGTACCAAGGTGACGCGGGCAAGGTGCGGCAACTGCTCTTCGCCATCGCCGGCCTCGCCCACGAAGGCGAACCTTCCGGACCCCAAATCCCTGGGGCGGTCGAAGGGAACGTTCCGCTCCAACACTCCGCAGCGCACCACCGGCACGAGTCATCCGGCTTCAGACCTGAACCTGCGGGCACGTAGTGGCGGTGCCAAAACTGGATCGCCTGGTTGTCGTCGGTCAGGGCTACACCGGGCTTCCGGTCGCCATGCGGGCGGTCGAGGCCGGCTTCGACGTCGTCGGCTTCGACATCGACGAGGTACGGGTCAAGCGGCTGTCCGCTGGTGAATCGCACGTCGAGGATGTCACGAGCCGCGATGTCGCAGCGGCATTGGCCACCGGCCGCTACGAACCTACCGACGACCCCGGACGAACGCAGGGATTCGACGTCGCGGTCATCGACGTTCCCACGCCCCTCACCGAAGGGGCACCCAACCTCTCGCACGTCATGGACTCGGCAAGGATGCTCGCCGCGTCGCTTGCGCCCCGGAGCGACGGTCATCCTCGAGTCGACGACCTACCCGGGCACAACCGAAGACCTGGTGGCCGGTCTCCTCGAGGAGGGATCCGGGTTGACGGCGGGGCGTGACTTTCATCTCGGCTACAGCCCGGAGAGAATCGACCCTGGGAACACCACCTGGAACTTCGTCAACACGCCGAAGGTGGTCTCCGGCATCGACAAGGAGTCCCTGGACGCCGTTCAGGCGTTCTTCGATCGGCTGGTCGACTGCACGGTGCCGGTATCGGGCACCCGTGAAGCCGAGTTGACCAAGCTGCTGGAGAACACCTTTCGGCACGTCAACATCGCGCTCGTCAACGAATTGGCCATGTTCGCCGAGGCGATGGGCGTCGATGTATGGGAAGCCATCGACGCTGCCTCGACCAAGCCATTCGGCTACCTGCGATTCACGCCTGGTCCAGGGGTGGGTGGACATTGCTTGCCGATCGACCCCAGCTACCTATCGTGGAAGGTGCGCAGAAGCGTCGGGCAGCCGTTCCGGTTTGTCGAACTCGCAAACGACATCAATGCTGGCATGCCCGACTACGTCGTATCCCGGCTGACCCTGGCCCTGAACCGAGAGAAGCGTTCGGTGAACGGTTCGAGGGTGTTGCTACTCGGACTTGCGTACAAGCGGAACACCGGGGACATCCGCGAATCTCCCGGAATGGTGATTGCCCAGATCCTACCGGCACTCGGCGCGGACGTGAGGGTCGTCGACCCACACGTGCCCCCTGGGGGAACCACCCTCCACCAGGTCGAGTTGACGGTGGACGAGGTGCAGCACGCCGACGCCGTGGTGATCGTGACGGATCACGATGACTTCGACTACGACTTGGTTCGGGACCGGGCCCGGTACGTGCTGGACACCCGTAACCGGATCAGCGGGCCACAAGTCGAATTGCTGTGACGAATCCATACCAACCGTGAAGGTCGTGGTTACCGGCGGTGCCGGCTTCATCGGTGCCAACCTCTGCCGGATGCTGGCACGACAGGACTATGTCGACCAGGTGGTAGCCCTCGATGACTTGTCGACCGGCTCAGCGGAGAACCTGGCCGACTCGCCCCACCGTCGAGCTCGTGGAGGGCTCCATTCTGAGCGACCAGGATCTCGATGGAGTCATGGCAGGAGCACAGGCAGTCGTCCATCTGGCTGCCCGGCCCTCCGTGCCCCGCTCCCTGGCCGACCCCATGGCTACCCACCAGGTCAACGCCACGGGCACCATGATGGTCCTGGAGGCAGCGCGGCGTCACGGCGCGCCCCATCTGGTCGTGGCCTCCTCCTCCTCGGTGTACGGCGCCAATCCCGCCTTGCCGAAGCGAGAGGACATGGCGACCATGCCTGTCAGCCCCTATGCGGCCAGCAAGCTCGCCACTGAGGCGTACGCGCTTTCGTACGCCGCGCTCGTTCGGACTTCCCGTGCTGGTCTTCCGCTTTTTCAACGTGTTCGGTCCGCTGCAGCCGGCCTCACATGCGTACGCAGCAGTGGTTCCCATCTTCGTCTCTTGCGCCCTCGCCGGAAAGGCGCTGCCCATTCACGGTGACGGCACGCAGACCGCGCGATTTCACCTATGTCGGAACCGTCGCGTCGGTTCTCACCGATGCCGTTCGTCGTCGCGTGGTGGATACTGAGCCAGTGAACCTTGCGTACGGATCGCGGGTGTCGCTGTTGGAGTTGATCGCCGAGCTCGAGGACATCACGGGCAACGCACTGCAGGTCCAACATCTCGAATCGCGAAAGGGCGACGTGCCCCACTCGCAGGCCGATCGGACACGCCTGAGCCGGATGTTCCCCGACATCCGGCCGATCCCGCTGTCCGAAGGACTGCGTGACACCGTGGGATGGTTCCGGGAGGCACACTGACGGGATCCACGGATCCGGCGGCGGCGCACGCCACACCCAGTCCGACCGCCTCGAGACGGCGGCCCGGTGGTGTTGTTGGCCGGTCCCGGCTACAGCACCGACGTCGTGGCCAACTACCTCGCCGTCCCGAGTGCCTGACCTCGTCGTGGTCGTGGAGAATCCCCAGTCACGGCTTGAGATGGCTCGACGCCGGGCGCTGCGGGTCGGCTGGTGGCCCGTCGTCGGCCAGGTCCTCTTTGTTGCCGTTCTCCAGCCCGTGCTCCGTCGTCTGGGCGCACGTCGGCGGACTGCGATCTTTCGCGCCGCGTCGCTCGACACCGCTCACCGGGCTCCCTCCCACCGGGTGCCGTCAGTCAACGATGACGAGACCGTCGCCCTGCTGTCGTCTCTGAATCCCGCCGCCGTCGTCGTGCACGGAACTCGTATCATCGCCGCAACGAGTCTTGAAGTCCGTTGCCTGTCCGGTGATCAACATGCACGCCGGCATCACCCTCCGCTACCGCGGCGTACACGGGGGCTATTGGGCGCTCGCCGAGCAGCATCCTGAATGGGTTGGCACCACGGTCCACTTGGTGGACCCTGGAATCGACACCGGTGGGATCCTCGCCCAGAGCACCTTCGAGCGTGTCCCCCGAAGACACGATCGCCACGTATCCCGACCTGCACCTGGTGCACGGTCTACCTCTGCTCGGAGCCCAGATGGACAAGGTCATGGCTGGTACGGCGCTGGAGCCACTGCCGACGAGCATCGCCCCCGGATCGGGTTTCTACTATCACCCGACGATCTGGGGTTATCTCCGGCTTCGCTGGCGGAACGGGGTCCGATGAACGAGTGCGCCGCGGCCCGACTCGAGATCTCTGGTCACGCCTCGTCAACTACCATCGGCATGTCCGGAACAGATGATGCAGCCACGCACCGGTTCGGCGCCGTCGTCCCAGAGGGACCGCCTGATGAAGTGGGAGGGGTGAGGATGGCGAACCAGCCCGGAGCCCTCGTGATCTCGTTGGACTTCGAGCTGCACTGGGGAGTACGGGACCATGTCACGCGAGACGATCGCGCTCTACCGTCGCCTCCCCTGTGCTCGTGCAGCCGTGACGGACATGGTCGAGTTGTTCGTCGATCGGGACATTCGTGCCACGTGGGCCACCGTTGGATTCCTCTTTGCCTCGACCCGTGACGAGGTCGACGCCTGCGAACCAGGCGAACGACCGACGTACTCCCGCTCGGAGCTCGACCCTACGTCGAGACGATCGGGATCGATGAGGAGCACGACCCCGAACACCTCGCCGCCTCGCTCGTGGAACTGATCCAAGCCAGCAACGGACAGGAACTGGCTCGCACACTTTCTCCCACTACTACTGTCTCGAACCCGGGGCAGGACGAGAAGACGTTCCGGGCCGACTTGTCGGCGGCGCAGGCGATGGCTCAGCTGCGCGGCGTGGAGCTGACCAGCCTGGTGCTGCCCCGCAACCAGTGGAACCCCGCCTACGAACGGGCCGTCCTCGACCTCGGGTTCAACTGCATCCGCGGTCCTCAGAGGTCTTGGGGCCACCGAGCACGTCAGCCCGGCCGCACCAGCCTTCTGCCCCGGGCGGCCAGACTGGCGGACAGCTACGTCGGGCGTCGCGCCTCCCCCGACGACGGCATGGAACGATGTCGTGCTTCCCGTCTGGCCTCTGCAACGTGCCCGCCAGCGCATTCCTGCGCCCGTACGACCCCGCTCGCAAGCGGCTCGAACCTCTGCGGCTGGCTCGATTGCGGTCAGGATTGCGCCATGCGGCGCACCATGGCGGCATCTTCCACCTGTGGTGGCACCCGCACAATTTCTCGCAACACCGAAACCGAGAACTTCGCAGTGCTCGGGCAGATTCTCGACGAATTCGATCGGCTGGCCGCTTCCGACGGAATGCGGTCGTTGACCATGGCGGACGTGGTGGCCGAGGTGTCATTGACCGCGCCGAATCGGGCTCGCCATCCCGGATGAGCACGACGCCTGCGACCGACGTCGTGACCGGCAGAGGCCTACAGAGACTGCGGGGGTGGTGACGGCATCTGAAGATGGCGATCAGCATCGCACCGAGCAGCGCGGCTGGCGCCGGATCGCGGAACCCGCCTTCGCCAGAATTCCGCCTGCGGCGAGACGCTCCATCCTCCACGCGTTCGGCAAGTACGCACCGTGGGAGGACGGCTTCGACTCCACCCCTCCGGAAGCTGAGTGCGAAGCGAGGTGACCGGTCCACCGGATTTCGTGGGCATCGGCGCCCAAAAGGCCGGCACGACCTGGTGGTTCGACGCCATCTGCGCGCACCCCGACGTCTACTCTCGCGACGACATCCACAAGGAGCGCCACTTCTTCGACCGGTACGCCGTCCGCCCGTTCGGCCCTGCGGAGTGCTCGCTCTACCACGACTGGTTCCCTCGTCCGCGACGGCCTGTGACGGGTGAGTGGACCCCCGACTACATGCATTTCGGGTGGGTCCCCGCCTTGCTCGCACAGGCCGCGCCGCGGACCCGGCTGCTCGTACTGCTGCGCGACCCTGTCGAGCGGTTCCGCTCAGGGCTGGCCCACCAGCGCCGCGATCGCGGAAAGCTGACGGCCGAGACATATCAGGATGCGCTCACGCGAGGGCTCTATCGACGATGCGCTGCGCCATGGACTGCGTTCTTCCCTCCCGAACAGATCCTCGTCCTGCAGTACGAGCGATGCAGGGCCGATCCCGCCACCCAGCTCGCCCGGACGTACCAATTCCTCGGCCTGGAGCCGTTTGTCCACGAAGGGATCGAGAAACGGGTGAACGTCACTGCGCACACCCCCGACTTGGAGGAAGACGTGCGACGAAGACTCGTCGAAGTGTACGAACCGGACGTACGCGCGCTCGTCCAGCGCTTCCCGGAAATCGAACTGGGTCTGTGGCCGAACTTCGCCGGCATCAATGTCGAATGAAGAGTGCATGTGGTCCCAATGATTTCGCGTGCCCGTACACGACTTCTGACCGTCGCCGATGACCTCAGCGCCATAGGTGGCGCCGAGATCGCCCAGCTGAGGATCGTGGAGGGGCTGGCATCGGCAGGATGGGCAGTCGAACTCCAGTACGTCAGTCGGGGTGACCTCTGGCCACGATGGAACAGTGTGGCTTCGAGCACCCGGACCATTCGGTGCCTCGGGTCTACAACGGTCGGCACCGCTCCGGAGCAGCCTCGGAGTGGCGGAGGCCTGGGTCGGCACCGTGCGGAGTCAGGCCCAAGTCCTCTACGTGCACAATCCCGGGAGATCTGCCGGCTGCCCTGATGGCGCGCGGATGAAGCGGATTCCCGTGGTCGCGCACCTCCACCTGCCGCCCCCGTTTCGTCAGCCGAAATGGCTGAACGGTCTCATCAGAAAGGCCGATGCCGTGATCACCCCGTCGTCGGACACGGCGGAACGATGGACGAAGGTCGCCGGGCTGTCTCACGATCAGGTATCGGTGATCCCCACCGGGATCGACACCGACCACTTCGCGCCGATCGGCGACGCGGAGCGTGACGAGCAGCGCCGAGCGCTCGGCATCGACCCTGTCGTCCCGATGATCCTCTTTGCCGGGCGGCTTGATCCCACCAAGGGGCTGGCCCACCTTCTCGAGGCTCTGCACCATATGGAGGAGCACGCCAACTTGGTCGTGTGCGGGGCCGGCACGGATGTCGAGTTCGTCGACCGGTTGCACCGTCGAGTCGGGGGGAAGTGGCGGTCACCTGGCTCGACCGACGGCTGGACGTGACATCGTTGCTGGCCGCTGCCGACTTGGTCGTGTTGCCCAGCCTGGTGTTCGAGACCCAGGGAATGGTGGTCATCGAGGCGATGTCCTGCGGCACGCCGGCGGTGGCGTCAGCCATTGGAGGGCTGCCCGAGACCCTGACCGCGTTTCCGGACCACCTGGTGCCTGCCGGCGACGCGGTTGCACTGGCAGCAGCCCTCGACCGTCTGGTCGGCTGGCGCCGGCACTCGCCCGCCTTGGGCGACGACTCGCGTCAATGGGTCAAGGACCATCTCGCCCTTGACCGTACCGTCGGGACCGTGTCTGCGCTGCTGGCCGGAGTCAGGAAAAGGAACGGCGCTGTCTAGGATTCGGCAGTGATCAGTGTCGTGGTTCCAGTGCGCAACGGCATGCCGTGGCTGGAGCAACAGCTTCGGGCTCTGGCCGAACAGGACTGTGACGAGCCCTGGGAAGTCATCGTCGCCAACAACAACTCCACCGATGAGAGCGGCGTCGGTGGCACAGGAGTGGGCCAGCCGCTGCAAAATGTTCTACCTCGTCGACGCGTCGAATGCCAGTGGACCCGGAGGAACACGAAACGCTGGGGTCGCGGCGGCTCGGGGGGACCTCTTGGCCTTTTGTGATGCCGACGATGTCGTACACTCCGGGCTGGCTGAGCTGCTCACGTCTCGGCTCTGGCTGAAGCCGATGTCTCTGCGGGAGTCTTCGACTATTGGTCGTTGAATGGGCAACCCGCGCCCTCACCGGTCACGTACGCCCCGCCGCCTGCCTTGGGCCTCTTTGGTTTTCTCCCGGCCGCCGGAAGTGGCAACCTGGCGATCCGGCGCAGCGCCTTCGAAGCCATCGGCGGTTTCGCGCCGGAACTGATGACCGGTGAGGATTTCGATCTCTCCTGGCGTGCCCAACTCGCCGGATATCGTCTTGTCGTGAACGAGGAGGCCGTGCTCGCCCGGCGCGACCAACAGGGTTTCTAGGAAGTATTCAGGCGGTACACCGCCTACGGACGATGCGGCACCGGTTCTCTTTCGTCGATTCCGATCACAAGGGCTCCGATCCAAGCCGGTTCTCGCCCTCAAGACGTGGGGGTGGCTGATCGTCTCGGCGCCTCGACTTTTCCGACCAGAGTTTCGCGATCGATGGGCGCGCATAGCGGGATGGAGAACCGGCTGTCTGCTGGCGTCCGTCCGCCTGAGGGTGGTTTTCCAGTGAGATCCGCTTCAGTTGTCGACCGTGATGGTGATCGCGCGGCTGTAGCTGCTCCTGCCCGATCCGCTCGTTGCCAGACTCCGTAGCGAGTAGGTGCCGTTTGGGACGGTGCGTGGAAGTCCAATACGAGAGCCTAGGGAAAAAGGAATATCCGATGAATCGCGTGGGTTGCCCCTTGCCACTGAGCACGAACTGGACCTTCTTGATCGAGCTCAAAGCGACGCTCGCGTCGGCGAAGAGCTCGACACTTGCCCCCCGGACAGTCGCCCCGTTCGAAGGAGTCCGCATACGAGGTCACGGGTGTGGTGGATTCGTAGAGCAGGATCGATGAGTCCATTGAAGACTTTGTAGTCCGCGGCTTCGTAGCCCTCTTGGACGAGCACCTTTTCGAAGCGCCTGACACCGGGCACGCTGCCGTCCGTGACGACCCAGACTCTGCGGGGAAGGCGCCCGGACGGGTGCAGTGAAAGGTCGAAGCCCTCGACGTATCGTTGTCGGACTCCGAGTTGCGGCCAGAGAGGTATTTGCCTCTCGTCGCTCGTCAGGTAGTCAGTCGATTGCCGCGGTGAGCGCATGGTCCGGCAAGGCGATGACGTCGCCCGGCTCCCAATGTTGGGCTGCGTACTGTGCCGGCCCTTTGAGGTCCTCCTGCAGTGCTGATGCCGATCCGACGTAACCGATGGCCAAGAGAACGACCGCCGCCGCGCCGGCGATCTCCACCACTCGAATCTTCATTCTTCTGCTTTGATTCCCGCCCGGGGAGCGGGTTGCGTCGAACGTCCCCGGAAAGGCGCGCACGCAGACGAAGGCCGCGAGCAAGGCAACTCCGGGAGCTGATGCGGACACGTACCGGACCGAATAGATGGGATGGATGAACGAAACGATTGACAGAATCAGAGTCGGAATGACGGCCCAGCCAAACGTGAGAGCAAGGACATCTCGGTCCTGGCTCACGCGATCAGCGACGGCATCGCGTCCGCCACCATTCCAAACAATGGCGAGCTTGGTCACGACGGCCACCGCTATGACAATCAGGACGAAGTCGTAGATCTGGCCGACGACGGGGCCCCGGACCTCAGCCAGCAGACGGGTCTCGATCGTCTCGTTCGCGATCCAGTTCACCTGGCCTACTTCTCCAATGCATACGACAACCCAGGCACAAGAGACGACGCCGAGAAAGAGCAATTGGTGCGAAGTGAGCTCGGAGGCGTTGGGCAATGAGCTCCGGGCGAACAATGAGAACGCCGAAAAGCATTGACAGTGGAGCAAGCAGGGAGAACAGCTGCATCGCCGTGGCAAGTAAGGCCAGAATGCTGAAGGCCCACAACCAGCGAGCGCGAGATGCCTCCTCCAGCCATTTGAACAAGAACACAGCGCAGAGGACCACCATGAAGGAACTGAGTTCGTACGGCCTTGCGTTCAGTGACTTTTCCACGAGGATGGTGCTCGTCGCCGTCAGAACGGAGGCGATGATGCCGCACCATCTCCCCGCCAGGCGAAGGCCTGTCCAGCCGATGATCACGATGGTTCCGAAGAACGCGAAGAGCGAGAGCGCCCGTACCCATGCGATGTTTCCCGAGAGCATGATCCAGAAGTGAACGAGCACGTAGTACGGCAACAGGACAAGGTCGACGTGCTGTGACTGTGCCCAGAGGTTTGCCCATGAGAGGTGCGCCGAGTAGATCGTCGCACCTTCGTCGGCGAACATCGACTCTTCGAGCCACGGCAACACGCCGAGGGACGCGGCGATGGCGATACAGACGATGACCACCCTTCCCAGACGGTCAGGAGCGGCCGGGTTCGCCAGGGGGGATCCGGGGACGACCTCGGATTGGATTTTCACGTCTTCGCCCTTGATTCCCGCCAACCCACCCCCGAGATGATCCTCATCCATCAGCGGCCAAAGATTTACCACAACGGTGGGTTGAACCCTGGGCGGTGCTTCTCGGCCATTCCCCATCGGATTTCCTCTGGCTTCTCACGACTCCTCGTCGCCGCTCCCAAAGGCGCACGCGACCCGTCGACGCGCAATCAGCGATGCTCACACCAATTGTCCGCAGATCGCTGAACTGAGCGATCCATCCTCGTCCTTCTATGACGGTCGCCGTCCGCCGACGAGGGCAGCCCTCCGAATGGGAGGTCGGATGGCGACCTACTCCGACGCCTCTCTCGGTGTTGCGGGCCTCACGGTCTCGAGTGTGACGATCCCAGGTCGCACCCTCGGGGCCGACGAAGGAGGTTGACGTTCACCCCGCACCCCACCCCGAACCGGGATGGGAGCTCGACAGCGGTGCGAGGGCGCCCGTCGGTGGAGTGATCAGCACGTCCTGGAAGACGCCTCCCTGAGGATCCGAAACGACCACGAACGCTGGAGAGCTGCTGACGGTGCCGGTGGCACAGCTGGGTCGACAGCTGTTCAAGGTCAACGTGCCACTCCCGTCCGCCGTGCTCGGCCCCCACAGTGACCACGTGACGCCCGAAATCGATACGTCACCGGAACAGCCGATGTCGATGGTCCCGGGCCGCACTTGAGGTTTGGGCCGAGGTCGGCACGACATCACCGTGGGCTCCTTGGCCGCCGGCGCCGCGGGTGCCGGCACTCTTGTGGTTGTGGAATGGGACGACGCCGTCGCCACCGAGGCATCGGTGACAACCTTGACGGCGGAGGTCGAGGGGGCCCGGGAACTGATGGCCAACCCAACGGCGAAGCCGATGCCAAGGGCGGCAAGAACGGCGGCGGCGACTCCCATCCGAACGACAGTGCTCCGACGAACCGTGAACTCCCCTGCGTCCCGCTGCGTCGTGGAAGACGACGGCGCTCGAAGCGTGCGACGCCTTGCGTTGCCGATACGGCGGTGGGAGTGTGCAGACCGCGAACCCTTCCCGCCTCCGGTGTTTCGGGGTTTCGGAGACGTCCGTAGATCCGCCTCGGACGGGCGACTACGGGGGCGCCGCGGTGACGCGCTCGAACTCCCCCCCCACCCGGATCCTGGCTGTGACGCCGCGACCGATGCAATGCCACCTGTCGTCGTCGTTGTCGTTGGCAGAACGAACGAAGGGGTCGTCCCTCGAGTCGTCGAAGTAGTGGTCGGAGGTGTCGATGAGGCGTCCTTCGAAGGAGTGACTGAGACGTCTTGAAACACGCCAGCCACCACATGGAACACGACCACGATCGCAGGAGCACTCTGTGCACCCACGGTGAGCGTGCCCGTACCCTGACCGCCACTCGCGGCTTCCCAGCCGCTCCACGTGATATTCGTGACCGTCGTGGTCTTTGTTGCACATCCCACTGTGAGCGTCCTGGGGCGCACGTGCGGCGTCGGTGCCGGTGCGCAGGACAGCACGGCAGGAAGAGCGGCCACGGTCGTCGAGGTGGCATCGGAGGACGAGGTGGTCGTCGCTGCATGCGGCGCGGTGGTCGAAGTGCCGATGGCAGAGGAATTGCTCGGTGGAGAGCTCCCGGAGCCGACACTCAATCCAATGGCGATTCCGACACCCAGGGCTGCGAGAACGGCGACGACGACACCGCCCCGGACGATCGTACTTCGGCGTATCGTGATGAGTTGCGGGTCGTCGTTCGCCACCGGGACCTACGGTAGTTGGCGACGCTCCGAAAACGACGAATGGCTCCTCGAGCCGCGGGGATGCTCGACGCATGAGCATGAGAACCCTCGGTCATCGTCAGTTACGAGCGTTTGATCCGCGTCGTCGTCTCGATCCCCGCGTGAAAGCGGAGCGCTCTCGTCGGCTCCAGGCGACGTTGGTGCGTTTTGGAGCGCCGCTGCCCGGGCTGCAGACAGCCTTGCGAGCTGCCTCGTGGCCGGGCGATGGAAGCCTGGGAGTCGCAGACTCGGGCACCCGGGTACGCTGGAGAAACTCTGGGCGTTTGAAGGGCCCAGGCCGACGCGGCGAGTGAGCGGAAGGGGGCGGTTCCACCATGTCAGAGCGTCAACGACGCCGGACCGTGGCACTTGTCCTCACGCACAATGCTCCTCATTCGCTTGCGCGGTGCCTTGCGGCCATAGACGCCCAAGCGGAGGCGCCCGACGAAATCGTCGTCGTTGACAATGCGAGCGAGCCAGCGGTCGAACGCGTCGTCATTCCCCGGCGCGAGTCGGTCACTGCGCGTCATTCGGTCGGACGTGAACGGTGGACCGGCAGGAGGATGGGCGATCGCCCTGCGTCATTTCCTGGCCAGTGACTGCACCCATGCGTGGGTGATGGACGATGACATCGTCCCGGAGCCCAAGTGTCTGGGCGCCCTGTGGGAAGCGGCGAGCGACGATCCCGCTTCGGCATTTCTCTTTCCGATCGCCATTCAGCCCGATGGCAGCGTCGGCAGATGGGGCTCATGGTGTGGCTTTCTCATCTCTCGGGACATTGTGGCGAGGGTGGGTTTGCCGATGGAGGCGCTCTTCTGGTGGGCAGAGGATGCCGAGTACTGCGAGTGGCGAATCCCTGAGGCCGGGTTTCCGCGGCGCATCATCGACGCTGCCGTGGTGCACCACGATGCCATCCGCCAGGGAGGGGACATTCCGACGTGGAAGTACTACTACGAGTCCCGTAACACGGTGTACTACCACCTTCACGTCATGCGCCGAGTGGGCCGCTTCCCGAAGAAGATCGTCAGCTTGGTCCTGAGGGCTCTGATTCGCCAAAAGAGCGACCGCATCGGCTGTCTCGCGGCGATCTGCCGAGGTCTGTACGACGGGGCGTACGGCCGCCTCGGCATTCGCTACGACGTGAGCTCCCTGCATGAACGAGCGCTCGCACAGTCGACCGAGGCTGCGTGAGCTCGACAATGGCCCACGACATGCGTGGTCCGGGTCAACGTGCTGCCCTCCGGGCGTCCCCCCACCCAGGCGGAGCGGTTCCGCCGAGCTGATCGCGGCGCAGCCTCCGGTCGAGCCGCTTACTGTCGGACCGCGAGCAACACCGCGTCGTTGATGGTGACCTCCGCCCCGTTGACCGAGACGGCTCTTCGCGGTCTGGCCTCCTGTGCCACGATCGTCCACGAGACGTCGAGCAGGCCGGCGATGTCGTCCGCCGTGTAGAACCGGTCGGGTTGCGGCGGTCGGTGGACGCCGGAGTCCATGTCTGAGGGGTGGTGGCCGACGACGAGCAGTGCTCCCCCCGCCCGGACGGCCGCGGCGAGCGCGGTGAAGAGTCGAGCCCGAGGCCCTGGCGGCAACTGCATGAACTGCGACGAGACGAGCTCGAACGAGTCCTGCTGCGGCGGGCGGGCCAGCAGGTCGACGTGGCGCCATTCGATGCGCGGTGGAAACGGCCGGATCGGCGGCCCGGGCATGTGTGATTGCTCGCCCGAGGGCCACGTCGGAGATGTCGGTCGCCACCACCTGCCACCCCCGTTGAGCCAACCAGATGGCATCGGCCCCTTCACCGCACCCCACGTCGAGAGCCCGGCCGGGCTCTCGACCCTCGACCTCTGCGACGAGCTGCGGGTTGGGGTTCCCGCTCCAGATGCGCGGGGACGACCGATAGCGCTCGTTCCAGAACTCCTCGTCGAGCGCAGGTTCGATGTCGTGCCGGTGCTCGTTCAAGGAGCTATCCGACCGAACTGGGCCCACTGGGTGGCGACGTTCAGAGGGATTCCGGCCACCGCGAGCGCGCCACCGGCGATCGTCCTCCTCAGCTTCGCGAGCTTCAGGCTCAGAAGAAGGTGGGAGGCGACGAACCGGATGCCGGAAAGGACAACCAGGAGGAATCCAACCTCCGCGCACCTCTTCGTGGTGTTCGGGGTGAGGGTGAACACAGCGCGGATGGTAGCGACTCGACGCGTCAGCCTGCTCGCCTGCCAGGCCAGCCTCACCGAGGTTGCGGCGAAACCGGGCAAATCGGTCAAGAGATCCCTCAGCGACCGGCGGCTCGTTGTTCCCTGGCTGCGGCCAGCGCGGCGCCCGCAGAGCGCAGGGCCGCAAACGTATCGGGCGTCGGCCCACGGACCTCGTCCTTGGCGGCCGTCACGAGCGCCACTTGTGCATGCAACTCGGCGCTCGGTACCTCGTCCACCACTGGGTCGATGCTCGTCTCTCCGAGTACCTCGCCTTTCGATGCGTATCCCACCGCACCCGAACCGATGACCGAGCCCTCGTACGCGTCACTCTGACCCGCCTGATCATCGAGCGCTGCCAGCGCCGCGACGAGCGACTGCCGGGCGGTGTCGGTCGGGTCTTTCAGGTAGTCGGACACCGACCCTTCGACACGGGCGAGGTCGCTCTCGAGCGCGACCTCAACCTGAATTGGCCCCGCTTCCTCGCTGACTTGCTTCTTGTGACGACCAAACATGGCGCGGCGTCTCCGATCCTGGGACGGTCGACCCAGCTGTCGTAGGCGATGGTAGACACATTTCGACCAGGAGAGCCGATGGTCGGACTCGGCCCCACAGCCCAGATCCGCCCGACCCGGTGGGCCCCGGCGCAACTAGGAATCGTGGTCGGTGAGCCACGCCATGATCGCCGAGGCACACGTGTCCGGCAACGCCGCGGACGTGTCCACGACGACGTCGTAGTCGACGCCCCGATGCACGCGCTCCGCCTGGTGGCGGGCCAACCCGATGGTCCGGTCCGAGCGCTGGAGCTCGCGAGCTTCAGCGACCACCGTCAGGCATTGCACACCCACCCAGACGACGGAGAGCCCCTCGAGGGCGATCCGCAACCGAGCCTGAGAGCCCGCTCCATCGAGGAAGACCTCGTCGATGATAAGAGGGGTGCCTATACGCGCCATGGCCCCCAGGCCCTCGTACCAGCCCGTCTCCGCGCGACGGAACGCAGCACTGACGACAATGGAGCCGTCGGACGAGAACTCGAGCGTGCCCCCCGCCGTCATATCGCTGGGACCATCGGACAAGGCGCGAATCAGGTCATCGATGCCGAGCGTCAACCACGTCCCCTTGAGTCGCCTCTGGAGGCAGGCGGCGATCGACGACTTGCCCGAGCTCGAGCCGCCATTGAGGACGACGACCCCGGGACGCATCCGGGCGACAGTACCTCCAACGATCCGGGCGACAGCCCCGGCTACGGCAACAGACGGAAGTTGCCGATGGCCGTGGCGTCGGCCGGGATCGGCCCTTCGGCGCAGCGGTCGGCCACACCGGCCTGGAAGGCCGCGAAAGCCGGCGAGGACGTCAACGGGTTCTCCTCGCCGTCGAGGACCGCCACGTGCACGAAGCTCACGCCGTCGTCGAGGCGGAACGTCGCGTAGTGCAGCCCGTCGGGGCCTTCCTCGGCAAGCTCTGCGAAGACCTCACGGATCAGGCGCTCGTTCTCGTCAGCCAGCTCGGGCTTCGTGCGGTATCGGATCACCTTCGTGGTCGTCATGGTGCTTCTCCTTCTTCCTGGTCCGGTCGGATTGTTCAGAGGGCGCGCATGCTGTTGTTGCGCGCCTCGTGGGTGACCTCGGCGAGGCCGAGCGCTTCGAGCAAAGGCGGGAGATACATGCCGAAACGCCCCCGGTAACCCTTGCGTTGGCCGTACCAGCCTCCAACCGGGTTGTCGGGTGAGCGGCCCCAGGCCTCCACCGTCCCGTCCGCCGCCGGCTTCTTCTCGTCCGCCGCACCGAGCGGCACCCAGTCGCCCTGCTCGGAGAGCCAACGGTGCAGGTCGTCGATGGCGCGCAGGTCGTAGGTGAGCTTCGTCGAGCCGACCTGGCACACCAACACCGCCGGTTCTGCCTCCTCGTCTCGGTACATGGTGTATTCCGAACTCCCTGGCGCGGTCTTCAGCAGCCACGGATCGGCTTTGGTCCCTGTCGCCATCAGTCAGCCTTCTTTCCTACAGCCGCCATGAAGCGCGGCACCAGTGCATCCCAACCACTGCGGTTCTGATCCCGTCGGGTCTGCGCGTCCTCACCTACCTTGTCCCACCCGCTGTGCACGATCTCAATCCGCGTGCGCATTGCACCCTGGTCGACGAAGGTGATCTCGACTTCGGTCGCGGTCGCACGCTCGCGGCCGATGTGCCAGAGGTAGGACAGACGGCGGGGCGGTTCCCAGCCGGTGACCTCGCCCCACTCGTGCCGCTCCCCTGTCGACGTCCTCTCGTAAATGCGACCCCCGGGGCCGCTCTCGAGGACGATGTCGTCGGGGTCGCCGCTCACCGTGTGATCGGGCGGCCACCAGGTTCCGATCTTCGACGTCCAAACGTTGAACGCATGGTCCGCCGGGCAGTCGACGTCGAAGCTGATGAGCAGCGGGGCGGTCATGGCAGCGGGGGCGGCAGGGAGTTCTCCGCCAGGAGGCGGAATCGGGCGGCCGCCTCGCCCCAAACACCTTCGAGGTAGTCCTGCACGGCTCGGACTCCTCCGCCTTGCAGGTGGTAGATGCGTCGAGTCCCCTCGGCCCGCTCTGCCACCAATCCGGCGTCCTTCAACAGACGCAGGTGGCGCGACACCGCAGGACGGCTGATCGGCAGGCTCGCCGCGATCTCGTGGACCGGTTTGTCGCCGGCGCTCAGGAGGCGCAGGATCTCGCGCCGGGTCGGATCGCCCAGAGCGTCGAAGGGGTCCGCGTCCGGCATGCCTTCAGCGCGACCGCCCGGACCGGCAGGAGCGACCCAAGGGATGCGGTAACACGCTCGTTACCGTAACAGAATGGTTACGGATGCGGCAAACGCCCCCTCTCCCTTGCGACGGCTGTCAGCGTGGCCTCGCCCTCGAAGGGCGGAACTATGCCGCGACGAGCGTCTCCACCACGGGCTGCCGGGACTCGATCAACCGGTGCACTTTCGCCGCCACCGAAGGCGCGACCTCCAGAATGCGGCGGAACTCGCTCGGCGAGCCGGCGTAGATCTCCGCATCGGTCACGGCGGTCACCGTGGCGTTGCGGCGACCGGAGCCAACAGGCTGCAGAAGGGCCATCTCACCCACCAGGTCACCGCGTCCGATCGTGGCGATGCTGCGGCCACCCTGGGTGACCTCCGCCATGCCGTCGACGATGATCATGAACTCGTTGCCCAGGCCACCCTCGCGGACGAGGACCCGACCCGCCTTGACCTTCAACCTCGTCAACTGCTTCGCGATGACCGCCAGCTCGGACCGGCTGGCCTCGGAAAACAAGTCCAGTTCCCGCAGATCGTCTTTGAGCAAACGCATGGTGTTCCTTCCGAACTCACTCTTCCCCCAGCCAGAGTGGCCTCGGACGGCTGATCTGTCAAGCAGCTTGGGAAGATTCCTTCTATCTCCCTAACAGATTAGCGGGCGCTATCCCTCGAACCAGCGGTAGCGGGTCCAGCCGGCCATTTGCCGGGCGCCGAGCCGCTGGTAGAAGTCCATGGCAGGCACGTTCCACTCGAGCACCTCCCATTCCAGGCGCCCCTCGGTCTCCTGGCGCAGCCGGTTCAGGATCTGGGTGGCGTAGCCCTGGCGCCGATGCTCTGGCCGGACGTAAATGTCCTCGAGCCAGATCCCGGTCTTGCCCAGGAAGGTCGAGAACGTCCGGTACCAGAGGGCATGCCCGACCAGCGCGCCGCCCTCTTCCTCCACGACCCAGTCGTGAGCCATGGCCTCGGGCCCGAAGAGAGTGCGACCGAGGTCGTCCTCGGTGATCGACAACTGGTCGGACAGATTCTCGAATTCCGCCAGCTCGCGAATCATCGCCACCAGTTCCGGGACATCGTCCTCGACCGCCGGGCGGATCACCCCCCGCGGGCCCGATTCGCTGCGGAGACGACTGCGCCCAACGAGGCGTCGAGGATGGACGAATCGCGGCCGACGCCCCACCACGTCGTCCCGTCGGCTCCGGCGCACTCCACGTAGGCCACGGCCGACGCGCCCGAACCTTCGGTGAGCGTGTGCTCGGAATAGTCCTTCACTTCCAGCACAATACCGAGATCGGATTTCAGCGCGGTGACAAGCGCGTCGATAGGTCCGTTGCCCTGGCCCGTTACGGTCTGATGCTGGCCGTCGACAAGGAGCTGGGCGGTGACGCTGGTCTGACCGCGTCCGGTCGACACCTCACTGGTGATCAGGCGCAGCCCCGCGTCCTCGGGGAGATAGATCTCCTCGAAGACATCTCGCATCTTGCCCGAGGCGATTACCGTGCCGCTCGCTTCGGTGATCTCCTGCACGCGCTTGGAGAACTCCACCTGGAGCCGCCGGGGCAGATCCAGTCCGTGGTCGGTGTCCATCAGATACGCCACGCCGCCCTTGCCCGACTGGCTGTTCACCTGAATGATCGCTTCATAGGTGCGCCCGGTGTGCTTGGGGTCGATGGGCAGGTAGGGGACCTCCCACTCGTCGTAGTCCTCCCCGATGGCGGCCATGCCCTTCTTGATGGCGTCCTGGTGCGAGCCCGAGAAGGCGGTGTACACCAGGTCCCCTGCGTAGGGGTGGCGCGGATGGACGGGCAACCGCGTTGCGTACTCGGCCACGCGGCGAACCTTCTCAATGTCGCCGAAGTCAAGGGTCGGGTCGATGCCCTGCGAGAACAGGTTCATGGCCAGGGTGACGATGTCGACGTTGCCCGTGCGCTCGCCGTTCCCGAACAACGTGCCTTCGACGCGATCGGCGCCGGCCAGCACCGCCAGCTCGGCGGCGGCCACTGCGGTGCCGCGGTCGTTGTGCGGGTGCAGGCTGAGGACGATGGCGTCGCGGTTCTTGATGGTGCGGCCGAACCACTCGATCACGTCGGCGTACACGTTGGGGCTGTACATCTCGACGGTGGCCGGCAGGTTGAGGATCATCGGTGACTCGGGCGTGGGCTGAATGACGTCCATCACCGCCTCGCAGATCTCGACCGCGAACTCCGGTTCGGTCCCAGTGAAGCTCTCGGGCGAGTACTCGTACCGGACGGCGGTCCCGCTCAGTTGGGCCTCGTACTTCTTGCACAGCTCGGCCGCCTTGACCGCGATGTCGACGATGCCCGCCTTGTCGAGGCCGAATACGACACGTCGCTGCAACTCGGAGACCGAGTTGTAGAAGTGGACCACCGCTCGCGGCGCACCGGCAAGCGACTCGAAGGTCCGCTCAATCAGCTCCTGCCGGCACTGCACGAGCACCTGGATCTCGACGTCTTCGGGGATCATGTTCTCATCGATGATCAGGCGCTGGAAGTCGAAGTCGGTCTGCGAGGCCGAGGGGAAGCCGACCTCGATCTCCTTGAACCCGACGTCCATCAGGGTCTGGAACAGTGCCAACTTGCGCTCAGGATCCATGGGATCGATCAGAGCCTGGTTGCCGTCGCGCAGGTCCACGCTGGCCCAGCGCGGAGCCCTGGTGAACTGTCGGTCCGGCCAGGTGCGGTCGTGCAGGACGAGTGGCACGTGCGAGCGGTACTTGTCGAAGGGCATCGGCGACGGGTCGCAGGGCAGGGCCAGGCGACCCCGCTCCATGTCGTCACCACTCCCTCTCTGTCCCTCAGCCATCAGTTTCTTTCCCTTCTTCGTTGTCGCTTCGTTGGATCTATCGACCCGAACCGGTACCGGCCCAACAAAAAACCCCCTGGCCGATTGGCGCAGGAGGTTGCGAGCGAACGCGATGTGGCGTTCGCCGTCAGGTAAGCAGCAGGTCGGACGTGATCGCCTTCATCATGACGAGCGCAATTCTCCCATCGGGTACGGCCGGCGTCAAGGCACGAGAGGGGAGCCGAAGCGCAGCAGGTTCCCGTCGCCGTCGGTGTGGGCCGCCTCCCAGACGCCGAATCCCGGGTCGAACAGGTCCGAGGTCTCTCCCACCGCCGCCGCCCGCCACTCGGTGTGGAGGGCGCTGGCATCGTCGACGGCGAGGTAGGCGGCGCCCCGTTCCGCCTGTGGTGCCCCATCGGTGTCCAGCCTGAAGTGGATGCGGATCCCGTCGCGGGCGGCCGTGCCGTAGCCGCCCCCGTGCACGCGGACGGAGAAACCGAGCGCCTCGTAGTGGGCCCGCGTGGCGTCCATGTCCGACGTGGGAAAAATCGGGGAGATGTGCTGCAAGGCGGCCATGCCGGGCCACGCTACCGTTGTGGGATGCGCCGGCTCTTCAGGACCCTGTTCCGCGCCGCTCTGATCATCGGGGTGCTGGCCGCGGTGCGCGCCGTCCTGCTCGACAGGGCACCGCGGCGCGAGCTCCACCGCGACGAGCCCGTCATCGGCAGCCTCGATACGTGGCCGGCCGTCCCTCGCAAGCCGACGTCGTAGCCGGAG
Organism: uncultured Acidimicrobiaceae bacterium; assembly: GCA_963850185.1. GTDB lineage: Bacteria > Actinomycetota > Acidimicrobiia > Acidimicrobiales > RAAP-2 > Bog-473. Next base: position 71,049 of record CAWKKE010000006.1, read on the forward strand.
CCGCCGCCGTCGTCGCTACAGCGTGACGCGGTGGATGTCGAGGATGCCCTCGTCGCCACGCAGCTGATCAACCACGGCATCGGATGCGGGCGTCGTCGTCGAAATCACCATCATCGCTGTCGTGGACTCGGGGCTCGGCCCGACCGCCATCGACGAGATGGAGATGCCCGCGGTCCCCAGGGCGGTCCCGACAATGCCGATCACACCCGGACGGTCGTCGTTGCGCACCACGAGCATGTGGTCCGACGGCGGCACCTCCACCTGGTGGTCGTCGACGATGACGATGCGCGGCTCGGTGTGCAGTCCGGCACTGATCAACGTGCCGGCGACGGAGTGCGAGCCTGAACGCAAGGTGATGAGCGACTTGTAGTCGTGTGACGTGGCCGTGGAGGACTCGCGCACCTGCAGGCCGCGCTGCTCGGCCAGCTGCGGCGCGTTGACATAGGACACGGGCACCTCGGTGGAACCGCCGAAGATCCCCTTCAACACCGACAGGGTCAGGATGCCCGTTCCCTCGCCCGCCAGCTCGCCCTGGTACTCCATGTCGATGGCATCGGGAAGCCCGTCGTGCAGGCCGACGAAGAAGCGGCCCAGCTGCTCGGCCAGCCCCATGAAGCCGCGCACCGTCTCCGACACGTCGCGCGCCGCCACGTTGACGGCGTAAGGCACGAAGTCGCCGGCGAGCGCCAGCAACACCTGCTCGGCGATGGTGACGCCGGCCTTGTCCTGCGCCTCTTCGGTCGAGGCTCCGAGGTGCGGTGAGACGACCACCTGCGGCAGCTCGAAGAGCGGTGACTCGGTGCAGGGCTCCTTGGCGAACACGTCGAGGCCGGCGCCCGCCACAATGCCGTCGCGGATCGCGTCGGCGAGTGCGTCCTCGTCGACGATGCCGCCGCGAGCGGTGTTGACGATCCGGATGCCGGGCTTGGCCTTGGCCAGGAGGTCGCGGCCGAACAGCCCGATGGTCTCCGGCGTCTTGGGCGTGTGGATGGAGACGAAATCGGCCTCGGCCACCAGCTCCTCAATGCTGACCAGGCGCACGCCCATGGCACGCGCCCGCTCCTGGGACACGAAGGGGTCGTAGCCGATGAGCGCCATGCCGAAAGCGTGGGCGCGCTGGGCCACGAGCGAACCGGCGCGGCCCAGTCCTACGACGCCGAGCACCTTGCCGTGCAGCTCGACGCCCTCCCACTTCGAACGCTCCCAGCGCCCGGCCACCAGCGCCGAGTGGGCCTGCGGGATGTTGCGGGCCTGGGCCAGCAAGAGGGCCATCGCCTGCTCGGCCACCGAGAGGATGTTGGACGTGGGGGCATTGACGACCATGACGCCACGCTGCGTGGCCGCGTCCACGTCGACGTTGTCGAGCCCGACGCCGGCCCGGCCGACCACCTGCAGTGACGAACCGGCGGCCAGCACCTCTGCCGTCACCTGCGTGGAGGACCTGATGATCAACGCGTGCGCGCCCACGATCGCGCCCAGCAGCTGCTCGGGGCTCAGCCCTTCTTGGACGTCGACGTCGTGGCCGGCCTGCGCCAACAGGTCGAGCCCGCTCTGTGCGATCTTCTCGGTTACCAGTACCCGTGCCACCGCGGTGGTCTCCTCACTCCCCCCGACGGAAGTCGGTCAGTCTTGCGCCTCGGCGAAGAGCGTGGCCAACCGGCTCACGCCCTCGACGAGATCCTCGTCGCCCAGCGCGTAGGAGAGGCGGAAGTAGCCCGGTGCGCCGAACGCCTCTCCGGGCACGGCCGCCACCTTGGCTTCGTTGATGCAGATCTCGGCCAACTCCGCGCTGCTCGCCGGACGCTGTCCCCGGAGGCTCCGGCCGAGCAACCCCTTGACCGAGGGATAGCAATAGAACGCGCCCTCGGGCTCGACGCACACCACCCCCTCGATGTCGTTGAGCATCGAGGTCATGGTCAGGCGGCGGCGGTCGAAGGCGGTGCGCATGAGGGCGACGTCGTCGAGGTTGCCCGACACGGCGGCCAGTGCGGCCCGCTGGGACACGTTGGCCACATTGGAGGTCTCGTGGCTCTGGATGTTGGTGGCCGCCGCGATGGCGTCGTTCGGGCCGATGAGCCACCCCACCCGCCAGCCGGTCATGGCGTAGGTCTTGGCGACGCCGTTGGCCACAAGGCAGCGGTCGGCCAGTTCGGGCACGACCACGGGCATGGAGTGCTGCTCGGCACTGCCGTAGACGAGATGCTCGTAGATCTCGTCGGTCAGCACCCAGATCCCCTTGGACACCGCCCATCGCCCAATCGCCTCGACTTCGTCACGCGGGTAGACCGCGCCGGTCGGGTTGGACGGCGAGACGAACAGCAGCGCCTTGGTGCGCGGCGTCCAGGCCGCCTCGAGGTCCTCCACGGAGGATCGGAAGCCGGTCGTCTCGTCGGACGACACAATGACGGGCGTCCCGCCCGCCAGCACGATCGACTCCGGGTAGGTCGTCCAGTACGGCGCGAGCACGAGCACCTCGTCGCCGGGGTCGCACAACACCGCGAACGCATTCGACACGGCCTGTTTGCCGCCGTTGGTCACGAGCACCTGGTTCGCCACCACCTCGTAGCCCGAGTCGCGCCGGGTCTTGGCGGCAATGGCCTCGCGCAGCGCCGGGATGCCGGCCGTCGGGGTGTAACGGTGGTTGGCCGTGTCGCGGCAGGCGATGACGGCCGCCTCGACGATGTGCGCCGGCGTGGGGAAGTCCGGCTCGCCGGCACCGAAGCCGATGACGTGCTCCCCCGCCGCCTGCAGCGCCTTGGCCTTGGCATCCACGGCGAGGGTGGCCGAGGGCGCCACGGCGGCGGCCCGGCGCGAGATCCGACGGACCTCGGTCGCGGAGGGAGTGGTCGTCACGAGTGCCATGATCTCATACGTGCCAGACGTCCCCGACATCATCATCCCGCCCGAATTGCTGCCCTCCGACGGGCGTTTCGGGTCCGGCCCCTCCAAGGTCCGGCCGGCCACCATGGACGCGCTCGCCGGCGTGGCCACCACCTACATGGGCACCAGCCACCGGCAGAAGACGGTCAAGTCTCAGGTGGGCCGGGTGCGCGCCGGCATGCGCCAGCTCTTCTCGCTCCCCGACGGCTACGAGGTCGTGCTCGGCAACGGGGGCACGACCTGCTTCTGGGATGCGGCCACGTTCGGGCTGATTCAAGAACAGAGCCAGCACCTGAGCTTCGGCGAGTTCTCCTCGAAGTTCGCCGCCTGTGCGAAGGCGGCGCCGCACCTGAAGGACCCCCAGGTGGTGGAGTCCGAAGTCGGCACCCACCCCCAGCCGGTGGCCGACCCTTCGGTCGACCTCTACGCCCTGACCCACAACGAGACCTCCACCGGGGTGTCGATGCCCATCCGGCGGCCCCGGGGTGCGGCCGCCCCCATCGATGGAGGCGGATTGGTCGCGGTGGACGCCACCTCGGGCGCCGGCGGCCTCCGGGTCGATCCCGCCGAGTTCGACGCCTATTACCTCGCCCCGCAGAAATGCTTTGCCGGCGATGGCGGGCTGTGGATCGCCCTGCTCTCGCCCGCCGCGCTCGACAGGGTGGAGCGCATCGCCGCTTCGGGCCGGTGGATCCCGATGTCCCTCGACCTCAAGACGGCGGTCGACAACTCGGCGCTGGACCAGACGTACAACACGCCGGCACTGGCCACCATCTTCATGCTGGCCGAGCAGCTCGACTGGATGAACGGCAACGGCGGTCTCGAGTGGACCGCCTCGCGTTGCGACCGCTCCGCGGAAATCCTCTACACCTGGGCCGAGCAGTCCGGCTTCGCCCGGCCCTTCGTCGAGAACCCGGCCGACCGAAGCCATGTCGTGGGCACCATTGATTTTGTGGACGCGGTGGACGCGGCGGCGGTCGCCGCCGTGTTGCGGGCAAACGGGATCGTGGACACCGAGCCGTATCGCAAGCTCGGGCGCAACCAACTGCGGATCGCCATGTTCCCGGCGATCGAGCCCGATGACATCGCGTCGTTGTGCGCTTGCGTCAACCACGTGGTCGGCGCGCTGCGCCTGACCGGCATGACCCGACACGCCGGTGCCGATGGCGGGTTGGGGCTAGCACCAGCAAAAGAACGGGGGCTGCCCGGGTAGCAATGTCCGAGGCGTTTGTGCATACTCGGTATATATGCTGCATACCCAGTATGTGACGCTGCCCGGATGAGCACGACCGGGACTGCGACCGCCACCGGCCTCATCGACACCGGACCCGGGGAGGCCCGGGGCCGCCGTCCGAGCGGCGAGTGGGCCGTCGAGACCCACGGGCTGACGAAGCGCTTCGGGGACAACGTCGCCGTCGACGGGGTCGAATTGCTCGTGCCGCGGGGCTGCGCCTTCGGCTATCTCGGGCCCAACGGCGCCGGCAAGACGACGCTGATCCGGGTGCTCCTGGGCCTGACCCATGCCGACTCGGGCACCATGTCGCTCCTCGGGTACTCCGTCCCCCGTCACCGTGACCGCGCCCTGGCGCGGGTCGGCGCCATCGTCGACGAGCCACGATTCCACGGGCATCTCACCGGCCGCCAGAACCTCCAGATCCTCGCGGCGGCGCGCGAACCGGCGGCGAAGGGCCGCATCGACCCGGCGCTCGAGCGCGTCGGCATATTGCACAGAGCCAACGACAAGGTGTCGAAGTACTCCATGGGCATGCGCCAGCGGCTCGGCGTCGCGGCCTGCCTCCTCGGCGACCCGCAACTGCTGATCCTCGACGAGCCGATGAACGGCCTCGACCCGGGCGGCATGCTCGAGATGCGCGACATGATCCTCTCCCTCGTGGCGGAGGGCCGCACGGTCGTGTTGTCCTCGCACCTGCTCGACGAGGTGGAACGCACCTGCGACGCCGTGGCGATCGTGGACCGCGGCAAGGTCATCCGGCAGGGGCCCATCGCGCAGCTGCTGGCAGGGTCATCCTTCGAGCTCCAGGTCGAATGTTCCGACCCGGAGCGGGCCACGGGCCTGCTCGACGCGACGGCGCTCGGCGCGCACGTCGCAGTCGAGCCGGACGGCCTGGGCATCACCCTGCCCGAGGGAACCACGCGCGACGTGGTGGCCGAGGTGAACCGGGTCCTCGTCGAGGGCGGGATCTCCGTGTACCGGCTCCAGCACATACAGGCCTCGCTCGAGGCGTGGTTCCTCGACGTGACGAGACGGTTGGGAGAAGGCGAGTGACGACGATCACCGACGTGGGCGCCCCCGCACCGGGTCCGGCCCCCGACACCCGACCGGCGGCGACACGGGGCGATCACCGCGGCTCCTGGATCCCGACGTGGGGCATGATCACCACGCGCTGCATGGAGTTGCGCCGGCGGCGAGGCCTGATGATCGCGTTGATCGCGGTCAACATCGGCATCCCGGTCGTCTTCCTCGGCGTGCGCCTCATTTCGCACTGGGTGGCGCCGAAGTCATATGGGCCGGCGGGCGGCTACGACATCTTCACCACGCTGGTCACCGGGTTCATGTACGTGTTCGGGTTCATCGTGGCCGCCGTCGTCGGCTGCACGGCGGGGTCCGTCGACCTCACCGAGGGCATGTTCCGCCACCTGGTCATCACTGGTCGCTCGCGCTTGGCGCTGTACTTCGCCCGAATCCCGGCGGGGCTGGCCATCGTCATCTCCGTGGTGGCCGCCGGCTACCTCATCGTCTGCGCGGTGTGCGTGTTCGCCGCACCGACGCAGTTCAGCTACGACGGCGTGAACGTGCCGGTCGGGTTGTCGAAGCCTGCGTTGGAGACCTGGGCGGCGGACCACGCCGACAAGGTCATCTGCGACTTCAACTACGGGGGCAACGGGGCGGGCCCGCCGCCCAACGTCACCTGCGGTGGGCAATCGATCGGCCCGCCGCCGGGGACCGTCGTCCAGACCAAGGGTGGGGGGACGTTCACCGTCCCGGCCCACGAATCACAGGCGCAGATCCGGGCCTTCGCCGCCGGCGTCGCAGCCCAGGACTACGCCGACTACCACTCGCAGTTCCTGACGCCGCCGGTCTCGTTGATGGTGGACGTGGGGCTGTGGATCGCGCTCGAGGCCACCATCGGGTTCATCGTCGGGCTCGGCCTGTCCTCGCTGATGGGGCAGCGCACGGTGGCGGTGATCCTGCTCGTCGTGCTCGAGCTGATCCTGACCCCGATCTTCAGCCGCCACGTCATCACGCACCTGGTCAACGTCGAGCGGGGAATCGTGGGCGTGGCCATGGCCCACATTGAGCCGGGCGGGCTGCCGACGCCGTTCAACGGCGGTGGCGGCGGGGGCGGCGGGGCCGGCGGGCCGTTCTCCGTGCTGATCCCCGAGTCCACCCTGACGGCGTCGTTGGTGATTGTGGGCTGGCTGGTGTTCTGGACCGCCATCGGGGCGTGGCGGATGAAGACCCGGGACGCCTGATCAGGGCAGCGGGAAGCCCGCCGTCGCCAGGATCTGCTCGCTCTCGTCCCACAGCCGGAGCGCAGCGGCGTCGTCCTTGGCGTGCCTGCCCATATGACCTGGCTTGGAGCGCACCCAGTACTCGCCCGTACGCGTCGCCACATCGGGTGAGGTCGCGAGGAACACGGACGTCTTGGCGCCGGTGCGGGGGCTGATCTGGAACGGCCGCATGACCCGGAACCCGAACGCGCTCTTGCCGGAGGTGTCGCCGTCCATGCCGAACCGGCTGCGCACCCATCCGGGGTGGGCCGTGTTGGCGGTGACCCCCGTGCCCGCCATGCGCCGCGCCAGCTCACGGGTGAACAGGACGTTGGCCAGCTTGGCCCGGCAGTAGACCTCCATGCCCTCGTACGCTCCTTCGCTCTGGAGGTCCTCGAACCGCATGCCCTTGAAGGCTGCGTGGTGGCCCACCGAGGTCACGGTGATGACACGGGACGGTGCCGATGCCCGGAGGCGGTCCGCCAGGAGGCCGGTCAGGTAGAAGTGGCCAAGGTGGCAGACGCCAATGGTGTACTCCAGGCCCTGCGCCGTCTCCTGGCGCTCGGTCCAGGTCCCGCCGGCGTTGTTGTCCAGGACGTCGAGCCGGTTCCAGCGGGTCAGGACTTCGTCCGCCGCCTCGCGCACGGAGGCCAGGTCCGCCAGGTCGAGCGACACCGTATGGACCTCGTCGTTCCAGGTCCGCTGGGTCACCTCGTGCGCGGCCGCCTCCGCCTTCTCCTGGTTGCGACAGGCCAGCACCGTCGTGGCGCCCTGAGCCGCCACGCCGACGGCCGTTTCCAGACCCACGCCCGTGTTGGCCCCCGTGATCACGACCACTTTGCCCTGCATGCTCATGCTGTCCCGCTTCCTCGAGGTCTCGACCAGTCTTAGTCGTCCTCCGCTGGCCGGTCACGCACACGACATACTCTTCTCCCAGCGGGGGGCGACCGAGGAAGGCGGGGGACGATGACCATCGCGACCAGCCCGACGCTCGACGGCCTGCTCCTTCAGGTGCTGGTCACTCCGGAGGGCCAAGCCGATCCGTACCCGTCCTACGCGCGGATGCGTTCCGAGGCGCGTGTCAGCCGGACCGCGTTCGGGCCCTACGTCGTCAACGGCTATCACGAGTGCCTCGGGGTGCTGCGCGATCCGCGGCTCGGTCGTGGGATGGGGATCGAGGACACCTCGACGGGGATCTTCAGCGACGCCGGGACGCGGCGGGGGGAGTTCATGGACGGCGCCCAGCACAACATGTTGATGGCGGACCCGCCGGATCACACCCGGCTGCGCCGCCTGGTCTCGCGCTCGTTCACGCCGCGCCAGATCGACCGCCTGCGGCCCGCCATCGGGCACCTGGTCGACGACCTCCTCGACTCAATGGCGGCAAGGGGCGAGGTCGACTTCATGGCCGAGTTCGCGCTGCCGCTGCCCATGGACGTCATCGGTGAGCTCGTGGGCGTCCCCTCGTCCGAGCGTGCCGCGCTGCAACCCTTCGTCCGTGCCGCGGCGAAAGGGATCGAGCCGGTCCTGAGCGAGGAGGAGGTCGATGCGTCCATCGACGCCATCGTCTACCTGGCCGAGTACTTCGCGGGCCTGCTCGACGAGCGCCGGCGCCAGCCCCGCGACGATCTCTTGAGTGCGCTGGTCCAGGCGCGCGAGAGCGACGACCGGCTGACCGACGACGAGATCACCTCCACCGCCATTTTGCTGTTCTCCGCCGGCTTCGAGACCACGACCAACCTCCTGGGCAACGGGTTGCTGGCGCTGCTGCGCCATCCGGCGCAACTCGACGACTGGCGGCGCCACCCCGACATCGCACCGAGCGCGGTCGAGGAGCTGCTCCGCTTCGACAGCCCCGTGCAGTTCAACCTGCGCACCGCGCTGGAGCCGGCGGACCTCCTCGGCGAGCCGCTGGAGCGCGGCGACCGAATCGTCGTGCTGCAGGGTGCGGGCAACCGGGATCCGGCGCGCTTCGACCAGCCCGACGAGCTCCATCTGCGCCGGGCCGACAACACGCCGCTGAGCTTCGGGTGGGGCATCCATCACTGCATCGGGGCGCCGCTGGCCCGCATGGAAGGCGAGATCGCCTTCAACGCCTTGTTGGCGCGGTTCCCGACAATGGAGCTGACGGGCGACGAGGTGCACTGGCGGCCGAGCTTCACCCTGCGCGGGCTGCTGGACCTGCCGCTCAGGGTGGCGACGAGCTGACGTAGCGCCGGGCCGGGCCGGCTCCGCCGCGTGTCAGCCGGGCGGACCGATGACCGATGCCTCGGGCCCGAGGCGCTCGACATAGGTGCGGTGGACGACCCGCCACCTCACGGGGGGTTCCCACGGTGGCTCGGTGCCCTCACAGAGGGCGGCCAGCCGTTCGAGACAGACGTGCCAGCCGGCGGCGTCACGTGCCGCCTTGCCGTGCACGGGGAACGTCACGCGCAGGCGCAGCGTGCATCCAGCGCCGTCGGGCTCGAGCTCGAAGCGCAAAATGTCGTCGCCCCAGCGCAGCTCCAGGAGCGATGGGGGGACGGAGGCGAGCATCTCGCCGTCGAAGGGCTCGCCCTCACCCCGCCGGAACGAGAATCGGAGCGGCGCGCCGTTCTGGCGCGCGCCTTCGATGGTGGTCGGGAACCAGGCGGCCAGATCGGTGTCGTCGGTGAGGGCCCGCCACACCCGCTGCGGTGGATGGGCCAGACGGCGCTCGTAGCGCAGCACCGACAGGTTCCCCTTCCGCTCCAGGGTGCCGAGCTCGTCGGCGTCGCTCACGCCCACGACTCCCCCTCGCTGGCCTCCATGATCTCGAGGTGGCGCTGGAGGGCGTTGAGGTGGCCGGCCCATTGCCGGCGATAGGGCGCCAGCCACTCGTCGACCTCACGCAAGGGCTCTGGACTCACCCGATATATCCGGTGCTGGCCGGCGGTGCGCGACTGCACGAGGCCGGCCGCCCGCAGCACCTTGAGGTGCTTGGACACCGCCGGTTGGCTGAGGGGGAGGCTCGCCACGAGATCGCCCACCGGGCGTTCCGCCTGCGCCAGGAGGTCGAGGATGCGGCGCCGGCTCTCCTCGGCCAGCACCTCGAATGTCACCGTCACACAGCATATATTTCCACTGAGGCATATATCTTGTCAAGGTCCGGCCCCTACGGGGCGGGCCGCCGGGACGACCCGGCTCAGGTCGAGGCGGCGGCGTTGCCCCGGGCGGCGATCCGACGGAGCGGCGGGAGCGTCGGTGGTGGCTGCTTGCGGGGCGGCAGGGTGGCAATGAGGGCGGTGGTCGCCTTGGTGATCTGCGTCACGGCCCGCTCGAACGCCTGCTCGGTCTCGGCGGACGTCTTCTGGACGCCGCTGACCTTCCGGACGTACTGACGGGCCGCCGCCTCGATCTCCTCAGGGGTAGCGACGGGCTCGAGGCCGCGCAGTGTGGTGATGTTTCGGCACATGCGCTCAGCCTAAGTCCGGGTGGCGGCGATTCCGCCGGCCGCGCAGCGTCCGGGCGTGATCTCCACCGTGACGCTGGTGGCCTTGCGGTCGTTGCGCACCTCGAGCAGGTCGCTCCCCCGGCGCGAGATGACGGCGGCGCCGCTCGTGCGGGCGCAATAGCCGTGCCGGTAGTGCACCTGCGTCGGCACGAAGATCAGCGTCGGCGCGTGCACGCGGTGATTGGGCACGTACGCCATGTCGAAGACGTCGCTCTGGGGCGAGAAGGAGAAGCGCAGCGGGGTGCCTGCGATCGCCTGGGGGTAGGCGCGGCTGAGGACTTCGGCCGTCGAGCGCAGACGCCCGTCCGCCATGACGAGGGACTCGTCGGCGCTCCCCGTGGGATCGCCGTAGTACTTCCACGCCCAGTAGATCCAGCTGACCTGGTGCTCGTCGAGCGCCGTTGTGAGCGGCGCCAGCAGCTGGGGATCACTGGTGGCGCCGAACTCGGTGACCATCCAGGCGGGCCCGGCCGGCTGGGCGGGCGACGCCATCGTCTGGCGGTCGGACTGCCGCACGGCCAGCGAATGCTCCTCCTGGTCGGCGCAGGCGTCGACGTCGGTGGGATTGCCCGTCACCGGACTGCGGGCGCCGCAGTAGATGTGCACGTTGAAGACGAGGTTGGGGAAGTCCATCGGCCCGATGAACGTGGGCAGGCCCCGGCTGGCGTAGTTGTCCGGCTCGTCGAAGACGAGGTGCGTGGGGTCGCTCTTCTCGATGCTGGGCACCACACCTTGCGTCGGGTCGTCCTTGGGGCACCGCAGGGGCCGGGCCCCGTGCGAGGGCGCGCCGATGTGCGCAGTGCCGGTGTAGAAGCACTCGAGCTCGGAGTCGAAGTGCGCGTCACCAAAGCGGATCAGCGACGTCGAGAACGGTTCGTTGAACGGGTCGTAGCCGAGGACCCAGCGGTTGTCCCTGAAGGCGTGCGCCACGTCTTCCCAGACCTGGTCGTACTGGCCCTGCAGATCGCCGCGCACGTTGTTGTGCCAGAAGTGGCTGAAGGCGATGCCGGCGGCCCGCGTGCCGTACTCGAGGGACCAGCGTCCGGGCGGGTCGGCGCTCGGGACGTCGTTGGTGCAGACGGCCCAATCCGGTGCACCCTCCCCTTCGAACATCTCGTTGAACACGTCTTGATGCATGTCCAGAATCGTGTAGATGTGGAAGCGACCAAGCAGGTCGACGGTCTTGGTGAGGTTGGCGATGTACCTGTCGAGGATGGCCTGGTCGAGCTGGTGCGGGTTCCTCGGCGCGCCGGGCCCGCAGATGGCCGGATCGTTGGCCTCGGCCGTCCCTGGCTCGAGCCCGCTCCACGTCATGCCGAGGCGGACCACGTTGAAACCCAGGCGGGCCATCAGCGAGGCATCGGCCGACGGAGAAGTTCCAGGGCTTCTTCGGGTCGGGATAGAGCTCATAGGGGGCGTACTTGTAGACGGCGTCGACCCCGTGGAAGAAGACGACCCGGCCCCGGCCGTCGTAGAGGTACGACCCACCCGGCGCCGAGATCCGCCCTGAGACCGTGCCGCCGCCACTACCGCTGCCGCTGTCGCTGGCGGCACGAAAGGGGCCGGAGGACAGCGTCGGCAGGGTGGCGCGGGATGGCTTGTCGTGGCTGGTCGTGGCCCCGGTTTCTGCCGATGGGCCGAGCATGCCGGCTCCCACGAGCACCGGCAGCACCGTGATCAGGGCCAACTCAGCGAGGCACGAGCGTCGACCCATTGCGAACAGTCTGTCCTCAGGTTCCTCCCAGGTGGGCGCGCCCCGGTCATCCTTTGGGATGGTTGACCAGCGCCCCCCTTCCGGGCGCACACGAACTCGGCCCCTGGACGGCAACGACAGCGGGGGCGATGATCGGCTCAGTCCAGCGAAGGGAACCGAACGCCATGCCCCAGTACGTCATCCTCGCCGACCACACCGCCGACATCTGCCCCTCTTCGAACAGCCGGAGCCGCAACCGCGCCATTCAGGGCCTCGGTCAGGACCTTCCCAAGCTCTCGGCCGAGAAGGGCATCACCTTCGTGAGCGGCCCCCTCCACCTCGATCCGGGACACCGGACGCGTGTCGGTCGTCGACGCACCGAGCATCGAGGTCGTCGTCGAGCTCGTCTACGCCACAGGCCTGTCGCAGTGGAACACCGTCGAGGTCTGCCCGACCACGCCCGTCGCCGACATGATGTCCAACCTCGACGCCTTCCCGGTCGTCTTCGAGTAGCGCACCTCTCCCACTCGTTACCCTGAGGCTCCCGTCACTCGTGGCCGGCGCGGCGCCAGCCCCTCAGGCGACCTGTTCGAGCGCCCGCCCGATCTCGACGTTGCCCGAGACACTGCGCACGCTCAGGTCCACCCAGGCCTCGCGGCGTACACCCGGAGCAGGCGCATCGTCGAGGGGGATCTCCGAATGCACGAGGCCCGAGGCCGTCTCCACGTCCACGTGCAGGTCGACCCCCTTGGCGACGCCGACCCGGACGTCTCCCGAGACGGAGCGCACGTGCAGCGTGCCCTCCTCCAAGGCGAGGACCCGAACGTTTCCCGACACGTTGACGACCCGGGCACCGGCGGCCAGCTCGCCCAGCCGCACGTCGCCCGACGTGGCCTTGACCTCGACCCTGTTGCCGGCTGCGCCAACTTCGAGGTCGCCCGACGTGGTCGAGAACTTGGCGGCGCCGGCCACGCTGGAACAGCGCAGGTCACCCGACGCCGTGTAGGCACGGATGTCGCCCCCCACGTTGCCCATGGTGATGTTGCCGCTTGCCGTCTTGGCGTCCACATCGGCCGCCACGTCGTCGATGGAGATGGCGCCGCTGCCGGTCTTCACGTCCACCTCGCCCACCGGCCCATTGATCTCGATGTCGGCCGATGCCGTCGCCACGGAGACGAACGCTCCCTCGGGCAGCGCCACTCGGACCGTGACCGCGTTGCGGCGCAGGAGGCGCATGCCGTAGACGTGCGGCGTCTTCACCATGACGTGATGGCGCCCGCCCGTCGACTCGCACTCGACGGTGGTCCTCCGGACCAGTTCCTCGGCCCCCGTCGTGTCCGCCTCGACGGACACGACGGTGCGATCCGTGGCGCCGGCGGTGACGACCACCAGCCCCGCGTGGATCTCCACGGAGAGGCCCACGCCTCCTGGGGTATCGAATGTGTTCTCCATCTCGGTGCTCCTTTCAGGTCGCGCCGTAGCCGCGCAGGCGATTCCCCGCCCGCGCGCCCGGCTCCGGGTGCTCGACGTGCCGCGCTCGAGGGCGTGCACGATGAAGGTGTTCACCGAGACCCCCTCGGCCGCCGCACCCTCCTCGACGCGGGACTTGAGGCCCTCGCCGAGCCGCAAGGTGATGCGAGCCGACTGCTCGTCGCTCTCCCCCGTCGGAGTCGCAGCCGGACCTGGCCCGTCTTCGACATAGGTCAGATCCACGTCGTCGCCCGCGACCCGGATGTCCACGCGCCCGTCGGGCAGCGTTGCCGTCAGCTCGGCGGCGGCGTCGGAGAGGACGTCGAGGATGCGTCCGGGCACCGAGCGCCCGAGGACATCGGCGATCCGCTCGGCCACCACGGCGACCGTCTCGTCGCCCAACTCCCCGACGGCGACCACGTCGGAACGCAGCCCGTCGACCACCAGTGACATCTTCATGACGTCATAGTGACATCACTCTGATGTCAGGTCAAGGGCCCCGGGGCTCAGGGCGAATCCCCTGCTCAGCCCCCTGAGGCGTCCTGCACCTTGGTCTTGCCGGCCGAGATGAAGGGCATCATGGCCCGTAGCTCCTGGCCCACCGACTCGATCTGGTGTGCCTGGCCCTCCTTGCGCAGGGCCTCGAAGCGCGGGCGCCCGGCCCGGTTCTCGGCGATCCACTCCTCGGCAAAGGCGCCGCTGCGGATTTCGTCGAGGATGGTCTGCATCTCGGCCCGGACGGCCTCGTTGATGACCCGCGGGCCGCGGGTGAGGTCGCCGTACTCGGCAGTGTCCGAGATGGAGTAGCGCATGCCGGCGATCCCCTGCTCGTACATGAGGTCGACGATCAGCTTCAGCTCGTGCAGGCACTCGAAGTAGGCCGACTCGGGTTGATAGCCGGCGTTGACCAGCGTCTCGAAACCGGCGGTCACCAGTGCGGTCAGGCCGCCGCACAGGACCACCTGCTCACCGAAGAGGTCGGTCTCGGTCTCCTCGTCGAAGGTGGTGTCCAGCACGCCGGCGCGGGTGGAGCCGATGGCGTGCGCGTAGGACAGCGCCAGCTCCCGCGCCTTGCCGGTGGCGTCCTGGTGCACGGCGATCAGCGTCGGGACCCCTCCCCCCTCGGTGTAGGTGCGGCGCACGAGGTGTCCCGGCCCCTTGGGCGCCACCATGGTGACGTCGACGCCCGGGGGTGGCACGATCTGGCCGAATCTGATGTTGAACCCGTGGGCGAACATCAGGCAGTCGCCGTCGTTGAGGTTCGGCGCCACGAACTCGTCGTAGGCAGCCTTCTGCTCGGTGTCGGGCAGCAGCATCATGATCACGTCCGCCTCGGCGGCGGCGTCGGCCAGCGAGAGGACCCGCAGCCCGGCCTCCTCGGCCTTGCGCTTGGAGCTGCTGCCCTCGCGCAGCGCGACGCGCACATCGACGCCGGACTCGCGCAGGTTCTGGGCGTGGGCGTGCCCCTGTGAGCCGTAGCCCAAAATGGCCACCTTGCGGCCGGCGATCAGGGCGGGGTCTGCGTCGGATTCGTAGTACATCGTGGCCATGTCGTTGAGCTCTTTCTCTTTCGGATGATGTAGTGCGACTGCGATTGGCGGACCGGGCGGGGCCGGAGGCGTCAGTGGCGTTCCAGCTTAGGCAGGGCGACGCGGCCCGTCCGTTGGAGCTCCTCGACGGCGTAGTGGTCCAGCAGGCCCTCGAAGTCGTCGATCTTCTCGGGACGGCCGGCCAGCATGACGGTGATGCGGTCGGCGCCCACGCTCACCACCTCGCCGCCGAAGACGCCCACCAGCTGTATGACCTGTGAGCGCTCGGTCGGGCCGACGGCGACGGTCACCAGGACGAGCTCCCGCTCGACCGCCTCCGCCGGCGACAGCTCGTCGATGGAGACGACGTTGACCAGCTTGTCGAGCTGCATGATCACCTGCTCGAGCGGCGCGGACTCCACGTCGACCACGATCGTGATGCGGCTGAAGTGCTCGTCCTCGTCCGTCGGGGCGACGGCGAGCGAGTAGATGTTGAAGCCGCGCCGGCTGAAGAGCCCGGCGACACGGGCCAGGACACCGGCCTTGTTCTCGACGAGCACCGACAGAATGTGGTGGCGCTGGCCCGGCGTCGGCCGGCGACCGGGGCCGGCGGGACCGTGTGGACACGGCGTGCAGCGGGGCCGGCGTCATCGGGCAGCCAGCTGGTCGGGGTGGACGACGATGTCGTCGTTGGACGCACCGGCCGCCACCATCGGGAAGACCTTCTCCCGGGCGTCGGTGCGGAAGTCCACGACGACCGGCCTGTCGTCGATGGAGTTCGCCTTCTCAATCGCCGGCCCCACGTCCTCGGGCGTCTCGGCTTTGATGCCCACACACCCCATGGCCTCGGCCCACTTGACGTAGTCGGGCAGGTCGGGCGAGAGGTAGACCTCCGAATAGCGCTCCTCGTAGAACATCTCCTGCCACTGGCGCACCATGCCCAGATACGCGTTGTTGAGGATGGCGATCTTCACCGGGATTTGTTCGGAGCTGGCGGTGACGAGCTCCTGCGCCGTCATTTGGAAGCACCCGTCCCCGTCGATCGCCCACACCGTACGGTCCGGCCGGCCCACCTTGGCGCCGATGGCGGCAGGCACGGCGAAGCCCATGGTCCCGGCGCCGCCGGAGTTGACCCATGTGTAGGGGTGCTCGAACTTCCAGTACTGCGAGGCCCACATTTGGTGCTGGCCCACGCCGGCGACGACGACAGTGTCCTCCGATGACGCGTCGCGCAGCTGCTCGACCACGTTCTGCGGCTTGATCGCCCCGCCCTCGACATCCTCGTAGTAGAGCGGGAACCTGGCGCGCCATTCGTTGATCTGCTTCCACCACGGCTCCAGATCCTGGACCAGCGGGCGGTCGGCCTGGGCGTCCATGGCGAGCAACATCTCCTCTATGACCTGGCGGCAGTCTCCGGCGATGCCCACGTCGGGGATGCGCACCTTGCCCAGCTCGGCGGGATCGATGTCGACGTGGATCACTTTGGCATCCGGTGCGAACGCGCTGATCTTCCCGGTGACCCGGTCGTCGAAGCGGGCGCCGAGGCTGATGAGGAGGTCGCTCTTCTGCAGCGCGGTGACCGCGGTGTAGTGGCCGTGCATGCCGGGCATGCCGAGAGCCTGGGGATGCGAGTCGGGGAAGGCGCCCCGGGCCATGAGCGTGGTGACGACCGGTATTCCGGTGCGGTCGGCCAACACCCGCAGTGCTTCGGCGGCCCGGGCCTTCAAGACGCCCCCACCGACGTAGAAGACGGGGCGGTGTGCTTGCGAGATCAACTCGGTCGCCTGCCCGATGAGCACTGGATCGCCGAACGTCACCGGGTGGTAGCCCGGCAGGTCGAGATCGTCGACGGACGTCGGCCAGTACCAGTCCATGGTGGCGTTCGATATGTCCTTGGGCAGGTCGATCAGCACCGGCCCCGGCCGCCCCGTCGTGGCGACGTGGAACGCGGCGGCCACGACCCGGGGGATGTCATTGACGTCCTTGATGAGCCAGTTGTGCTTGGTGATGCCCATGGTGACGCCGGTGATGTCGCATTCCTGGAAGGCATCGGTGCCGATGGACCCCGTCGCCACCTGGCCCGACACGACGATCAGCGGCGTCGAGTCCATGTAGGCGTTGGCCAGCGGCGTCACGATGTTCGTGGCGCCCGGCCCGCTGGTCACGATGGCCACACCCGGACGACCGGTCGCCATGGCGTAGCCCTCGGCCATGTGGCCTGCGCCCTGCTCGTGGCGCACGAGGATGTGACGGATGGAGGAGTCGATGATCGGGTCATAGACGGGCAGGATGGCGCCGCCGGGCAGGCCGAACATGACGTCGGTCCCCTGCATCTCGAGGCTCTTTATGAGGGCCTGGGCCCCTGTCATCTTCATATGACTCCTCTGTTCTGCTGTCTGCCGTGTGGCTGTGGTCGGGGTTGCGGTGGTGGTGCGAGTGGCGGATTGTGTCCGGAAATTGAAAAGACCCCCCGGATTGGGAGGTCGTAGGCACGCGATCCGAAATGTGGGCGCGTGCCTACGTTACGAGTACCAGAATCTCGGGGCGGAAGCTGCGTGCCTGCATGAAGTGGACATTGTGGCACGTCGGGCCATAGAGGACAACCCCTAGGGGCCACCTCCGCGGAGTCAACAGGACCCCCGCCTGGCGCTTAGTCGACGATGGGGATCCGTGCCCACCGGAACGGGTATGGGGGCCCTGCGGCCAGATAGGGGCCCGGATCCTCCGACCACGACCACTCGGCCACCTGCGCGACGCTGCGTCGGCCGGCCAATCCACGGAACACTTCGTACGCATCGACCCCGACCTCATTTTCGATCCCGTGGCCGGGCGCGCCCGTCCAAAGTCCCCGCCCCTCGTGGAGGACGACGCGCACCGGGCCCAGCCCGGCCTGCCGCAGCACCTGCTGCCAGCGCACCAGTGCACCCTGCAAGCCGAGCTCCACCGCATCGTTGGGGACACGACCGCTGCTCGTGGCACCGCGTAGGTCGGCTTCGTGGACCACGGCGTCTCCAAACGCCCAGCGCGCTGGGCTCGCCCCCAGCGGCGACTCGTCGACTGCCGCGAAGGCCCTCATGGTGGCGCGCCATCTCTCGAGCAGCGAGGCGGACGACTCCCCCCGATGGCGCTCGAGATGCGCCGCCGTCCATTCCTCCGATGCGTACCCGTCGAAACGGCCTTCGACCCAGTCCTCACACAGCCCGACGAGGTGCGCCAGCACGTCTCCGACGCTCCAGCCAGGGCAGGCCGGGACGGCGTGCCGCGGATCGGTGACGGACAGGAGAGGTTCGAGACGCCGGCGCACGGCGTCGTACGCTTCGACATCGATCACTGGGGCGGCGCATCCCTCTCGCCCCGGACCGCGAACAGTCCCCAGGTACCGTCGATCCCTTTGAGCTCGTGGACGCCTCGATCGTCGAAGGCGATGCCCGATCCGGTCACGAGATCCACCACCGTGCGCGAGACGAGGACCTCACCCGCGTCGGCGCGGGACGACACCCGTTGTGCGAGATGCACGGCGATGCCTCCGACGTCGTCGCCACGGACCTCCACCTCACCGGTGTGCAGCCCCGCCCGTACCTCTATTCCGAGGCCGCGAGCCCCGGCGCAGATGGACTGGGCACAGCGAATGGCCCGGGCGGGCCCGTCGAACGTCGCCAGGAGACCGTCCCCGGTCGTCTTCACCTCTCGCCCCCGGAATCGCCGTAGTTCACTTCGGACCATGGCGTCGTGCGAATCGAGCAGGTCGTGCCAGGCGCGGTCCCCGGACCGGGCGACCCGCTCCGTCGAGCCCACGATGTCGGTGAACAGCACCGTCATCAGTATGCGGTCGGTCGCTGCGCCACCTCGGACACCGGTGAGGTATTCCTCGATCTCATCGATGACGGTGTCACTGTCCGCGCCGTAGGGCAGATGGTCTCCTCCCGGCAGCACGATGAGACGGGCGTTGGCGAGGTGCTCCGCCAGATAGTGCGCGTGACCCACGGAGAAGAGGCTCGGGTCCCGGTGGAGGATCAGTGTCGGAGCGTCGATCAACGGCAGGGCGGACCGGACATCGCCGGAGAACAACATCTCCAAGCTGGACCGGGCCGCCGCGGGGCTCGCCCCGCGCCTGCCCGCTCGCGCCCACCATTCACGGAACCCCTGGTCCCGGGACAGGCTCGGTGCCAGAAGCTGGACATCATCCATGGAGGGGTCTCCGGCCGTGTCGACGTCCAGCACCGAGTCGAGGAACGAAGTCAAGAGCCTTTGCGGGATCCCGCACGGGTAGTCCGTGTCCTGCGGCAGGCGCGCGTAACAATTCAGAAGAGCAAGAGACGAGACTCGGCCGGGGTGCGCGGCTGCGGTCAGCAGTGCCGCCAGGCCGCTCCCGCCGACTGCAAACAGGCACGCCCGGGTCGAGCCAACGGCGTCGAGCACCGCGAGGATGTCGTCGACCACCAGCTCGATGCCGTTCGTCACGTCCGGCGGCGGCGCGTCGGAGAGCCCGATCCCGTGCGGGTCGTACCGTATGAGACGGCTGAACGAGGCGAGACGCTCCTCGAACCGCCGGACGTGGGGTTCCTCGTCGCGCATGTCGATGGAGATCACGTTGCCGTAGCCGACCACGACGAGGTCGAGCGGGCCGTCCCCCACGACCTGGAACGCGACATGGACGCCGTCCTTCGACCTGGCGTACCTCGTCTCTGGCCCTCGGCTCACCAAGACAGTCTGTCCACGTGGCACGCAGGTGTCACGGCGATGCGGGGTCCGTGGGCCAAGAAGCGGGGAACTTCGGCCGCCTACGTCGCCATGCCTCCACCGAGCAGGGCCGGGAGCGCCGTCGCCCGCATGCGGGCGAGGACCCGGTCCTTCACCGGCGTCACGTCCGGGTGCACGCCGCCATTGGCCTCGGCGGCCGTCCGCCAGGCGGCGGCCCGGCGCTCGGCCACGGCGGGGTCGGCCAGCTGCGGGCAGTCGATCCGGTCCGTGTTGACGTCGATGACGACGGTGTCCCCATCCTCCACCAGTGCGATCGGCCCCCCGAGGAACGCCTCGGGCGCCACATGGCCGATGACCAGCCCGACCGAGCCGCCCGAGAAGCGGGCGTCGGTCATGAGGGCGATGGTGATGTTGCGCTGGCGGCAGAGCGCCGTGATGCGCGAGGTGGGGTCGAGGAGCTCGGGCATGCCGGGCGCGCCCCGCGGGCCGACGTAGCGGATGACGACCATGTCGTTGTCCTCGAACGTGTCGGGGTGATGGTCGAGCGCGTCGATCAGGTCGCGCTCGCCGTTGAAGACCCGGGCCCGGCCGGTGAACACGCCGTCGACGACGCCGCCCTCGACGCCTGCCACCTTGAGGATCGCCCCGCCGTCGGGGGCGAGGTTGCCCCGCAGGAGGCGCAGCCCGCCTGTGTCCTTGAACGGCTTCTCCACGCTGTAAATGACCTCGTGGTCGGGTACGGGCGGCGCCAGCCGCGCTACCTGTTCGGCCAGAGTCTCTCCTGTACAGGTCAGGGCGGAACCGTCGAGGAAGCCGGCATCCAAGAGCTCCTTCACGATTACCTCCAGCCCGCCGGCGGCGTCCACGTCGACCATGGAGTACTCGCCGAAGGGCCGCATGTTCACGAGGACGGGCAGCCGGCGGGCCAGCGCGTTGAACTCCTGCTGGCTCATCGCCTCGGCCCAGAGGTCGATGCCGGCGGCGCGGGCGATCTCGACGCTGTGCAGGACCACGTTGGTGGACCCGCCCATGGCGATGGCGACGGTCACCGCGTTGCGCAGCGAGGTGGGCGTCACGATGTCGCTCGGCCGGATGCGCTTCTCCGTCATGGTGAGCAGGCAGTCGACCATTTGGTCGGGGAAGTCGCGGAGGCGGCGCGGGTCGTCCGACGCCGGCGACACCATGTGCAGCGGCTCGAGACCCAGCACCGCGATGAAGGTCTGCATGGTGTTGTACGTGAACATGCCGCCGCAGCTGCCCTGCCCCGGGCAGGCGTGCAGCGCGTAGCGGGTCCGCACGTCCTCGGGTTGATCCGCCATCTGGAAGGCGGACACGAGATCGATCGGCTTGCCTGTCTCGGGGTCGATCCCGGGATGGATGGAGCCGTCCGACAGGATCACGGCGGGCGTGTCGTTCTCCAGGATGGCGGCCAGCGTCCCCACCGGGGGCTTGTCGCACGCCACCACCGCGATGAGCCCGGCGACGCCGTTGGCGGCGAGGTGGACATCCGCGACGTCGTGAACCAGCTCCCGCCCGATGAGGGAGAACCGCATCTGCGGCGTCCCGTTGAGCTGCCCGTCCGACACCCCGAGGGTGAAGGCCGGCGCGATCAACCGGAACCCGAGCCTGTTCTCGGCGATACGCCGGTGCAGCGCCGCCTGTACGGCCTGCACCTTGGCCGTGACGCCGAGGTAGCACTGGCTGTCGCCCAGGTTGCCGATGACGGCCCACACCGGATCGTGGATCTTCTCGACGTCCTCACCCAGGAAGTTGGCGGTGCCGACCCGCTGCACGTCGCGCCCGGGGTTCA
The DNA here is from genome assembly GCA_963850185.1 of uncultured Acidimicrobiaceae bacterium. Taxonomy (GTDB): domain Bacteria; phylum Actinomycetota; class Acidimicrobiia; order Acidimicrobiales; family RAAP-2; genus Bog-473. Next base: position 92,117 of record CAWKKE010000006.1, read on the forward strand.
GCGACACCAGCGTCCGTGTTTCATCCGAGTTCATATGGCCGAACAGCATACGGCTCGTCTCGGGCCTCCCTGGTGGGCGGGCTCGGTCGGACGCGGGTCAGCCATTCCTCACCTGCACCAACACGCTCGCGCTCGTGGTCACTTGACCCGAGGCTCCATAGGCCACGCTCTGCACGGTGTACGTGCCGTTTGCCACGGTGGTCGTGTTCCACCTTGCCAGCCACCCGTACACGGATTTGCGCGCAGACTCGACGACACTGTGACCTTCTCCCGTGATGTGAAAGGCGACCTTGTCGATGCCGAAGTCGGCTGACGCCGATGCTGCGAGATAGTGAACACCTTCCCATTCCTCGTTCGCCGCCGGGCTGACGACGTCAGTTGCCGGAGGAGCCACCACCAACGACAGCTCGTGCCCCGGCGCAACGGTGTCCAATCGGTGCTTGACGTTGAACCAGACCAACGCTCCATCCACGTGCGACGGCTCGCCGATGGCGGCTGTGAGGAACCGCGCAACGGTCGCAGGATGTTTGCCGAGAGGCAACAAGACCACCGTATCCACACTGTGCGCTCGCACGAATGAACGCAGATCTGCGACAAGATCACTCGTCACAAGCACCTTGGCCTGTCCAGAACGTGTCGGCACGCCGTAGAAGGCGAAGTCAAAGAGGTCCTTTACCGACTCGGGAAGAAGGCTGCTCGCGTCCGGCGTCCCGTATTCCCCTCCGCTTGGCCGCCATCCATATCCTCCGATGAGTCGGAAATGCATCCCGGAAACGGCCTGATCCAACATCACATCGTTGACGGACTGGTATCTCCATGAGAAGGAGAATCCAAAAAATGAGCCGGGATAGGACGGGCTGTCCGGGTACGGATAGGCCAAGAGCGTCGCTTCCGTCAGGAATATTCAGCGAGGCCTCGAGGGAGGAGAAAAGGGGAGATGCGCCCGTCGCAGACGACGACTGTTGCCCCAAAGGCAACATCGGGAGAGCAATGACGAGAGCCGCGATACTCGTTATTCCGAGCACCACCAACTCCCTTCGGCTCCGACTGAGCCCATCAAGATGGCGAGACTCGACCAGGCGGCGATGCAGCTCATCGAGGCCAATGGCGATGATCGCCGACCCAAAGAGAATCGTGTAGAGGGAGAACCGACTCGCAAGGAATCCTTCAGTGAGGGGGAGATGAGCCAAGACGACGAAAGGGAGCGGGAGATGGGTGTCGTGTCCTCCGATATAGAGCGTTGAGCCCAACGAGAGGATCAGCGAGATGACGGTCATCGCTCCCGCCAGCTGGACGATTCCGCGCCGACGCAAGAGAACGATGGTGAGACCCACCGCCACGAAAAGAGGTATCCCCAGGTACATCGTCGCCGCGTCGACCAAGTAGTACGAGCGAAGCGCGGGAAACCGCCAGTCGATCGAAGTAGCCCGGAACTACGAGTCCCAGCAGGTCGCCATGCAGCGCGGCGAGATTGGCCGGTGGATTCGGCACTCCGTTGATGTGCTGAGGTCCGAAGAGAGTGAAAAAGATCGGATAGACGAGGAAAGCCCCTCCAACCACCACCGCAGCGATGCAATACGTCTTCAGGTAGTGCATGCCAACGGAAAGATGTCTTCGGTTCGCAAAGAGGAAAAGGGCAGTCGCGCCGACTCCCAATATCACCATGCTGGCGAAGACTTCAGAAAAAATGAAAAATTGCGCAGCACACACCAGACCCAGAAGTGCTCCCGCACGAGCCGGGTTCCATCGTTGACGCACCAGAGCTTCGTGGAGCAGCAAGAAAAACAGTGGCGGAAGGGGCACGAAGGCCAGGAACAAGTGCCCACCCTGCGTCAAGACGTAGGAGGAGAAGCCGTACAGCAAACCGCCAACGAAGGCGGCCGGCCACCATGTAGTCCAACGCCGGAGGACCAGGCACATCGAAAGGGCCGAGACGAAGGGGGCCGCCCTCTCGAGGACGTTCCAGGAAACGACCGGACCAAAGAGGAGGGTGATCGGCGACGCCAACGCCCCCAGTACCAACATTGATCCATTTACTCCCACGTTGATGCCGATGGGATCGTTCTGCCAACTAGTGAAGAGGGGGTTGTGTCCGTGGATCAGCGCCTGGTACGCCCATTCGATCCACCACAACTGGCTTATCTGATCCGCACTCCGGAGGTCCGCCATGCGGCCTGAGCCGAAAGGGCTCAACGGGTCGAAGTCGAGCATGGCTAACACTCCGTACACACCGATGCATACGAGAACCGGCCACCAGTTGCGCCCCGACCACCGTGGACCGCGCACCGCCCGGCTCACGTCAGCGGAAAGACTCTCGACCCCGTCGGCCACGTCTCTGTCTGGCGCCAGCTCGGGGGGAGTGTCCGATATCACCGGAGCCATCCGGCCGTCGGCGGGCGGCAACGGATTCGATCCCCGGCACCCGGCAGCAAAGAAGTCGAACTCCATCTCTCCGCGCCTCCCATAGATCGTCCGTCCGCGACCGGAAGGCAGAACTCTATGCCGTGGTCGGTCAGGGGACGCGTCGAACCGATCGACCGGCACGGTGCAGTGGATGAACGCTCATGGAGTCGGTCGTCGTCGAATTTCGGACAACGAGATTCAGCTGCACCGGCGACCCTCGTGGCGTCGTCTCGTTCTCGCCCTTCACCCTCACAGAAGGGGGTCCCGGGACCGGCGCCGGGTCGTACCTCCGGTCATCCCCTACAGATCGGTGCTCAGGCGGGCGACGGGATCGGCGATGACGGCGTGACCTCGAGACCGATCGTGGGGATCGAGCGGTCCATCCAAGCCGGCATCCACCAGTTGACGGGCCCGAGGATCTCCATGATCGACGGGACGAGCATCATGCGCACGATCGTCGCGTCAACCAGGACGGCGGTCGCCAGCCCGAGCCCGAAGACCTTCAAGATGTGCAGCGGGTCCTTGATCACGAACGAGGCAAAGACGCAGAACATGATGGCCGCCGCCGCGGTGATGATCCGACCGGTCACGGCCAGGCCGTCGGCCACGGCGAGCGAGTTGTCCTTCGTTCGCAGCCACTCCTCGCGGATGCGCGACAGGAGGAAGACCTCGTAGTCCATGGAGAGTCCGAACAGCACGACGAACAGCGCCACGGGTATCCACGGGTCGATCGGCCCGGTCTCGCCGATGCCGATGATGCGCCCCGCCCATCCCCACTGGAACACCGCCACCATCACGCCGTAGGCGGCCCCGACGCTGAAGAGGTTCATGATGACCGCCTTGAGCGGGAGCACCAGCGAGCGGAACACGACCATGAGGAGGAGGAACGACAGGATCAGGACGGCACCGATCACGACGAAGAGCCGGTGGCCGAGGAAGTCGGCCGCGTCGATGCTGGCAGCCGTCTCCCCGCCCACCTGCGCGTCGACGCCCGTTCCGGCGACCGCAGGCGGGATCACATCGTTTCTGAGGGTCTGCACCAGCGTCCCGGTCTGTGCCGACTGCGGAGACGTCGTCGGATAGACGACAATGACCGCCCCGGTATCGGACTTGTTGAATTCTGCCGGGGTGACGAAGGCAATCCCGTTGTGGTGCGCGGTGATGGCCTGCTGGAGGTGGTCGATGGTGGGCTCGTCGGCTGGGCCGCGCATCGCGGCGGCGATGACGAGCGGGCCGTTGAACCCGGGCCCGAACCCCTGCGCCAGCAGGTCGTAGGCCTGTCGGGTGGTGAGGTTGGTCGGATCGTTGCCGGCGTCGGTGAAGGCGAGCCGCATGCTGAACAAGGGCAGGGCGAGTGCGACCAGGACCAGCACGGCCAGCGTGCCGGTGACCCACGCTCGCCGCTGCACGAAGCGGCTCCAGCGGTACCAGAACCCGTCGGGCGGCGGTGGCCCACCGGTCTGGAGCAGCCGCGGCACGTGCAGCTTGTCGATGGCGTTGCCGGCGAAGCCGAGCATGGCGGGCAGCAAGGTCAGGGCAGCAATGAGCACCATGAGGACTGCGGCGATACAGGCGGTCGCCAGTCCGATCATGTACGCCTGACCGATGAGGTAGAGCCCGAAGAGCGATATGACCACGGTGCTCCCGGCGAACAGGACCGAACGGCCCGAGGTCATGAGGGAGGTGACGACGGCGTCACGCGGGTCCCGTCCCTCGAAGATGCCCTGCCGGTACCGAGTGACGATGAAGAGCGCGTAGTCGATGCCCACACCGATGCCGATCATGGCGGCCATCTCGGGCGAGAAGTTCGGCACGGTGAGGACATGGGTCAAGAGTTCCAGCAGGCCGACGCCGATGCCGAGGCCGGCCAGCGCGGTGATGACCGGCAGGCCCATGGCCACCACGGATCCGAAGGCAAGCAGCATTATGAGGATGGCGGCAGTGATACCGATGCCTTCACTCGGGCCCGGCGCCGCGGTGGCGGCGGCGCTGATCGGGGCACCGCCGAGCTCGACCTGGAAGCCCTGGTGCGCGGCGGCCTGTGCCGTGGTGATGACCTTCTTGATGGCCGGGACGGGGATGTCGGCCGTGTCGGTCGTGAACTGGACCTGCGCGAAGGCGATGTTGCCCTTGTCCGGCTGGGCGATCTGATGCGCGCCTGCTGCCGAGAACGGGCTGGTCACGCTCTGGACCCACGGCAGCGGCTCCACGCTGGCCACCACTTTGGCTATGGCCGCTTCGTTGGTCGCGGCTGGTGATCGGCGACGTCGTATGGAAGACGATCTCGGCGGTGTCGCCCGACTTCGTCGGGAACGTAGCCTGCAGAATGTTCGTCGCCTGCTGTGACGGCGTGTTCCCTGCGGTGAACTTGTTCTCGAAATGGGTCCCGACCACTTGCGCGACGACGGTGACGCCGATGATCGCCAGGATCCATAGGGCAAGCACCGCCCGGCGGCGGTCGTAACAGGCGCCGGCCAACCGGCCCAAAGTGGTCACCGGGGTCCCGTCCGCCCTCTTTACGCCGGTCACGACCCGTTCCCCGTTACTATTCATCACTGGTGAGTTGTACCACAGAATTCCCCAATGGTGAATACCCTTTTTTCCGAGGCGGGAGTGACCTCATATGAGTGCAGCTGCGGCGGGCCCCGCCGGCCGCCGGCCGGGCAACGTCGACACCAAGAGCGAGATCGTGGAGGCGGCCAAGCGCGTCTTCGCAACCAAAGGCTATGACGGCGCGAGCCTGCGGGCGGTGGCCCGGGAGGCCCAGGTGGACCCGGCCCTCGTCCATCACTACTTCGACGGGAAGGCCGCCCTTTTCGTGGCCGCCATGGCCCTGCCCTTCGATCCCCGCTCGGTGCCGATGCACGAGCACCCCGAACGCGTCGACCACGAGCCCGGGGGCGATGGTGATCAGGGTCTTCCTGTCCATGTGGGACCAGGCAGAAGGAACGGGCTCTTCGTTCGCCTCCTGCGTCGCGGGAATGGCGGCCTCGACCAGCGTGGCCGATGCGATGCGCGAGTTCGTCGCCGAGCGCGTCTGGGAGCGAACCCCCGTGATCGAAGGTGAGGGCGAGGACCGGACCCGCCAGCGGCGTGCGCTCGTCGCCTCGCAGCTGATGGGGCTCGCCTTCATCCGCTACATCCTCCGGGTGCCGCCCATCTCCACGACCACGCCCGAGGAGATCGCGGGCTGGGCCGGGCCCACCCTGGACCGCTACATGGTTGGTCCGATCGACTGAGTCCGGAATATGTGCGCCCTACGCCGGCGGTGGGACCGTTCTCACCCCGGTGCCTGCGATACCTCCTCACGCTGTCGGTCTTCACTCCGAGGGCGACAGCAGTGGGCGGCCGCGATTCCGGACGAACGGCAGGCGGTGCCGATCGCATCGGTGGAGTGGCGGCCATGTCGAAGGAGGAGCGTCGGGCCTTCCTCGATAACGCATTCGAGCGCATGGCGGCCGCCAAAGGGGACATTGCACTCGGACTTGGCGAAGTTGACCGGGGCCAGGAGTATCGAGACGAGGGGGCGACCTCGACAGAGTCCTGGGTAGTCGAGCGCTACGGCGTCTCGACCGCGACCGCGCGGGCCCTCACACACGTCGCAATAAAGGCCTGGGACATTCCGGATCTGATCGGGTCGCTCTGTGCCGGCGAAATCTCCTTCGACAAGGTCCGGGCTGTCGCCGATGTGGCGACGCCCGAGACCGACCGCGAGCTTTGCAGCAAAGCCAAGGAGCATTCGGTGCGCGACCTCGCCGACATTGCCCGGTCGGCTGCCGAGCAGACCGCTCCGCCTTCACCTCACGGGTCCGACCACGATCGACGCTTTTTGCGCTTCAACGACCACTACCGCACCGTCACCGTCCAGCTACCTGCCGAGTCCTACGCAGAAGCCCGGACCGGTATTGAGGCCCGGGCCCGCCACGTCCCCTCCGATGGTGAGACACCCTGGGACCAGCGTTGCTGCGACGCCTTTATGGAAACGATCCACGTCGTCGGCGGGCACAGAGACGAACAGCAAGTCCCTTCATGGTCGTCGTACACGTCCCGGTGGCCGCCTTGCTCGAGGACTCGAGCGAAACCTCGGACCTCGCCGGTGACCTCGAGCGTCATGGGCTGATCGACGGCGAGACCGTGCGACGGATCGCCTGTGACGCGACCATCGCCATCGCGGTCGACGACGACGTCGGGCACACTATGTACGAGGGCCGGGCCCGACGCTTCCCGACCCAGGCGCAACGCCGAGAGGTGATGAGGCGGGATCGACATTGTCGCTTCCCGGACTGCACCAACGCGACCTTCATCAATGTCCATCACATCGTTCCGTGGGAGCCGGGAGGTCGCACCGACCTCGACAACCTCGCGCTCACTTGCTTGTACCACCACCATTTGGTGCACAGCGAAGGATGGACCATGTCCGGGAACGCCAATGAGGAGCTCACCTTCATCGGCCCGAGTGGCCGGGTCATGACATCACGCCCCTCGCCGCTGTGGACCAGGGTGACTGCCAGCCTCAGATCTGGACGATCGAACTAACTCTTCGCCGCGGCGCTTGCCGAGTTCTGCTGCCACTTCTTTGCCGTTGGCCTTTCCCGATGTGGCCTTCATGACCGCACCGGTGAAGAACCCCTGCATCTTGTCTTCGCCTGCAACGAAGCGCTCCCATTGGTCGGGATTCGCCTCGATCACCTCGTCCAGCACGGCCCCCAGGGTGTCAGACCCGAGGGCCTCGAAGCCCATCTCCTTGGCGAGCGCTGCCGGGTCTCCCTCGCCGCGCTCGAGCAGCGCACCCAGGACGGCCTTGGATTGGGTCGCCGAGAGCTGGCCTCCCGACTCCATCCGGAGCACGGATGCGAACGACTTGGGGTCCAGTCGCAATCCGGCTTCGCTCTGCGCCGCGACCTCATTGGCGGCACGAGCCAGGGCGAGCTTGGGGGGCAGGCCGGCGTCGACGGCCGCCGTGACCAATTGGTCGAGACCCAGGTCGACGACGGCATGGATCTGGTCGGTCTCGGCGTCCGTCGGCCCCCCGCCGAGCGCCGTCGCCAGGACAGCGCGGCGGTCGGCGGGCATGGCGCCGAGTTCTTCCCGCACCCGCTCCTGCCACGCCGCGTCGGGTGCCAGCGGTACCAGGTCCGGTTCGGGGAAGTAGCGGTAGTCGTTGGCCTCCTCTTTGGAGCGCATGGAGTCGGTCCGCCCGGCCGACTCGTCCCAGTGCCGGGTCTCCTGGTGCACGGTGCCGCCGGACTCGAGAAGCGCGATCTGGCGCGCCGCCTCGTACTCGATCGCCCGTCCCAGCGAACGGAGCGAATTCAGGTTCTTGATCTCGCAACGAGTGCCGAACGTGTCGGTGCCGGCCGGGCGGACCGAGACGTTGGCGTCCACCCGCATCGAACCTTCCTCCATGCGGCCGTCAGAGGCACCCGTCGCCACGAGGATCCCCCGCAGCTCGCTGGCGTACGCCCTCGCCTGGGCGACCGTCCGGATGTCGGGCTCGCTGACGATTTCGACCAGCGGTACGCCCGACCGGTTGTAGTCCACCAGCGCGTGCAAGGCCGCGTTGATGCGGCCACTCGCCCCGATATGCGTCAGCTTGCCCGTGTCCTCCTCCATGTGGGCCCGCGTCACGCCCACCCGGAACCCGTCCGGGAGTTCGAGCCACCCGTCCGCGTTGAGCGGGAGGTCATATTGGCTGATCTGATAGTCCTTCGCCTGGTCCGGGTAGAAGTAATTCTTCCGCGAGAACTCCGACGGACGGATGTCGCAGTGCAGGGCCGCACCGATGCGCATGGCGAACTCGACCGCCTGCTCGTTGATGACCGGCAACGAGCCCGGCAACCCCAGGCAGGTGGGACAGATGTTCACGTTCGGCTCGTCACCGAACGCGTTGCGACAGCCGCAGAACAGCTTGGTGGCGGTCTGCAGCTCGCAGTGCACCTCGAGACCGATGACCATCTCCCAGTCGGTGCTCATGAGCCGGATTTCCCCGCCATCACTGGTGCTGTCGCCTCCACCACCTGCGCCACCCGGAACAGCAGTGCCTCCTGCAGCGCGGGCGCCAGCACCTGCACACCCACCGGAAGCCCGTCGGCACCGTCGCCGAACGGCACGGAGATGGCCGGATGTCCCGCCAAGTTCGAAGGGATGGTACAGACGTCGTTCATGTACATCGCCATCGGATCGTCCACCTTGGCGCCCACATCGAAGGCGGTGGTCGGCGCCGTCGCACCCAGCAGGACGTCGTAGGAGGAATAGGCCCGATCGAACGCCTGCATCACCAACGTGCGCACCCGCTGCGCCTGCGCGTAGTAGGCGTCGTAGTAGCCGGCCGACAACGCGTACGTCCCCAGCATGATCCGCCGCTTGACCTCCGCCCCGAAGCCCGCCGTGCGTGTCGCCGTGTTCATGGCGGCCACGTCCTCACCGTCGACGTCCACGCGCAGCCCGTAGCGGACCCCGTCGTAACGGGCGAGGTTGGACGAGGCCTCCGCCGGCGCAATCAGGTAGTACGCCGACAGCCCGTACCCGAACTCGGGAACCGATACCTCCTCCACCTTGGCCCCGGCGCCGGCCAACGCATCGGCCGCCTCCCGCACCCGGGCCACCACGTCGGGTGCGCATCCGTCGACGAGGTCGCGGCAGAGCCCGACCCGGACCCCCTCGACCCCGCCGTGCACGGTTGCCAGCGCTGGCTCAACCGCCGAGGGCAGCGAGGTGCTGTCGAGCGGGTCGTGACCCGCCAGGACGTCGAACAACAACGCGGCGTCCTCGACGGTCGTCGCGAACGGGCCGATCTGATCGAGGGAACTGGCGAAGGCCACCAACCCGTACCGGGACACGCGGCCGTAGGTGGGTTTCATCCCGACCACCCCACACAAGGCGGCTGGCTGGCGGATAGAACCGCCGGTGTCCGACCCCAGCCCGAGCGGGGTGAAGCCCGCCGCCACCGACGCGGCGGAACCGCCGCTGCTGCCGCCGGGGACCTTCCCGGTGTGATGTGGATTACGCGTCGGTCCGAAGGCCGAGTTCTCCGTCGAGCTGCCCATGGCGAACTCGTCCATGTTCGTCTTGCCCAGGCCGATCCCTCCCGCCCGACGGAGTCGCTCCACCACTGTGGCGTCATAGGGCGGGTGCCAGTTCTCCAGGATCTTCGAGCCGCACGTCGTCAACGATCCGCCGCGTACACAGGTTGTCCTTGAGCGCCACCGGCACTCCCGCCAGCGGGCCCGGATCCCGTCCCGCCGCCACCGCCGCGTCGACCGCGTCGGCATCGGCGCGCGCCTCGTCGGCCAGGAGGCACAGAAACGCGTGGTACGCACCGTCCCCGGAGTCCACCGCGGCCAGCGCCGCGTCGACCACCTCACGAGCCGATCGTTCGCCGGAGCGGACCTCGGCCGCCAAGCTGGTCGCCGTCACGGCGCCTCCCCGCCGATGCGCGGCACGCGGAAGCGGTGGTCCTCCACCGAGGGCGCGGCGGCCAGCACCTCTTCGCGGTCCAGGCTCGGGCGAGGATCGTCGGCCCGCAGCACGTTGCGGAGTGCGATCGGGTGCGAGGACGGCTCCAGGTGCGACAGGTCCAGCGACGCCACATCGGCCGCGTGGTCGAGCACCGTCCGCAGTTGCGCCGTGAAGAGCTCGACCTCTTCGTCGCTCAGGTCGAGCCGGGCCAAGCGGGCCACGTGCACGACATCCTCGCGGCGCAACTCCGCGTGCTCGCTCACGAGGGGGGCGCCGGCAGCACGCCGGTGGCAAAGGCAACCGTCCGCGCCTCAATCTCGTCCTTGTCCCAGTCCAGCGTGGCCACGTGGAAGCTCCGCTCCAGCATCACCTGCTCGACCGGTCCCTTGGCCCGGGCCACCAGATTCTGGCTCGACACGGGATCCACGACATGGTCCTGCACGCTCGTGAACACGAGGATCGGACAAGTCACCGCTTCGAGGTCCACCTCGACCGCGGCCGCCCCAGCGAAGAGCGAGAGGGCGGCCCGTAGCGGGAGCCCCGGGTACGCCGCCTCGACTGCGCCCTCCATGGCGATGTCGGACCCGATGCCCGGTGCCACCTCGTCGCCGCCGTCGACCAAGGCCCGCACGAATCCGATGGTGTCGGCGTCGGGCGGCGAGAGGAGCGGGTTCACGAGGGCGAGCGCGGCGATCTCGGGGTGATGCTCGGCCAGCCACACGCTCAGCGTGCCGCCCATGGAGAGGCCGACGACAACGACACCGTCGCTGCGCGCCTCCAAGTCGGTGTAGGCCGCCTCAGCCGCAGCCGACCAGTCCTCCCAGCGCGTGTCGAGCATGTCCTCCATCTGGGTGCCGTGGCCCGGGAGCAGCGGCATCTCCACGCTGAACCCGGCATCGGCCAGCGCGAGCGCCAGACCCCGCATCGATTGCGGGTTGCCCGTGAAGCCGTGCAGGACCAGTGCACCGCGGGTGTCGCCCGTGGCCGAATACGGCTCTGCACCGGGGAGAATGGAAGCTGACACAGTGGGGCAGCCTACCGGCGAGGCGGGTAGGGTTCCGGCGGCCAGATGGTTCCGGGGCGGGCAACCGAGCGTCCGCAGCACGACCCAGACCGACGAAGACGAGGAGCACCGCAATGCCGTCGTATCCGTTCCTGAGTGACGAGTGGCTGGATGAGGCCCGCACAATCCGCGCCGAGTACGAGGGTAAGACCGCCCCCATCCCCCACGTCGTCCGTATGAACCTTGTGGTGACGGCGGTTCCCTTCTCGGACGACGACATCCTCGCCCACATGGACACCTCGAGCGGCGAGCTGATCCTCGACACCGGTCACCTCGAGACGCAGGACCTCAAGGTCACGGTGGACTACGACACGGCGAAGGCGATCCTGGTTGAGGGCAACCCCCAGGCCGGCATGCAGGCCTTCATGGCGGGCAAGGTGCGGGTCGAGGGCGACATGGCCAAGCTGATGGCGCTGCAGGCGGCCCCCGCGGCGAGCGACCCCGCTGCAGCCGAGATGGCCGCACGGTTGCGCGACATCACCGCCTGAGCCGACCCTTCAGCCGGCGTCGGACAGCCGTTGCCCCCTCCGCTGTTCACGCGGCATGGACCGGATGAACAGTCCGCAGATCACCGCAAGCCCAGCGGCGCCGGCACCGACCCAGAACGCGATGCTGAAGCTGTGGAGCAGACCCGTGCTGTGGTGCACGTTGCCGAGGCCCGACCGGCGGGCGATTGACTCCTGAATCGTCAGGACGGTCTGGATGCCCGCCACCTCACCGACCTGGGCGGCGAGCAACTGGGCCGCGCTCATGACGCCGTACTCCGACTCCCTGAGCTCGTTGGACATGGTGGCTGACGTCGCCGGGTTGGAGACGCCCATCCCGAGTCCCGAGAGTGCCAGCGCGACGAGGATGAGCAGCAGCCCCGCCGACGCGCTCAGCGTGGCGAACAGGATCATGGAGAGGAACAGCGACGCCGCGCCGAACAGCGTCGCGGTCCGCTCCCCTGTCCGCACCGTCATATAACCCGCGATGGGCGCGCTGATGGCGAAGACGAGCGGCCGGGCCACCGAAATGAAGCCGACCTGGGACACGCTGTAGCCGTAGACCTGCTCCATGAGTAGAGGGAACAAGAAGAATCCGCCGAAGTAGGCGAAGCTCGCGAACGCCTTGGTCCCCATCGGAAACATGAAGTTCCGGCGCCGCCAGTACGTTGCGGGCACGAGCGGAGTGGCGAACGTCATCTGCTGCCGCACGAAGACGACCGCCAGTACAGCGGCGATGACCCCGCAGGTGATCGTCGCCGGCGCACTCCAGCCGACAATGGGGCCGATGCTCAGCACCAGCATGGCGGACGTGACCGATCCGGCCAGGCTCCAGATGCCGACCCAGTCCATCCCGTCCCACACGCCCGAGCGCCGGAGCCGGCGGGATCGCCGCCCGCCCGCGGACCCGCCGTCGCCGAGGTGCGCCGCCACAACGTCGTCATGTCGTACCCGCTTGTCCGAGGGCAACAGGAGGGCGACGACCACCGAGGCGATCACCAGCAGCACCAGCTGCCCCCAGAACAGCGTCCGCCACCCGAAGAACTGGATCACCGGTGAGCCCAGCGTCACGCCGAGCACGGGGCCGCCGGCACCCACGAGCGACCACCATCCCAGCGCCTTGACGCGATCCCGGCGTGAGAAGAGCTCGAGGATGATCGCCATCGAAGCCGTGCCGGTGGCCGCGCCTTGCACGCCGTCGAGGGCGCGGGCGAACAGCAATAGGCCGACATTGGGCGCAATCGCCGTGAGGATCGCGCTCACCATGGCCCCGAGCAGGCCGAACTGATAGAGACGGCGATGACCGAACAGATCTCCGGCCTTGCCGAAGAAGGGCGCCGCTACCCCGAAGGCCAGCAATGGCCCGGTTGAGGCCCAGGCGAGAACCGAGAAGTTGGTATGGAAGTCCGCCTTGACCGTGGGCAGTGCGACCACGAAGACGGTGAAGGTGATGTTGAGAGAGAGCAGCCCCGCCAGCAGCGCCACCAGGGCCCACCACTGATAGCGCGGGCTGCGGACGGCCCGGTCCGTGACGCGCCGGTGCAGGAGGACGAACCAGTTGGTCTCGACGGATCCGTCCGCCCCCATGGTCCCCATGGCGCCGCCGCCGGGGTCGAACGTGGGGTCGAGGAGGACATCGGCCTGTTCCTCCCCGGGTTCCTCCACCCGGGACACCCTAGGGGCCGGGTTTCGGACGTCTCCCCGCCAGTGGCACGTCAGACGGGGCGTGCACCGACAGGACCGTCAGCGCAGGCCGCGCAGGCGGAACCACCAGTTCGGGTCGCGCCCGTGGGCGTGGAAGTGATTCGGGATCTGCCGCATGACCCTGTCGACCGCCCATTCGCCTTCGCCGAAACGAGCGTCGGCCACCAGGGTCAGCTGTCCCACCATGTGCTCGATGTCGCTCTCCGGCGGCGTCGGACCGTGGTGCTTCCATACGACCATGGGCACTCCGCACACCTCGCAGTCCGCCACCCAGCAGATGTCGTCCTCGTGGTGCCACTCAGACAGATGCGCCGCCTCGCACAGGTCGCAGCCGGGGTCAGAGGGGAGCGCCATCAGGGTGGGGGTTCGGGACCGAGAGCCGGCGAGCGCTTTGCGCTAGTGGGTGAAGAGCTGGACGGACGAGCCGACGTTCACGGTGGTGCCGATCGACGGCTGCGTGCCCACCACGGGGTTCGTGGGACTGCCCGTGACACCGGAAGGGGTGAGCCCCTGCGCCTGCAGCGCACTGGAGGCCTGGGCCACTGTGTCCTGGAGCACGTTGGGGACCTGCACCGTCGGAGGACCTGTCGAGACGGTGACCGTCACGACCGAGCCGTAGGCCGCCTGCGCGCCGCTGGCCGGCGAGGTCGAAATCACGTTGCCCGACGCCACCGTCGTGCTCGACGCGTTGGCCTGGGTGGCGCCCAGCCCCACCGCCTGGAGCGCAGCCTGCGCCTGGGCGTAGCTGTAGGTGTTCGGGATGCTCGGAACGGTAGCCGGCTCGTGGCCCAGTGAGGGGACGAGCGTGATGGTGCTCCCGTACGGCGCCTTGGTCGGGTTCTGCGTCGCATTGATCGACCACAGCACCAGGACGGATGTGGCCACGGTGTTGCTGTAGGTCCCCGGTGCGCACACCGATTGGAAGTGGGCCGAGACGAGCGTCGCGTTGGCCTGGGCGCACGTCATACCGGACAACGAGGGCACCGTCACATCGGGCTTGCCGGACGACAGCACCACGGTGACCGTCGAGCCCTCCTTCTGCGAGACCTTCGGTGCCGGGCTCTGCTTCACCACGTCACCGGCAGCCACGGTGATCGACGTGATCGGTACCGCCTCCTTCAAGTTCATATGGACCTTGTCGACAGCCGCCCTGGCTTGCGCCAGCGGCAGATTCACCACGGCAGGCGTCGGATGCGACGGGGTGAACACGTTCGTCGCGAAGGCGGCCACCAGGCCGGCAGCGAGGAGGACCGCCAGGAGGACCGCGGCACCGATCCACCACCACTTCCTGCTTTTCTTGGGCCGGTACGGCTCCGCGGGCCCGCCGGTGCTGAGCGGCGCCGCCTTCGGCTTCGCCCTGCGCAGCAGCCCCGATCGGCCCTCGCCCGTCGGCTCGGCATCGAAGAGCTCACCCGGGCCCGCCTTCGTCCCGATCGGCGCGCCGGCCGCCAGTCCCGGCGCGATCGCGGTGCCGTCACCCACCGCGGCGCCGGCGGCGACACCCGCCGCCAACGTCAGGCCCGAATCGGTCAGTTCGGACACCCCGGGGGGATGGAAGCCGTTGCTGGAGGCGGAGTCCTCGAGCTTGGGCGTGATCAACGGCAGGGCCGAGGGCGTCGGCAACGCGGAAGCCAGCGCACCCAGCCGGGCCGCCAGGCCGGCCGCGTCCAGGCGGGAAGCGACGTCCGGTGCAGCGGCGCGGGCCAGCACGTCGTCCAAGGGTCCCAAAAGGTCATTGTGCGGCAGGGGCTGCCCGATTCGGGCGGCCAGCGTCCCCATGGTGGTGTCGGTGACGAAGGGGACGACTCCCGTCACCGCCTCATAGAGCACCAACGCCAACGAGTACACGTCGGCGCGGCCGTCGACCGGTTTGCCCTCGGCCGCCTCGGGCGAGATGTAGCGGGCCGTCCCCACCATCGCTCCCGCCGGCTCGGTCCACGCCGCCTCCGCCAGCGCGCGGGCCACGCCGAAGTCGGCCACCCGTACCCGGCCCTCTTCGTCGAACAACAGGTTGGCGGGCTTGATGTCCCTGTGCACCAATCCGCGCAGGTGCGCATACGCCAGGCCCTGGGCCACCTCGGTCCCCAGCTGCGCCGCCTGGGATAGTGACAACCGGATGTCACGATCCAACAGGTCGCGCAACGACCCCCCGCCCAGGTACTCCAGGACCAGGTACGGCCCGTCGGCGTCATCGCCCCAGTCGAAGACGCGCAGCACGTGCGGGTGGTTCAGCGAGGCCACGGAGCGGGCCTCGGCCCGGAAGCGCTTCAGGAACGCCTCGTCTGTGGCCAACCCGGGTTGGAGCACCTTCACCGCGACGTGACGCTGGAGGGACACGTCCTCGGCGAGATAGACGTGAGCGGATGCGCCGGTGCCCAAAGCGGAGAGCAGCCGGTACCGCTTCCCAAGGACCCGGCCGATGGAGTCTGAAATCAGGGGCATCGGGGCGCACTCAGGCTACCGACCCCGGACACGCATCCGGTGGACACCCCCCTACCAGCAACGGTCGTGCTCATGCGGGCAGATCACCGCTGTCGAGCAAGGCCTGGAACGACGCCGCGTCGAGCTGCGGGATGCCCAGGTCCTCGGCTTTCTTCAACTTGCTGGCGCCGGGCGATTCGCCCACCACGAGCACGAAGGTCTTCTTCGAGACGCTCCCCGGCGACTTCCCCCCGCGCCATGATCGCCTCCTCGGCGCCCTCCCGCGTGTAGTCGGGGACGGCCCCGGTGACCACCACCGTCTTGCCTTCCAGGGTCTGTGGGAAGTCCGCCGCCCCTGCTCCTCCCCCCTCGCTCCCCGCGGCCGGGCCTGGCTCCTCCATCGACACCCCAGCCCTGCGCAACCGCTCCAGCACGGCCACGTTGGTGTCGGCCGAGAGGAATTCGGCCAGGCTCGCCGCGATGATCAGGCCGACACCGTCGACTGCCGCCAGCTCCTCGACGCTCGCCGCGGCGATGGCCGGCAACGTCCCGAAGGCGCGCGCCACCGCGCGGGCGCCCGTCGGTCCCACGTGCCGGATGCCCAGCGCGACCAACAGGCGGCTCAATGGCTGCGACCGCGAGGCGGCAATGCCCGCCACGAGGTTGGCCGCCGAGAGGGCGCCGAAGCGGTCCAGCGCGGCGAGCTGCTCCGGAGCCAGGTCGTACAGATCGGCGGCGTCGTTGATGAGGCCCGCCGCGACGAGCTGGAGGACGCGCTCCTCGCCCAGCCCCTCGATGTCCATCGCCGAGCGCGAGGCGTAGTGCGAAATGCGCTGCACGCGCTGCGCCGGGCAGTCGATGTTGGTGCAGTAGGTGTCGCTCTCGCCGGGCAGGCGGACGAGGGGCGTGCCGCACGACGGGCACGAGGTCGGGAACTTCCACTTCGGCTTGCGGCGCTTCGGCACGCCGGGTCCCTCGCGCACCGGTCCGACGACCTCGGGAATGACGTCGCCCGCCTTGCGCACAATGACGAGGTCGCCCGGCCGGACGTCCTTGGCGGCGACCTGGTCCTCGTTGTGCAGCGTCGCCACGCCCACGGTGGAGCCACCCACGAAGACGGGCTCGAGCCGGGCGAACGGTGTCGCCCGCCCGGTGCGCCCGATGGACACCATGATGTCGACGAGCCGGGTGGTGCGTTCCTCGGGCGGGAACTTGAAGGCGATGGCCCACCTCGGGGCACGTGAGGTGGCGCCGAACACGCCGTGCAGCGCGAGCTCGTCGACCTTGGAGACCACGCCGTCGATTTCGTAGGCCAGGCTGTGCCGCGCCTCGGCCAGCTCTTCGCATCGAGCCACCACCGCTGTCATCCCTGTGACTCGCCGGGCGTCGGGGCTCACCGGGAAGCCGGCCTTCTTCAACTGGGCCAGAGTCTCGGTCTGAGTGGGAGCCGGCCAGAGCGGCCCGCCCTTGCCTCGCTGCGGCGCAGGGGCGCCGTCCACCACGCCGAGTGCGTAGGCCCAGAAGTGCAGCGGCCGCTGGGCCGTGACGGCCGGATCCTTCTGGCGCAGCGCGCCGGCGGCGGAGTTGCGCGGATTGACGAAGAGCCGCTCCCCCAGCTCGGCCTGGCGCTTGTTCATGGCCTCGAACTCCTTGACGGGCATGTACACCTCGCCGCGGACCTCGAGCACGTCGGGATAGGGGCCGCCCGCCTTGGCCAGCTGCTTGGGCACGTCGGCAACGGTGCGGATGTTCGCCGTGACGTCCTCACCGGTGACGCCGTCGCCGCGGGTGGCGGCCTGGACGAACGTGCCGCGCTCATAGGTCAACGACATGGCCACCCCGTCGACCTTGGGCTCGCACGAGAAGGCGAGGGCCTCGAGGTCGATGTCGGGCGCCTGGCGCCGCAGCCGCTCACCCCAGGCCCGCAGCTCGTCCTCGCTGAACGCGTTGTCGAGGCTCATCATGGGGACGCGGTGGCGCACCTCTTGGAACAGGCCCGACGGCGCCGCTCCCACGGTGTGCGTCGGCGAATCGGGTGTCGCCAGCGCCGGATGGTCCGCCTCGAGCTGCCGCAGCTCCACCACGAGGAGGTCGTATTCGGCGTCGGGGATCTCGGGCGCATCGAGCACGTTGTACAGCTCGTTGTTGTGGACGATCCGTTGCCGGAGCTCGGCGGCCCGGTCCGCCACCTCCTGAGGAATGCCGCTCTCTTCGCGGCGTGGCCCGGTGCCGGCCACGATCAGGCGGCGATGCCCGCGCCCACGACGGCGTCGGGGTCGAGCGCGTCGTAGAGCGCCACGGTCTGGCCCGGCGCCACGGGGCGCTGCGGGTCGTCGAAGAGGACCTCGGCGGTGTCCGGCCGCAGCAGCACGGTGCACGGCACGGGGCGGCCGTGCGCGCTCACCTGCGCGACGGCTCGGGAACCGGCAGCCAGCGGCTGGTCGACCCATGTCAGCGACGGCCCCGCCAGCACCACCGACGTGCGCAATATCTCCGCCGCACTCCCGACGGTTACCCGTCGCGCCGCCACGTCGACGTGCGTCACGTAGCGCCGCTTGCCGTCGGTGCCGTGACCCATACCGCGGCGCTGGCCGACCGTGACCAGCTCGACCGCGTCGACGGCGCCGGCCGGGCGGCCCTCGCCGTCCACCACCTCGGCGGCGTGCAGCTCCACCCGCCGAGACAAGAACCCGGCGCGGCCCTCCGCACTCCCGACGAAGCACACGTCCTGGCTGTCCGGCTTCCCCGCCGTGCGCAGCCCGAGACGGCGGGCGTGTGCACGCACCTCGTCCTTGGTCATGTCGCCCACGGGGAAGACCACGCGGGACAGCGCGTCCTGCCCGAGCATCGACAGCACGTAGGACTGGTCCTTGGCCGGGTCGGCGCCCCGGCGGAGCTGCCGTGCGGCCGGGTCCGCCGTGGAGACGCGGGCGTGGTGGCCCGTGGCGAGCCGGTGGAAACCGAGCCGGTCGGCACGGTGCAGCAGGCGGTCGAACTTCATGGAGCGGTTGCACTCAATGCACGGGTTGGGCGTCCGCCCCCGCGCGTGCTCCCCCACGTACGGCGCGACGACCAAGCGATCGAACTCCTCGGTCAGGTTGAAGACGTGGTGGGTGATGCCGAGCTGCTGGGCCACCCGGCGGGCGTCCTCGACGTCGGCCACCGAGCAGCAGCCCGAGTCCGAAGGCCCACCCCACAGCTTGAGCGTGGCCCCGACCACCTCATGACCCTGCTCCACCAGCAGGGCCGCCGCCACTGAGGAGTCGACGCCTCCCGACATGGCCACGAGCACCCGCATGGGACCAGTGTGCCACCGTGACTCAGCCCCCCCGGCGCAGTGCTGCGACCACCGACGGGACGACGGCGAGGGCGCGGTCGACGTCTTCATCCGTCGTGCCATGCCCCAGCGAGAAGCGGACGGCACCCGCCGCCAGCTCGGGGGCGACCCCCATGGCGGCCAGGACGTGGCTGGGCTGGAGCGCACCGCTGGCACAGGACGATCCGCCCGAGACGCAGATGCCTTCCTCCCCCAGCGCCACCAGGAGCTCCTCGCGCTCGACGCCCGGCACACAGAGGTGCAAGTGGCCCGGCAACACGGCGACGCCGGCCGCGGCGGCCATGGCTGCGGGGGCCGCGGGGGCCGCGGGGGCCGCGGCCGGCACCGTGCGGTAGACGCCCTCCACCGCGCGTATCAGCCCGTCGCGCAGCCGGTCGCGCTGGGCGGCGACCCGCGGCCCGGTCGTGGCGCGCTCGGCGGCCACCAGCCGCAGCGCGGTGGCCAGCCCGACGGCGCCGGCCACGTCCTGGGTTCCGCTGCGTCGCTCGCGCTCCTGCCCGCCGCCGTACTGGCGGGGCTCGAGCACCACACTGCCGGCGATGGCCAGCGCACCCACACCGACGGGCCCGCCGACCTTGTGCGCGCTGAGTGAGACCAGGTCGGCGCCGGCGGTCGCCTCGGTCAGGTCGACGAACGGCGCAGCCTGCACGGCGTCGGTGAACACGGAGGCGTTGGGGGCGCCGCGGCGTACCGCCTCTATGAGGTCGGGCAGCGGCTGCAGCACGCCCGTCTCGTTGTTGGCCGTCATGACGGCCACGCCGGTGACCCGCGGGGACAGCATGCGCGCCAGCGCGTCGGGATCGACGATGCCGTGCTCGTCGACGGGGAGCTCGCGCACATCGAGGCCGACCTTCGCCGCAGCGCGGGCCGATTCGCGTACGGCCGGGTGCTCCACCGCCGAATACAGGAGCACCGCCTCGCCCCGCTGTTGCCGGGCCGCCTCGGCAGGGCCCAACACGGCCAGGTTGGCCGACTCCGTGCCGCCCGACGTGAAGACGACCTCGCCCGGATCGCGACCCAGGAAGGCGGCCACCTCCTCGCGGGCCTCTTCGAGCAGGCGCCGTGCCCGCTGGGCGGCCGGGTGGCTCCCGGTCGGGTTCCCGAGCGCGCCGGCGCCGGCGCCGGTGTCGAGCACCTCCGCCATAGCGGCCGCCACCTCGGGCCGGAGCGGCGTGGTGGCGGCGTGGTCCAGGTAGGTGAGTGTGGTCACGACGACGGCGTCGTCACGGGGAGCGGGGCCGCCCGGACGACGTCGTCACGCGACGTAGACCGTCTTGGCGTTGGCGAATTCCTTCAGACCGAGCTCGGAGAGCTCGCGCCCGTACCCCGAGCGCTTGATGCCCCCGAACGGCAGTTCGGGCATGGAGGCCACCATGGCGTTGACGAAGACGGCGCCCGCCTCGATCCCCTCG
The DNA here is from genome assembly GCA_963850185.1 of uncultured Acidimicrobiaceae bacterium. Classification (GTDB taxonomy): domain Bacteria; phylum Actinomycetota; class Acidimicrobiia; order Acidimicrobiales; family RAAP-2; genus Bog-473. The sequence goes on from CAWKKE010000006.1 coordinate 112,400, forward strand.
ACGCACCGCGCGATCTCCGCCTCGTCCGAGGCCCACACGCTCGAACCGAGGCCGAAGGTCGTGTCGTTGGCCGCGGCGATGGCGGCGTCGACATCGGGGACCCGAATCACCATGGCGACCGGGCCGAACATCTCGACTTGGGCGATCGGCATGTCCGTCGTGACACCCGAGAGGACCGTCGGCGCGAACCACCAGCCGTCGCCTTCGGGGATCTTGGCGCCGTTGTGGACGGTGGCGCCCTGGCGGAGCGCCTCCTCGACCTGGCCGACCAACTCGTCCCGCTGCGCTTCGCTCACGATGGGCCCGATGTTGGTGGCGGGGTCGAAGGGATCACCCACGACGAGCGTGTCCATCGACTCGATGAAGCGGGACTCGAACTCGTCGGCCACCGCATCGACGACGATGAACCGCTTGGCAGCGATGCACGACTGGCCGTTGTTCTGCACGCGGGCCGTGACGGCGGTACGCACGGCGTCATTGAGGTCGGCGCTCGCCAGCACGACGAAGGGGTCGGACCCGCCGAGCTCCAGCACGGTCTTCTTCAGCGCGTCGCCGGCGGCGGCGGCGACCGACATGCCGGCCGGCTCGCTGCCGGTGATGGTGACGGCCGCAATGCGCGGATCGTGGATCAGCGCCGCAACGTCGCCCGAGGGAATGAAGAGGTTGCTGAAGACCCCGTCGGGCACGCCGGCCCGCCGGAACAGGTCCTCTATGGCCAGGGCGGTCTGCGGGACGTTGGACGCGTGCTTCAGCAGTCCGACGTTGCCGACCATGAGGGCCGGCGCGGCGAAGCGGATGACCTGCCACATCGGGAAGTTCCACGGCATGATGGCCAGCACGGGGCCCAGCGGCTGGTAGTGGACGTACGACTTCGAGGCGGCGGTGGCGATGGGCTGATCGGCCAGCAGCGCCTCGCCGTTCTCGGCGAACCAGCGCAGGCCGGCCGCGCACTTCGAGACCTCGGCCTTGGCCGCCGCGAACGTCTTGCCCATTTCGGTGGTGAGGATGCGCGCCACGTCGGGCACCTCGCCCTCGAGAAGCTCCGCCGCAGTGAGGAGATGGCGCGACCGTTCCCCGTAGGTCGTCGTCCGGTACTCGGCGAAGGCGGCCGTCGCCCGGTCCAAGATGGCATTCACCTCTTCGGGTGTGTGGGACGGGAACACCTTCTCCGTCTTGCCGGTGGCGGGGTTGATGGTGGCGAAAGGCATGACCGCAGTTCTACCCGCTGCCCGGCCCGGCGGTCCCAAGTCCCAGGTGTTCGGGGACGGCCCGCCGCACGAGCTTGCCGGTCGCCGTGTGGGGCAGGTCCGCCGTGGCGAAATACGACTTGGGCCGCTTGTAGGGGGCGAGCCGGGCCGTGGCGGCGGCCCGCAGGGCCTCCTCGGCGGTGCCGCGACGACGGCCCTCGGCGACGTAGGCGGCGCAGACCCGCTGGCCCCACTCCTCGTCGGGCAGGCCGAACACGGCCACCTCCGCGATGCCGTCGACGGCGGCCAGGACGTTCTCGACCTCGGCGGGATAGACGTTGACGCCCCCGCTGATGATCAGATCGTGGCGCCGGCCGGTCAGGTAGAGGAAGCCGTCTGCATCGAGCCGGCCGAGGTCGCCGACCGTGCACGCCGGCCCGTCCCAGGCGGCGGCCGTGGCCCCGGGGTTCTCCCAGTAACTGAAGCGGGCGAAGTCGGGCATGTCGCACCAGATGGTGCCGACGGCGTCGGGAGCGGTGATGGTGGCGGGCTCCGTGTCGGCGTCGTCGCCGTCGGGAACGGGCGCGATATGAAGACGGCGGCCCCGGCGGGCACGGCCGACGGTGCCGGGCCGCTCGAGCCAGTCCTCCGGCGGGCACACTGTGAACTGGGCCTCGGTGGAGCCGTAGAACTCCCAGACGACGCCAGGCCGCACTCGGTCCATGACGGCCCGCTTGACCGTGTCGGGACAGGGCGCACCGGCGTGCGCGAGGAGGCGCAGCGAGTCGAACGTCTCGTCGGTCCCGAGCTCGGAGCTCTGCAAAATGCGCTGCAGATGCGTCGGGACGAGGAAGGTGGTCGTGGGCCGCACGCGCCGGAGAGTGTTGAGCGCGGTGGGCGCATGGAAGCGGCCGAGGATGGCCAGCGACCCGCCCGCCAGCAGGGTGCCGCTGGCGAATCTGATGGAGACGGTGTGGTACATCGGCGAGCAGACCATGTGCAGGTCCTGGCGATCGAAGTGCCAGACAGCGGCCTCGTCCTCGACGACGTTTCTGGCCGTGGCGTCGTCCCACAGTCCGGTCGTCACGCCTTTTGGCCGGCCTGTCGTGCCCGAGGTGTAGTGCATCGGGCGGGTCAGCGGGTACGGAGCCAGGTCCGTCGGACGTCCCTTTGTGCTCAGGTCATACAGCTCGGCGTCAGTGAAGACACGGACAGAGGGGCGGGCGTCGGCGGCAAGAGCGTCGCGCTCGGTGCTGGTCAGGGTGGCGTTGAGCATGACGGGGATGAGCCCGATGCGAGCGGCACCGAGGGCGGCGCATATGAGGTCAGCCGACGACCCGAGGGCGAAGGCGACGCGGTCGCCGCGGCTGCACCCGGCGCTGAGCAGGGCGCCGGCGGCGCGGCGCTGGCGGTCCTCGGCGTCTGCGGCGTGCAGCAGCTCGACGGTGGGGGCGTCCCCGGGCACCGGCACCGGCGCAGGTTACGCCCGTACGATGTTGTGCTCGTGGGGACGACCGCAGACAGCGACGGCGTGGCGCGGGCCCGGGTGCTGCTGGAGCGGGCGAGCCATGTCGTGGTGCTCACCGGTGCCGGCATTTCGACGGACTCGGGCATCGCCGACTTTCGCGGGCCACAGGGCGTGTGGACCAAGAACCCCGAGGCCGAGAAGATGGCGACGCTGCAGGCTTACGTGTCGGATCCCGAGCTGCGGGCGCGGTCGTGGCAGAACCGCCTGACCTCCCCCATGTGGTCGGCCTCGCCCAATGCGGGGCACCGCGCGCTGGTGGACCTCGAACGCAGCGGCCGGCTCGAGCTGCTGGTCACGCAGAACATCGACGGGTTGCACCAGAAGGCGGGCAGCGACCCGGCCCGGATGGTCGAGATCCACGGCACGTCGTTGGAGGTGATGTGCCTCAGCTGCGGGCATCGGCAGCCGGCGGAGCTTGTGCACGGCCGGGTGCGCGCCGGCGAGGCCGACCCGGCCTGCCTGGCCACGGTGAACGGCGCGGCCGTGTGCGGCGGCGTCCTGAAGTCGGCGACCATCAGCTTCGGCCAGAGCCTGGTGGCCGAAGACCTGATCCGGGCCGAAGAAGCGGCGGCCCGCTGCGACCTGCTCCTGGCCGTGGGCTCGACCCTCGCCGTCTTCCCCGCTGCCGGCCTGGTCCCGGTGGCGGTGCGGCACGGGGCCGTGGCGATCATTTTGAACGGAGGGCCCACCGACATGGACGGCCTGGCCGACGTGGTCCTGCGAGAGTCCATCAGCGAGTGCCTGCCGGCGCTGGTGGAGGGGCTCGCCCCTACAACTGCTCGGTCGTAGCCTCGCCGTTGCCGTTACCGGTCGCCCCGTCGGTCTTGGCGATGGCCTTGGCCTTGGCCTTGCGCCGAGGCTTGAGAGCGAACCACCAGATGCTGGCGATGGTCCCGAGCGTCACGGCAGCGGCTGCCACCGGCTTGACGACTTTGCGGCCACCGCTCTTTGCCATGCGGGGCACCTTACCCGGCGAGCCTGGGGACGACCCGGGAACGAGACGAGACGTCATCTGGGGGTTGTAGCACTGCCGACGGCCGGCGCAAGGCCGAGGTCATACCGCGGTTCGTACCGAGCGTTGCTCCATGAAGTCCCTGGCCGCGTTGAGTAGGGCGTCGAAGGGGCGCCGGTCCATGGCCTCTTCGGGGTGCCACTGCACGGCCAGCACGAAGCGCGCCGACGGCAGCTCGACGGCCTCGGCTACACCGTCGCCGGCGCGTGCGGTGACGACGAGGCCGCGGCCCAGGTCGCGCACGGCCTGGTGGTGCGAGCACAGCACGGTGGTCCCGGTGCCGAACACCGACGCCGCCGTCGTGCCGGGCACGGTCTCCACGTCGACCTCCTCGAAGTGCATGGGCTGGCGGCGGTGGTCGACGTTCCCGACCACGTCGGGCAGGTGCTGGTGCAGCGTCCCGCCCAAAGAGACGTTCAGCACCTGGCAGCCGCGACAGATCGCGAGCACCGGCAGGTCGGCCTCGAGCCCGGCGGCGAGAAGGGCTCGTTCGCTGGCGTCCCGGTTCGGGTCGACGCCGCCCACCTCGGGGTCGGGGTCCTGCCCGTACGCCGCAGGGTCCACGTCGCCGCCCCCGGTGAGGACCAGGCCGTCGAGCACTGCGACCACTTCGGCCGCCCCGGCCTCGGGACCGCCGGGTGCGGTGCTGGCCGGCGGCAGGAGCAGGGGCCGGCCGCCGGCGGACGCCACCAGCTCGAAGTAGGACGCGGGAAGCACGGCGGCCCGGCGCTCCCAGGAAGCCCAGGCCACGTCGGCCACGTAGGTCGAGATACCAATGAGCGGAAGCACCGTTCCAGCGTACCGAGGCACGCCGCGTTGGACGGTCGGGAGGAGGGGGGTCAACATGTCGCATGCCCGGACCAGGACCAGGACGTGAGCTCATCGATGCCGCCATCGCCGACGGGTCGGTCGACACCGTCGTGCTGGCGTTCCCCGACATGCACGGGAGGCCCGTCGGGAAGCGGGTGACGGCGGACTTCTTCCGGTCGCACGTCGCCGAGCACGGCATAGAAGCGTGCGACTACCTCCTGGCGGTGGACGTCGATATGAACCCGCTGCCCGGCTACCGCTTCACGAACTGGGACACCGGCTACGGCGACTTCGTCTGCCGGCCCGACTACGCCACGGCCCGCCTGATCCCGTGGCTCGAAGGCACGGCCCTCGTCATCTGCGACCTGACCGACGAGGACGGGGTGCCGGTCGAGGTGTCGCCGCGCCAGATCCTGCGCCGTCAGCTGGCGCGGGCGGCCGAGCGCGGGCTCCGGGTCTGCAGCGCGACCGAGCTCGAGTTCTTCCTCTTCAAGGACTCCTTCGAGGAGGCCGACGCCAAGGGGTGGAAGGGCCTGACACCGCACACCTCGACCATCGAGGACTACCAGTTGCTGCAGACGACGCGTGAGGAGTACGTCCTGCGCCGGATCCGTAACGAAATGTGCGCCGCCGACATTCCCGTCGAGACCTCCAAGGGTGAGGCGGGGCGCGGGCAGCACGAGGTGAACGTCGTCTGGGACGAGGCACTTGTCACAGCCGACCGCCATCTTGTCTTCAAGAACGGCATCAAGGAGATTGCGGCGCAGGAGGGTCGCGCCGCGACGTTCATGGCGAAGTGGACGATGGACGACGTGGGCTCGTCCTGTCACGTGCACACGAGCCTGTGGGATGCCGAGAGCGGCGACCCGCTCATGGCGCCCTCGGCGGACGGATCGGACGCCGCGCACCCGAGCGGCCTCTCGACCGTGGGGCGCCACTTCCTGGCCGGGCAGCTGCACGCCGCGCGGCAACTGGCGTGGCTGGCGGCGCCGACCCTGAACTCATATCGGCGCTACGTGCCAGGCAGCTGGGCTCCCACGGCGGCGGTCTACGGCGAGGACAACCGGACGTGTGGGTTCCGGCTCGTCGGGCACGGGTCGGGACGGCGGGTGGAGTCGAGGATCCCGGGGGCGGACGTGAACCCGTATCTCGTGGTGGCGGCCGCCATCGCGGCCGGCCTGTACGGCATCGACCACGAGCTCGAACCGGGCGACCCCTACCCCGTCAACGCCTACGAGGCCACCGACGTGCCCCGCATCCCCTCGACCCTGGTCGAGGCGATCGCCGAGCTACGCGACTCCGCCGTGGCGCTCGAGGCGTTCGGGCCCGACGTGCACCACCACCTGCTCAACACGGCGGAACAGGAGTGGCTGGCCAGCAACCGCCACGTGACCGATTGGGAGCTGGCCCGCAACTTCGAGCGGATTTAGCAGGCGGCCCCCGCTATAAAGTCGCCCGGTCATGCTGCGCTCGCAACTGTGCTCGGCCGAATCATTGCGCTCGCCGGCTCTGCGGGCCTGGGCCGAGCGGCTGCGGCCGATGTGGGCGGCCGTCGACGACGGCCGCGAGGTCATGCTCCACCGCAAAATGTGGGAGTGGCTCTTCATCGCCGAGGCCCTGCGTGAACGCGACCTGCTCGCCGCCGGGCACCGGGGGATCGGGTTCGGGGTGGGGCAGGAGCCCCTGGTGGCGCTCTTCGCCGCCGCCGGCTGCGACGTCGTCGCCACCGACCAGCCGCACGAGTCGGCCGTGGCGTCGGGCTGGACGGACTCGACGGTCGAGTGGGCCGCCGGGCCAGAGGACCTGAACGCGTTCGGACTGTGCGCGGCGGACGAATTCGGGCACCGGGTGGCCTACCGACCCGTCGACATGAACGCGATTCCGGCGGACTTGAACGGATTCGACTTTGCGTGGTCGTCGTGCGCGCTGGAGCACCTCGGGACACTGGCCGCCGGCATGGACTTCGTCCTCGCGCAGATGGCCTGCCTGCAGCCCGGCGGCGTGGCCGTGCACACGACCGAGTACCTCGTGTCGTCCAACGACACCACGGTGGAGGCCGGCGGGACCGTGTTCTACCGGCGGCGCGACATCGAAAGCCTGGTCGAGCGGCTCCAGCGGGCCGGCCACGACGTCGACATGGACTATTCGCTGGGTTCGACGCCCGACGACGTCCATGTGGACGTGCCGCCCTACACCGACGTGCACCTGCGCACCGAGCTGGCCGGCTACGTCACCACTTCATTGGCGCTGATCGTGACGAAGGGCGAACCGGGGCGGCGCGGCCGGGAACGGGGCGGCGGATTGCGGCGCCGGCTCAGCCGCTGACGTGTTGCAGGCGGCTGCCGTTGAGCCGCTTGTGGATCGCCTTCGTCTTCTCGTAGAAGTTGACGAACTCCTTGAGCAGCGCGGCGTAGGTCGCGGCGGCGGCGGGATCAGGCTCGTACGTGGCCTTGATGGTCACGGTGCCGGGGATGTCGGCCACCGTCAGGTGCCCGAGGGCAAGGAGCGTCAAGAGCCCGGCGCCGCGCACGTTGGCCAGCACGGGCTCGTCGATCTGGCGGATGGTGCGGCCCATGGCGTCCGCGTGGATCTGGGACCACAGGTCCGAATTGGCGCCACCACCGACGAAGGCGAGCGAGGGGAAGTCGCGCTTGCAGTATTTCTCAACCGCTCCGAGCAACCAGGCCGAGTTCAGCGCGACGCCCTCCAGAACCGACCGCACCATGTCGGCCCGGGTCGAGGAGAGCGAGATGTTGTGGAAGCCGCCCCGGATGGTGTGGTCGTCGACCGGCGAGCGCTCCCCGTTCAGCCAGGGCGTGAACATGACGCCGTGGGAGCCGACGGGGACAGCGGCGGCAACATCGTTGAGGGTGCCGAAGAAGCCGGCGGGCGGCCCTGAGGCGACGGCGCCGGTCGCGCTGGACGGCGCAGAGAAGCCGTCTTCGGGATAGAGCATGTTGTCGCGCAGCCAGGTCAGGCAAGCACCACCCGTCTCGTGCTCGTCGGCCACGAGGTAGCGGCCGGGGAGACCCGAGGGAAAGGAGGCGATGTTGGTCAGCGCGTCCGTCTTTTTGAAGGGGACGTGGCAGCTGATCCAGCTGGACGTGCCGATGTAGAGATGGCCGTCGAAATCGGCCACCGCGCCCGACCCGACGGCCGCCGAGTGCAGGTCGCCGGTGCCGGCGATGACCGGCGTGCCGGGCAGCAGGCCCAGCGCGGCCGCGGCGTCGGGGGCCAGGCCGCCGAGGACGCTTCCCGTGGGGACGAGCTCGGGCAGCTTGGCCCGTTCGAGGCCGGCCAACCCGATCAGCGCGTCGTCGTATGCGACGGCGTTGATGTCACGGTTGTCCGTGACCCAGTGCAGCGTGATGGAGTCGTGCGAGGCACGGGCCAGGCCGGTGAGGCGCAAGCCCAGGTAGTCCACGGGCTCGAGGAAGACCGCCGCCCGGGCGTACACCTCAGGGCGTTGCTGGCGCAGGAAGTGGATGTGCCCGACCGGGTCCTTACCGGACAGGCTCGGGATGCCGCCGGTGCGGCGCACCCACTTGGCCAGCTTGGAGGCCGAGTAGCCCTGGACGTTGAGCGCACCACGCACGGTCTCGCGGACGGCGCGGGCGCCTCGGGAGTCCATCCAGGTGATGGCGCGACCGATGGCCTGCCCGCCCTCGTCGACCGGCACGGTGCCCGACCACTGGGACGTGCAGCCGATGCCGACGACGTCGCCGGGTGCGACGCCGGCGTCGGCCAGCGCCTGGCGGGCCGAGGTGACGATGGCGTCCCACCAGGCCTGCGGAGACTGTTCCGCTCCCCCGTCGTCGGTGAGATCAATTCCGACCGCCTGGAAGGCGTGGGCGACCACCCGGCCGGTGGACGCCAAAACGGCCACCTTCGGACCTCCCGTCCCGAGGTCGACCGCCAGGACGTGCGGCCTGCTCGACTCGACGGGGCGGAGTGCGGTGGCCGTCCTCGCATGCAGGCGAGGGGCGGGTGCGGGCATGGCGAGGAAGCGTACAGAGCGAGGCCGACCCGTTCCCGGGCCGGCCTCCGAACTCCGATATCCGATGAGGTCGGTTACTCGGCCAGGGCGGCCTCGGTCTCGATCTCGATCACGACCTTGTTGCCCACCACGACGCTGCCGTCGAGCAGCGAGTGGTTGAAGCTGACGCCGAAGTCGCGGCGGTCGATGGTGGCGGTGGCCGAGAAGGCGACCACGGTCTTGCCCTCCTGCATGGAGGCACCTTCGCCGAGGAACTCGAGGTCGAAGTCGACCGACTTGGTGACGCCCCGGATGGTCAGGTCCGTCGTGATCACCCAGTTGGTGTCGTCGACACGGCGCAGGCCCTTTCCGACCAGGGTCAGGGTCGGGTGATTGGGAACATCGAGGAAGTCGTTGGTGCGCAGGTGCTCGTCCCGCTGTACCTGGCCGGTGAAGATACTGGCGGCCTGGACGGTGGCCTGCAGCGTGGACTCTTCGGGCTTCTCGGCGACGGTGAAGGTGCCCTCCACGTCGGTGAAGCGGCCACGTACCTTCGTGCCGACCAGGTGGCGGGCGACGAAGCCGACGTCGGTGTGAGCCGGGTCGATGGTGTAGGTCCCGACCTTCGGCAGGGTGGCGGTGCTGCTGGTCGTGCTCATCTCTTGATCTCCTTTGTCTCTCGAGGATTCGCTGCGTGTATTATATCTGACTATACAGATACTTGTCAATCAGATACAATAGGCATTGGACCCGATTTCGGGGAGACTGAGGGCAGCGGCATGGGAACGGCGACCATTTCGGAGAAGGGCGGTGACCAGGACCGGGGAGAAGTACACCCCGGTGGTGGTCCCGACGCGGGCGATGGCTTGGATCAGCCGGGCGGCTCCTGCGGCGTCCTGGGCCAGATGGACGACGACCGCATCCGCCTCATGGGCCTGATCGTCCGCACCCACCGCCAGTTGACCGACTCCCTCGGCCGCGAGCTCGAGGAGAACGTCGGGATCCCGCTGGTCTTCTTCGACGTGCTGATCCACGTCGGAGGGGCTCCCGAGCGCCGCCTGACGATGAGCAGGTTGAGCAGTGACGTGGCCCTGACAACCGGTGGCGTGACCCGACTGGTCGATCGCATGGTCGAAGCGGGACTCGTGGCGCGGGAGGCCTGTCCGAGCGATCGACGCAGCATTTATGTCGTGCTGACGCCGGAGGGGCAGGCGGTACTCGAACGCGCCATCGCCGCCCACATCGACGGGATCGACCGCCACCTGGTGGCCCATCTCGGTTCCGGCGACCGCGTCGCCCTGGAAGCTGCTCTGGTCAAGGTCCTCGACGCCGGCTGCTGACGCGGCCCGCACCCCCGACTTCTCCCCGCGCTCTGAAGAGGGCAAAGCTGTCGAGGCGACGAAGGAGAGATACATGGAGCACAGGGTCCTGGGAGGTACGGGCATCTCGGTGAGCGGGTTCGCGCTCGGCACCATGATGCTGGGTGCCCAGGGCAACACCGACCACGGCGAGTCGATCAGCATGATCCACGCCGCGCTCGACGCCGGCATCAACTTCGTGGACACCGCCGACGTGTACTCCCGGGGGGAGTCCGAGGAGATTGTGGGGAAAGCCTTGGCCGGACGGCGCGACAAGGTCGTCCTCGCCACCAAGTTCGGGCTCCCCGTGGGTGACGATCCCAATCGGCAAGGTGCGTCACCGCGCTGGATCGCCCGCGCCGTCGAGGCCAGTCTCCGGCGTCTCGGCACCGACTACATCGACCTCTACCAGCAGCACCGACCCGATTACCGGACGGATCTCGACGAGACGCTCGGTGCGCTGTCCGACCTGATCCGGGCCGGCAAGGTTCGCGCCATCGGTTCGTCGACGTTCCCGGCCGACCTCATGGTGGAGGCGCAGTGGGCGGCCGAACGTCGCGGCCATCACCGCTTCCGGACAGAGCAGCCGCGCTACTCGATCCTCACGCGGACCATTGAGGGCACCGTGCTGCCGGTCGCCCAGCGACACGGCATGGGCGTGCTGTCGTACGGGCCGCTGAGTAGCGGGTGGTTGTCGGGACGAGCCGATCCCACTGTTGGGCATCGGACCGCGACCGCCCCCCAGGCGTTCGACCTCGACATCGCGGCCAATCGGGCCAAGCTGGAGTCTGTCGGCGCCCTGACCGAGTTGGCCGCGGAGGCCGGGCTTCCCTTGACGCACCTGGCAACCGCTTTTGTCCGATCTCATCCCGCGGTGACCTCGGTCATCATTGGGCCGCGGACGCCCGAGCAGCTCGATGACCTCCTGGCGGGGGCGGACGTCGTCCTCGGTGACGACGTTCTCGACCGCATCGACGAGATCGTCGCCCCGGGTACGGAGCTCAACCCTCGGGACAATTACCTCGCCTCGTCGCCGGCACTTTCCGATGCGCGGCTGCGACGGCGGACCGAGACCCACGCCGAGGAGTGATGACACACCCCACGAGCCACACGTTGGAAGTCCCCGGCGCCCGCTTGTACTACGAGGTGCAGGGTGCCGGCCCTCCGTGCATGCTGATCGGTCACCCCATGGGCGCGTCGGGATTTGCCGCACTCGCGCCGGCACTGGCCGAGGCATACACGGTGGTGACCTACGACCCACGGGGCTTCGGCCGCAGCACGATCGACGACCCAGACCAAGACGGCGAACCGGACCTGCTGGCCGACGATGTGCGCCGCGTGCTCGAAGCGGCCGTCGGCACGGTGCCCGCCCACGTGTTCGGAAGCAGCGGCGGCGCGGTCACCGGGCTCGCCCTGGTCGCCCGCTCCCCCGGCCACGTCCGCACACTCGTCGCTCACGAGGCGCCACTCGCCCTGCTCCCGCCTGACGCCGACCAGGCGCAGGCAGGATTCCACGAGATCTACGAGACGTACCGCGAGAGGGGTATCGGCGCTGCCTGGGAGGCCTTCGGTTCCTTCACGGGCCTGAGCATGGGGCCACAGGAGCCACCCGCCGATCCGCAGCCACCTTCGGCCGAGGAGATCGCGACGAGCCGGCGCTTCTTCGAGCACGGCCTCTTTCCCATCGCCTTGTACCAACCCGACTTCGCGGCTCTCGCCGCGGCGCCGACGAGGCTCGTCGTGGCGGGGGGCATCGCCTCGCGGGGCGAGTTTCCCCAACGCACGGCTGTCGCGCTGGCCGAGCGCCTGGGCACCGCGCTCGTGGAATTCCCCGGAGGCCATGCGGGCTTCGTGACCGAGCCGACGCAGTTTGCCGCGGTCCTCACAGGTGTCTTGACCTAGGCCGAGAACGCGACGACCCCGGTGATCGGCGATCCGCTCAACTTTCGACGGATTGGGCGAGCCGGGCCAGGGTGAGGCTCATGTTCTTCCTGTTCTGGTCCGTCCGGTCATCGACGCCCGACGTCTGCTTGCTGAACTCCATGACGGACTCAGGCCGCAGGTCCTCGCTCCATTCCGTGACACGACACCCCGACTCGGTCGGATGGATGCGGTAGCCCCAGGTCGAGTAGTGGAAGTCCATCATTGAGCACTCGAAGGCGAAGGCCCGGCCGGCGTCGGCTTCGACGACCTTGCCTTGCGTTGTCCACTCATGCGTGCCGTTGCGGTTGTGGCCGTCGAAGGTCGCGCCGACGACCGGGCCGTCGTACCCCTCGTGCCATTCGCACGTATGGCACTCCTCCGACCACTCGCCCATGCGCGTCACGTCAGAGAGAGCCGCGTACACAACCTCGGGCGGGGCGGCGATCGCACGGGAGATCTCGAGTCTCTCGGTCATACGCCGCAGTCCACTACAGCGGGCGGTCGGTGTCGACCCGGGACCACGGCCCACGGCTTTGCACGCGTCGGGTCCGGCGGTGGGAGCCACGTCAGTTCCGGTCAGACCGGCGAGACCGGCTAGCCACTCGAGCAGAGCGCCCTCTCGTCTGCGCGTGGGACCATTCGGCGTCGCGGACAGGTCCGTCCGCTCCATGCCCGCGCCGACGGGGCGAAGGGGAGAGCACAGGGTCGACGGCCGTGGGGGGCATCGCGGCGTTTGATGTATTGGGCACGACACCGAAGGCAGGCGTTACGCTCGCCTGGTGCCTGAGTCTTCTTCTGAACCGCTCCAGACTCCGAGGCAGGACTCTTCGCCAAATGCGGGTGCGCGGTTCCTCGACCTCATCACAGGGACGGCCAAGGTGGGGGTCGGCGCGGCGACACTTGCAGCCGTGGAGATCACGAGCAGATCGATACGGATCGCGAGGGTCGTCATTCCCGCTTCAATCGCAGAAGGCCCTCTTGACTCGGTTGAGCGACATCTCGGACGGCGTCAAGGCGAAGCCCACAAGAGCGAAAAGGAGAACCGGGAGAACGTTGCCGAAGCAGCGGAGTCGGTGCTGAATCGGGTCGTCGTTGGGGTTGTCGACATGCTGGACATGGAGCAATTGATCGATCACGTGCCGATCACGAAGGTCGTTGCCAGAGTCGACCTCCCGGGGGTCATCGACGAGATCGACCTGGCGGGAGTCATCCGTGAGTCCACGACCGGACTGGGTGCGGAGACGCTGCACGCGAGCCGGGCCGGGCTCATGGCCATGGATCTGTGGAGTTCCCGGCTCGTCGACAGGATCCTTCGTCGCAAAGAACCGCGTGATTTGTCCGTCCGCTGGAACGGCAGCACTCGACCCGAGCCTGCCACCCCCGGGGTCATGTCGTGAGCCGGCAGCTCGAGATCCGCAGCGAGCGAGGGCAACAGCTCCAAGGCCTTCGAGCCGGCTTCGTTTCCCGGGCAGTGGCGAGCGGAACCGATGTCGTCCTCGTGATCTGTGTCTATGTCGTTGGCGTGATCATCGTCAGCATTGCATGGGATCTGTTTTTTTCGAAGTCGATTTCGGTTGCTGATCCCCCCCATTGGTTGAACGAGCTCTTGCTCTCGATCCTCCTGGTTTGCTATCTCACCGCCGGTTGGTCGTCCACCGGACGTACCCTTGGGAAGCAGATGATCGGACTCCGAGTCGTCCACGCGGACGGGAGTCCCCTTCGGTTCTGGCGAGCGCTCTTCCGGGCGCTCCTCTGCGCTGCATTCTTCCCGGCGCTCCTGTTGGCCTTGGTGAACCGCCGCAATCGAGGTCTCGAAGACGTCGCCTTTCGGACCGTGGTCATCTACGACTGGTTCCCGATTCGTTACGAGCGGCCCGCCGAGCCCCCTCGAGACACCCTCCCAATGATTGAGACGCGGATTTCGTCAGTTCCGATCGCCCGCTCCTGACTCGTGCCAGAGCCAGAGCCAGAGCCGTAGGCGACGCCTTTCTCAACCGACGTACGCAAGAGCCTCCGCCTTGTCGTCGAACCCGACGATATCCACGACTTTGCCGCTCCGGACGGTCAGCACCTGAAAGCGAAGCGCCGTGCCGCCCCGCTCCCGGGCATTTTCCGTCCCTTGCACACTCATGGTGACGAGAAGTCGGTCGCGAAGGACCTCCACGTCGTACACGCCTCCCCGGACGCCAGCATCCCGACCTCGCCGATACCAGGCCAGCACCTGCTTGCGGTTCTGGCAGCTGGGACTTCGAGACCCCGGTGCTCCCCACGTCACGTCGTGGTCGAGGAGTTCGGCAAAGGCTGAAAGGTCCTCTGCCGCGAGGGCCCTCCTGACGAGTACCGCAATGTCGTCGATGCCTGTTGTCACCGGGCAAATGGTGCCACCTGGGTCGCCGGGAGGCCACCCGTGCCGCGCGGCAGACCGAGCCGTCCGCAATGCCCGGGGTCCGACCGATCCTCGGCACCGGTCGTCACGTGCACGAGCGCTACGTTGTGCTTCCCGGAGCCGGACCACGAGACTTCCGCAGCCTCTGGGATGCGCAGGAGAACTCCCTCCCGCGACGCAAGCCCCGACAAAGGAAACCTTCATGACGCCTCCCGCCAACGCAGTCCGCCTGATCGGCCACAAGGCCCGCTACGCCGAGGCGATCGCGCAGATCGACGCTCAGCTGGAATACGACTCGGGTGCGGCCGTCGCGGCACGTCGAGACGACGTGGTCGCTGCCGCACGCGCCGCCTATGGACCCAGCGAGGACTTCCGCGGCATCCGCGATGCCTGGGACGCTGTGTTTCCCGACGGGGCCTACAGCGCGAGCGGATTGGCCAGAGCCAAGTCTCTGGCATAGGCGCTCGAGCACTCCGAATGTCCCCTGGCTACGGTGAGCAGTCGTGACCGATCGACTGCGCGACAAGGTGGCAATCGTGACGGGCGGGGGTGACGGCATCGGGCGAGGCATCGTACGACGCTTCGCCCGCGAGGGCGCGCACATCTTGGTGGCCGAAATCGACGACGACGCAGGCGCAACCGTGGCCGGGGCCTGCCGGGACGAGTTCGGCGCCGACGTACGCTTCGTCCGCACCGACGCCAGCGCCAAGGACGACGTCACAGCGATGGTCGCCACCGCCGTGCAGATCTGGGGGACGGTTGACATCCTCGTGAACAACGCCTGGGGCGGCGGCACGCTCGGACGTTTCGAGTCCGTCACGGACGAGCACATGCAGTGGGGCCTCTCCATGGGCCTGCTCGGCCCGTTCTGGGGCATGCAGGCTGTGCTCCCGATCATGAAAGCGAAGCGGGACGGGGCCATCATCAACCTGTGTTCGCTGAACGGCGTGAACGCCCATATGGGCACGACGTCGTACAACGTCGCCAAGGAGGCGTTGCGGGCCGCCAGCCGGACGGCGGCCCGCGAGTGGGCACCCTGGCAGATCCGGGTCAACGTCATCTGCCCGGGCGCCAAGTCGGCCGCCACCCGAGCCGTATTCGAAGCGCACCCTGAGCTCGAGGCCGCCGCCGACGCGTCCAACCCCATGGGCCGCCTCGGCGACCCCGAGGACGACATCGCCCCCGTGGCCGTCTTCCTGGCCAGCGACGATGCCCACTATGTGACGGGCAACACACTCTTCGTCGACGGTGGCGGCCACATCAACGGTGTCCAGTGGGCGCCCGACCTCGGTGACTGACCGCCCCGGAAAGTCCGGAATGCCAATATGACGTCACTCCGAGGCATGACTGCGGTCGTGGCCGGCGCCGGGCCCGGCATCGGGCGGGCGTGCGCCGCGGCCCTCCGACAGGAGGGCGCCGACGTCGTGGTGGCGGCCCGGGATGCCGCCCGCCTCGAGGCGATGGCTTCCGAAATGCTGGCCGCAGTCCCGCCCGGGCCCCAACTACTTCCCCTCGCGTTCGACTTCGCCGACCTGCATTCGTGCCAGACGTTGATGGAGGAGACACTGGACCGGTTCGGCCGGATCGACGTCCTCGTCAACGTGGCCACTGCCGGCGGCGAGACCTCGGCCATCGCCGAGGGCGAATGGGAGTTGTGGCGCCGGGCCTTCGAGGTCAACGTTCTGGGGACGATGGAGCTGAGCCGCCTGGCCGCCCAGGCCATGCGCACCAACCCGGGCGGTTCCATTGTGCAGATCGGGACCATCGGGACACGGGCGCTGCCGCCGGGTCGGTCCAGCTACACGGCGACGAAGAGCGCCATGGTCGCGGCGTCTCTCACCATGGCCAAGGAATACGGCCGATCCCACGTCCGGGTCAATGTGGTGACGCCCGGCTTCGTGACGGGCGCACCGCTCACGGCGATGGTCGAATCCATTGCCGGCCGCACGGGCGAGAGCGCCGACGAGGTGTCCGCCCGCATGGCCGCTGACGCATGGCTGCTGCGCCACGTCGACCCCGCCGACGTTGCCGCGGCGGTGGTCTTCCTCGCCGGTCCGGGCGCCCGCAACATCACCGGCATTGAGTTGCCCGTCACGGCGGGACGGTGACCGTCCTGTGAGCCGGCACCACCACGTCCGCTGGCTGTTCCACTCCACGGCGATGGTGGCCGACTACGACCTGGCCATCCGGAACCTCGGCACCATCGTCGGCCTCAGCGTCCTCGAGTACGGGGAGTCGGCCGAGCCGGGAATCGGCCGTCGCGGCGGCATGGCCTGGGCCGGGGACAACGCCCTCGAAGTCGGCCAGCCCATCGTCGAGGGCGCTGCGGCCCAGTTCGTGGCCCGACACGGAGGGGGCATGCACTCGATCGCCCTGCAGGTCGAAGACCTCGAGGCCACCATGGCGCACCTCCAACAGCAGGAGGTGCACATCGCGGCGCGGCCGCGCCCGGACATGTGCTTCAGCGACCCCCGCGACACGGGCGGCGTCTTCTTCCAGTGGAGCACCTTCGAGCTCGCCGTTGATCCCCGTTTCGGCGCTCCGCGACCCGACCCGCTGCCCCGGTCGCACGTCCTTGCCCCGGCGACCCAGCACGCGTTCGTCGGCGCGCTGGTCGACGACCCGGTCGCCTGGGCCGCCACCTTCGCCACGTTGTTCGGCACCGTCGTCACCTTCGAGGACGCCGGCGCCGCGCCGGGTCGGCCAGTGGCCGGCATCTCGCTCGCCGACTGCACACTCGCCCTCTTTCCGCTGCCCGGGGACGACGGCCGCACGCTGTGGGGTCGCACCTACGAACGCGCACGCACCCACCTGTTGGCGCTGCGCGTGGACGATCTTGGTGCAGCAACCGACGCACTGCACCGGGCCGGCATCACGATCGTGCGCTGGGAGGGCGACCTCGTCGTGCTGGACCCGGCCGCCACCGGAGGGGTGCAGGTGGCCCTGACCGACGCGCTGCTCCCCGGCGACCCCCGGCTCTGAGCCGGGCACGTCAAGCTGGATCGACCCGCCGGATCCAGACGAGTACGGGCTCGGTCACCAGCTCGTCGTCGAGCTCCAACGGGGAGCCCTCCCCCTCACCACGCCCGCTGATGATTTCGACCGCCAGCACCTCCCGGGCGATGAAGTCGAAGAACTCAGCGATGGGCTCGAGACCCACCACGTGGACGCCGATGCGATCGGACACCTCGAGCCCGGAAGCTTTCCGCAGGTCCTGCACGAGGCGCACCACGTCACGGGAGAGGCCTCGCTTGCGCAACCCCACGTCCAAATTCAGGTCCAGTGCCACGACCTCACCGCCCTCACGTGAGACGGCGAAGCCCTGCTGCCCCCGGACCCGCAACACCACGTCCTCGGGCGACAGCTCGACCGGCTGGCCGCCCAGAACGACCGTCACGGGGCGGCCCTCCTCGAGCGCAGCCGCCGTGGCGCCGGTGTCGAGCGCGGCCAGCGCCGGCTCGACCTCGCGCACGAGGTCCTTCAGGCGGGACCCGAGTGTCTTGAAGTTCGCCTTGAGCTCGAACTGAATGACCTCGCTCAACTCCTCTGCGGTATCGACCTCGTCGACGTTGAGCTCGTCCGCCACAATGTCGCGCAAAATCTCGGGAGAGCCCGCGGGCAGGAAGACCAGGGCGCGCTTGAGCGGCTGGCGTACCTTGACCGAGGCCTCGCTGCGGGCGGCACGCCCCAAAGAGGTCAGACGCCGGGCCAACGCCATCTGTGCCTCGAGATCCGCATCCACCAGTGATGCGTCGGCCACGGGCCAGTCGGCCAGGTGCACCGACGCCTCGCCGTCGACGGCGGCGCCCGTCAGGTGCCGCCACATGGTGTCGGCCACGAACGGGCACAACGGCGCCAGCAACAACGACACCGTGGTCAACACCGTGTGCAGCGTCGCCTGCGCCGCCAGGGTGTCGCCGGCAGGTGCGTCGGGGTCGGTACGCCAGAAACGACGGCGACTGCGGCGCACGTACCAATTGGAGAGGTCGTCGACGAGGTCGCTCAACGCACTTGCCGCCGCCAGCGGCTCGTAAGTGGCCAAGGCTTCGGTTGCCGTCGCCGTCGTGCTGGCCAGCCGCGACAGGATCCAGCGGTCGAGTGGCCCCCGCTCCGGCGCGGCCGGGATCCCCGGGTCAGCGGGATCGAACTCGTTGAGCGACGCGTACGTCGTGAAGAAGCTGAACGTGTTCCACAACGTGAGGAGCATGTCCCGCATGGCCGTGTCGATGGCGCCGAGCGTCGCCCGCGTGGCCGTCCACGGCGAGCCCTGGGAGAACATCCACCAGCGCATGGCGTCGGCGCCCCGGGTGTCGAGGATCGACCAGGGGTCGATGATGTTGCCCAGCGACTTGGACATTTTGCGGCCGTCGGCATCCACGATGTGGCCCAGGCAGACGACGTGGCGGTACGGGCTCTGGCCGAAGACGAGGGTGTTGATGGCCAGCAACGAGTAGAACCAGCCCCGGGTCTGGTCGATGGCCTCCGAAATGAAGTCGGCGGGGAACGTGAAGGCCTCGGCCGAGCCCGCGGCGTGCGGGTAGCCCACCTGGGCGGCCGGCATGGAGCCCGAATCGAACCAGGCGTCGATGACGGGCTCGACCCGTCGGCACACCGAGAGCTCGTCGACCTCGTCGACAGCGCCGACGTCGGAGGCGCACGTCCCACAGGCGAACGTCACGTCGTCAATGGTCGGCCGGTGCGGGTCGATGCCGGTCACGTCCCGCCCGCACAGGTCCGACAGCTCACGAAGGGACCCGACGCAGCGCACGTGCCCTCGGCCGCAGCGCCAGATCGGCAAGGGCGTCCCCCAGAAGCGGTCGCGCGACAACGCCCAGTCGACGTTGTTCTCCAGCCACTCGCCGAAGCGCCCGTCCTTGATGTACCCCGGGTGCCAGTCCACCGTCTGGTTCGCCGCCAGCAGGTCCGCCTTGCGGGTCGACGTCGCGATGTACCAGCTCGGCTTGCCCCAGTAGATCAGCGGCGTGCGGCAGCGCCAGCAGTGCGGGTACGAGTGCACGTAGGGGAAGCGGCGCAGCAGCAGACCCGTGGACTCCAGCCTGTCGTTGATGTCGTGGTTCGCATCGCGGACATGCCGGCCGGCCAGCCACCCCACGGCGTCGGTAAAGGTGCCATCGGGCCCCACCGGGTTCAACGAGGGCAGCCCGTTCTCGCGGCCTATCTGGCGGTCGATTTCGCCGAAGGCCGGTGCCAGGTGCACCAGGCCGGTCCCCTCGTCGGTCGTCACGTACGAGGCGGGCACGACCCGCCACCCGTCGGCACCGTGGGAAACGGTCACGTCGTCAAAAGGACGCTCGTAGCGCAGCCCGACCAGCGCGCGGCCCGGCACCCGCGCCGTCACCCGGTCCGACGCGCCCTCCCCCATGACGGCGTCGACCAGATCGTCGGCCAGCACGACGCCGTCGACGACCGCGTAGACCAGGTCGGGATTCACCGCCACGCCCGTATTGGACAACAGCGTCCACGGTGTCGTCGTCCACACGCCGAGCCATTCGGCGCCCCCTCCCACCGCGGAGGCGACGACACCGTCGGCATCGGACAGCCGGAAGCGGACGTAGGCCGACTCGTCCTCCTCGTCCCGGTACACGTCGGGCTGGCCCAGCTCGTGGCTCGACAGCGCGGTGCCACAGCGGGGGCAGTAGGGCACGACCTTGAGGTCCTCGTACAAGAGCCCCTGGTCGAAGAGCTGTTGCAGATGCCACCAGACCGACTCGATGTACGAGGAGTCCAACGTCCAGTAGGCCGCGTCCATGTCGACCCAGTAGCCGATGCGCCTCGTCAGGCGGGCGAACTCGTCGACGTAGGAGTAGACGGACTCACGACACAGGCGCGTGAACTCGGCGATGCCGACCTGCGACTCGATCTGCTCTTTGCCGGTGATGCCGAGCTTCTTCTCCACCTCGACTTCGACAGGGAGCCCGTGGGTGTCCCAGCCCGCCCGGCGGGCCACGTACGAGCCACTCATGGTGCGGAAGCGGCAGAAGAGGTCCTTGTAGACGCGGGCCCAGACGTGGTGCAGGCCGGGCATGCCGTTGGCCGTGGGTGGGCCTTCGTAGAAGACCCACGGCGTCGCGCCTGCGCGCTGTTCGATGGAGCGCTCGAAGACGCGGTGCGCCGCCCAGCGGGCCAGCTCGTCCTGTTCGAGGGCGACGAAGTCGATGTCAGGGGGGACGGGTGTGAACACGGAAGAGGACGGCCTTTGTGCGGCGGGAACGGGCGCCCCGGCCACGTCGGAAAGGATAGAGGCTATGGATCGCTCCCCTTCCGCCATTCCGGCCGACCTCGTGCTGGCCCAAGAGCCCTACGGCGACGACGGTCCGCAATGGATCGTGGCACAGGCCGAGGCGGAAATCGTGATGCGCTACGGCAATCTCGACGGCGACGAACGAGGCCTCACGGCAGCCATGTTCGAACCGCCCAGTGGGGCCTTTTTGGTGGCACGCCGCGGTCATGCCGCCGGACCGCCGCTGGGCGGGGTCGGGGTGCGCGCCATCCACTCCGGCGTCGGCCAGATCCGCCGCCTCTGGGTCGATCCCGGGACGCGCGGGCAGGGTGTGGCCCGGGCCCTCATGGCCGCAATCGAGGACGCCGCCCTCGAGCTGGGCCTGACCGACCTGCGCCTCGGAACCGGCGACGGCCAGCCCGAGGCCGTGGCGCTCTACGCGTCATCAGGTTGGGAGCAGGTCTTCGTCGGCCACGACGGCCAGCGAGTGCCCGACCGTCACATCTGGTTCGTGAAGCGGCTCCGCCCGTCGTAACGGCGAAGCGCGCGCTCGTCTAACCCTGGAAGAGCGCGCGCTCCAGCGCGTCAAGGGAGGCGTCGGAGACCTGCAGCAGCGAGTCGACCATGAGGTCGGCCAGGCCGAAGGCCGGATGGCCGCCCTCCCCTTGCTCGGGCACGGCGATGCACGCCATGGACGACGCCTTGGCGGCGAGCACGCCGGCAGGCGCGTCCTCCCAGACCAGACAGCGCCGGGGCGGTGCCCCCAACTTGGCCGCCGCGCTCGAGAAAGACTGCCGGGTGCGGCTTGCCGTACTCCTCGTCCTCGGCGGAGTGCACCAGCTCGAAACTCTCACGCAGGCCGAAATGCGCCAGCGCGGCGTCGATCAAGCGGTACTGCGACGACGACGCCACTGCCAACGGGAGGCCGCGGGAGCGGCACAGATCGATGGCGTGCTGCGCACCCGGCTTGAGCACACCCTTGGTCACGATGAGCTCAATGACCCGGTCGACGATCGACACCGCCACCTCGTCGGGCGTCGGCGTGGCGCCCGGCCACGGGTGCAGCGCGTACCAGTGCGCGGTGACCTCGTCGACGAACATGCCCTTGGTCGAGCGGCAACCTTCGACGACGAGGGGAACGCCGAGGCCGCCCAGGATCTCGATCTCGGCCTCGTGCCAGAGGATCTCGGAATCGATCAAGAGCCCGTCCATGTCGAACATGGACGCGGCAAACCCAGGCGAACCGGGAGGCGGTGGTATCAAGCCGTGAGCTGCGCCTCGATATCGGCGACGATCGTGGGGTCCTCCGGCTCCACCTGGGGCCGATAGCGCGCCACGACGCTGCCCTCGGGTGACACGAGGAACTTCTCGAAGTTCCACGTGATGTCGCCGGCGTTGCCCTCGGCATCCTTCTTCTCCGTCAGCTCGGCGTAAATGGGGCTGCGGTCGTCGCCGTTCACGTCGATCTTCTCCATGAGCGGGAAGGTCACACCGTAGGTGGCCGAGCAGAACTGCGCGATCTCCTCGGAGGTGCCGGGTTCCTGGCCCATGAACTGGTTGCACGGGAAGCCGATGACCGAGAAGCCGCGGTCGCCATAGCTCTTCTGCAGGCGCTCGAGGCCCTCGTACTGGGGGGTGAGTCCGCACTTGGAAGCGACGTTGACCAGCAGCAGGGTCTTGCCCTTGTACTCGCCCAGCGAGGTGTCGTCGCCCTGGAGCGTGTGGATCGGGATGTCGTAGAGAGCCATGCGCCCGACCCTATCGGGGACAGGTGGCAGCGTGCCCCGGCCGCGTAGGGTGACCGCCATGCACGCCGTGGTGATCCGTGACAGCCATCTGCACTGGGAGGAGCGAGACGACCCCGTCCCCGGCGACACCGAGCTGCTGGTGGCGGTGCGGGCGGCCGGCTTGAACGCGGCGGACCTGGTGCAGCGGGCCGGCTTCTATCCAGCGCCGCCGGGGTGGCCCGAAGACATCCCGGGAATGGAGTTCGCCGGCCAAGTGGTGGCCGTCGGCCGCCAGGTCACGGTCTTCGCCGTGGGCGACCGGGTCATGGCTGTCGTAGGCGGTGGAGCCCAGGCCACCCTGGCCCTCGTCGACGAGACGCACGCGCTGGCCGTTCCCGAGGGACTGCCCTGGACGGAGGCCGGAGGATTCCCCGAGGTCTTCACCACGGCCTATGACGCGCTCTTCCGCCAGGCCGAGCTGCAGATGGGCGAGCGCGTCCTCGTCTCGGGCGCCGCCGGGGGCGTCGGGACCGCGGGCGTCCAGTTGGCGGCGCGGGCGGGGGCGAGGGTGACCGCCACCGTGCGTGACCCGGCGCGACACGACGCCGTGGCCTCGCTCGGCGCCGACGTGGTGCTGGCTCCGGGTCAAGAAGCAGCGCAGGGCCCCTATGACGTCGTCCTGGAGCTCGTCGGCGCGCCCAGCCTGACCAGGGTCCTGCCGCACCTGGCGACCTGGGGCCGCGTCGTGGTGATCGGCGTCGGCGGGGGCGGGCGGATGGAGATCGAGCTCATGGACCTCATGCGGAAGCGGGTCAGCATCGGGGGCTCCACGCTGCGCGCCCGAAGCCGACGCGAGAAGGCGGACGTGGCCGCCGACATGGCGGCGCATGTCCTGCCGGCATTGGGGGCCGGGCGTCTGCAGATCCCCGTGTACGACACGTTCGCGCTTGCCGAAGCCGAAGCCGCGTACGACCACTTCGCCGCCGGCTCCAAATTCGGCAAAGTGGTCCTCGTCGCTCCGTGATCGAGGCTGTTCTCTTCGATGGGGACCAGACGCTGTGGGACTTCGAGCGCGTCATGCGCGACGCGCTGATCGCCGTCGCCGCCGAGTTGCGTGCAGCCCGGCCCGGACCCTTCACCGACGCTCTGGGGTGGGAGAACTTGCAGGCCGACCGTGCCGTCGTGGAGCAGGAGC
Source organism: uncultured Acidimicrobiaceae bacterium (assembly GCA_963850185.1). Lineage (GTDB taxonomy): Bacteria > Actinomycetota > Acidimicrobiia > Acidimicrobiales > RAAP-2 > Bog-473. Next base: position 135,743 of record CAWKKE010000006.1, read on the forward strand.
TGCCCGACGTATGGTCGCTGGCCGCGTTGCGCGTGCACGGCTTCGGTCGCACGTTGCAGCGGCGGCGGGAAGTCGAGGGTGGTGACCAGGCGGCCGACGACGTGCTGGCGCACCAGTTGGGAGATTCCTACTTCGCCCACCGGGACCGCGACCCTGCCCTCTTCCCCGACACGGTCCCTGGCCTCGACGCCCTGCGCGCCGACTACCGCCTCGGCCTGCTCTCCAACGGGAGCCGGCTACCCGAGACGGTCGGGCTGGCCTCCTATTTCGAGTCGGTTGTCTTCGCCCAAGACCACAGGGTGGCCAAACCCGACAAGGGGATCTTCGAGGTGGTGGAACGCGAGCTCGGCGTCGGGCCAGAGGCGTGCGTGCTCGTCGGCGATCATCCGGTCAACGACGTCGCCGGTGCCCACGGCGCGGGCTGGCGTTCAGTGTGGATCGACCGCGACGGCGCGGTGCTGTTCCCCGACGACGGCCCGCGTCCGGACGCGGTGGTGGGTGCGCTGACCGAGCTGCCCGACGTGCTGCGCAGGCTCGACGCATGATGGTGCAAGTGACCCGGACCTCACGCGTCGACACGGTGGCGACGCGTTACCGCACCGCCACCAAGGGGACCGCGTCAGGCAGGCCGTCGCTCTGGGCCGCTGCCACGGACTGGCCCGCCGCCTCCATGTCCTCTATCACGTACTGGAGCAGTGCAGCACCGTGGGGAGATGCCACCGCCACGTCGCGGCACCAGGTGGCGGCATCGCGCAGGCATTGCAGCCGCAGCACGTCTCCGGCGGCCTGATTGTTGGGAAAGACTCCCGAATAGGACAGCTGCAACTCCTCCAGTGCGCCACTCACGTGGGCCGACTCGGGCCGGTCGAGCGGCAGATCCACGTACAGGGCGTCGACGCCCTGGGCGAACATTCGTGAACGCTCGTCCTCTATCCGGGACGTCAGATCGTGTCCCGCCTGGCTGACGGTCAGGACCGCGACGTTGTCACCCGGGTCACTCTCGATATGGAGCCTGGAGGTCGCAGGAAGATCGGTGCGGTCAGGCACCTCTGCCAATTGGGCCCGGGATCCACAGATGTCGATCGTGTCCTGCACGATGTCACGATGGCGGTCCGGCGCATAGAGCAACCGTTCCCTGCCCGGGCCGCATACGGAGAAAGAACAGCGCGGCCGACTGACGTCCCGCGCCTGTCGCCGACGCGGCGTTGTTGTCGACCGAGTCGGGAATGAATCCGAGCATGAACCCGGTCTCATGGCCGCCCAGATCGAGCAGGGCCTGCTGGCTGTAGGGATGAGCAGCCGTCGCTTCGCTGTACATGCCGACCAGCCCGAGCTCGGTCGCCCAGTCGACGAGGTACCGCTTCACCGTGGTGAAGATGTGGCGCCCTCGCGCTGCGGGCAGCGTCAGCGCCTGGCCGGCGTGGCCGATGACGTCGTCCGGCGCATTCAGGGTGAGACCCGAGTGACAGAGCAGCTCGCCGTCGGCTGTCTCGGCAATCGCCGAAATCAGGAGGCCGGCCGAGATCCGGCGAGCCACTTCCTGCGCGTCGTAGGTCCAGAGCACCGGATAGGTCTCCCCATAGACCGCCCTGACCGCATCGCCGAGGCGTGTCGACTCCGAGGGGGCGAGCATGCGTATCTCCATGCCACCGACCCAGATCGGGTCCGGAACGAGGAGTTCGCCGGCCGATGCCACCGCCGCATTGTAGGCAAGCCCCCGAGCAACGGAACCTCCCGTCGGGCACAATCGGAGCGATGCGTCGTCTTGTGCCGTGGGTCCTTCTCTCTCTCCTCGGCCTCGGGACCGCGGCGGGCGCCGCGCTCGGCGATCGCGCACGGAACGGCGTCCCAGACCCCATCGCAATGGGTCGCCGCCGTGCTCGCCGAGACGGAACGTGCCGGCGCTGCCGAAATTCTCGTACACGCATGTGACGTCGAGTCCCAACGCCGAACTCCGCGGCTCGCTCTCGGGCAATGGCGAGGTCAGCTTCGCCACTGGTGACGTCCGCGTCACCGAGGTCGACCATCAAGTCAGTTTCGTCTCGTCGGGTAACCAGCCGCAGCACCCGGTTCCCTCGTCCAACACGGTCAAAGCCATTGTGATCGGCGGAACCGTCTACCAAGCCAACCCAATTCCGGGGTTTCGCTTCACCGCGCTGTACCACGTGCTGCCCTTCCCGAAGCTTCCCCGAGGCCAACGTGGGCTCTCCTTGGCGCTCAATGCAGGCGTGGCCCTTGACTCGTTGCGAGGGCCGAATGCCGTGGCATCTGTGCGCGACCTCGGTCCGGCCACCATCGACGGCGCGGCCACCACGGAGTACGAGGTCACGTTTGCGCCGCTCCGGGTTTGTGCTCCGCACCAGCCGCCCGCCGTCGTGACCGAACGTCCGAGTGGCGTATGGATCGACGGGGCCGGGCGGCTCGTCCAGGTGCGCAGCACCTACATCAGCGGCCCCTTGCCCCGCGGCGCCAAACTTCCCTCCGGGTTCGGTGACGTTCCCCGCGCCACGGCGACGACGGTCGCCACACTCACATTCTCGGCATTCGGGATCCCGGTCCACGTCGTCGCACCCCCAGCAAGCGCGCTCGCTCCCCAAAACGGGTCGTCATCCTTCGGGCTTGCGATCGCTCGCACCCGCACTTGCCCCGCCTCCTAGAGGGCCGCCCCGTGCGCCAGGCGGCCCGGCCGGCGGCTCGGTGCATCAACCCGCGCCATAAGGTCCACCTGACAACCGGTTCCATCACCGACCAGGAGGTCGCGACATGACTGTGACGCTGATCACGGGTGCCAACAAAGGACTCGGCCATGAGGCTGCTCGTCGACTCGTCGCGGAAGGGCACACGGTCTACGTCGGGGCGCGCAGCGCCGAACTCGGCGAGGCCGCCGCGTCCGACCTCGGCGGCCAGTTCGTTCAGCTCGACGTGACCGACGACGGATCGGTCGAGACCGCTTTGCGCATCATCGATGCACGCGAGGGCCGGCTCGACGTCCTTGTCAACAATGCCGGCATCAGCGCGACGGGGGAGATCGACGGTCCGGTCGCGCTGCGGGTGTTCGACACCAACGCGGTCGGCCTGATCCGTGTCACCCAGGCGGCGCTCCCGCTGCTGCAGAAGTCCGAGAACCCCGTCGTCGTCAACGTCTCCAGTGCGCTCGGTTCGTTCTGGGCGGTCACGAACCCCGAGCGGCGGCAGTTTCACTTCCCCTCCATCATTTACGGCGCCAGCAAGGCCGCCGTCTCGATGCTCACCGTTCAGTACGCCAAGACCTTCCCGGACATCAAGTTCAATGCGGTCGAGCCCGGCTTCACGGCCACCGATCTGACTCCCTTCAGCGGAGCCGGGCAGCCGGTCGAGAAAGGCGCCGAGGTCATGGTTCGCATGGCGACCATCGGCAAAGACGGCCCGACCGGCACGTTCCAAGAGAACGAGGACGAGCTCGCCTGGTAGGCAAACATCCGGCGACGTGGTTCCCGTGATCCCAGAAGATCTTCTCAGCGCAGAGAGACGGACGACGATCGCTCACATCGCGGCGCTGGCGGCCGAGTTCGACGACATCGTGGCCGCGACGGTTGATTGCAATTCGGATGACGAACACGACCCGGAGGGGTCCACGCTCGCGTTCGAACGTGCGAGGGTCTCTGCACTGCTCAACCAAGAGCGCGCGTACCTGACGGAACTCGAATGTGCGGCACGCCGCGTCGCTGACGGTACCTACGGAATCTGCACCCAATGTGGGGCTGCACTCTCGCCCGAGCGCCTTGCAGCACGGCCAGCCGCCCGCACGTGCGTGCAGTGCCGACCTCACGGGAGTCCGCCGAAGGGCCCGATCTGAAGCCGGCTATTCGTCTCCGATGACCCGGATGATCGTCTTCCCCGGTACGCGACCGTCGGGTGCAAAAGCTGCAGGCGCCTCGGCAAGCGGTCGTATCGCCCCGACGATCGGTTTGAGCCGTCCGTCCCTGAGCCGCTCCGCCAGGTCCGCCAGCCGGGAACGGTCGGGTTCGACGACGAAGAAGATGGCTCGCCCATCCTTGGGCTGGACCGTCGGCGCTCTGGCGATGGTGACGAGGGTGCCACCGGCGCGCACCAGCGACGTCGAGCGGTCGAGAACCTCACCACCGATCACATCGAAGACCACGTCCACCTCGCCGACGTCTTCCAGCTTGTCGGCCTGCAGATCCAAGAATTCACTTACTCCCAAAGCGAGAGCCGTCTCGCGGTCCGCAGCTCGGCCGGTCCCGATGACGCGGGCTCCCACCTCGCGGGCGAGCTGTACCGCTGTGGATCCGACACCGCCCGCGGCGCCGTGGATCAGGACGGTCTGACCCGTCTGCAGGCGCGCGTGGTCGATCAATCCCTGCCATGCGGTCAACCCGGAGATTGGGAGAGCAGCGGCGACGGTGTGGTCGACATCAGCCGGAACCGGAGCGAGGTTGCGCGCCTCGACTGCGCAGTATTCGGCCAGCGAGCCGTTACGGGCCCAGTCGATCAGTCCGAATACCCGTTGGCCCACCGTGAGGCCAGTGGTCCCGAGCCCAATTCGACGACGACTCCGGACAGCTCGTGGCCGGGCACGCTCGGCGCCGGTCACGACCGGCCCGGTCGGTCCAGGTGGTCGGCCAGTCCAGCTCGCCGGGAGTGGATCCCGCGGCATGGACTTGCACCATGACATCGTTCTGGGCGGCGTGAGGGTGGGGCGCGTCCCCCAGTGAGAGTCCACCGACGCCGGCAGCGCGGTCTCGAACCGTGATCGCTTGCATCACATCATCTTCCTACAGGGACGAGGCCAGAGCTACGGCGCGACGACGGTCCAGCCACGACGGCGAAGCTCGACGGCGAGATGCTCAGCAGCAATGTCGCGCAGCACCTGCTCCCGTGGGTACCGACGCCAGGTCGGAACCTCGACCGATTTTCCGGCGTCCGACTCGGGATCACGGAGTCGCTCCAAAAGAACGTCGGCCTCGGAGCGAGTGAACTTTCCCGCAGCCTGGCGTTGCGTGAAACCCATCGGGCCGCGTGCATCTCGGAAGTCGCTGTGCCCGGCCTCCTGCAGCAAGGCCAGCAGCTCCTGCACCTGCCTCGCCGAAGCCGGCGGTCCTTGTTGCTGCCCGAATGCCATGGCACGCAGTCTTGCCGATCCCTGTGACGAACCGCCCGAGCACCGAATCACGGCCGAGTTCGCGGCATGATTGACCGATGACGAAGAACACGAGTGCAACCTCGCGGTGGTCGTTGTGGTCGGAGGACTCGTTTCTCTCAATCGGCTCCAAGGGTTCGATCCTTTCGATCGGTTCGATCGGATCGGCCTGTTCGATCGGCTCCATCGGCTCATTTTTCTCAATCGGCTCCATCGGGTCCGCCGGCTCCGCACTCTCCGTATTGTCGGCTCTGTCTCACCGGTCGATGCTTTCCTTCAGATCAACCGGAGCGGTGATGCAATCCGGGTCCGACTGACGGGTTGCAGGGGTTCCCGCCTGTCCGACGGATCGCGGTTTGAACGGCTGGGGCTGAGTGAAGGAGTCGGGTCAGCGGTTGGGGGCCGGGGCCTCTGTCAGCTCGGCAAGCGCTCCGGCCAGAAGCCATCGGCTCGCATCGAGCAACGCGTCCTTTGCGGCGGGAGCATCAAGGCCGACTGCGTCGGTCAGAGAGATCATGGCCTCGGTGCCGAAGACGAGGCCCAGGGCGTGCGCAATGCGGTCGAACTCTCGCTCCGGGAGCGTGCCGGCCGAGGGGACTGAGCACCTCCCTGATCAGTTCGTTGCGTCGCCGGGCACGGGTTGGCATCTGCTGGTCATCGGGCGCTTCACGTTGGCGAAACCACTGTTCCAGGGCGATCTGAGCGACCCGGCGGAACGGCGCCTGATCGTCGATCATGGCAAACCCATTGGCCCGGACAGCCGCCTCGAGGCGCGCCTGCGGCTCCGATCCGGCCGCCCTGGTCCGCTCGATGGTCTCGTCGACGGTCTGCTGGAACACCTCGGCGAGGGTCGCCTCCCACCACAGGTCCTCGGCCGAGGAGAAGTAGCGATACGCGGTCGCCACCGACACCAGCGCACGGTCAGCCGCTTTCGGCATGGACGGGGACCTGCCTTCGCGAAAGAGGTCGGTGGCCGCTTGCAGGAGGGCGGCGCGGGTCCTGGTCTTCTGGTTGGTCCGTGGGCCCTCTTTGAGAGAAGGGTCTTGACATGAGTGAGTCATTTCATAATGATACCTATGGCGCAGGGCAATCGATGGGCAAACGATGGGCAAATCGAAGCAAAAGAGCAGGTCAATGCGGCAGGACGAGAGACGCCCTGGTTGAGCCCCACGTCAAGACCGAGGGCGCCGACGACGTCGACGGCGCGGTGGCCTTTTCCACCGGACGACATCGTCCACGACGCTGCGGGTATTCGTGGTTCACCGTGCCTCAGGCAAGGATGGCGCAAGGGCGGACGGGCGGGCGCTGTGCCGCTCGTCACAGCCAACTTCCGCACCGAGGCGGGAGAGCCGCTCCACCGCTCCTTCGACGGCGAAACCGGGTCCTCGGGCGGACCAGACGGGCACTGTCATCGGTGACATCCCCGGTATTCCCGGCCATGGACACCGCGTCACGTCCGGCATCCACACGTGTTCGCCTTCCGCGACGGGCTCTTCAGCCCGTGAGCAGGTCCAGGTCGACAGTGGCTTCATCGTCGCCCAGCGCACCGTCGCCTGAGTTCGCCCACCCCGAGGCGGGCCGGCGCTGTTTGAGGAGACAGGGCGGATCCGGATTGCAACGCCGAACTCCAGACGCTAGGCAGTGGCAGTCGTGTAGCAGAGGAGGTCTCCGTGGCGGGGTCGAGGAAACCATGGAATGGGAAGTTGGCGGCGATCGCGATATTCCTTGTCGCCGTCGCGAGCGTCCTCGGGGTCGGGATCTCCCCGCAAGAGGCGTCGGCTGCCACCGCCACCAAGGGTGTCGTATCGATCACGCCTTCCTGTTACGACGATGGGTCCGGTTCGATCTTGGCCGTGCTCACATCGCCCCTCGGACCCGTGCAGGATGTAGCGGGCACTCTCTCGGCATGGGCACAGAGCCCCGGTGACCTCACGCCCTACGGGGGGCAGCTCTCGATGACCGGATCCATAGGGACACTGATTCACGTCTACCCGGGAAGCTATGACGTACAGGTCTCGGCACACGATGCGCAGGGGACTACCTACAACTACAGCGGGACGGTTGCCGTTCCGGGCTGTGACAACGCGTTCGCTGGAATCCAATCCGAACCGAACCCCGACGGGGGCTATCTCACCTTCACCAACAGTGCTGCCGTGTCGTCCCACGGACCAAATCATGCCTTCGACGAGCCGAGCTTCCTCATCAGTGATGCTCACGCACCGATCGTGGGCATCGGGGCCATTTACAACGGCTCGAACGTGGACTCCTACTACTTTGCCGCCGCCGATGGTGGCGTCTTCGCCGTCAATGCGACGTTCTATGGATCTGCCGCCGGGCTGAGCCTGCACGCTCCCATCGTGGCGATGGCGCTCACGCCGGATAACGGGGGCTACTGGCTAGTCGCCGCTGATGGGGGCGTCTTCGCGTACGGCGATGCCCACTTCTACGGCTCCATGGGAGGCCACGCCCTCGATCAACCCATCGTGGGCATGGCGGTCGATCGAGCGACCGGCGGTTACTGGCTCGTGGGCCGGGACGGTGGTGTCTTCGCTTTTGATGCGCCGTTCTACGGTTCTGCGGACAATCTCCACCTGAACGCACCGGTGGTCGGCATGGAGAGCGCACCCAGCGGGACGGGCTACCGATTGGTCTCGTCCGACGGAGGAATCTTCAGTTACAACGAGCCGTTCTACGGGTCCATGGAGGGGCAGCCACTCGCCCATCCCGTCGTCGGGGTGACCGAAGACCCCGCGACCGGTGGCTACTGGATCGCGAGCTCGGACGGAGGCGTCTTCGCGTTCAACGCGCCGTTCTACGGTGCGGGGGGCCAGTCCGCCTACGTTGCGGGGGGCCAGCCGGCCACCTGAGCAGACGCTCGAGGTTCGCTCTGGAGGTGCGGATCAACGAGTGAGGATGACGACGCCGGCGTTGGCGCCCCGGCCCACCGTGTGCGACAGCGCCACCCGGGCCCCTGCAACCTGGCGTGGCCCGCACTCGCCCCGTAGCTGGCGCACCAGCTCGACGACCTGCCCCAGCGCAGAGGCGCCGAGCGGCTCACCCTTGGAGAGCAGCCCTCCACTGGGGTTGACAGGGAGCCGGCCGCCCAGGGTGGTCGCACCCGAATCGAGCAGGGCGGCCGAACCTCCGGGCTCGCACAACCCGAGCTCCTCGCACGAACCCAGCTCCCGAGCGGCGTCCGTGTCCTGACACTCCACGACGTGCAGCTCGGACGGACCGACGCCAGCCTCCTCGTAGGCGTCGGTTGCGGCGAGCGTCGTCGGCGCCGGCACGTCGTCGGCGGTCAGGCCCGCCAGCGGGGTGGACTCGCTCAGGACCGAGCCCGGAATGTGCGAGCGCAGCACAGCGGCCGCCAAGGTCACACCCGACGGAGCGAGATCGGCGCGCCGCAGCACGAGCGCAGCCGCGCCCTCGTTGGGCGAGCACAGCATGAAGAGGTGCAGCGGATCACACACGATCCGTGAGCTCAGCACCGCCTCCGCCGTCGTCTCTTTCTGGTACATGGCGTCCGGGTTCGAGGCGCCGTGACGCCGGTTCTTCACGACGACCCGCGCCAGGTGGTCCTTGGTCACGCCCGAGGTGATGCAGAGGCGCTGCGCCCGCAAGCCGAAGAAGGCCGGCGTCGATGCGAGGCCCGCCTCCTCCTGCCAGGGCTCGAAGAACGACGACCGAATAATGCCCTTCGGCATCTTCTCGGTGCCGAAGACGAGGACGGTGTCGTACTGCCCGGCCCGAATGGCCGCCGCGGCGAGCATGAGCGCGGCGCCCCCGCTGGCACAGCCGGCCTCGACATCGACGTATCGGCATGCCTGTCATGCCGAGACGGCTCAGCACTTTGTGGCCCGTCGCCACCCCTCCGTAGGCCGTGCCACAGAAGGCGGCCTGGAAGTCGCCCTTGCCGATACCCGCCTCGCGGAGCGCAGCCCGCACCGCCACCACGCCCATGTCAGTGGTCGAGACGCCATCGAAACGCCCGAAGGGATGCAGCCCGACGCCGGCGACGTTGACGCCGGTCATGCCGGCGCGAAGGCGTACGTCACGACGTCGCTCCCGTCCTCGTTCCGGTGTAGCGGCACAATGCGCAGCTCCATCGGCTGGCCCTCGGACAATGCGCCGGGGTCGCTCTCGGTCAGCCGGGTGATGACGCGCACCCCTTCTGGCAGCTCGACCACTCCCACTCCGAAGGGCACCTCACCGTGATATCCCGGCGGCGGGGCCGTCACCGCGGTCCATGCCCACAGGACGCCCCGGCGAGAGAGCTCAATCGGTTCGGGGTCCTCGGTGGCGCAGTAGGTGCACGCGTCTGCCCGCGGGAAATGCACCGAACCGCACGCGGCACACCGCGTCCCGAGGAGGGCCGGTGGGTCGCCATCGGTGAAAAGACCCTCGCGGACCAGGACATGCACGGTGCCGCTCAGCTCCCCAGTTCGACCATCTCGAGCCCGTCGAACTCCCAGTAGGCGCGCAGCGAGGCGATCTTGCCGGCGCCGTCGGTCCGATAGGTGTACACCCCGCGGACGATCGCCTGGTGGGTGCCGCCGGCCAGGGTGGTCCGGATGATGCCGACGTCGGCCACCTCGTCACCGCAGAGATACGACTCGGTGATGTCGAAGTCGATGGACTCACTGGAAGCGATGACGGTGTCATAGAAGGCTGCGATGGACTCAAGTCCGTGATGCCCCTTGCCTTCCGGGTCGAAGGCCGAGGGGCCGATGGGGTCCTGCACGAAGGCGTCGTCGGTGAACAGGCTCAGCCAATCGTCGCGGTCGCCGGCCGTCACGGCGGCCCGGGATCGGCGACCCAGTTCGCGGGCGTTCAGGGGTGCGTCGGTCATGTCCCTCCTCAGCGGACTTTGGCGATGACGTCGTCAGCAAACCGCTTGAGGCTGTCGACCTTCGTCGCCAGCGTCTCGGTGTCCTGCTCCACACCGTAGGGCCACCGGAAGCCGACGATCACGTCCGTGACGCCCAGCTCCTCGAGTTTGCGGACTCCATCAGGCGTGTAGGCGTCGAGCGAGATCACATGGACCTCGAACGGCTTGTTCTCCGTGCCGTGTTCCTTGCGCAGCTCGGTCAACCGCGCCAGCAACCCGGGAAGGTCGGCGGGATCTCCCCCGCCGTGCAGCCAGCCGTCCCCATCGATGGCAGCCCGCCTCAGGGCAGCCTCGTGGTGGCCTCCGATGAGGATCGGCACGGGCGCACTGGGCGTCGGGCAGATCTTTATGGATGGCACGTCGAAGATCTCGCCGTGGAACTCGAAGAAGCCACCCGCCATCAGACCGCGCATGATGGCGATCTCCTCGTCCATCCGCTTGCCTCGACGTTCCCAGGGCACGCCACAGATCTCGTAGTCCTCGGGCCACGGGCTCGTGCCGACGCCGAGCAGGAGCCGGTTGTTGGTCAGCACCGCCGTGGAGCTGACCTGCTTGGTGATGAGCACGGGCTGGCGGATCGGCAGCTTGATCACGAACGTGACGAAACGGATGCTCTCGGTCAGCGCCCCCATGGCGGGAATGAGTGAGAACGGCTCCAAGAAAGGCTTGTCCTCGAGGAATTCCCTGGTGCCGTCAGGATTGAAGGGGTACGTGGTGTCGGACACCTCGGGGTAGCAGATGCTGTCGGGCACGACCATCGAGTCGTAGCCCGCCGCCTCGGCCGCCTGTGCCAACGGGAGGTAGAAGGTCGGGTTCGTCATCGACTCGGCATACGAGAAACGCACTGCACCTCCGGCTGATCACGTGGTCGGGCGCGCCTACCATGCGGCCCGTGCCCGCTCATCCTGCCAGGACCGATGTCTCGGGACATAACGCTGTCCGGCCGAGTGGTGTGGCGCCCCTGGTCACCGACCTTTCCCTGGATGAGCTCGAGCGGGACGCCCGACATGCCATCGGCGAAATGGCTTACGCCTACTACGCAGGTGGTGCCGACGACGAGCGCCTGCTCCGGGGCAATGTGGAGGCCTGGAGCCACTGGCAGCTCCATCCGCACGTCCTGGCGGGGATCTCGGAGGTCTCCGTGGCCACCACCCTGCTCGGCACCCCTGTCAGCTCGCCCGTCGTCATTGCCCCGACGGCCATTCAGGGACTGGCTCACCCCGAGGGTGAGGTGGCCACCGCCCGGGGCGCTGCAGCGGTGGGTGCGCTGCTGATCCTGTCGTCGCTCGCCACCTGCCGGCTCGAGGACGTCGCTGCGGCAGCGCCGGACGCGGCCCGCTGGATGCAGGTCTACATACAGCGCGAGCGGGCGCGCACCGAGGAGCTGGTGCAACGCGCCGCCTCGCACGGCTACAAGGCCCTCGTCCTGACCGTCGACGCACCCGTCTCGGGCCTCCGCCTGCGAGAGTGGCGTCTCGGCGTGCACCTGCCCGACGACCTGGTCCTGCCCAACTTGGCGGGGGACAGCACCGAGAGTGCGCGAGAGGGAGGGTTCATGGGTGTGGTCACGAATGAGTTGGAGCCGGCGCTCACGCCAGACGACGTCGGATGGCTGGCCGGACTGAGTGCGCTGCCGGTGGTGGTGAAGGGCGTGCAACGGGCGGACGACGCCCTGCGATGTGTCGACGCCGGGGCCGCCGCCGTCGTGGTCTCCAACCACGGCGCCCGCCAGCTGGCCGACGCGCCGGCGACCGCAGACATCCTGGCTGACATCGTCGACGCCGTCGCCGGACGGGCCGAGGTCTATGTCGACGGCGGCGTTCGGCGCGCCCCCGACGTCGTCAAGGCGCTGGCACTCGGAGCGCGGGCGACGCTGGTCGGGCGCCCGTCTCTGTGGGCCTTGGCCACCGATGGGGCCGACGGCGTGGCAGGACTGCTGCGCTGGTACGAGACCGAGCTGCGGCGCACCCTGCACCTCTGCGGCGCCGCCACCGTCGACGATGCGGACCGGAGCCTGGTGCGCCGTACGGCGGGATGGGCCCGGCCGTGACGACCGTCGCCGCCCTGCTGGCCGCCCGCGCCGATGACGACAGCACCGGGGTCATGGATGCCGAGTCTCGGTGGACCTGGCGCGAGGCCGTGCTCGAGGGCGCGGCGCGAGGCGCCCTGGCCCGCTCCCTGTTCGGCTCGGGCACGCCGCACATCGGAGTGCTGCTCCCAAATGGCGCCGAGTACCTGTTCTGGCTGAACGCCGCCGCGCTGGCGAGCGCGGCCATGGTCGGGATCAACCCCACGCGGCGGGGTGAGGCTCTGGCCGCCGATGTGCGAGCCACCGACTGCTCCGTGATCGTGACCGACGCCGAAGGCGCCGAGCTCCTGCGGGGCCTGGACCTCGAAGTGGCCGACGACAAGATCCTCGTCATCGGCACCGACCGCTACGAATCCCAGCTCGCGCACTTCACCGGCAGCGCCGAGGCGCGTCGGCTCATTGACGCCGCCGACTCAGTCGAGGAAGCGGCGCTCTTCCTCCTCATCTTCACGTCCGGCACCACAGGTGTGCCCAAGGCAGTCCGTTGCACCCAGGGCCGGCTGGCCGGCATCGCCGAGGTGGCCGCTCCTGGGTACGGGTACACGTCCGAGGACGTCTGCTACTGCCCCATGCCGCTGTTCCACGGCAACGCGCTGATGGCGTTGTGGGGCCCTTCGGTCATGGTCGGCGCGGCCATCGCCACCCGGCCGCGCTTCAGCGCCTCGGCCTTCATCGACGACGTACACCGCTTCGGCGCCACGAAGTTCAGCTATGTGGGAAAGGCGATCGCCTACATCCTGGCCACACCCGAGCGGGCTGACGACGCCGACAACACCCTCAAGAGCGCCTTCGGCACCGAGGCCTCGGTGCGCGACCGCGACCGTTTCCGCGCTCGCTTCGGCTGCTATCTCATTGAGGGCTACGGCCAGAGCGAGGGCGGTGCCGCGATCAACCCGGTTCTCGGGATGCCCAAGGGCGCATTGGGCAAGCCGGTCAACGGCGTCGACCTCGCGGTCATCAGTCCTGAGACGGGTAAGGAGTGTCCACCGGCGGAGTTCGACAGCGATGGGCGCCTCCTGAACGCTGGCGCCGCCATCGGCGAGATGGTCAACCGCGGCGGCCGCGGCAGCTTCGAGGGTTACTACCGACGGGAGGACGCCGAGCAAGAGCGCTTGCGCCGTGGCTGGTACTGGACGGGCGACCTCGGCTACGTCGACGCCGAAGGGTTCTTCTACTTCGCTGGGCGGACGGGAGACTGGCTGCGTGTGGACTCCGAAAATTTCTCCGCCGGCCCGGTCGAGTCGATCATCTCGCGCCATCCCGACCTGTCGGTGGCTGCCGTCTATCCTGTCCCCGACACCGCTTCGGGTGCAGGCGACCAGGTCATGGCGGCGGTCGAAATGGTCCCGGGCCGGAGCTTCGACCCCGACGGATTCGCGACATGGCTCGTCGCGCAGCCCGACATGGGACCCAAGTGGCTCCCCCGCTACGTCCGGATCTCGCCCTCGCTGCCCCAGACAGCGACCGGCAAGGTGACGAAGGTGGAACTTCGGGCCGAGGCGTGGGGCTGCGATGACCCGGTGTGGTGGCGACCGCTCGGCAGCTCGGAGGCGCGGTTCGCCCTCCTCACCGAAGATGATCGAGAGGCTCTGGCCACCGGATTGGCCGAGAACGGCCGCCCCCCGGTGGGTGGCGAGCGCCGTCGCTGAACATCCCCGAACCGGCGCCGGCCCGTGGTCGACGACCACCAAATGGGTGCGCCGGATCGGGCGGCCTACTCCGGCGCCACCGGACCCAGGCCCTCGATGACATCGAGCACGCCGGTCAGGTCGCCGACGCGGTGGTCGCCGGCCTGGAGCACCGGCGGGCAGAGCCCACCGCGCTCTTCTTCCCGCCACACGTGCACTGCCGTCATGCCGACCCGTCGCGGCCCTCGGACGTCGGGCTCCCAGGAATCGCCGACGAAGACGATTTCTGCGACGTCGACGCCCATTGCCGAGACGGCGATGTCGTAGATGCCGGGGTGCGGCTTGCGTGACCCGGCACGGGCCGAGGTGACGCTGACGTCGATCAAGGCCAGGAGGCCTGCTTGCTCGAGGAACGGATCGAGCTGCCAGCCCCAGTTGGAGCAGACGCCGATGGCGAGTCCCGCCTCTCTGAGGGAGGAGATGGTCGCCACCGACTCCGGGTACGCCACCATCGGAGTCTGATCGACGTCGCGCAGCGCATCGACCAGGCCCTCGACGTGCGGATCGGCCACGCCGCAGGACCCGGTGAGGTCACGGAGACGGGTCCGCACCCAGGCCTCGTAGGCCTCCTCACTGATCGAATGCTCGCTGTGCTCGACGCCGTCGTAACGGGAGTAATAGTCATTGAGGACGGCCTGATCGAGCACATAGCCGTGCGCCTCGAAGATCGTCTGGTAGCTCGCCGCGCCGTTGGCCGCACCCAGGTCGGCGGACCGTGCGAGGGTGCCGTAGAAATCGAAGATGACAGCGCTGACCACCGACCCATATTGCCCTGGAGGCGTGACAGGCCGAAGAGGGTCCACTCCCCCGAGAGACCCAGGTCATACTTTCAGCCGACATGGAAGGCGACGACCAGGCGGTAGGAAGCCCGGGCCCGGCGAGGGGTGCCGAGGGCCGGGACCACCAAGAGGCAGCCTCCTCCCGCTGGATCGTGGAGCTCGTCGGGGTCGTGATCGTGGCGATTCTCGTTGCCGTGCTGCTGCGGACGTTCGTGGTCGCGACCTACTCCATCCCCTCGGGCTCCATGGAGCCGACCCTCCAAGTAGGGGACCGCATCGTGGTCGACAAGTTGAGCTACCACCTCCACGGGGTCGACCGGGGCAACATCGTGGTGTTCTCGACTCCGCCGAACGAGGACTGCGCCGGCCCGCCGGTGGCGGATCTGGTCAAGCGCGTGATCGGGCTCCCGGGCGAGACGATCTCCCTCCAGGCCGGAAGCGTGTACATCAACGGCCGCCTCCTCCCCGAGCCCTTCCTCCCTCCGGCCATACGGACCGACACGTATCCGGGACCTTCGAACAACGGCTATGCCCTGCACCACCCGTATCGAATCCCCACGGGGGACGTCTTCGTCATGGGTGACAATCGGCCCGAGTCGTGCGACAGCCGGTACTGGGGGCCGATCCGGGAGTCAACCATCGTCGGCAAGGTGGACATGCGAATTTGGCCGCTCTCCCGGATCGGGATCTTTTAGCTCGGCGCCACCTCGACCGCACTCCTGCGGTGCTCTGCGTCGCAGTGTCAGTCTTCTGACGAGTGCGTGTCGCCGACCGGCGCCTGCTGCGTCCCGTCATCGGGTTCGGCTTGGGGCGTTGCGACGTCCCTGGCCTCGTCGACAACCGCGGTGACCATCTCCGTGACGAGTCCCTTGACGGTCCCCTGGCGCTGCGGCCTTTCCGCGAGCATCGTTCCCCACAACACCCCCATCAAGACAAGGGCGGCGATCCAGAAGAACGAAAAGGCAAAACCGAGCGCAGCGAACAGGATCGCAAGTGAGAGCAGGGCGAGCCGGACGGAGCCTTCGCGCCGGGACAATGGGCCGTGTCGGACCACGTCCGCTTGATCCGACGACATGTCACGTGACGTCGGGTCTCGATCTGTTGGCGCAGCCGATTTTTTGGACGCGGCACGGGTCCGCTTCACGAATCGACCGTTGCTGGCTCGGGGTCGCTTCTCTTGCGTACGAGGCATGCGTGGCTCCTCTCGCTCCTGGGCAGTCGGCCTGGGTTTCGTCGTCAGCGCACTCTGGCGCCGAGTGGGACTACCAGCGATAGAAGCGATGGCTACCGGCACCCTCGCCGCGGCCGATGGCGAACCCCACGACCCACATGACGAGCAGGACGAGCGCGGCGATCCACAAGAGATGAACGGCGAACCCGGCGCCGAAGAAGATCAGAACGAGCAGCAAGGCGAGTACGAGCACCATGAAAGAAGACTCCTTTTGTTTATTTCCGAATCTCCCGGTGATCCGAGAGAACTACAGAGTGAGACGCGAACTCCGACCTAGTAGGTCGAGTCGACACGACGGACAACGTTGCCACGGCCATCATCGACCACGGTGTGGCGACGACGCGTGTTCGCTGCCACCATGACGATGATCGACAACACGGCGCCGACGGCTCCGACAACCATCAGGATCCATCCGACTTTGTTGATGTTGAAACCGTGCTGATACGGCTCCGTGACTGCCCAGTCGAGGATGGCACCCACTGCAAACGCTATAACGCTGACGACAAGTCCTCCAGCTCCGATCATGCGGACCCCTTTCAACTTGCTGCAATGGCTGTACCCAAGGTGACCGCAACGAAACACACCCCAGTGCCGACGGAGCAACGGCGCCCGGCAAACGAACCGCGTCATCGAGCACGCGTCGCGCACACGGCCATGGAGCGAATTGGGAACGTTCAGGCGCGTGCACCCGCCGAAGGGATCGACCTTTCGTCCAGCCGCTCACAATGCAGTCATGTGCGATTGCTCGCTCGGGCGAGGCGCGGTCCGGCGCTCGCAATCACGCGAGCGCCGCGACGCGAACGATCAGGCAACCGACAAAGGCTCGAATGGCCGTTCAGAGCGCGGAGCGGGCAGTATGCGTGTCGTCACCACTGACCGATCAAGGAGCGAGAGACACACATGCCAGCGCCGTATGCCGAGAGTCCAGGTCGATGGCAGTTCCTCTCGGCGCAAGATGGGAAGGCAGAGATGTCTTGGACGCCCACGCCGGACATGGCGAATCCATTCGGGAGCGTCCACGGCGGCATCATCGCCACGGTCATCGACGAATCCACCGGAGCAGCCCTGATGCCGTCGATCGAGACTCCTTCGGCACCCACCGTCTCCCTCAACGTCGAGTATCTGCATCCCGTCCCTATCGGCGGGACCTACACCGTGCTGAGTGAGATCGTGCGAAGAGGTCGGGCGATGGCCATCGTCGACTCGCGCATCCTGAATGAAGAGGGCAACGGTGCTCGCCCGTGGCACCGCCTTCTTTCAGATTCCCCGTCCGAAGTAGCGCTGCGGCACGTTCACCGTCGCTCGCGCCGCCAGACCACGCGCAGACCGGTCCAGGTCTCGTCGATGGCGCACACCTTGTTGTCGACCAAGCCCAAAGGCAGCGCCACGCTGCGCACGACGTTCTCGTCCATGGTGGTGACTCTTCCCGAGGATCGCTTGGGCCAGGCCACCCATAGGCCGCCCCCAGGGAAGACCATGCGCCCCAACGCGTCGATGCGGCGTTCGAAGTCTCGTCGCTCGGTGAAGAAGGCCACCACCACGTCCGCCTTCCCGCGGGCCTGACGCTTCACCGTCACCCCCGGCGGCAAGCCCACCACCACGCCCGAGGGCTCACTGAGCAGCGCCAGCGTCGACCCTTCGACGATCCCCAGCTTCTTGGGCAAGCGGCGTCCCGCTGTAGCCGGCCATCAGGTGTTGACGGCGCTCGTAGATCCGGAAGGCCAGCGGGTACTCGTACTCGGCATCCTCCACTGCGAACCGTGCGAGATGCGTGTCGAGCGCCGCCTCGGCCTCACCCAGCCGTTCGGCATCGACGCCCATGAACCCGAGCAACGAGCGGTCGACCACTGCGCTGGCGGGAGCCCGGACGGTGATTTCGAACGCCCTGCTCTGGACGTCGCCGAACCCGGCGCCGCCCAGGACGTCGCGCACGTACTCATCGTCGCCGAAGCTGAACGGTCCCGACCGGGCTCTTGCCCGGAGCAGGGAGGCGCGGGGGCGGGACGAATGGGCGAAGAGCGGTGCCCGTGTGCCACGGATTCTGCTCCACGTCCTGCCACGAGGCGAAGACGAAGCGACCGCCTGGATTCTATCCCGCCACGGATGGCGCCGAAGGCCGCCAGCGGCTCATCGAAGAACATCACCCCCAGTTGGCTGACGACCAGATCGAAGGGCTCCGAGCCGAGGCCCCCGGTCTGCACGTCACCCACGACGAAAGTGCACGTTCGCAGCGCCGGCCCGGCCGCGCCCTGTCCTGCGCCAGCTCGACCAGCGGCGCCGAGATGTCGATCCCGACCACCCGTCCGGCCGATCCCACCGCGCCCGCCAGGGCGATGGCCAGCGCTCCTCCCCCGCAGCCCGATGTCGCAGACTCGTCTGCCGGTACCCGGGCTCGGCATCGACCGCCTGCCAGCAGGAACGGCGTCAGAGCCTCCGTCAGCCGCTCCCTCCTGGGCCATGCCGCCACCCAACGGTCGTCGTTCCAGCGTTTCGATTCCCTCTCGTTGGCCACCGCGCCAAACGTAATCTCAATGATAGGTTCAGGGTCGTGCGTGTCGGTCTTGTCATCCTGCCCTCCGACCGCTGGACAGATGCCCGCCGGCAGTGGGAGTGGGCCGACCGCTCCGGCTTCGCCACAGCGTGGACCTACGACCACATTCGGTGGGGTGGCATGCCCGACGGGCCATGGCATGCGGCGGTACCCGTGCTCGCCGCCGCGGCTGCGGTGACCGAACGCGTCCGGCTCGGCACCCTCGTCGCCACGCCGAACTTCCGGCATCCCGTCACGCTGGCCCGCGACGCGCTTGCGCTCGACGACCTGAGCAACGGGCGACTCGACCTGGGCCTCGGGGCCGGCAGCAGCGGGCCCGACGCGACCGCGCTCGGGCAGGAGCCGTGGACGGCATCCGAACGCCTCACGCGCTTCGAAGAGTTCCTCCAGGTGCTCCAGCCCGTCGTGAACGGAACGCCGGCAACGCGGACGTCCCTTCGTACCGCGCACTACGGCGCGGTCGAGGCACCCAGCACCCCGGGGGCAGTGCAGCGGCCCCTCCCACTGACGATCGCGGCCGGAGGGATCGAGAGGTCTGCGGCTCGCCGCCCTCTACGGGCGCCACTGGGTCACGATCGGCCCCACCGGACGTGGGCGCGGGACGCCCGAGGACGTGTTCGAAGCGATCGCACGACAACTCCCCCTCCTCCATGAAGCCTGTCGCGTCGTCGGCCGCGAGCCGTCGAGCATCGGCAGGACCCTCTTGTGGACGCCGACCGAGCCGGTCATCACTTCCCTCGACCAGTTCGACGAGCTCGTCGGCCCCTGCGCCGAGCTCGGCTTCGACCAGTTCGTGCTCCATCATCCGGCTCAGACAGGGCCCTACGGAGGCGACATCAAGACGTTCGAGAAGATCGCCGAACGCGCCGCTCCGTAGCCGACGCCGTCCGGACGACTCAGAGGGCGAGCGCCGCCGTCACCTCCGCCCGAACAGCGGAACGGGCCGACGCCGGCTCCACTCGCTCGACCTCGCACGATGTGGAGCCAACCCACGAGGCTGCTTCCGCGAGCGCCCGCGCCACCGGCACTGCCGCGTCCGGGCGCAGGAGCGTCACCTGCTTGGCCACCAACACCTCGCCGCGCCGACCGGGATCGACCAAGGCCACGATGCGAGTCCCGTCGAGCACCGGCATGGCGAAGTAGCCGTAGATGCGCTTCTCCTTCGGCGTGTAGGCCTCGAGCCGGTGCCGCACGTCGAACAAACGCTCCAGCCGCTCCCTGTACCAAATGAGCGAGTCGAAGGGAGACAGCATCACCGTCCGGCCGCGCATCCGGGTGCCGACCGCGCTGAGCGCGCCGGGATCGGCATAGGCGGCCTGCTTCCACCCTGCAACCGACACCGCCCTCAGCCCGGAGGAGGCGACCACCCGGCGCACCAGTGCACGCGGCACGCCGTGGTACACCGCCAGGTCGGCCTCTGTCGCCACGCCGAGCGCGCTCCCTGCTGCCATCACCAGCCGTACCGCGCACTCCTCGTCGCTCCAGTCCTGAGCCAGGAGGTCGGCCGGGATCGCCCTCTCTGCGAGGTCGTACACCCGGGCGAAACCGCGGCGCTCGCGGCACACCAGTTCGCCGATGTCGAGCAGCCACTCGGCGGCGATTTTTGTCTCGGACCAGTCCCACCACGGGCCGCCTTTCTTCGCTCCGCCGAGCTCGTTGGCCGTCAACGGGCCCTCACCGCGCAGACGGGCCAGCACCTCGTTGCATGTCTTGTCCTTTTCCTGCAGCACGTGCCACCGTCTGCCCTTCGCCCGTCGGGCCCGCCGCTTGAACCCGTAGGCCGGCCAGACCTCGAGCGGAAGCACGCACGCCGCGTGGGACCAATATTCGAACGTTTCGCTCTTCGGTCCCCAGTAGGCCTTCTCGACTCGACTTCGACCGATCGCTCCCAGGCGGGCGTAGGCCACCAGCTCGTGCGAACGAGCCAGGACCGAAATGGTGTCGAGCTGTACCGCACCGAGCCGGCGCACCAGCGCGGGCACCCCGCCTTTCGTCACACGTGCGCCGCGGAGCCCCTGGGCAGTCAGCGCCACCCGCCTGGCATCCTCAATACTCAGCGCATCGATCGCCATGGCCGCTGAAAGTTAGCAAGGCGGTGCTGAGCGGCCTCGCCGGTCAGGAGAAGTGCGGATACAGCACAGCGACACCCCCAGACAGGTCCGCCCGGACCTGGCGGCTCGTTTCATCGGCCACTCTCTCGTAGGCGCCCGCCTCAATGCAGTGGAGCCGATCTCGGCGATGTCGGCCGGGTTCGTCGTGGGCAACAACGGACGCCCCAACTCGGTTTCCATGGAGAGCGGTCTATCGCAGGGGCGGAGCGCGCTATTAGTTAGCCAAAGTAACTATACTGACCCTATGAGCGCATCCCGTCCGACGACATTGGTTGAGCCCCAGCCGGCGTCGGCCGGGGCCGAGTCCGGCGAAGAGCTCGCCGCACGCCTCCGGGTGGCCGTGACCCGCCTCAATCGCAAGCTTCGCCAGCAGGCCCTGGCCGGACTGTCGCCCGCTCAGGCGTCAGCCCTCGGCACCGTCAACCGGCTGATCAATCCCACGCTGGGCGAACTGGCAGCAGCAGAGCAGGTACAACCCCCGACGGTGACCCGCTTGGTCACCTCCCTCGAGGGCGCCGGCCTGGTGGCGAGGGAGACCGACCGCATCGACCGGCGGGTGGTCCGAGTCACGATCACCGCAGAGGGCCGGCGCAACCTGCAGCGCATCCGCAGCCTCAAGAATGCCTTTCTGACTCGCCGACTGGCCGCCTTGGACCCGGCCGAGATGGCACGCGCCGAGGACCTCACCAGTCTGCTCGAGCACCTGGTGGCCGACGGATGAGCCCGATCGTCAAAGCGGCCAGACAGACCTTTCAAGCACTGCGGGTGCGCAACTACCGCCTCTACTTCTTTGGCCAGGTGATCTCGGCCTCGGGCACCTGGATGCACGCCGTCGCGCTGGGGCTGCTCGTCCTCTCTGACCGGCTCCACGGGAATGGCTTCAATGTCGGACTCGTCACGGCTCTGCAGTTCCTGCCGATGCTCCTGCTCGGCAGCTGGGGCGGCCTGATCGTGGACCGGGTCGACAAGCGGCGGCTCCTCTACATCACCCAGACGGCATCGGGGCTGCTCGCGCTCACCCTCGGCCTCCTGGTGGCGCTCGGGACCGTCACCATGTGGGAGGTGTACCTGATCTCAACGCTGTTCGGCGTGGTGAACCTCTTCGACAACCCGGCGCGGCAGACGTTCGTCTCCGAGATGGTGGGGCGAGATCTGATGCCCAACGCCATCAGCCTCAACAGCGTGGTGATGAACTCCGCCCGCGTGATCGGGCCCGCCATCGGAGGAATCCTCATCTTCACGGTCGGCCTCGCCGCCTGCTTCTTGTTCAATGCCGCGTCCTATGTGGCTGTTCTCGTCGCTCTGTTCATGATGCGCCCCGCCGAGCTCTACACGCGGCCCGTGGTGGTCCGGGCCAAGGGACAGGTCCGCGAGGGTCTTCGCTACGTCTGGTCGACCCGCGAGCTGCGCGATCCTCTGCTGGCCATGGCGGTGGTCGGCATCTTCGCCTTCAACTTCACGACCACGCTTCCGCTGCTGGCCACTCGCACCTTTCACGGCGGTGCCGGCACATACAGCGCCTTAATGGCGGCAATGGGCTTCGGCGCGGTCATCGGCGGTCTCATGGTCGCTCATCGGAGCCGACCCAGCACGGCCATGCTCAGCCTCATCGGCCTTGCCTTCGGCGGCATGCTCCTCGTGGTCGCCGCCGCCCCGACAGAGGTCATTGCCCTTGTCGCCATTGTCTTCATGGGGCTCTGCAGCATCTCCTTCATCGCCACCGCGAATGCCACGATCCAATTGAGGGCCGACCCGGCCATGCGCGGCCGAGTCATGGCGCTCTACGCCATCGCCTTCCTCGGGAGTACGCCCATCGGAGCGCCCCTGGTGGGCTGGATCGCCGACGTCACCAACCCGAGGATCGCCATCATGGTCGGAGGAGTGGCCACCCTGGCCGCGTGCATCCCTCTCGCCTTCCGCTACCGGCGCGACCACTCCTCCGGGGCGGCATCGGCCGTGGAAGAAGAGCTTCCTGACGCCGAGCCGGGTGAAGTGGTGGACTTCGCTCCCGGACCTCTCGTCGATCGCCGCTCCGACGAGACGCGGATACGTCACGTCGGGAGTGCGTGAGCAGGATCTCTTCGCTGAGGAAGTCGGGGACTCGGCTGACGGGCTCGTGTCCAGAAGCCGGCAGTCGTTCCTGATCGGCCGCCGGCGCACTTCCCGGTACAACTGGTGCATGGGAGATTCCGCGAGCGCACCTGCCGTTGCCTGGCAGCCTTCGCTGTGGGCAAACCAGATCACTGTCGTCGAGGGGTCTTTCGACGGCCTCGAGCGAACCGAGCTCGACGCGGAGTCGTGGGTCGACTATCGCCCGGACTGGCTGTCGGGCTCCGACCGGGCCTTCGAAGAGCTACTCCGCGACGTTTCCTGGAGCCAACGGCGTCGCTGGATGTACGACCGGCAGGTCGATGAGCCTCGGCTGACCTCGTGGAGAACGATCGGCGAACACAACGCCGGTGGGTACGAATGGCTGGAACAGGCTCGCACTTCGCTGTCGGCGCACTACGGAATCCGGTTCGACTCGGTGGGGCTCAATCTCTACCGTGACGGCTCCGACAGCGTCGCCTGGCACCGCGATCGCATCCCGGCCGAGATCGTGGATCCCGTCGTGGCCCTGGTGTCCCTCGGTGATCCACGCAAGTTCCTGCTCCGCCCGGCAGGCGGGGGGAAGTCGCGCACTTTCAAACTCGGTCGAGGGGACCTCTTCGTCACGGGTGGCCAGACGCAGCGGCGCTTCGATCACTGTGTCCCGAAGGCGAGGGCAGCCGGTGCGCGGATAAGCATCGTATTCAGACACGGCGTCGATTGACGCACGTCGTCACCCCAGATCAGTCGAAGAGTGCAGCCGCCACCGTATTCTCGAGCACACGGTCATTGGCCCACATCAGCTGCTGTTGCTTGGCCCTACGGAAGTAAAGCTGGATGTCGAAGTCGAGCGTGAACCCGATACCGCCGAAGATTTGCTGCGCCATGGCGGTGATGTCCCGGAAGGTCGAACACGCGAAGAGCTTTGCCATCGGGGCCAACGACTCGAGCGACCGTCCGGTCGCTCCGGCCCAGGCGGCCTCGTGGACAAGCTGCTCCGCGCCGTCAAGGTTGGTGACGGCGTCGGCGAGATTATGGGCCAGCGCCTGGAAGGCACCCAGTGGCTTGTCGAATTGGTGACGGTCCTTGGCGTATTGCGTTGTGATCTCGTGGGCGTAACGCGCGCCGCCTACGGCTTGCGCGGCAAGAAGCACGAGCGCCGGCTCCAGCACCTGTTGCCAGGTGGCCCACCCGCTACCGGCCGGTCCGATTCGGTCTTCCTCGCCCACAACGACATCGGACAGCGTGACTTCGTACTGCGTGTCCGACGCAATGCTGAACTGCTGCCGCACGCTCACGCCACCGGCGGCGGGATCCACGAGGAACAGGTCGACAGCATCTGGGTCCTCACCAACGCGAGCCAGCACCACCAGCCGGGCCGCGGCCGAGGCGAAGAGCACGTGGCGCTTGATCCCGTTGAGCCGGAAGCCCGACCCATCGGTGTCAGCCCGTGTCTCCACACCGCGTGGCGAGAACCCGTTCTCTGGCTCGAGCCAGCCCGGGGTCAGGATGACCTCGCCCGAGGACACCGGGCGCAGCCACTGCTCTTTCTGTGCGTCGCTCCCGGCGGCTGCCAGGACGCCGCCGCTCAAGACGGCGCTGACGAAGTGCGGCGTGGGCGCCAGGGCCCGGCCCAGCTCCTCATAGAGGGCAACGCCCTCGATGAGCGACATGCCTGAGCCCCCGTATTCCTCGGGGAGGAGCAACCCGATCAGATCGAGCTCGGCCAGCTGGGTCCACAACGCTGGGGGATACCCGACTGGGTCGTCCTCCATAGCCCGTACCACTTCGAGCGGGCAGTGCCGCGCGAGGACGTCGCGCACCGTCTGGCGCAGCAGCTCTTGCTCTTGGTCGAAATCAAGGTCCAACACTCAGAATCTCTCTTCTGTTCGAGGGCACTGGGACACGAAAACACACGCGGACACAGGACGGGTCACGGTGACGGATGCCACTGGTCGCCTCGGCGCGCCCAGGGGTTGTCGTCCGCGCTCCGCGGCAGCGCGATGCGCGCCGCACAGGTGGTCTTGATCTCACCGTCGACGGACATTGTCACACCAACCGTCACGAATCCACAGCCCACGTCATCCACCGTGGTCGACTCCACCACACCGGTGAGCGACATGGTGTCGCCGGGGAAGACCGAGCCCTTCATCCGAAAGGTCACCCGGGCCAACCGCCCGTGGGGCCCGGTCCAGTCCGTCAAGTAGCGCTCGAACCAGGCCGCCTGGTTGGGGGTGTTCAAGAAGATGTCGCTGCGTCCCGTTCCGTTCGATCGCGAAGTCCTTGTCGTGGTGCATGGGCCGCCAGTCCCGCGTCGCCAGCGCACCTAGGACGACGGTCGTCGCCGTGACCGGATACCGCAGGTCCGGCAGCGACTCGCCCACGGTGACGTCGTCCAGGAGGAGCTGCGGTTCGACCGAAATACTCGTCACGATTCCGACCCCTCCCCCCGGCGATAGCCGAAGCCCGTGTAGGTCTCGACCGCCACGAGCTCGTCGTCCTGGTTGGCATACACGACGTCGATCACCCAGAAGCGCCCCGTGCCCAGCTTGGTCGTCTTCTCGTCGCTCACCGAGCGCAACACCTGATGGGTGCGCAGCACATCACCCATGCGCACCGCTGCGTAGAACTCGATGGTGTCGTCCGTCATGACGGCCTCGGGCAGCCCGAGGGCCGCCTTCAGATCGAAGTGCACCTGCAGCGGCAGGGCCTCCTGCGCCCGGCCCGGAGCCCAGTGATGGGGCCGGAACCACACCGAGACCATGGACGGCGGTGCCACCGGACCGCCTGTTAACACTTCAGCCACCGCGTCGTCCCAATAGAGCGGGTTCCCGTTCTCCACCGAGGCGCACGACGTCCACACATAGGAGCGCTCGACCGGGAACTCGCCAACTTCCTGGTACTGCTCCTGGCCGATGAGGGCACGCATGTCGGCCAGGGCCCCGTCCACGTCCGTCGTCATGCCACGACCTGCCGGGCCACCCAGCGGGCAACCGTTTCACCATCCACTCCGGCCTCCTTCAAGAGGTGCTCCGTGTCCGTTTGCGTCATGTCCGGCAAGGCCACGGTCTCCCCCGCCGGAGGCCGCGCCATCCCCGCCAGGAGCGGTGTCAGCTGCGCCAGCGGGCCCTCCCTCGGATGCACCGCTTCTCCCACCACGCCCCGGGCGACGAACTGCGGCGACAGTGCCACCTCGGCGATCGAGAGCACAGGGGCGACACACGTGTCCGCTCCGGCCAGCTCCGTCACCCACTCGTCACGCGGTGCGACGAGCAAACGCTGCCACGAACGCCGCACGGATCCGCTCTTGGGCCGCGTCGTCCAGCTGCAACGCGGCCAGTTCGGGCAATCCCAACGCCGCGCACAGGTTGGCGAAGAACTTCTCTTCGATGGCGCCGACGGCCAGCCACTTTCCATCCGACCCCTTATACGTTCCGTAGCACGCGAAACGACCGGACAAGATGTCGTGGCCCGGCAGCACATCCCCACCAAGAGCCAACTGCTCGTCGATGGCAAGCGACGTCAGCCACAACACACCCTCTGCGACCGACACATCGAGATACGCACCGCGCCCCGTCGTTGCGCGGCCAGCCAGGGCCGCCGTGATGGCCAACGCCGCCTGCATGCCCCCCGCCGCGGCATCGGCCACCGTGGCGCCCGGCAGCGGCGGCGCGCCTTCGACGCCCGGCGTGCTCATTGCCAGGAAGCCGCCGACGGCGAGGTAGTCGATGTCGTGCCCCGCCCACTGCGACGCCGGCCCGTCCTGGCCGTAGCCGCTCGTCGAGCAGTAGATGACCCCAGGGTTGCGCTCCGACACCGCCGAGTACCCCACGCCCAACCGGTCGACGACGCCGGGCCGGAAGCTCTCCACCACGACGTCGGCCGCTGCCGCCAGGGACAAGAACGCCTCGCGCCCCTCGGGATCTTTCAAATCAACCAGCACCCGTCTCATGCCCCGGTGCCCCGAATACGCGAAGTACTGCGGCACAATCGGCGCCGCATCCGCCGTCGGCACTGGGCCGACCTTCACGACGAGCGCGCCGTAGTCGGCCAGGAGGCGGGTGCAACGGGCGGCTGGCCCGACCGTCGACAGGTCGAGCACGGTGACCCCCTCGAGAGGCCCGCCCATGGGAGAAACCGGCTCCACGCTCAGAAGTTCTTCGGCAGTCCGAGCTTGCGCCGGGCAATGATGTTCTTCTGGATCTCGGAGGCTCCACCACCGATGGTGTCGATCACGGTGTAGCGGTATGTGGATTCCGAGCGCCCGGCCATCGGGGCTTCCTCGGTCTTCACCCGAAGCTGCGAGCCGGGCCCGGCGATGTCCATGGATGCGTTGGCCAGGCGCTTGGAGAGCTCGGTGGCGAAAAGCTTGTACTCCGAGGCCTCCGCCGTAGGGGCCGCCCCGCCCTTGGACGACTCGAAGACGAACTTGAGCCCCATGACCCGCGCCACCTCGAGCTGGGTGGCCAGCTGGGCCAGCCGCTGGCGGATGACCGGGTCGTCCTTCAGCGCGACGCCGTCGCGCCTCGTCGTCCGCACGTACCCGACGAGCACCTCGAAGCGTTGTTGCATGGGCGAGAGGGTGAACATGGTGAAGCGCTCGAGGTCGAGCGCCTCCGAGATGTACTGAAATCCCCGTCCGACCTCCCCCACCACATAGTCGTCGGGGACGAAGACATCGTTGAGAAACACCTCGTTGGTGCGCTCGTCCCCCATCGTCCAGATGGCGTTAACAGTGATACCCGGCTGGTCGATCGGAACGAGGAATAGGGTGATGCCGGCGTGCTTGGAGTCGGGATCCGTGCGGCCGCCCACCCAGTACCACTCGGCGAAGTGGGCCGATGTGGTCCAGGTCTTCTGGCCGTTCAGGATCCAGCCACCGTCGTCCCTCGTGGCCTTGAGCTGCATGGAGGCGGCATCCGAGCCTGCGTTGGGCTCGGAATAGCCGACGGCGAACTCAACCTCGTTGCGAAGGATCTTGGGGAGGAACTCCGCCTTCATCCGGTCATTGCCGTGGCGGATGATCGTCTTGCCGACGATGCCGACGCCCTTGCCGATCTGGGGACCACCCCGACGGGCCAGCTGCTCGTTGAGGAGGTACTCGTAGACGCCCTCCCCCTCGGTGCCGCCATACTCCTTGGGCCAGGTCATGCCGAGGTAGCCCCGCTCGCCCATCGAGGCCATGAAGGCCCGCCGCTTCGGCGTGTCGACGATCTGGGCCATGTTCTCCCGCGTCACATCGAAGACATCCGGATCGTCATTGGCATCGAGAAAGGACTCCACATCCTTCACGAAGGCCAGTTGATCAGGCGAGAATTCGAACTCCATTGCTGCCTCCACATGGCCGACGACCCGGATCTGACGAGGCGTCAGGTTAGGCCGAGATCATAGGGCACGCTCCGACCGTCCTCGCAGAGCGGACGCAGGTTCGGCACGTTCTGCACGGGACAGAGGACGAGGCGCGGGCGGCTTCTCGTTCGCTGGCGCGGTTCAGGGACCGCATCGACGCAAGCGTCACCCATCCGTCCAGTCCGGTCGGTGTGCCGCGGTCGGGTTCGGTTTTTCCGTCGGAGTCGTTCAGATCCGCGAACGGCGTGACCCACGAAATGAACGACGCTGCTGGTCACGGACCGATAATCGATGGATCCGGGAACTTTCCAGAGTTGCGCAGCCGATCTTTGAGCGCTCCCATGTATCGGCGGCGATGTAACGGAGGCGATGTAACGGCTTCTTGCAGACAGTTCGCACGTTCATCGACCGGCACGCAACGTCGCTGGCGTCGGGCGAGCTGTCATGAACGTCAAAGACTTTCCTCGCACGCAAAAGCCTGGCCCCGGTCGCTCACGTCCGCGGGCCATGATGCGCCGATCTCGGGTCTGCCTCGGGCGACCTCTGTGCTGTTCGCGTGTCGAAAGCCCAACTGCATTCGCTTCGCAACACTCGAGAAAACACCGCGCTCCGGTGCGACCGGTGTTCCTCGTGAAACAATTAGCAAGAGAGCGTTCCGTCACTCTTTCTCGCATCCGCCGACCGATTTGATGATGGTGTTTACAGCGGGCGACGGCCGCACCGACGCGTTAACACACAACGCTCCAACCGATTCGTGGCGACGCGGCCAGTCAACTCGATCAAGCTGGCGGTGAGGGAGAAGGCCTCGCGGATCAGCCCGGTGGGAAGAGCCGTCACCGCTCCAACACCGGACCAAGACGACGCGGTCGGCGGCGCGTTCGCTGACAAAGGAGGTTCGGTGTTTACGCTCCCCGGTTGCCCGGTTTCGGCCGGCTGATGTGCGCCGGGGTCGGTGCCGATTTCCGCACTTGCTGGACCTGCCTGCCCAGCCGGAGCTGCGGACCCC
Source organism: uncultured Acidimicrobiaceae bacterium (assembly GCA_963850185.1). Lineage (GTDB taxonomy): Bacteria > Actinomycetota > Acidimicrobiia > Acidimicrobiales > RAAP-2 > Bog-473. The sequence goes on from CAWKKE010000006.1 coordinate 164,666, forward strand.
AGGCCTGCGATGGCCTGCGTCGCTTCCGCTCGTGACCCGGTGCGCGCCTCGTCGATCATCCCCTCGAACAGACCGCGCATCGAGACGCCGCGGCGCTCTGCCTCGGCCTCGGCCCAGGCGCGGCGTTCGTGGTCGAGGCGGATGCCTACCACGGTGGACTTGGAGGTCGCCATGACCTCGTTAACAGTAATCCGGGGTGTTTACATCGGCGGCGCAGAACGGTGGCAGGCAGGTGGTGGACCAGGGATTGCGGCATCGCCCCGAGGAAGGCTCAGGCACCTCCTCTCAACGATGAATCGAGGCGAGGTCGACGTCCCTCGACTTCGCGCCGCTGCAGCGTCGAGAGAGTTCCTCCATCCTCGGTGTGTCGAGCTGGAAGCCGAGCGACAGCGGACCGGAATGGAATCAAGGATCCGGGGGCGTCGCCGTCGTACGGACCGGGCGCGCCGCCCACTGAGGGGTCCCGGTCCTTGCCGTGAAGGTGACCTGCCGGGCCCCCAAAAGGCGCAGCGCTCATCGGGACGGAGCCCATGACCGTGGCGACCGATGATCTACGGTACGCCGAGGCGTCCCGTAGAAGATCCCTGCTCATCGTGGTGTTAACGGCTGCTACGCAGGGCGTTAACGATCTTCGACGAATCAGTCCGACGGGCTGGGTCCATCGACGACGAAGGCCCGCACCGGATCCTCGATCCCCCGCAGGGCAGCGGGCTCGAGCGGGCGCACCGACCATTCGGCGGGCGACAACTCCTCGGCCACTGCCTCCGTCACCACGACCTCGCCGGGGGCGCCGGCCTTCACCAGACGAGCCAGAAGATTCACCAGCGGGCCGAAGTAGTCGCCTTCCCGTGGCGCGGCGGGACCGATGCCCACGGCCCCGCGGGCCGGGGGCAGGACGTCGTCGTCGGCGGCCGCCCGGCACACCTCGAGCCCGATCCGGCAGGCGGCCTCCGCCGTCGGGGCAGCAAAGAAGACTTCGTCTCCGATCATCTTGACGACCCGGCCGCCGGCCAGCACGGCGCTGGTCCAGGCGGCCGACTCGAACCGGGTCAGCGCCAGGTTCTGGTCGCGCAGTGGCAACGTCAGGGCCCACGCCGTCGACCCCACCAGATCGACGAACCCGAGCGACACGACCTCGGTCGGGCCCTCGGCCTCGTCCTCGGCGGAAGGGACGGGACCCAGCCAGGGCCGGGCCGTCTGGGCCCGGCGCTGTGCCCGCTCGAATGCATCCATCACCAAATGGGCCAGGACGTCGGGCACCTCGGTGAAGACCGTCGTGGCAGCCTCGGCAAGGCGCGCCCGGCCGAGCTCGTCGGGACGGCCGCGCACGGTGCCCGGTCCGAGTTCGGCGAAGAACAGGGCGATGGCGGCCTCGGCGACATTGTTGGCGGCGGCGCCCAGCACTCGCGTAAAGGCGAGGATCGCCTCCTCCCCCATCAGTGCCGCCCCTTGCTCGAAGGCCGACATGAGCCTCTCGAGATCGGCGGGAACCTCGGTATCGCGCTCGGCGGGGATGCCCGCGGCCAACAAGATCCGCATGACACGCGAGACAGGGAGGCCGCAGCGCTCCGCGATCTCGCCCACGGAGACCATCCCGGTCCTGCCCTGGGTCACGAGCTCGCCGGCGACAGCAGGCAACGCCCCCACCCGGTGCGCGTCCACCATCTGTTCGATAGTGGCGCCGCGTTCGGTCAGGTAGCGGAGGAGGCCCAATCGATCGGCGGCAGCGGGATCGAGCGGGTCATAGAGGCCGGCCTCGCGCCAGGCCTCCTCTGCGTCCACCCCTTCACTCCGCCCAGGCGAGGGTGGCGGACATCTGCGCCCGGGCCAGTCCCTTCAGGCGCGTCTCGCGGAGGCCGTCGAATGTGAACTCACCCGACCCTTGAACGAGTTGCTCCGACAAGGAGGACACGAGGATCTCGCCGGGGCCGGCCGCATCGGCCAGGCGGCTCGCCACGATGACCGTGTGCCCGAGGTAGTCGTCGCCCTCATCGACCGCGTCGCCCGTGTGCACACCGATGTGCACCGCGATGGGCTCGCCGTCCGTCGCCCGGCACGTAGGCGAGGAACGCACGCTGAATGTCGATGGCGCAGCGCAGGGCGCGGGCCACGCCACCGAATGCCACCATGAAGCCGTCCCCCTGCACGCTGATTTCGCGTCCTCCGTGGCGGGCGATGGCGTCACGCACGATCCGATGGTGCTGGCGCAGGACCTCGCGCGAGGCCTGATCGCCCAGCCTCTCGGTCATGCCGGCGTAGTCGACCATGTCGCAGAAGAGGATCGTGACGGTGCCGTCGGTGGGGAGCTCGTTCCGGATGTCCTGCTCCACTGCGGCCAGCTGCGCAGGGTCCGGATCCATTGTGGGCTCTGGCGGCAGCGCATGGCGGGCGGCCCGCTTGGCGAGCCGCTTGCTCGATCGGTTCGGACGGCTCTTGACGTCGATGCCCCCCATGACCGCGTATCCGTTGACCACGATTCGGGGCGATCCCGGGACGATGGGGACATTGCGCAGCGAGAGGTCCCGACCGCCCATGAACGAGAAGCCGCGCAACTCGACCTCGAACCCTTCGGGCACGGTGATGTCGATCCCGCCCCAGAACGCCACCGCGGTGATCTCGACCTCGGATCCCTCGATCTCGGCCTGGCGCAGGTCCATGTCGCAGCCGCCCATGACGGCCACGGCGTTGGTCTTCCCGCTCACGCGCCAGCGACCCTTGGTGCTGTGGCCACTCATGACCGCGACGTACCACCGTCGCTTCCTCCTGGGCGCAAGGGTGCTCGGCTCGGGCAGGTGCTCGGTGCCCTGGCGCGCCTGGGGCAGATCGGCCAGCAGCGCCTGGAGGTCGCCCCTGGTCCTCGCCTGGAGCGCCGAACCGACACGTTCGGAGAACTCGTCCAGCGTGAGCCTGCCCTCGACCACGCTCTCCCTGAGCTGGGTCACGGCCCGGTCCCGATCGGCGTCGGCCACACGCTCGGCCAACGCTCCTGGGTCCCCGAGCGGCGGGGTTGGGCTGTCGGGAGCCGGCAGGTCCGCCATGGGCACAGTTTGCCCGCTCCGCCTGGCCGGGACCGGATCTGACGACCCGTCAGACAGCCTTTGGGCACCAGTTAGGCTCATCGGCCGTGCGAGGGATCCTGAGTGCAGCGGGATACGTGCCCTATCGGCGGTTGAACCGGGCGGACATCAAGGCCTTCATGGGCAGCGGGGGCGGCAGGGGCTCCCGGGCGGTGGCCTCCCACGACGAGGACACCACGACCCTCGGGGTCGAAGCCGCCAGGCTGGCGCTGCGCTCCGCCCCTGGTCACACAGCCGATTCTCTGTGGTTCGCCACCTCGGCGCCTGCGTATCTCGACAAGACGAACGCAACTGCAGTTGCAGCTGCATTGCGCCTGCCGAACGATATCGGCGCCTATGACTTCGGGGGGGCGCTGCGCTCGGGGATGGGCTGCCTAATTACCGCACTGCGTGGCGGCGGGACCGATCTCGTCGTCGTCGGGGACATTCGGGACGGCCTGCCCACGAGCGCAGACGAGTCCACTGGTGGCGACGCCGGGGCGGCGGTGCTGGTCGGGGAGGGCTCCGGAGTGCTCGCCGACTTCGTCGCAACGGCCTCGGCCACAGACGAGTTCACGGATCGATGGCGGGCCCCGGGCGATCGCACCTCCAAGCTGTGGGAGGAGCGCTTCGGCGAGAACCGCTACCTGGCGCTGGGCCAGGATGCCCTGGCCAGGGCGCTGAAATCGGCCGGCGCGCAAGCGGGAGACGTCGGGCGCCTGCTCGTGACCGGCATGCACGGACGGGCAGTGTCCGGGCTCGTCAAGAAGCTGGGCCTGGACGAGTCGGTGGTGGTGGACGACCTCGCGGCGAGCGTGGGCCAGAGCGGCACGGCCCACCCGCTGCTGGCTCTCGCCGGCGCACTGGAGGCGATGGCCGGCGAGGCCACCCCGGCGGGAACGATTCTCGTCGCCCTCCACCTCGCCGACGGCGCCGACGCAGTGGTCCTGCGCACGACGGAGGCGCTGACCACCTGGCGGCCGGCGCGAACGGTCGTCGAACAGGTGGCCAACGGCGCGCCGCTCCCCTATTCGAAGTTCCTGGCCTGGCGCGGGCAACTGCAGCCCGAGCCGCCCCGGCGGCCCGAGCCGGCGCGGGTGTCGAGCAGCGCGGCCTACCGCAACGAGGAGTGGAAGTTCGGCTTCGTGGGCTCGAAGGACCGGAGCTCGGGCGCCGTCCACCTCCCTCCGTCGCGCATCTCCATGGAAGGCGGCGCCGTGGACGACATGGAGCCGGTCGCCATGGCGGACGCCACCGGCACAGTGGTCACCTCGACGATCGATCGCCTGGCCTATTCGCCCAGCCCGCCCATCGTGTTCGCCGTGGTGGACTTCGACGGGGGCGGCCGGTATCCGGTCGAGCTGACGGATGCCGATCCGGAGGAGATTGGCGCGGGGAGCCGCGTCGAAATGACGTTTCGCCGGCTGTTCAGCGCCGACGGCATCCATGACTACTTCTGGAAGGCGCGTCCTGTTCGCAATGGAGCAGCGCGCACGGGAGGAGGGGCCTGATGGGATCGCACGGTGTGCACGACAAGGTCGCAATCGTGGGCATGGGCTGCACGAAGTTCGCCGAGCTGTGGGACAAGGGTCTCGACGACCTCATCGTCGACGCCAGTACCGAAGCCTTCGCGTCGGCCGGCGTCTCCAAAGAGGACGTCGACGCCTACTGGTTCGGCACGGCGCAGAGCGGCATGAGCGGCATCACGCTGGCGCGACCGCTGCAGTTGCGCAACAAGCCGGTGACGCGGGTCGAGAACTACTGCACCACCGGCTCGGAGGCCCTGCGCGGTGCCGTCTACGCCGTGGCGTCAGGCGCGTACGACATGGCCATGGCGGTCGGAGCCGAGAAGGTCAAGGACAGCGGCTTCCAGGGTCTCAACGCCATGAACCCTCCGGGCGACGGCACGGCGCGGACGCTGACGGCGGCCGCGATGTTCTCCATGGTGGCTCCCGCCTACGGGCAGAAGTACGGGGTGGACGAGGAGACCATGGCCGATGTCCTGGCCACCATTGCGGTGAAGAACCACCACAACGGCGCGCGGAACCCCAGGGCCCAGTTCCGTCGAGAAATCACGAAGGAGATGGCTCTGGGCTCGCCGCGGTTGGCGGGCAACCTGGGCGTGTTCGATTGTGCCGGGGTGGCGGACGGCGCGGCCGCGGCCATCGTCGTCCGCGCCGAGGATGCGTTGCGTTACACGGACAAGCCGATCTACATCAAGGCGCTCTCCTTTGCCACGGGGAGCGGGTCGGGACTCATCGACCCGGGCTACGACTACACCCACTTCCCCGAGTGCGAGGCAGCGGCAGCCGACGCCTACGCGCAGTCGGGCATCACCGATCCCCGGCGGCAGTTGGCCATGGCCGAGGTGCACGACTGCTTCACGCCCACGGAGCTCGTACTCATGGAGGATCTGGGCTTCGCTCCGCGGGGCACCGCATGGAAGGAGGTTCTGGCCGGCACCTTCGACCTCAATGGCGACCTGCCGATCAACCCCGACGGCGGCTTGAAGTCGTTCGGCCACCCGGTCGGCGCCTCCGGACTGCGCATGTTCTTCGAATGCTGGCTGCAGATGCGCCACGAGGCGCCGGCGGATCGCCAGATCGCCACGACCGATCGCGGCCTCGCCATGACGCACAACCTCGGTGGCTACCCGGGGGAGATGGTGTCGTTCGTCTCCGTGGTCGGCAACGAACTCGGCTGATCAGTCCAGCAGCTTGGAGAGCGGCGTGAACCCCATGCCGTGGGCCTCGGCCACCGGCTTGTAGACAACTCGGCCATCGGCCACGTTGACGCCTTCGGCAAGTGCGTGGTTCGCCCGGACAGCGCTCTGCCAACCCTGATTGGCGATACTGAGCGTGTAGGGCAACGTGGCGTTCGCCAGCGCGTGGGTCGACGTATGCGGCACCGCGCCGGGCATGTTGGCCACGCAGTAGAACAGTGAGCCGTGGACTTCGTAGGTCGGATTCGAGTGCGTCGTCGGGTGGGTGGACTCGAAACAGCCGCCTTGGTCAACCGAGATGTCGACCAAGACCGATCCGTGTCGCATCTTCTCGACGAGCGCGTCCGACACCAGGCGCGGGGCTCGGGCGCCGACGACGAGCACCGCACCGATGACGATGTCAGCCTCGAGGCACACCTCCTCGATGGCGTGCTCCGAAGAGGCCACCGTCTCGAGCGCGCCGCGGAAGTGATGGTCCACCTCGCGCAAGCGGTCGAGGTTGCGATCGAGGATGAAGACCTCGGAATGCATGCCGACGGCCATGGTGGCGGCGGCGAAGCCCGCCACGCCTGCACCGAGGATCACGACACGGGCTGCACGGACCCCCGGGACACCGCACACCAGGACACCCCTGCCTCCGCCTGGGCGCATGAGGTGATGGGATCCCATGAGTGGCGCCATCCGGCCGGCGACCTCGCTCATGGGGGCCAGCAGCGGGAGTGATCCGTCCTCCTGGCGCACGGTCTCGTAGGCAATGGCCACATTGCCGGCGGCGAGAAGCGCGTCGGTGCATTCGCGGGAGGCGGCGAGGTGAAGGTAGGTGAAGAGCGTCTGGTCATTGCGCAGAGCCAACAGCGGGTATTCCTGCGCGATCGGCTCCTTGACCTTGCAGACGAGATCGGCCGCCGACCACACCTCCTCGGCGGTGTCGAGGATCTTGGCCCCGGTCCGGACGAAGTCGGCGTCGGGCATGGCCGAACCGTCGCCCGCACCCTTCTGCACGCAGACCGTGTGACCGGCAGAGGTGAGCTCGCGCACACCGGCCGGTGTCAGTGCGACCCGCCACTCGTCGGTCTTCACCTCAGTGGGAACCCCGATGATCATGCGCTACTCCTCGATGTTGCTCATGACGTGCTTGATCCGCGTGTAGTCCTCGAAACCGTAAGCGGAGAGATCCTTCCCGTAGCCGGACCGCTTGAACCCGCCGTGGGGCATTTCGGCCACCAGGGGAATATGCGTGTTGATCCACACGCAGCCGAAGTCGAGATCGCGCGCCATACGCATGGCACGGCCGTGGTCGCGGGTCCAGACCGATGAAGCCAGGCCGTACTCCACCCCGTTGGCCCACCGGAGCGCCTCGGCCTCGTCACTGAACTCCTGCACGGTGATGACCGGACCGAACACCTCGGACTGCACGAGCTCGTCGTCCTGACGCAGACCGGCCACGACGGTAGGCGCGAAGCAGTAGCCGCGTTCGCCCACCTGCGTCCCGCCGGTGGCGACCGAGGCGTGCGCCGGCATCCTCTCGAGGAAGCCGCGGACCCGCTCGAGCTGGTTGGCGTTGTTGAGCGGCCCGTAGTCGGCGTCTCCGTTGTCGGTGCCTCCGGTGGTCGTGCCCTCGGCCTGCTCGACCAGCGCCGCCAGGAGCGCCTCGTGCACCCGTGGCCCAGCCAGGACGCGGGTGGCGGCCGTGCAGTCCTGTCCCGCATTGAAGTAGCCGGCACCGGCGATGCCTTCGGCTGCCGAGGCGGGATCGGCGTCGTCGAACACGATGACCGGTGCCTTGCCGCCAAGTTCCAGATGGACTCGCTTGAGGGTGGGAGCGGCGGCCGCAGCGACCTCCATACCGGCCCGCACCGACCCGGTGACCGACACCATGGCGGGTGTGTCGTGCACCACCAGAGCCCGACCCGTGTCGCGGTCACCACAGACGACGTTGAAGACGCCTGGCGGGAGGTGCTCCGCCATGATCTCGGCCATGAGAAGTGACGTGACCGGAGTGGTGTCCGACGGCTTGAGCACCATGGTGTTGCCCGCCGCCAGCGCCGGGGCGAACTTCCACACCGCCATCATCATCGGGTAGTTCCACGGCGTGACCGCTCCGCACACGCCGAGGGGCTCGCGCCGGACGAACGAGGTGTGTCCGGCCATGTACTCCGCCGCAGCCAGGCCCTCGAGATTGCGCGCCGCTCCGGCGAAGAAGCGGATCTGGTCGACCATGGGAGGGATCTCCTCGTCCATGGTCAGCTGAAAAGGCTTGCCCGTGTTCTCGGACTCGGCTCGGACGAGATCCTCGGCACGGGCCTCCAGGGCGTCGGCGATGCGGATGAGCGCCAGGCTCCGCTCGGAAGGGGTCGTGCGCTTCCAGGAGGTGAAGGCCTCGGCTGCCACCCGGAGGGCGTGGTCGACGTCGGCCGCCCCCGACACGGGGGCCTCGGCGAAGACCGCTCCGGTGCTCGGGTCGATCAGGGGGGCGCTGGGCCCGTCCTCGGCGTCGCGGTAGGCGCCCCCGACGAAGTTCTGCAGCGTGCGCATGCGACTCCTTTCCTCCGACAGTCGGCTACAGGATCACAGATGATCCCACTCCCAACAAGCGTTTCCGCAAGATCGGGACCCTATTGTGACGAATTCTGCTTGACTGGGGACCTCAGAGTGACACAATTCTGCATATCGGGGTCCGGCCCGGCAGTGACGAGCAAAGTGAGGTGTGAGATGCCCGACGCCGAGGAGTCGGCGGAGGCGGGGGTCCCGGGAGACCCGGGTCAGGCATTGAGCCCGCTGCTCGACGCACCGAACCGGGCCATCATCGAGGCGCTGCAACGCGACGGGCGCCAGCCCTACGGCGCCATCGCGGAGGAGGTCGGCCTGTCCGAGGCGGCCGTCCGGCGGCGGGTCGCGCGCCTGCGGGAGTCGGGGATCATGCAGATCGTCGCGGTCACCGACCCGCTGCAGCTCGGCTTCACCCGCCAGGCCATGATCGGGATCAACGTCGAAGGAGACGTGCGCACGGTGGCCGAGAAGCTCTCGGCCATGCAGGAAGTCGACTACGTCGTCATGTGCGCCGGCTCGTTCGACCTGTTGGCCGAGATCGTCTGCGAGGACGACGAGCGCCTGCTCCACGTCCTCAACGACTCGGTGCGCTCCATCCCGGGTGTGCGCGGCACCGAGACCTTCCTCTACCTGAAGTTAGCCAAGCAGACCTACACCTGGGGCACGCGGTGAGCGGCCCTACCCCCAACGCGGAGGAACAATGAGTACCACCAGTCCGGAAAATTCCAACCTGAGCGATCAGGCGCGCCGCAACCTGTGGATGCACTTCAGCCGCATGGGCACCTACGAGACCCACGAGGTTCCGGTAATCGTGCGCGGCGAAGGCGCGTACGTGTGGGACCAGCACGGGAAGCGCTACTTGGACGGTCTCGCCGGCCTGTTCACGTCGCAGCTCGGCCACGGTCGCACCGAACTGGCCGAGGCCGGCGCCAAGCAGGCGGGAACGCTCGCCTACTTCCCGCTCTGGACCTACGCCCACCCACGCGCCATCGAATTGGCCGAACGCGTGGCGAGCTACGCCCCGGGCGACCTCAACCGCGTCTTCTTCACGACGGGCGGCTCCGAAGCGGTGGAATCGGCCTGGAAGCTGGCTCGCCAGTACTTCCGCATCATCGGACAGCCCCAGCGGACGAAGGTCATCAGCCGCTCCATCGCATACCACGGCACGTCGATGGGCGCGCTGTCCATCACGGGGATACCTGAACTGCGGACCCCGTTCGAGCCGCTCGTTCCCGGGGCCATCAAGGTGCCCAACACCAACTTCTACCGCGCCGAGCTCTTTGCTGACGACGAGGTCGCGTTCGGGCGCTGGGCCGCGGACGAAATCGAGCGCGCCATCGAACGTGAGGGTGCCGATACCGTGGCGGCGGTCTTCCTCGAACCAGTACAGAACGCCGGCGGCTGCTTCCCGCCGCCTCCCGGCTACTTCGAGCGCGTACGCGAGATCTGCGACCGGCACGGCGTGCTCCTGGTCTCGGACGAGGTGATCTGCGCCTTTGGGCGCCTCGGCCACTGGTTCGGAGCGCTCCGCTACGGCTACCAACCCGACATCATCACGGTGGCCAAGGGGCTGACCTCGGGCTATGCGCCCCTGGGTGCGATGATCGCCTCGGACCGCCTCATGGAGCCCTTCCTGGCGCCGGGGGCCTCCTTCCTGCACGGGTTCACGTTCGCCGGGCACCCCGTCAGCTGCGCGGTGGCAATGGCCAACCTCGACGTCTTCGAAGGGGAGCACATTCTGCAGCACGTGCAGTCGCACGAGGCCTCTTTCCGCAGCGCTCTCGATGGCCTTCTTGACCTGCCGATCGTCGGCAACGTGCGCGGGGCGGGCTACTTCTACGGGATTGAGCTCGTCAAGGACAAGGAGACGCGCCTGTCCTTCGACGACGACGAGTCCGAGAAACTGCTGCGGGGCTTCCTGTCCGGCGCACTCTTCGAGGCCGGTTTGATCTGCCGCGCCGACGACCGCGGCGACCCCGTGGTGCAGCTGTCGCCCCCCCTGATCTGCGGACAAGAGGAGATCGACTTCATCGCTGCCACGCTGCGCGAAGTCCTCACCGAAGCGGGGAAGCGGGCCGGACTCGGCGAGCGGACCACGTCGGCCAAGGCGCCCGGCGCGCGAGCGGCATGGGGCTCCGACCGGGCGTAGGTCCGGCGGCAGCATCGGGCTACCAGCGTCTCTCCCTCTGGTGGGAGGCCGTTCCGGTCCCGCTGCCGCCGCGCCCGGCCCTGACGGAAGATCTCGACGTCGACGTCTGCATCGTCGGGGCCGGGTTCACGGGACTCTGGACGGCGTATTCGCTTGCGCTGGCCGACCCTTCGCTGCGGGTCGCCGTGCTGGAGCGGGAGGTGGCCGGGTTCGGTGCGTCCGGCCGGAACGGCGGTTGGTGCTCGGCCCTCTTCGCCACCTCCGACGCCGCGCTGGCGCGCCGACACGGTCTGGACGCCATGCGGGCGATGCGCCGGGCCATGCAGGAGACGGTCGACCTCGTGGGCGCGAGCGCGGCAAGCGAGGGCATCGACTGCCAGTTTGCCAAGGGTGGTTCGGTGGACGTCGTGCGCAGCGAGGCGCAGCGGGTGCGGGCGCTCGCTGGGATCGAAGAGGCGCGCTCCTTCGGCTTCGGCGAGGACGACGTGCGCTGGCTCGACCCCGAGGAGACGCACCGCCTCATCGGCGTGGCAGACGCGCTCGGTGCGACGTTCACGCCGCACTGCGCCGCTCTGCAGCCGGCACTCCTGGCCCGTGGCCTGGCCGACGCGGTTGAGCGCCGTGGCATCACGGTCTACGAGCACACCGAGGTCCTCGACATACGCGCCGGCCAGGCCAGCGGTCCGCCCTTCGTGCACACCCGGGGCGGGACCGTGCGGGCAGAAATCGTGGTACGCGCGACCGAGGCCTGGACGCCCACCTTGCCCGGCCACGAGCGCGAGATCGTTCCGGTGTACTCCCTCATGGTGGCCACCGAGCCCCTGAGCGCTGCGTTCTGGTCGCGGGCGGGGCTGGAGAACCGGACGACCTTCGCCGACCACCGCCACATGATCATTTACGGGCAGCGCACAGCGGACGACCGCATCGCCTTCGGGGGCCGGGGGGCCCCGTACCACTTCGGCTCGACAATCTCGCCCGCTTTCGACCGCGAGCCTGCGGTGCACGACCTGCTGCGCCGGACGTTGACCGAGCTCTTCCCGGAGGTGGCGGACGCCCGCTTCACCCATGCCTGGGGTGGCCCGCTGGGCATTCCGCGGGACTGGCACTCGTCTGTGGGGCTCGACCGCGCCACCGGGCTGGCCTGGGCCGGAGGGTACGTCGGTGATGGGGTGTCTACGACGAACTTGGCCGGGCGCACGCTGGCTGACCTGATCACCGGGGCCGACACGCCGCTGACCCATCTGCCTTGGGTCGGGCACGAGTCGCCCCGCTGGGAGCCCGAGCCCCTGCGCTGGCTCGGCGTCAACGCCGGACTGTGGACAATGAAGCTGGCTGACCGCAGCGAGTCCCGGCGTGGACGCCCGAGCCGGCTGGCCCGGACCATGGGCCACCTCCTCGGCGGTTGAGAGGTGCCACAATCTCACCCGTGCAGGAGACGGCGTCCGAGGCGATCACCAAGCTGATCTACACCTACGCCGAGCGCATTGACGCCGGCGACTTCGCCGGGGTGGCCGATGTCTTCGCCCACGCCACCCTCACCTTCGAAGGATTCGGGAACGCGGTGACCGGGCGCGATGCCATCGCATCCCTGTACGCACGGACAACCCGGCGCTACGAGGACGGGACTCCCCGCACCAAGCACGTGATGACCAACGTCATGATCGACGTGGCCGATGACGGAAAGACGGCGTCGAGCCGTTCCTACTTCACGGTGTTGCAAGCGGTTCCGGGCGAGCTGGCGCTGCAGCCCGTGATCGCCGGGCGTTACCGGCACACCTTTGTCCAACGCGCCGGCCGCTGGGAGGTCGCCACCATGCACATCACGATCGACCTCGTCGGTGACCTCGGCCACCACATGCTCTTCGACCTGGCGCCATGAAGCTGACCCTCGACTACACGTGGGACTGCGCACCCGAGGCTTTCTGGGCCCTTTACTACGACCCGGAGTTCTCGGTCCGCATGCACCTGGATGCGCTCGGGTCCACCTCGGCGGAGATCGTGTCGCAGGAGGGGGACCTGACGACCGGCCTGATACGGACGCTGCGCTACGGGCAGCGGCCCAACATGCCGGGCCCCGTGCGCAAGATCTTCGGCGACGAAGTGGTGACGACCGAGGTGAGCACCTACGAACCCGCCACCACGACGACAACGTTCACCATGACGCCGGGCACCATGGCCAACAAGACCCAGATTGAAGGACGCATCGCCCTGACCCGCGAGGGAGACAACACGCTCGAGACCTTCCTTCTGGACGCCCGCGTGAAGATCTTCGGCGCCGGTCCGATCGTCGAGCGCTTCATTGAGCAGCAAGCCCGGGACATGCAGAACAAGGCTGTCGACTACATGCGGGCGCGGCTCAAGGGTTGAGATCGGGCGCTCGCCCGGAGTGCACCCGGCATTGACGCCGGGCGCCGAGCAGCTGCGCAGGTGATGGCCGCCGCGGAGGCGGGGCGGGCCTTCGAGCCTGCACGCTGGTTGCCGGCGCCACAGGCCGGACGGTCGCCGTTCACGCGCCGTTCACAGCACGCGCTTGACCGGGAGGGCCGCCTTCACACATTGTGTGGGCCGACACACCTTCGGTAGCTCGCCAGGGACGCGCTCCGGACCTGACAGGTGGGTGCGTGGACGCGAGACCGAAGGGCCTGCCCGGGGGGCAGCCTGGGCCAGGGGCCCGCCCTCCGGTCGCCCCTCCCCGGGGCGGTCCACGCCTCCGCGGAGGCGACTACGAGGAGGTACTGAGCATGGCGATCGCCGAGGACCTGGCCGTCATTCACGAGCCCGACGTGCAGGATGCGTTCCGCGTCGAGCAACACGGGATCGATTTCATCCCTGTCAGTGAGCGATGGGCCCGGCCCAAGGACATCTTCGGCATGTGGGCTGGAGCCAGTGTCCAAGTCGAGTACTTCATTTACGGCGCCATCTTGATGACCTTCGGGTTCACCTTTGCGCAGGCGCTCTCCCTCATCATCATCGGCAACCTGTCCTTCCTGTTGCTCGGCCTGTGCTCGCTTCAGGGCCCCGACGCCGGCACGTCGGTCTTTGCCATAAACCGGGCGGCGTTCGGGCCCAACGGATCGCGGCCGATGTCCTTCTTCAACTGGATCACCCAGATCGGGTTCGAAGTCGAGGGCCTGATCCTCATTGTGGGAGCCAGCTTGGTGCTGATGGTCAAGGGCGGGCTCGACCCGGGCGACCCGGCCAAGGTCATCCTGGTGATCGTGGCGGTCCTCATTCAGGGAATCCTCCCCTTTCTTGGGCACGCCGCCATCGTCAAGACGTTGCGCCTGCTCGTCGTGCCCTTTGTCGTGCTGTTCGCCATCCTTCTCGGTTTCGCGATTCCTCATGCCCAACTCAACGCAGTGCACCACGGAGCGGGCTGGCAGCTCTACCTGGCCGGACTGGCGTTCACGATCGCACTGAGCGGTCTCGGCTGGACGGAGTGCGGTAACGACTACACGCGCTACTGCCCTCCAGACACCTCAAAGAAGGGCCTCGTGGGTTGGATCTTCCTCGGGACGGCAGTGCCCGAAATCCTGATCATGAGCCTGGGCGCTGTGGTCGGGACGTTCCTGCTCGATATCGGCACGGGTTCGGGTGGCCTTCTCCCTTTCGCACACCAGAGCTTCATTCCCGCCTGGTTCGTGGTGATCTTCCTCATCTTCGCCATAGTGCAGCTGTTCGCCATCAACAGCCTTGACATGTATTCGTCGGGCATCACGTTGCAGGCCATCGGTTTGCCCGTCAAGCGATACCACGCCGTGCTCATCGACTGCGTCATTGCGTTGGGGATCACCATGTACGCCATCTTCAGCTCGTCGTTCACGACGTATCTCGAAGATTTTGTCGACGTCGTGATCGTGTGGATCGCGCCGTGGGTCGCCATCTTCCTGGTTGACTGGGCCTTGCGTCGCTTCCGTTACGTGCCGAGCGAGCTCCAGAACACCGGTCCGACATCGTTGTACTGGAACTCCGGCGGCGTCTATTGGCCCGCCATTGTCGCTCAGGTGATCGGGATGTTCGCCGCCATCTCGGCTCTTTCCGCCACGTTCACACTCCCCCATTGGTTGAACGAGGTGACGTACCACAACAACGGAGCCGACTTCAGCATCTTCTTTGGCATGGGTGTTGGCGGTGCCGTCTACTTCCTCCTGGCGCACAGCAAGCTGTCCCGGGAGGCCGACGCGCAGGAACACCTGCTTCGAGAAGAAGGGCTTCTGCCGGCCGCCTGACCCGAGGGGTCACCCAGTCAGTCCCAGTCTTCGACGAGCCCGCCAGTGGTGTCGAGATGGAAGAGCGGCATGCTTCCAAGGGTGCGGACCAGGTCCGCGTCGTCGCCCAGCACGCCCTTCCATCCGCCGCCTTCAGTCATGAGGGTCCCTATGACGACCGGCTCGGCGTCCAGACGGCGGACCAGCCGCAGGGCGGACGACAGCGAGGCGCCGGTGGAGATGACGTCGTCCACCACAGCCACCCGCCGGCCTCGGACGACGTCGACCCGGGCCGGATCCATCCGGAGGCGCTGCGGCGTGTCCGTGGTGATGGAGTAGACGGGCTCGGCCCACGTCTCGCCGAGGTGGATCTTGGGGGTCTTGTGCAGGATTACGTAGTCGTCGAGGCCCAGTGCGCGGCTGGCCTCGATGGCGAGGGGGATACCCATGGTGGCCACGGACACGATGATCTCGGGCTGGGCGGGGCGCATCAGCTCGGCCAACTCGCGCCCGGCCGTCTCTGCAAAGGCCACGCCGAGGTCGACCGTGATGAGGAGCGCGATCGTCAGCTGGTCGGAAAGGGCCACGAGCGGGAGCTCCAACTCCTGGCTCCCGACGGTAGTCGTGTAGGTACGATCGGCGGCCGTGGACATGACTCTTCCTCCCGAGCATATGTCCCCCGGTGAGCCGCTCAGTGAGGCGCTGGTGCACGAGATGCTCGGTGTCGCCCTCGCCGAGGCCCGCCACGGTCTCACCGAGGGAGGCATTCCGATTGGCGCCGCCCTCTTTCACGCCGACGGGACGCTGCTCGGCCGGGGCCACAATCGGCGCGTTCAGGACGGCGATCCCTCCATGCACGCCGAGACAGCCGCCTTCCGGGGCGCCGGTCGCCGGCGCGACTACGCCGAATGCGTCATGGTCACCACGCTCTCCCCGTGCTGGTATTGCAGCGGGCTGCTGCGCCAGTTCGGCATCGGCACCGTGGTGATCGGCGAGGCACGCAACTTCGAGGGTGGCCACACGTGGCTGGCCGAGCATGGTTGCCGAGTCGTGCTGCTCGACGACGCAGAGTGCGTGGCGGTGTTGCGTGACTTCATCGCGGCCAGCCCCGAGGTATGGCACGAGGACATCGGGCTCTAGCCCGGAGATCCGCCTGGACAAAGGGCCACGGAGGCGAGGCTCGGCGGCACCGTCGCTTCGAACTCGCCGATTCACACTCCGCCAGGAGAGAGTTCAGTGGCGAGGGTCGTCTTGCGGGTTGGCGTAGTGGAGGCTGATCGGCCCGATCGCCGTGACCTGGGTGACGTATTCGCCTGACTTTGCCCAGTGGAAGTGGGGCGTGTCGCCCGGAAGCACGACGACGCTCCCCGGCGGAAACGCCTCCAGCTTCTCCTCGTCGAACTCTTCGCCCCGACCGATGTAGAAAACACCGGACATGACCGTGTAGACCCGGTCCTCGTCGTGTCTGTGCGGCATGAGCTTCACGCCTGCGGGCACCTTGACTCGGACGACGTACGGACCGGGCTCCGACGGATGACCGACCAGGACGGCAAGGCAGGCCGAAGGCGGGAACGCCGCAAACGGTTCCCAATCGACGTCCTCCGGGAGGACCGACCTGAAGACAGCCTGATCTGGTTGGTGGGTCGTCGGCATCACGAACGTCCTCGTGCGAGCGGACTCGCGTGTGCTGCTTCACCCTCGGCCGCACTCCCAGGAAATACCAGGCGCCGAGGAACACACCGATTCCCAACACTGTGACACCAGCGAGAACGATCACCCACGCCTTCTTGTTGGAACGCGCACCATAGAACGCCCAAGCGGGCCACGAGAGCGCGTCGATGATCGCCATCACGGGGACGGCCATCGCACCGATCACGATGAACAGTCCGAAGTTGGGTCCGATCTCAGAGAGTGCAGCCAGCACTTCCCACCTCTCTTGCTTCCCCACGGAGCCTATTTGAAGTCCTTGACGTGCGCTTGCTCGCCGAACATTCGGATTCCTCGCGGTCACGTGCCGCGGCACTTCCCGCGGACCACGGGCTCGCCGGGGCGGGTCCCATCGTCATCCGGGCTAGTTTGCGTCGATGCGAGATGGTTCACCGTCGGCGACCGCCAGAGCAGTGGCTCAGGTGCGGGCCACCATGGACCGGCCCGTGACGACGGAGGGTGATGGCGAAATAGAGCGCCAGCTCGTCGAGCGTTTCCCGAGCAAGCGCCGGAGCCCGATGGCCGAATTCCTCGAGCGCCGCACCGAGTGGTTCGACGGCGCCACCCTGCAGGCCCTCGAGGCGGGAGTCCGGCAGATTGTGGTCGTCGCCGCCGGATACGACTGCCGGGCCCTCCGCTTCCGCACGCCCGGCGTTCGCTTCATTGAGCTCGACCACCCGTCGACCCAGGCCGACAAGCGACGCATCCTCGAAGACATGAATGCCGACGTGACGGACGTTGCGTATGCCGCAGCAGACTTCGCGGTCGACGACGTGGGCGCAGCGCTTGCCGCCGCCGGACATGACGCCGACGCCGTCACCCTCTTCCTGGTCGAAGGCCTGTTGATCTACCTACCGGAACAGGTCATCGTCACGCTGCTCACGGCTCTTCGAGCGCGGGCAGCGCCGGCAAGCCTGCTGGCGGTGTCGATCTCTCGCGGCGGGTCACCTGAGTTCAAAGCCCGTGTTGCCGCGCTTGGCGAAGACGCGCGGTCGAGCTTCAGCCAGGACGAGGCCCATGTGCTGCTCCAGCGCTGCGGCTGGGAGGGCGACACTGCCCTCTCAGTCGTGCTTGCCTCGCCTGCTTGAGCCCCGGTCAGACGGCGGGAGTGCTCAGCGATCCGAGTTCGAGCAGATCGACGATGTAGAGCTCATCCTCGGAAAGACCAACGAACTCCATGCCTGCCCGCACAATCCCATCGGGGCCGGCTTTCACGTTCCGCACCACACCGGTGAAGGCGATGTCGATGGACTCGCCGACCGAAAGACGCACCGACATGCGACGGCCCACGACGGCGGCCGGGTCGTGATGGCGAAAATCCATCCCCACGCCGAGCGTCGAAAAGTCGAAGACCCCGCAGCCGCGCCACAGACGGGACGACTCGTCATCGGGATTCCCCGAGGACTCGCCTTCGACATGGCAAAAACCCATCCACACAGTGGACTGGCGTTGCACACGTCTCCGATCCTCCATCGTCCATCCTCCAGATACGGCGCCGCGTACTCGCGGACGCGACAGGCCCTTCAATCTGTGTCGTCCAATCTCCCGATTGACTTGAATTCACGGACGCAACGACCAATGCGAGCTGGTGCGACTCAGTCGGGTGAGGCGAAGACCTCTTCGGAGACGGTCCGGCAGGGAATCCGAATGGTCGCCGTTCCGAGTTCCCTCCATCCGGCACTCCGGTAGAGATCCACGGCGGGCGAGGAAACAACCACGTCGAGCACGGGTCTCCGACCCAGGGCGGCAATCGAGACTCCGGCCTGTTCGAGAAGCTGCGTGGCGATACCGGTTCTCCGCACGCCGGGCTCCACCAGAAGTCGCGCAGGAACGACGAAATCGCCTGTGATGCCGGCTGCTTGGATCACATCCATCACCGGTCGGTTCGAACGCGAGTTCGTCGCGACGTGACCGACCGGCCGTCCAGCGAATTCGGCCACCCAGGCCGCCAAGGGGATCGGGCGAGTGAGGAACCGAGCAAGGTCCTCGTCGGAGAGATGCACCGGATAGTGATCGATGGCGCGCACAGTCGTGGCCAACTCGACAGGGTCAGCCATGTCGTCGGGCGTGCGGGGCCTTATCAGCACAACTGGGTACTGGCGTCCGTGGCGCCGCTTCACATCCTCAGGTCGATTCGGCTCCCCGGTGCGAGGTCGATCCAGCTGCGGCAACGATTGCCGACCGAGGTGGGCTCTGTTCTCGCGCAGGACGCGTCCGAAAGGGGCGGGCCCGGCGTCGCTCTCCGATCGCGGAGCTGACGACGTTCCCGCTTCCGCGCCACCCCAGCCGTCGCAGCCTTGTCGTCATAGGCATTGAGCTCCGCAGCCAGCAGTCGGTACGCCCGTCCCATCAGGGCGGCAGCTTCGGCATCGAAGTTGGTGCCTTGTGCCTTGACCAGCAGCTTGGTCGCCAATGCAATCGCTTCGTTTTCCATAATGCACCCAAGAATACGAATGGGCCCGCGAAAGCACATCCCTACGAATGGATCCTTTCACCCAACTCCGCCACAACTCGCGGCCTGCTCCATGCTCTCCATGCCGCTCGGTTTGGTTCTTCCCAGATCGACGACTCCCCCCGGTTGGGAAGGCTAGAGGCCCTTTCGAACCGTTCGTTCCAAAATGCCCAGAGTGGCGCGCAGGGCCGAATCCGGCACGATGGGGAACCGCTCCTTGTGGTCCTCTTCTACCTTGGACCAGTCGTAGTAGGACGTGACGTTCGTGAGCCCGTCCTCACCGGGTTCCAGCCGGTACCCATAGAAGTGCGGAATCGGGATGTCCGGCCCGAGATCCCACGCGATCTCCTCGTCGGGCTCGAAGACGATGATGTTCACCGTCACGTCGTACTTGCCGAGAGGGAAGTCATTGAGCGACTCGCGGTCCATATGGATGACGAACCTGTCACCAACCTTCTCGGCCGATTCGCCGGTGAAGTCCTGCAACATCCCGGAAGCGTCGATGGCCACATGACCGGCGGGGCTGCGCACGATGTCGAAGATGGCGGAAGGAGACGCAGGGATGGGCCGAGTGACCTCGATGCGGTCGGGCAGGAAAACGGTATCGGGCATGGAGCCTCCTCAAGCGACGCACGTCGGTTCACCGGCCACACTCGCGGTGTTCGTTCGGCGAGTATCGCGCACCATCCACTCCTGACCGTCAATCGGGCGGCCCGAAGAGACGGTCTCCGGCGTCTCCCAGCCCAGGCACGATAAAGCCCGCGTCGTTCAGCTCCGGGTCCACGGCAGCGCAATAGACCCGCACACCCGGGTGATCGGCTCCGAAGGTGGCGAGGCCCGGCTCGGAGGCCAGGATGCACAGCGCGATGATCTCGGCCGCGCCGCGCTCGCGCACCAGCTCGCACACCTGACCGAGGGATCCCCCGGTCGCGAGCATGGGGTCGCACACCAAGACCCGCCTGCCCATGAGATTGCCGGGCAGGCGATTCAGGTAGACCTCGGACAGCAACGTCGCCTCGTCCCGGCGCAGGCCAACGTGTGCCACCTCGGTCAATGGCACTATCTCCTGGATCGCCTGCACCATGCCGAGCCCGGCGCGCAGGATCGGCACCAACAGCACCACCTCGTTCACGCGTCGTGCCGCCACGGCGCCGGCCACCGGCGTGTCGACCGCCACATCGTCTGTGCCGAGGTCGCGCAGCGCCTCATACGCCAGGAGGCCCGACACCTCGGACGTCAGCTGGCGGAAGATGTCGCTGCCGGTCCGGCGATCGCGTAGCTGGGCGAGCCGGTGTTCCAGGACGGGATGATCGACGACGGTCACGGCCGTCACGAGCGACCCGCATCCACTGCCGCCACCAGATCGCCCAGCACCCGACGCAACTCCAAGGTGGCACGGTCTGCTCTGGTATGGACCTCCGCGGTGGGGTCCAACGGGAGCGCCAGCTCGTGATAGGCCTCCTGGATCCGGAGGTCCTCACGCAACACCTCGAGCTCGAAAGCAACCGCCTCGGTCATACGGGCCTCGTCGCCATCGAGGTCGTTGCGCCACAAGGTCGTGAACAGCCTACAAGTCTCTTCCGTCTCCGGCTGAATGAAGAAGCCGATGACGTTTGAGCCGCCGGCTTCGACGAAGTCGATACGGAGCCTGAGGTGGAACGGTGCGCTGAACCGGTAGGTGAGGCGCCTGGTCTGCACCAGCGGCCTCAGGCCAGCCGCGACGCCGGGGTCCTCGCGGTGGGCAAAGGGGTGCTCATAGGCAGCGGTGAAGGACCATCCGTCGCGGGCCGTCGCGAACGGGAAGACCTCCGTCGCCTCGTCCGTGCCGAACGTTCCGTTGTGGACGAAGGGAAAATGGGCGATATCGAGGAAGTTGTCGGCCAGCAGACCGGCCGACCCGCGGGCCCGAAGTGTCGGGAGCCGACCCTCCATGAACGAAGAGTCCCCCGACTCCGGGATCGCACCAAGGGGAGCGATGGGGGACGCGGGGGCGAGGAACACAATGCCATGGGCCTCGGTCACGGCCGCGGCCGGCGCCAGTCGGGCGGCCGGGGGCACCGTCGCCCCGTCGCCCAGCGCCGGAATCTCCATGCAACGACCGTCCTTGTCGAAGCGCCACCCGTGATAGGCGCACTGCAGGATGCCGTCCTCGCAGCGGCCCAGGGTCAGAGGGCAGTGCCGGTGGGGACAACGGTCGACGACCGCCCGGATGACGCCATCCGCTCTGTACAGGGCCCAGGGTTCTCCCAGCAGCACGACCGCGTGCGGTTGGTCCGTGACATCCCCGGAACGGGCCACCGGATGCCAGCAGTGGCGCAGCGCCGTGTCCGTGTTGGTGAGGGTGCGCGCCACAGCGTCACCCTGGTGCGCCCGGGTCACGGCGTCAAGGACACCTCGGGAGACATTCGCGTTATGGCGACCCCGGCGTACAAAACTGGAGCCACAGTGGACGCAACAGCGCGGGCGACCAAAGAGCATCCTCCCCCCACGCGCCGGGGTGGCCCCCTGGACCCACGACTGCTCCACTACGCGCATGCCACGCGCCGATTCCTCGTCCTGGCCATCGCGATCGGGGGGTTGACCTCCCTCCTGTTGATCGCTCAGGCGTGGTTGATCGCACACATCGTGACCGGCGCATTCCTCCATCACCAGACCCTGGGCTCTCTCCGCGGCACGCTGCTGGCCCTGTTGGCCGTGATCAGCGGGCGATCGGGGCTGGCCTGGGGCGCTGAGCGTGCCGCACACCGCGCGTCGGCATCGGCGAAGTCCGAACTGCGAAGCGCCGCCGCCGAGCACGTGGCGGCGCTCGGTCCAGCCGGGCTGGAGGGATCGGAGACGGGGCGACTGAGCACGCTGCTGACGACGGGAATCGATGCGCTCGACGGCTACTTCGCCCGGTACCTTCCTCAGCTGTTTCTCGCCGTCATCGTCCCGATCGCAGTCATCGCCGTGGTCGCCGGGGCGGACTGGGTCAGTGCCGTACTGATCGCAGTCAGTTTGCCCCTGATCCCGATCTTCATGGTCCTTGTGGGAGCCACCACGAGGGATCGGACGATGGCCCGCATGCGCTCCCTGCAGAAGCTGGCCGGCCATTTCCTCGACGTCGTCGCTGGGCTGCCAACCCTGAAGGTCTTCGGTCGGGCCAGGGCCCAGGCCCGGGCGATTGCCGACGTCACCGACCGCTACCGCGCCACCACACTCGCCACCCTGCGCCTGACGTTCCTGTCATCTCTTGTTCTTGAGCTCCTTGCCACCGTGTCTGTGGCGCTGGTCGCGGTGGCCGTCGGCTTGCGTCTCCTCGGCGGGGACATGTCCTTCCGCGACGCGCTCTTCGTCCTCGTCCTTGCCCCAGAGGCCTACCTGCCGCTCCGGGCATTGGGCGCCAACTATCACGGCAGCGCGGACGGGATACAGGCTGCACAGGACATCTTCACGCTCTTGGAGCAGCCGACCAGTACTCCGACCGGCGGCGACACCACGGCGACCGGCACCGCGATCAGCATCCGCCGCCTGGAGATCACCTACCCCGGCCGGCGTCTCCCGGCACTCGATGGGGCCGAGCTCATCGTCACTCCCGGCGAGACAGTGGCCGTGACCGGCGCAAGCGGATGCGGCAAATCGACGCTCCTCGCGGTGATCCTCGGCTTGCGCCTTCCCGACGCCGGATCGGTGTCTCTCGGCGGCGTGGATCTCGCCGACCTGGATCTCGACGACTGGCGCAGCCGCATCGGCTGGGTACCCCAGCGACCTCACCTGTTCGCCAGGTCGGTGGCCGACAACGTTCGGCTCGGCCGCCCTGAGGCCTCCGATGCGGCCGTGGACTCCGCCCTCGAAGCCGCCGGACTGGCCGACGTCGTCCACAGGCTGCCGCAAGGTCCGGACACCCTGCTCGGCGACGGAGGGGGCGGACTGTCGGCCGGCGAGCGCCAGCGCGTCTCCCTCGCCCGGGCGTTCGTGCGTGACGCTCCGCTCCTCCTCCTGGACGAGCCGACGGCCAGTCTCGACGGCGAGACGGAAGCCGACGTGCTCGCAGCCGTGCGGCGCCTGGTGACCGGCCGCACCGCGGTGATTGTGGCCCACCGGCCCGCGCTCGCCGCACTGGCCGACCGCGTCGTGGAGCTGCCGACACCGGTGGAGATGGCGTCGTGAGCGAGAAGCGCGCCGGCCTCGCACGGACCCTCCGGATTGCCCGGGCGGCCCGCCGACGGTTGGCCGAGGCGTCGCTCCTGGGCGCCGGGGCGATCGGCGCGTCAATCGCCCTCATGGGCACCTCGGCCTGGCTGATCTCCCGGGCGGCACAACGCCCTTCGGAGGCCTCGCTCACTCTGGCCATCGTCGGCGTGCAGTTCTTCGGGCTGTCGCGGGCGTTCCTTCGCTACGGCGAGCGATTGGTCGGTCACGACGCCGCGCTGGGGGTGCTGGCGGACCTGCGCGTGCGTGTCTTCGAGCGGCTCGAAGCGGTGGCACCTGCGGGGATCCCCGTCTTCCGGCGCGGCGACCTTGTGGCTCGCTTCGTCGACGACGTGGACTCGCTGCAGGACGTTGTGCTGCGGGTTCTGCAACCGTTCCTCGTGGCCGTGCTTGTCGGAGCGGGCACCGTAGCGGTCCTGTGGTGGTTCCTCCCGCAGGCCGGCGTCGTGCTGCTGATCGCTCTCCTCCTCTCGGGCTCGGCCGTGCCCTGGTTGACCGGGCGCCTGGCTCGCCGCGAGGAGTCCCGGCAAGCCACCGAGCGCGGCGAGCTCACAGCAAGCGTGGTCGATCTCTTCGAAGGCGCACCCGAGCTGCTGGTCATGGGTGCCTTGGGCGGGCAGCTGGACCGCATTCACGAGTCCGACGGTCGGTTGCGCCAGATCGCGCGCCACGGGGCGCGCACGACCGGCCTCGGGCTCGCACTCACGACGGCGCTGGCCGGGCTGGCCAGTTGGGGCGCCCTGGCGCTCGGCGTGGGGGCCACGCACGATGGCTCGTTGAACGGCGCGCTCCTCGCCGTCCTCGCGCTTGTCCCGCTGGCCGCATTCGAGCTGGCCTCGCCGCTTCCCGCGGCCGCCCAGGCCCTCCAGCGCTCACGTGTCGCGGCGGCCCGCGTGTTCGAGGCCATGGATGCGCCAGTGGTGATCAACGACCCGATGACTCCCGTCGCCCTGGGCGACGATCCGCACAGGCTGGTCCTTCAGGGCGTCTGGGCCACCTACCCGGGCGCCGGGCGCGCCGCCCTTCGTGGGGTTGACCTGCAGCTGAGCCCCGGGCGGCGGGTCGCCCTGGTCGGCCCGAGCGGCGCCGGCAAGTCGACGTTGGCAGATGTGCTGGTTCGGTTCCTGCCGGCCGATGCGGGCGAGGTGACGCTGGACGGGGTGTCGATGGAGCGCCTTGCCGCTGACGACGTGCGCCGAGTCGTGGGATTGGTCGAGCAAAACCCTCACCTGTTCGAAACTACGCTGGCCGAGAACCTCCGGGTGGGACGGCGTTCCGCCACCGATGACGACCTCGTGAACGTCCTCGGCCGCGTCGGTTTGGGCCGATGGCTGGCCGGACTCCCCGACGGCCTCGCCACGTCGGTGGGGCCGCGGGGCACACGCCTGTCGGGGGGACAGCGCCAGCGGGTCGCCGTCGCCCGCGCTCTGCTGGCGGACTTCCCCGTCCTGGTACTCGACGAGCCGGGCGAGCACCTCGATCCCGCGGCGGCGGACGCACTGACCGCCGACCTGCTCGCTCTTACGAAAGGCCGCTCGACCCTGCTCATCACGCACCGCTTGACCGGCCTGGAGCGGGTCGACGAGATCGTCGTCCTCGTCGGGGGACGGGTCGCGGAACGGGGCACCCACGAGGAGCTCCTCGTGGCCGGCGGGCGCTATGCGGGCCTCTGGTGGGAGGAGCGGCTGAACGACCGGCAAGAGGAACCCGTGCGGAGACCCGAGACGTCCGGGCGCCGGACACCCGCCATCATCGAAGGGAGCGAACAACCGTGAGCAGCCTGGACCTCGCCCGCCTGCAATTCGGCAGCACCAGCATCTACCACTTCCTGTTTGTGCCGGTGAGTATCGGCCTGGCCTTCCTCGTGGCCCTGCTGCAAACCGGCTGGTACCGCAACAACGACGAGACCTACTTACGCCTCGCCCGCTTCTTCGGGACGTTATTGCTCATCAACGTCGCCATCGGCGTGGTGACCGGGCTTATTCAAGAGTTCGAGTTCGGTATGAACTGGTCCGTCTATTCGAAGCTCGTGGGCAACGTCTTCGGCGGCCCGCTGGCCTTCGAGGGCCTCGGCGCCTTCTTCTTGGAGTCGACATTTCTCGGCCTCTGGATCTTCGGCTGGAACCGCCTCTCCAAGCGGGCCCACCTGGCCTGCATCTGGACGGTGGCGGGAGGCACCGTGCTGTCGGCCGCGTTCATCATGGCGGCCAATTCCTGGATGCAGCATCCGGTCGGCTACAAGCTCAACAGCGCCGGCGAGCCCGTGCTCACCAACATTTTCGCCCTCTTCACCAACCCGGTGTTCCTCTGGAGCTTCACTCATGTCGTGCTGGCCTCGCTGGTCACTGGAGCCGTGATCATGCTCGGGGTCTCCGCCTGGCAGCTGCGCAAGCACAACGAGGTCTCCGCCTTCCGCCGGACCGCCGTGATCTCTCTCGTGTTGCTGCTCCTGACGACGCCGTTGAACATGTTCGTAGGCAGCGAGCTCGGCGTCATTGAGGGCACGTATCAACCGATGAAGATCGCGGCAGCCGAGGCGCTCTGGAACACATGTACGTCGCGGTGCTCGTTCTCCCTGGCTCAGATCGGCGGCGGCCCCAATGACGAGACCCCGACGCAGATCATCAGCATCCCCGGCCTGCTTTCCATCCTGGCCACCAACCACCTCGACGGAGAGGTGCAGGGAATGAATCAATTGCAAGCGGAGTACCAGAAGGAATACGGCCCCGGAGACTACGTCCCCAACGTCTTCATCCAGTACTGGTCGATGCGGACGATGGCATATCTCGCGTCGTTGCTCATGGCCTTCGCACTGTGGGGCGCCTGGCTTCTCTATCGGCGCAAGCTCTTCACGGCGCGCTGGTTCTTACGCATTGCGCCCTGGGTGGTGATCGTGCCCTTCCTGGTCAACACCGCGGGCTGGATGCTCACCGAGAGCGGTCGACAGCCCTGGATCGTCCAAGGCCTCATGAAAACCGCGAGCGGGGTGTCCCCGTCTGTTTCCGCGACCGACATCTGGATCTCGCTCATCGTCTTCTACCTGATCTTCGTCGCCTTCGGCGTCGCCGACACCTGGATGATGATCCGATTCGGACGCAAGCCGCTCGACCACGACCCCATTGCCAAGCTGACCGACGGCGGCCCACCCGCCGGTGCCGACACGTCCGACACGGACGAGCCGGCGCTCGTCTACTAGGAGGCCCTCATGACACTCGGCGACCTCTGGTTCATCATCGATGCGATCTTCTGGGTCGGCTTCTTCATTCTGGAGGGGTTCGATTTCGGCGTCGGCATGCTGCACTCCTTCCTCGGCCGCAGCGACCTGGAGCGGCGCGTCCTTGTCAACACCATCGGCCCGACATGGGACGGCAACGAGGTATGGCTGATCGTGGCCGGCGCCGTCATCTTCGCCGCCTTCCCGGCCTGGTACGCCACCATGTTCTCGAGCCTCTACCTCGCCATGGTGCTGCTCCTCGTCGCCCTCATTGTGCGCGGTCTCTCCTTCGAGTACCAGCGCAAGTTCGACGACCCGCGCTGGCGGTCGTTCTGGCGGTGGGGGCTGACCGTCGGGAGCGCTCTGATCCCATTCCTGGTCGGCGTCGCGCTCGGCGACCTGCTGCACGGGCTCCCGATCAACGGCCAGCAGCAGTTCACCGGCAACTTCTTCGGCCTTCTCACGCCGTTCGGCCTGTGGACCGGGCTCACGCTGGTGGTCCTCTCGCTGCTCGAGGGGTCCACGTTCTTACTGTTGAAGACCACCGGGGAACTGCACGCCCGAGCTCAGAAAGCGGCCGTGGCTATCGGAGGGGTCGCCATCGTGGTGACCTTCGGATTCATGACCTGGATCCATGTCGGGCTCGGCAACGGCTTCGTCCCTCGGCCGATAGAGGCATTCGCGCTCCTGGCGGTGATCGGCGCCGCCTGGGCTGCGCGCGAGAGGGCCGAGGGATGGGCCTTCCTGGGCGCCCTGCTGGGGATCGGAGCATCGGTCGGCACGCTCTTCACCGAGCTCTACCCCCGCGTCATGGTCTCGTCGACCGACGCCGCCTACACACTCACCATCCACACAGCAGCCAGCCCGTCCTACACGCTGCGCGTGATGACCGTGGTTGCGGCCATCTTCGTCCCGGCCGTGCTCGTCTACCAGGCCTGGAGCTACAAGGTCTTCCGCCATCGTCTCGCGATGCCGAAGGTCGGAGGCGACGACGCGACCATCACCCCGACGGCGCCGGTCGAGACCTGATCATCGGACCGTCCTGAGGTGTGCGACCCTGCGGACTATGCGCCGAAGGCCCGCTCCTTCGCTCCCGCGTAGATCTTCATGTCGCGAGCGAGGACGGGTACGCCGCCCTCGGCTGGAGGCGCAGATCGGACGCGTTCCAGGTGGGCCTGGAGATCCTCTGGAGAAGACCACATCTCAAAGAGGCGCACGAGCGACGGATCGACGGCGTCGGCGCTCATGGCGTACTGCAGGCAGCCATGCTCACCTCGAGAGATCCCGATCGACTCGCGTCGGCTCTCGAGGAACTCGGCGCGCCGGTCCGGGTCCACCGTGAAGGTCCCGGCAATGATCAGCATGTCGTCTGCCATTGGTCAGAGACCGGGGCCGTTCTGCATGATGCCCCCGTCGACGAAGATCGTCGTCCCCGTGACGTAGCCGGCACCGGGGCCGGCGAGGAACCCCACCACCGACGCGATCTCCCCCGGGCTCGGCCAGACGGCCGAGCGGGATCGACTTGTTGAGCGCGGCCAGGGCGGCGGGGTTCGCGACCGTCTGCGCGTTAATGGGGGTGTCCACCGCGCCGGGACCGACGCCGACGACACAGATGTTGTGCGGTCCCAGCTCGACGCCGGCCGTCCGGGTCAGCATGCGCATGCCGCCCTTGGAAAGGCAGTAGGCCGTGTTGCCGGCCATGGGCCAGTCCTCGTGGACCGACGTCATGTTGATGATACGGCCGCCTTGACCCTGAGCGATCATCTGCTTGGCCGCCAACTGGGTGCCGAAGAATGCGCTTTTCAAATTGATGGCGAGGACCTTTTCGTACTGATCCTCGGTTGTGTCCAAAACGGAGGTGCGAGTCTCGATGCCGGCGTTGTTGACCATGATGTCGAGTCGTCCATAGGCGGAGACCGCCGTATCGATCATCCGTTGAAGGTCCTCGACCTTGGAGACATCGGCCTCCACTGCGGTCGCCACCTCCCCGAGGTCGGCGATCTTGCGCTCGAGATCCTCGGTGGCCTGCTCGTTGGAGACGTAGTCGATGACGACGCTCGCACCCTGCTCTGCGAGAGCCAGCACCACCGCCTTGCCGATGCCCGTGTTGCCTCCGGTCACGATTGCGACCTTGCCCTGCAGTTCGTCAGTCATGTGCACCTTCCAGGCGCGCCCGCCCAGGGCGCTGTCTCGATAGACGTCCTACCGTACCGAGCGGGACGACCGAAAGCGATCGATGATCCGATCCTTCGCCGCCGAAATCACCCCACGCTTTACCCAATCGTCACTCGCCGGGTTACCTCATGGTCACTTCCCGGGCATTCCGGCGCTTCGAGCGTTGCAGAACAATCCATCCCGATGATGCCGAACCCGGTCAGAGTCCGTACGATTGGGTTGTGACCGACGACGCTGAAGTAAGTCTGGCTGAAAGTTTCCCCCCGATCGCCGACTACGGGTTCCTCTCGGACTGCGAGAACAACTGCCTCGTGGCTCCCGACGGCTCCGTCGAGTGGTTGTGCCTTCCCCGGCCGGACTCGCCCAGCATCTTCGGCGCCATCCTGGACCGCACCGCCGGCAACTTCCGGTTCGCACCGATGAGCACCCACGTCCCGCACCAGCGGCGCTACATACCCGGGACCATGGTGTTGGAGACGACCTGGCATACCCCCAGCGGGTGGCTCCTCGTGCAGGACATGCTTGTAGTGCAGCCCGTATCGGACGGGAGTCGGCGCGCCGACTACCGGCGTTCCCCCGGAGATTCCGCCGCCAGCGGCACCCTCCTACGGCTGGCCACGTGCATCGAGGGCCACGTCGAAGTCGTCGTCAACGCCGTGCCCGTGTTCGAGTACGGGGCCCAGACCGGCGCGTGGGAATACGAGGGCGACGGCTACGAGGTCATGACCTGCTGCCCGCCGGTCGGTGACCCCAAGCTCACCATCACGTCCTCTCTCCGTCTCGGGGCGGCGGGAGCCCGATGCTATGGACGGACGACGCTGGACAAGGGCCAGAGCGCATTCATCTCGCTGTCGTGGGCCGGCGGCCAACCCGCTGACCTGGACGAGGCACAGGCTCAGCTCGGGTCGACGGTCAGCTACTGGAGGGACTGGCTCTCCAATGGCACCTTCCCCGACCATCCGTGGCGTAGCTACATGGAGCGGAGTGCACTGACGCTCAAGGGCTTGAGCTACGCCCCCAGCGGCGCCATCATGGCGGCCGCCACCACGTCCCTCCCCGAGACCCCGGGGGCGCGCGGAACTGGGACTATCGCTACACATGGATCCGCGACTCGTCATTCATGTTGCGTTCGCTGTATCGGATCGGGTTCGACTGGGAAGCGCTCGAGTATTTTGCCTTCGTCCTCGAGGCGGTTGCGGGGGGAGGCAGCGACTTCGAGCTGCAGATCATGTACGGAATCGATGGCCGAAAGGACCTCACCGAGTCCACGCTCGACCACCTGTCGGGCTGGCGTGGCTCCCGGCCGGTGCGGGTGGGCAACGGCGCCTGGGACCAGCACCAGAACGATGTCTGGGGCATGATGCTCGATGCCGTCGATATTCATCTCAGGCAGGGCGCGGCCCAGATCGTCAAGCCCGTCTGGGAAGGCGTGGCCGGGTTCGTCGAGTCCGCCATCACCCACGCAGGCGACCCTGACCAGGGCATCTGGGAGATCCGGGGCGAGCCCCAGCAGTTCACCGCTTCCAAGGTCCTGTGCTGGGTGGCAATGGATCGCGGCGCCGACATGGCGAGGGTCCGACAGGACCACGAGCGGGCAGAAAAGTGGCAGAAGGCCGCCGACGGGCTGAAGGCCGAGATCCTGGACCGGGGCATCGACGCCAAGGGCCGCTTCCGACAGCATTACGGCAACGAAGAGTTGGACGCTTCCCTCTTGTTGATCCCGATCCTGGAGTTCCTACCGGCGGACGACGAGCGGGTGCGGGCCACGGTGCTCGCCATCGCCGACGAGCTGACCGAAGACGGGCTGGTCCTCCGCTACAGGGTGGACTCCACCGACACGGGATTCGAGGGGAAAGAAGGCACGTTCACCATCTGCTCCTTCTGGCTGGTCACGGCCCTCGCCATGATCGGCGAACAGGATCGTGCTCGGGCATTGTGCAAGAAGCTCCTGGCCTTCGCCGGACCGCTCCAGCTCTACGCAGAGGAGATCGATGCTGCGACTGGTGAACACCTGGGCAACTTCCCCCAGGCCTTCACCCATCTGGCGCTGATCGACGCAGTCGGCCGGCTCATTGAGTCCGAGCGTGCCGCGGTGCCGCCGCTCTGAGAAGGCCCTCGCGAGCGGAGTCGGCGAGCACCTGACCGAGGGTCGTGCTGAGGGGGCCTTGCCCTACGGGAACGTCGTACCCTGGGGGCGGGCCATCGCTCTGCGAAAGGAGCCGTCGTGAGCACACCATTGCGCCACCGCGTCGTCGTGATCGGCGGCGGCTTCGGCGGCCTGCCCGCCACCCGCCTGCTCGCAGCGTCCGACCTCGACATCACCCTCATCGACCGGCGCAATCACCACCTGTTCCAACCGCTGCTCTACCAGGTGGCCACCGGCATCCTGTCCCCAGGTGCAATCTCCCCCGTGCTGCGGCACATTCTGCGTCGCCGCAAGAACGTCAATGTCGTCCTGTCCAAGGTGACCGGCTTCGATCTGGAGCGACGCATCGTCCACACCACATCGCTGCCGGGTGAAGTCTCCGAGTACCGATACGACAGCCTGATCGTCGCCGCCGGAGCTGGGCAGTCCTACTTCGGTCACGACGAGTTCGCCATGATCGCCCCCGGCATGAAGACGATCGACGACGCCATGGAGCTCCGTCGCCGCGTCTATGGCGCGCTCGGAGATTGCCGAGAACCTTTCCGACAAGGCGCTGCAGGGGTTCTGGATGACCTTCGTCATCGTCGGCGGCGGCCCGACCGGCGTGGAACTGGCAGGTCAGATCCGCGAGCTCGCCTACCGCAGCCTCACCAAGGATTTCCGCAACATCGATCCATCCACCGTTCGCGTGATCCTGGTCGATGGTGGTAAGGAGCCGCTCGCGACCTTCGGGGGCGAGCTCTCGGGCCGCGCCCGCAAAGAGCTCGAGAGGATGGGCGTCGAGTTGCGCATGGGTCTGCGCGTCGTCGGCGTCGATCCGTTCGGCGTCGACACCGAAGGTGCGGAGGGCACGACGGGCCGCGTGGACTGCGGCACCGTCATCTGGGCCGCAGGCGTCCAGGCTTCGCCCTTGGCCGGGCTACTCGCCGAGGCCACGGGCGCCGAGACCGATCGCGCCGGGCGGATTGCCGTCCTCCCTGACCTCAGCCTGCCCGGCCACCCGGAAGTCTTCGCCATCGGCGACATGGCGACCCTGGACAACCTTCCCGGCGTCTGCGAGGTGGCGATGCAGGGAGGGCTCCACGCCGCCAACACCATCAAACGGCGGCTGAAGGGAGGTGAGAGCGTTCCGTTCAAGTACCGCGACCTCGGGAGCGCTGCCGCCATCGGCCGCTTCAAGGCCATGGTCAGCGTCAAGGGGCTGCATCTCAGCGGCTTCCCGGGATTCATCGTCTGGATGTTCGTGCACCTGGCATTCCTCAACGGGTTCGGCTCACGCTTCACCGCGTTGTGGCGGTGGGGCCGTGCCATGATCGGACGCGCCCGACCCGAACGCGTGTTTAGCGTCGGGCACACCGGCGGCGACCTGAGCCTGCCCGAGGAGGTGAAGGCCAAAGTGATGCCGAAGCCCTTTCCTGTCCTCGAAGACCAGATGGGCTGGGACAACCTCGTGGCGCGGATCGGTTCGGCTCCGCCCGCCGGGGAGGACACGAAAGGCGCGACCTAATCGAGCCGTGCCGCATCGCTGGCCGCGGCACGCGAGAGGGCCAAGTACATTCGCCGGATGATCCTCGATCGATTCCTCGTCACGGGCCAAGCAGCAATCGTCACCGCCAGCGGGCGCGGCATCGGCGCCGCCACCGCAGTGGCGCTGGCCGAGGCGGGTGCCGATGTCGTGCTGGCTGCCCGCACGGAGGATCAGTTGCGCACCGTGGCCAAACAGGTCGAAGCCGTCGGACGCCGCGGCTGTCGTCGTTCCGGGGGATCTGACGGATTTCGATCTCATGACCTCCCTCGCCGAGACGGCCTTCACGGAGTTCGGCCGCCTCGACATCATCGTCAACAACATGGGTGGCACCATGCCGCGACCTCTGCTCGACACGTCGCCGCGCTTCTTGGAGGAGGCTTTTCGCTTCAACGTCTCCGCCGGCCATGCACTGATCCGGGCCGCCGTGCCCCGCATGCTCGAAGGCGACCACCCGGGAGGAGCCATCGTCAGCATCTCGTCCGTCATGGGACACGTCGCCGGGCGCGGCTACGTCGGCTACGGGACCGTCAAGGGTGCGCTCGAGCAATACACCCGGCTGGCCTCGCGCGATCTGGCGCCCCGGATTCGCGTCAACGCCATCGGCGTCGGGTCGACCGCAACCTCGGCGCTCGACATCGTCATGTCGAGCGACGAGCTCCGCACCGCCATGGAGGACGCGACACCATTGCGGCGTCTCGGGCATGTCGATGACATCGCCTCAGCGATTTTGTACCTGGTGTCCCCAGCCGGCGCGTATGTCACCGGCAAGATCATCGAGGTTGACGGCGGCCTGCAGTCGCCGAACCTCGAATTCCCACTCCCCGATCTCTAAACGGCCGCCCCGACCCGAAGGAGCCTGACCATGGCGTATCGCGTCGTGCAGTGGAGTACCGGCAACGTTGGTCGCCATTCCTTGGCGGGAATCCACGCGCATCCCGACCTCCAGCTTGTCGGTGTCTACGTATCGAACCCCGACAAGGTGGGCCACGATGCCGGTGAGCTGGCTGGGCTCACCAGCACCTTCGGCGTGGCGGCAACGAGCGACATCGAGGGACTGCTGGCGCTCGAGCCCGACTGCATCGTGCACACCGCCATGGCCGACGACCGCATCTTCGAGGCGCTGAAGGATCTCGAGGGCTTCCTCGCCTCAGGCATCAACGTGGTCTCCTCGAGCCCGGTGATGCTTCAGTACCCGGCGCCCGATGATCCGCTCGCCGCACCGCTCATCGCGGCGGCGGAGGGGGCCGGAGTCTCCATCTTCGTCAACGGCGTCGATCCTGGGTTCGCCAACGACGCGCTCCCGCTGGTCCTGTCCGGGGTGAGCGAGCGCATCGAGGAGGTGCGCTGCGCGGAGATCCTGAACTACAACACGTATAACCAACCCATGGTGTTGTTCGGCATCATGGGCTTCGGCGGACCCATGGACGAAATCCCCTTCCTCCTCACTCCCGGCGTCCTCACCATGGCCTGGGGCTCGGTGGTCCGCCAGATCGCAGCCGGCCTCGGCGTGGCCCTGAGCGACGTCACCGAGTGGTACGAGCGGGAGGCGGCCCCGGAAGACTTCGAGGTCGACGCAGGCACTGTCAAGGCCGGTACGGCTGCGGCGCTGCATTTCGAGGTACGCGGCATGGTCGGAGACCGCGCCGTGGTCGTGCTCGAGCACGTGACGCGGCTGCGCGATGACCTCGGTGCACGGTGGCCCCAGCCCGCCGGACACGGTTGCTACCGGGTGGAGATCAAGGGCGAGCCGAACTACACGCTCGATCTACAACTCATGGGAACCGACGGCGACCACAACACGGCGGGGCTGAAGGCGACCGCCATGCGCCTCGTCAACGCCGTACCCGCGGTGGTGGCTGCGCCGCCCGGTCTGGTGACGGCTCTCGATCTCCCCCTCGTCACCGGCCGGGGTCTCGTCGTCACCTGAACGATACGTCCCCCTTGCACCGATGGATCGGGACCGCAATGACAACACACGCAACAATCGCCGCACCCGCCACAATTTGGGGAAAAGTACTGCGGCCTCTCCGTCAAGGCGGACCCGAAGCAGGGCGACAAGAGGGCATGTCCCGGAGCGAGACCATCACGCCGAGCAGTCGCCGGCATCATCGCCGGAGCGCGGTCGTCTCCGAAATTGGACAGGCGGGCACCCCGACCATCGGACCCACCTCTGAGACCGATCCTGACGACGTGGGATCGGCCTCCACCATCACCGTCAACGAAGCCAGGTACTCCCTGGTCGGTTGGCGATACACCGTCTCCCTGCAGACGGTGTCCGGGCTGGACGCCGCGCAACTGGCGAGCACCCGGCTGTGCGTCTCCCCGCATCCGACCACCTAGGTGGCGGGGAACCCAGCCGTGTTGTGCGCAGTTCGCCACGCGCGTGCGTCGCCCGGGTGATGCCCTGGACCACAATGGAGTAGTGCTCCTGATCGACGCCGCCAACGTGGTCGGATCCCGTCCGACCGGCTGGTGGCGGGATCGAGCGGGGGCGGCCCGTACGTTCGTGAGCCAGGTACGAGCGGCAGTCGCCGCGGCGCGGATCGCCCCACCCGTGATCGTGGTACTCGAGGGTAAGGCCCGCGACGGCGCAGAGCCCGGGCTGGCCGACGGCGTCACGGTCCAGCACGCCATGGGCAGTGGCGACGACCTGCTCGTTGACCTCGCCCGCCATGCGCCCGACGGAGAGGTCACGCTCGTCACGGCGGATCGCGAGCTACGACGACGGGCCGAGGCGCTGGGAGCCGACGTGGTAGGGCCTCGCTGGCTCCTCGAACATCTCGAGTCGTGAATACAACGCGGCGTAGGTCGGCTTGCACTCTTGGTGAGAACCCCTCATGAGCGATACTGGACACATGTCCTCGGGTCGTGGCGGTCGGCACCGGATCGTTGCCGCAATGTTGTTGCGTGCTGACACCGTTCTGCTCTGTCACCGGTCCGTTGACCGTGAGTGGTATCCCGATAGGTGGGATCTGCCCGGCGGCCACGTCGAGGCGGATGAGATGCCAAGGGACGCCGTCCTTCGTGAGGTGCAGGAAGAGGTGGGCGTCAGATTGTCCGGGCCTCTCGGCGCGCACTCGTTCTCTCGGACGACGGAGGAGTTCGAGCTGCGAGTGTGGACTGCCCGCAGCTGGTCCGGATCACCGATGAACTGCGCACCACACGAGCACGATGAGATCGGGTGGTTCACGGAACGAGAGACACGTCCATTGAGGCTGGCCGATGACGGCTACCGCACGTGGATCCTCCAGGCTCTGGCCTCGCAATGATGGTGGACCGAGAGCGCAGGACCGGCTAACGCGGCGCCGGCGTACCTGCCGGGACCGGGAACACCGGGTTCGCTTTCGTGCTCGATGAGTGGAAGCAATTGAAGACGTTCTGACCCTTGTTCAGGACTGGGACGTACTGCGTGCCCTTCGCGATCACAAAGGCCACGCAATACGGCGGGGCGTGGCTGCTATGACCTCCGACCGCCCAGTTGACCGGCGCCGTAAGCCCACCAGCGGTGAAGGCCGTGATCGCGTTGGTCTGTTTGATCACGTTGGACCAGGTGAGGTCGTCTCCCGCCGCCTTGACGCCCTGCACGAACAGCGCGGCGGACTCCCAGCCCTGGATCGCCAACTCGTTGTAGACGTAGTTCGGCTCATATTTTTTCATCTGTTGCAGGTACAACGTCAGACCCGGGTAGAGGCGCGTCGGGGCTGTGAAGGGGACGTGATAGGTGGCGAAATAGACGCCTTGCATCAGACTCTCGTTTGCCTTCAGCGTTGGCACGTCGTTGCCGTTCAGCCACAGCTGAGTGACCTTGAGCCCATATTGATGAATAGCCCGCGTCAAGGCGACGTTCCCCTGCACGTCCATGCAGCTCAGCACGAAGTTGGATTTGGCCTGCCGCATGCGCTGCACATCCGTCGCCACCGTCGTGCCGGGATAGCTGATTTTGAGGTCGACGTAACTGATGTCGTAGCCCTCCGACTGCATCGCGTTCTCAGCCGCCTGACACGCGTTGGACGAGGCAGCAACTCCGTAGGCGAGGAGGGCAATGGACGGCTTTGACTGCGTCTTGCGAGCCACATAGGCGAACTGGGCCGCCCCTGCCTGGTAGTACTGCACAGACCCTCCGGCGGCAAAGAGATTGGCCGGCCCGGCCCAGTTGTCCGTCACGTTGTAGCCGTAAGTCGGTATGCCCGACTGCACGAAGAGATTGGGTGAGAAGAATATGGTCGCCGCGCCGGACACGGCGAACACGTGATCTTGATTGATGAGTGTGTTGGCGAGCTGGTTGAAAGTGGTCGGGTTGCCTCCGTCGTCCAGGGCGTACTTGTAGTCGATCTTTCGCCCGTTCACTCCTCCCCGGGCGTTGACGTAGTCGAAGTAGGCCTTCTCTCCGTAAATCAACGAGGAAGCATTTGCCGCCAGTGTGCCCGTCTGCGTCGAAATGGTCCCAACCGTGATGGATGTGGGCGTCACCCCGGGTGCGCTGCTTGACGACGCTGCGCTCGCTGTTCCGACAGGCAGCCACACCCCCAGAGCCACCACGGCGGACAACACAACTCCGCCCACCAACCGGCCTCCCCAGCTCGCTCGCATCGCGCCCCCGATCCTCAACCAACGGTACGCCGAACCGATGAGACGCTCAAGCGTTCCAGCGCTCGCGGCCGGACGAGGACGTCTCTCAGAGCCTGGCCGGCATCGTTGAGTCGAGATCGGTCGGAGCTGCTCGGCCCAAGACGACGACGGCAGTGGCCATGATGCAGAAGGCCACGCTGGCCACTACCCTCTGGGCTGCACTGGCAGTGAACCGCTCGTCGAAGATCCAGACGCTCAAGACAATGGCTACAGCAGGATCGACCACCACGATGAGAGGTTGCGACACGCTCAACGGTCCCACCTGCAAAGCGGCCTGTTGCAGCACCGAACCGATGATTGCCGTGGCAATCAGTGCGTAGAGGGGCCAGCGTTCGAGCATTCCGACGACGCCCGATACCGCCAGCATGTCGGTGGTCTCCTTGATGAAGGCAGCCATCAGGGCCCACGTAATGGAAGCGGCGATGGCGTAGAGCGCGGCTCGTCGTACAGGAGATCCCCAGCGAGCCGCAACCGTCAACATCGCCACAGCCCCGCCGAAGACCGTCGATGCGACGATCCAGTTGACTGCATCCGGATGCAAGCGGCCGCCATGGGGCTCGGCGGCAGTCAGGAACACCGCCAGAGCCGCGCAGGTCACAACCGCGGCGATCCAGGCCGTCTTGGCTACGTGTTGTCGGATCCAAAATCTGCGCAGGACCAATGCGAAGACCAACTCAGTGACGAGGAGGGCTTGGACAACCGAGAGCTGCCCTTGGTGAAGTGCAATGGCCTGAAAGGCGAACCCCCCTGCTGCCGCCGCCCAGCCCAGCAGCCAGAGAGGCTGGCGGATCAGAAAGGCGACCAGAGCCCAGTTGCGGTGCTCGTCCGACACACCGACGCTGGCCGTGTGCTGCGTCATGAGGTGAGCTGCATTGGCGAGGGCGGCGGCCAAGGCAAAAATGATCGTCACGGTCACTTCATGACTCCGGCCTGTCTCTCTTTCGCGCGTCCTCCACCGCCAGCCAGGGGCCGCGCTCGGCTCTCTTATAAGGCAAATGAGGCTTGCAGCTCGGCCACGCCATTGCGAACGACAGTATCCTCACCGCACGTTGCCTCGAAGGCGTAGCGATCTCCGCCGAGATCGTCGATCCGTACCGCGTTGCGGCGCTGAACGCCGCCGAACCTTCCGCGCCGATCACCAGGACGTAGGGCCCCGCGCTGTCGCCAGGATTCAACACGTCTGCATGCTTCAGGCGGTGGCGGAGACGGCCCCGCCGGGCCGCATCGGCGTGTTCTGCCCGGCGGCCAGCCACCAGTGTCCGTCGCGTTGGACTAACACGTACATCGCCATCTCAGAAAACGGTCGCGTGGGGTCGGAGTCGGGTGGCAGTGGTTCGCCGCTCGAATCGAGCGCCACTCGAGCGATGTGCGCCACGACCACCTCCTCGCGCAACGCAAGCACGTGACGGACCTCGTAGCGGAACCGGGGCTTCTCGCCTGCACCCTCTTGGAAGCGGACGTGGATCGGATGAAGATGGTCGTACCCGTTGATCAGCGCTCCATACGGGCTGCCCCATGCGACGTCGGCTGCGAACTGGCTGTTCAAGATGTCCGCGTCATGCTGGTCATGGCCGGCCTGAAGACCGGCCCTGAAACTTTCCACCGCCACGGCGGCATCCGCACTTGCAATCCCCACGAGGGGACGCGGGGTCATCATGAGCGCCCTTTTCGCGCCCGGGCGGCGGCATGACGGCCGGCGCGCCGGCCGAAGAAGGATCCGTCGCCAAGACTGATGCCGCTGGCGTAGTGACTGGCGGCCAGGCTCGCGGCCGTCCGCCCGACCGCGTAGAGGCCAGACAGGGTCTGACCGGAACCGTCCACCACTCCCCCGTCCGGGTCGGTGACGAGGCCGCCGAGCGTGAAGGTGGCATAGATGGCGGCGTGGTCGACACGCAGGTCAATGGCGCCGATGCCGCTCGCCGGTGCCACGCCGATGGGTTGCAGGAACGGTGCGCGTTTGTGGAACTGGGGGTCCTCACCTCGAGCGGCGGCCTCGTTGTAGTCGCGCACGGTGCGAGCCAGCGCTTCAGGTGGGATCTCGAGCTCTCCCGCCAGTTCTTCTGGGGTCGCCGCCGCGAATCCGACACGAAGTCCAAGAAGGTTCCGTTCGTGCATCACGTCATCAGTGATCATGTAGACAAACCCGTCGTTGTCACGCAGAGCATGGAGCCCGATGCGCCCCGTGTAGGCGTCCTCGTTGATGAATCGCTCACCACGGCGATTGACAAGAATCCCCTTCGCCAGGCGATGAGGCGGACCGAGCGGCAGAGCGCACTCGAAGCTGCCAAGCCTGGTCGTCGCCGCGCCAGCCCCGACGCCCATGCGGATCCCACGGCCGTCGTCGTTCGGAGTGCCAATCCGCCATGCCGAATCCGGCCGATGAGCGAGAGCGCAGTGCTCTGCGACCATTGCCTCGTTCGAGATGAACCCGCCCATGGCGAGAATAACGCCGCCACGAGCTCGAACGTTGCGGCTTCCCTCGTCGCTCCGCATCTGCACTCCGACGACTTCTCCCGCATCGACCACGAGCGCCTCGGCACGGGCTTCAGTCATCACGTGAGCGGAGCTCATTCCCACGGCGCCGCCAAGACGCTCCATCAGGAAGCCGCCGGCGGAATCGATGCACTGTGGCTTGTGCCCACGCGGCACAGGGACGGCGAGTTCGTCGAAGGGGTAGCTGTCCTCCCCCCCGCTGAAGAGGAGACCAGAGTCATCGGCTGACTCGCGGTTCGGCTCGTCGCAGAATGCGGCCCGGAAGGGCACGCCGATGGAGATCAACCAGTCGTAGTGCTCGGGCGAACCCTGGCAATAGATGTTGACGCGGTCGCCGTCGACGTCAGGACCGAGCGCGGCGAGGAGGAACGCCGCCATGTTGTCGGGCGAGTCCTGGTAGCCGCAGGCCTTCTGAAGAGCCGTGCCGCCTCCCAGGTAGATGAGACCGCCAGAGTTGGCCGACGTTCCACCCGCCGTCGCTGCTCGCTCCACGGCCAGCACGTCCGCACCGGCCTGGCTCGCCGCCACTACCGCCGACGAACCGGCCACGCCGAGACCCGCGACCACAACGTCGACCGTCTCGTCGAAACGAACGTCGCTGACCTGTCGCGCGGGGATTGAGTCCATGTCGGCATTCTTCCCGAATTCCCGCCGCGCGGCAGCTCAGGGCGGCGCGACGACGGGTGTTGGCCTCAAGTTGGGCCTGGACGCGCCGATACCCCAGAGCGACAGAAGCTGACGCGTGATCAGCGACACCACAACAACAGTGCCGACACCATGAACCATGCCAGCGCGGAACGATCCCTCGGTTTCGAGGAAGACGACTGCCCCTTTTGTGATCGCACCGACGACCACGAACATCAGATGTACCACATCCGCCGTCGGGAACTGCACGATCTGCTCTACGGGCAGATACCGCTGACGTACTACCCACGCCACAAGGGCGTCCGCGGCCACTGAGCCTCCGACGCACCGGCTTCAGTCCTGCACGCACAACTGAAGGATCCATCGTACAGGAGTGCTCGCGTGCGGACAGGCTACGCCGTGCGGGTACGTTCTTGCTCATGGAACAGGCTCTGGCCGACTTGGTCGGTCCTGATCTGCGCGTCCTGTTCTGTGGGATCAATCCGGGGACACTCTCGGGCGAGCTCGGTCTGCATTTCGCCCGGCCTGGGAACCGATTCTGGAAGTTGCTCTGTGCTGGTGGGTTCACCGGATCAGTTCTCTCGCCTGCCGAGCAGCACATCCTGCCCGAGCTCGGTGTCGGCATCACGAACCTCGTCGGGCGAACGACCGCCGCCGCGAGCGAAATCAGTGCGTCCGAATTGCGAGTAGGCGCATCACGACTCGCCACCAAGGTGGACATGTTGCGGCCTCGCAGCGTTGCTGTGCTCGGGTTGCAGGCATATCGGACAGCTTTTCGCCGAAACGGAGCAGCTGTCGGATTGCAGCCGGAACCCCTCGGTAGCGCCCTGCTGTGGCTCCTGCCTAATCCGAGCGGCCTCCAGGCTCGCTATCAAATCCCCGAGATGGCCGACATGTACCGATCGCTCTTTATTGCCACCGAGACGACCTGACCCAGCGACGTCCGCGCTCCATCTTCAGTTGCTGAAAGGCCCGACTGAACCGGGTCGCCGTAGACTCGGCGCGTGGTCATACCTCGGACCGATGGGACGATCGACATAGACGGCCTTGCCGTCTTCTACGAGACCGAAGGCGACGGCGAGCCGATCGTGCTCCTGCACGGCGGGCTGGCGGACAACTCCACCTGGGCGGCGCAGTTCTCAGGGCTCTCGCCGCATCGGCGCGTGGTGGCCCCCGAGCGACAGGCCCAGGGCCACACACCCGATCGACCTGGCCCGCTTCGCTACGAGGCGATGGCCGATCAGACGATTGAGTTCCTCCTCGCGTTGGGCCTCGGTCCGGTCGATCTGGTCGGGTGGAGCGATGGGGGGATGGTGGGCACGTTGATCGCAGCAGAGCGGCCCGAACTCGTCCGAACATTGACCGTGACGGGGTCGGGCTTCTCCAGCGCCGGATACGTTCCTGGCGCAATGGAGGATCTCGTGGCCTTGACGCCGGACGACGAGGACATGGAGATGTTCGCCGCCATGTACGCCCTGGCCTCACCCGATGGTCCAGAGCACTTCCCCGAGGTCTGGGCGAAGTTCCGTGCTCTGTGGTCGGAGCCCTTCGACTGGACGGACAAGGTGAAACGGATAACCGCACCGACCCTGGTCGTTGTCGGTGATGACGACTACGTCACCGTGAGCCATGCCGAGGAGTTCTCCCGATTGGTTGCACGTGGACAGCTGGCCGTCGTGCCGGGCGCGTCACACATTCTTCCGATGGAGAAGCCTGACCTCTTCAACCAGGTCGTCCTCGGGTTCACGGCAGACCCGGATCCGGACACGCTGATGCCGCTCCGGCGCAAGCTGCGTCACTGACACACCCGAGCGGAACCACCCCTGAGCCGTCCGAGGCGCCCGTTTCGTAGCGTCCTCCCCGCTTGCCCCATTGAGGCCGGCGGACTTAGATGCACTCATGACAGCCATTGCCCGCTTGGGAGCGGTATCGCTCGACGGTGACGACCCGAAATCTCTGGCGGAGTTCTGGCGCGACCTCCTCGAGCTCGAAGTCATGTTCGAGTCGGAGGATTTCGTCGCCCTCAAAGGGGCCGGCGTGCTCATTACGACCCAACGGGTGGCCGATCACCAACCTCCGGACTGGCCCCAGAGCACGGTACCCAAGCAGATCCACCTCGAACTGGCCGTGACCGATCTCGACGCAGCCGAAGTGCGGGCCGTCGAGCTCGGTGCCGTCAAGTCGCAGACCCAACCGAAAGGGGATGTCTGGCGCGTGCTCCACGATCCGGCCGGCCATCCGTTTTGCATCACCACGATGATCCCCGAGGTGTAGGCGACGACAGTCGTCCGGAGCACCGGGCCGCGCGTCGGTCCGACTCACGCATTGCCGCGAGCATCACGCGACGGCGTGGTGATACGAGCTCGACGAGGACAGGTCGGACCCCGTTCGGCTGTAGCCTGTGTCGGCTCGTCCGTCACAGCACAAGGAGGTCGGCCGGTTGCCCGCTTGCTCCCGTTGCCTGGTTGAGGTGCCTCCCGGGACTGCCGTGTGTCCCAAGTGCGGCGCCGCCATCCGGCCGCCCGTCACGGGTGCGACCGGCGCCCAAGCGGGTCAGCAAGTCGCGACAGCGGCTGAAAGCCCTCGAGCGCGCAAGACAAGGTTTTCGGCCCTGCCACTTTGATTCTCCTCGCTTCGTTCTGGCTGCCGTGGTACAGCGTGGGACCGTTTTCGATAGATGGACTCAGTGTTCACGGCTGGTTGTTCATCGCGGTACTGGATGCAATCGTGCTTGTGCTCTACGTGTTCATCACGGCGTTCGGCGTCGGTGATCTCGCCGCGCAGGGCCGTCTGTCCAAGGATCAGCTCCTGACCGTCCTCACTGGAGTCAATCTGGTCCTCGTGGTGCTCGCGTTCCTGCTCAAGCCGGCCGGATTCAGCTGGGCATGGGGCGCCCTTCTCGCGCTGGCCGCCGCCATCGTCGCCTTTGTGCCCTTCGGCGTTCCCCTGATGCAGGCCCGCCGCCGGCGCTGACGCCGCGTCCCGGCAGAGCCGGGATTGTGAGGCGTTCGCTCCGTTCCTGGACGGTCTCTTCGCCGAGCACCCGCTCTGACGGCATGCTCGACTGAGCCGGTACGCTCGCCGGCGTGAGGATCGCCATCATCGGCACAGGGAACATGGGTGAAGCGTTCGCACGCCGGGCACTGGAAAAGGGCCACCACGTCGTCGTCTGGAATCGGACACCCGATCGGTGTGGCCCGGTCGTGGCGGCCGGCGCCCATAGGGCCGCCTCGCCCGGAGAGGCGGCGGCGGAA
The DNA here is from genome assembly GCA_963850185.1 of uncultured Acidimicrobiaceae bacterium. GTDB lineage: Bacteria > Actinomycetota > Acidimicrobiia > Acidimicrobiales > RAAP-2 > Bog-473. The sequence goes on from CAWKKE010000006.1 coordinate 207,785, forward strand.
GCGGACGCTGTGTTGGTCGTGCTGGCGGACGACGCAGCCGTGCTCGATGTCTGTCTGGGGGCCGCAGGTGTGTTGGCGTCGCTCGGACCCTCTGCGGTGTTGGCCAACATCAGCACCGTTGCGCCCAGCACCATCCGGCAACTCGCCGACGCCGGTCCGGCGGACAGGGTCCTCGACAGTCCGGTGATGGGCTCGCCGGAGATGATCGCCGCCGGGTTCGGGAGCTTCCTCATCGGCGGCTCTCTTTCGGCGATCACAGCCGTGGAACCGCTCTGGACAGACCTCGGCTCGGGCTACACGCACTGCGGTCCGAGCGGGACGGGGGCGACCATGAAGATCGTCCAGAACATGCTGCTGATCACGGGTGTGGCGGCGCTCGCCGAAGGTATCGCCACGGCCCGGGAGAACGGCCTCTCGGAGGAGCTGATCCGGAGCGTAATGAGCCGACAGTGGCGTCGTGAGTCCCGCCAGCAAGGTCAGGTTGGCGAGTTTGCTCGACGACGCACACCCCGGCTGGTTCTCGCCGGCGCTCGCCCGCAAGGACATTCGCCTGGCCATGGATCTGGCCAGCCAGGTCGGGCATTCCTGCCCGGTGCGGCCCCGCCGCCGAATCTCTCCTGACCACCGTCATCGATGAGGGGACGGCATGGCCGGACTTTGCCGCAGTGATCGAAGCGTTCAGGCACTGAGATGACACCGTGTCGGGTGGCTTCGAAGGCGGTATTCGTCGCCCGGGACGCGTGGGCTCGTGAGCGAGACCTCGGGTTGATGCGCATCGGAATATCCATTGGCACCGCGTTCGGCACAGACGGTCCTCGCGGCCATCGGGAGGGGCCGCTCGAGGTGCTGAGCCAGGCCCAGGCGGCCAACCGGGCCGGCCTCGACAGCTTGACCTTGGGTGACCACCACGCCACCGGTCCAGCCGGATACGTGCAGAACGTGCCGATGCTTGGTCGCATTCTGGCGGAATGGCACGACCGTCCCGTGGGCTGCTTGTTTCTCGTCCCCTTGTGGCACCCGGTACTGATGGCTGAGCAGATCGGGACGCTCGCCGCCATGTCGTCGGGGCCGTTCATCGTCCAGGCCGGGCTCGGCGGCGGCGCCGGCCAGTTCCGGGCCATGGGAGCGGAGCTGCCGCAAAGAGGCGCCCGCTTTGAAGAGGGGCTCCTGGTCGTCCAGGCCCTGCTGCGGGGCGATTCCGTCGACAGCGACCTGTGGGCCATCCACGGAGCCCAAGTCGCTCCACTCCCGCCCGACGGAGTGGAGTGGTGGATCGGCGGGGGTGTGCGAAAGGCGATCGAGCGAGCCGCCAGGCTCGGTGACTGCTGGTACGGCAACGCCGACCTCACCCCCGACACGGCCCGCCGGGATATGGAGATCTACCGAGAGGCGTGCGCTCGCTCGGGCCGCACTCCGGTCCGGATCCCAATCCGAAAGGACGTGTTCATCGCCGAAGACCGGGCCGAGGCGGAGAAGGTCGGCAACGCCCTCGTCGAGGGTGGCTACCGGGGGTTCGATCGCCGGGCGGTGGCCTACGGCGATCCTGACAGCGTCGCGGAACAACTGTCGGTCTTCGGGGCTCTGGGCTTCACGGACATCATCATCAGGACCATGTCACCGCTCCCGGCCCCGATGGGAGCCGACGCGGCGGCCCGTTCCGTCGAGCTGGCGGCCGACGTGCGCGCCGCGACTCGCCTGACCCGAGCCCCTCGCCGAGTCGCAGCACGCTCCGGACATCCGTCTCCGGTCGGGTGGACCGGGTCCAGCGGGACGTATCCCGATAATCTCCGAATGTGACGCGACTGGCCCCGGGTCTCGTACGAGGATTGGAAGCGAGACGTGCGACACCCTGCACGCCCACACGCAGCTCCTGGGGAAGCTGGCCGTCGCGCTGGCACCGCCCGAACCGCAACTCCAGCACGCGGCGCTCAGATTGACGGCGAGAGGATGGGAGACCGCTCCCCTGCCGGCACCCGACGGGTCAGGGGTCCTGGCAGTGACGCTCGACCTTCGCACCCATGCAGCGGTCGTCGAGCACAGCGACGGGCGCACGGCGAGCATCGGGCTCACGCCCCACCGGTCGGTCGGAGACGTGACACGGGAGGTCCTGCAGACCGTCCGCAGCTACGTCGGCGCCTTCGACGTCAACCTGCAGCCGCAGGAGGTTGCATGGACCGTCCCGCTGAACGAGGACGAGCATCCACGCCCGCTACGTGCCCGGGCAGGTCGAGGCCTACTTTGCGGCCGCCACCCAGGCGGCGCTGGTGCTGGCGGCGTTCCGGGCGCCCTACCGCGGACGGTCGACACCGGTCAATGCGTGGTGGGGATCGTTCGACCTGGCCACGAACCTGTTCTCCGGCCTGCCGGCCGATCCGCCGTCCGACGACTTCATCATGCGCAATGCCATGGACTCCCAGGAGGTCGCCGTGGGCTGGTGGCCGGGCGACGCTCGCTACGGAAAAGCGGCCTTCTACGCCTATGCCCACCCGGCGCCCGAGGGCTTCGCCTCAGCGTCCCTCTCACCCGGAGCGGCCCGCTGGGATGCGGCCCTCGGGGAATACATCCTCGACTGGGATGACGTCGTCTCCAGCCCGGACCCGCACGGGTTTGCGGTCACGTTCGCCCGCTCTGCGTTTCAACACGCCTGTCGCGTCTGTTCGTGGGATCCGAGCCTGGCGGCGAGCGCCGAAGGATCACCGCCGCCCGTCGCGTAGGTCCACTCGGCGTGGCCGGGCCCTCCGGACACTGCCCACCCCGGTTCCCGGCGCTGTTGGAGAGACTGTGACCGTTCCTGCACGAGTGCTTCTGATCTCCGGGAGCCTGCGGCGAGGTTCCACCAATTCCGCCGCTCTTCGCACCGCCATGCGTTCGCGCCCGACTCGAATGCATCCACTCTCTACGAGGGAATGGCTGACCTCCCCGCCTTCAACCCCGACCTGGACGGGGATTCCCCGCCCCCGACCGTGGTCGATCTGCGCCAGGCGATCAGGGAGGCCGATGCGCTCTTGTTCTCCACGCCCGAGTACGCGGGAGACCTGCCGGGCTCGTTCAAGAACCTGCTGGACTGGACCGTCGGCGATGCTCGCCCGGATTCGATCTACAAGAAGCCCGTCGGCTGGCTCAACGTTGCTGCTCGAGGAGCCCACCACGCGCACGAGTCCCTCCGCAGGGTTCTCGGGTACGTGGGCGCTGACATCGTCGAACGCGCCTGCGTCGAGGTGGCCGTCACGGGAGCGCATGGTGAGCGCAGACGGGCTCGTTGCGGGCCACTCGGCAAGGCTGCAGGTTGCACGCGCCCTCGACGTCCTGGCCGAGCACATTCCTCTTGAGGCCACGGCTGGCTCGAACCTCTCGACGTGGCGCCTCGGCGGGTTCATAATCCGGGGTATGCATCCCAGGCGTCTCAGCATTCCCGACGCGCGGGGTCACGGTGCGACGCTGCGCGTGACCAAGCACCCCGAGCAGCGCAAGATCGTGCTGAGCCACTGGCGAGACGGCGTGTGCGTGGCCTCGACACCCGTCGAGTTGAGCGAGGTGCCCGCGCTGATCGGCGTCCTGGCCGATGCCCTCGGCGATGCCATCGACACCCCGACGGAGACCAGCATGGTCCCGCCGCCGAAGGCATCGCTGCTCTCCGTGGTCCGGCGATGGCTCCGACCGAAGCTGGCGCAGATCACCGAGCTCCGCCTCGTGCGCGATCCCTCGAACGACGAGCAGGTCTCCTAGCTCGTCCGACGTCGAGACGTCAGTGGCGGGTCGGCGCATCTGCACCACACCGCCAAGGCTCGCTGCTCAGGACGAGGGGGCAGGCGCTACGGTGCCTGCGACCACCCACACTGGCAACTCCACCGATCGGAGCACGGCGATGACATCGAAATCTGACTTCACCCCTGAGGAATGGAAGCTGATCCTCGAGGCGCCTCCGAGCGCCGGAATGATCGTCGTCACCGCCCAGCGAGGCGGCTCCTTCCGGGAGACCATCGCGATGGCCAAGGCCTACGTCGAAGCCCGCCAGCAGCACGGCAAGAGCGAGCTCCTCGACGACATCGTTGCGGCCAAGCCCGAGCGTGACCACACGCACTCTCACTCCGTCGAGGACCTCAAAGCGCGTGGGCTGCAGCACTTGCGCGAGTCCGTCACCCTGTTACAGGGCAAGGCGACGCCCGAGGAGGTCGACGAGTATCGACGGTTCATCGTCAACCTGTCGAACCATGTGGCCGCCGCCCACCGGGAGCACGGTCTCGACGTGAGCGAGGCCGAGCAAGTGGCGATCAACGACATCACAGAAGCCCTCAACACAGCGGCTCCCTGAGCCGGGCACGTGCCGTAGGACCACCTGCTTGCATCGTCGACCCGGGCCTCTGAGAACCCCCGCTGCTACATTTCGGCCGTGGACGGGGAACGATTCGGGCCGATCGACTTCGATCGGTTCCACGAGGAGGAACTGCCCGCGCTCCTCCGTCAGCACGACGGCGTCTTCTCCGAGGCGGACGCCTCGGTCGTCCGGCCGCTGGGGGTCCAGCTCTCTGACGAACGTGCTTACACCTACGTGCCCGCGGGTTCGACGTTCTCGGTGCAGCCCGGCACTGCTGCGGCCACGACCGTCGTCGAGCTGTCCCTCGACGCCTGGTGCGCCTTCACGTGGGAGCTCAAGACGTGCTTCGCGCTCCTCTACGCCGATCAGCTGACGGTCCGACGGGGCAGCTTCGGCCAGATGGCGCGCTGGGAGCCGGCGCTGCGTGCCGCCTTCAGCGATCAAGCCGTGTTCGATCTCGACCATCCGGCCCCGCTCGAGGACGACGGCGGACGCGACCTGGACCTCACGAGGAGCTTCACCCTCGAGGACCCTGTCGACGAGATTCGGGACTTCCTTCACAGAGCCGGTTTTGTACATCTCCGCGATGTCCTCGACGCCGCCGAGGTCGTTGCCCTGACGGCCGACGTCACGGCCGCGCTCGGTCGGGCCCGACCCGACGACCGGAAATCGTGGTGGACGACGGTCGACGGGCGTGAGGTCTGCAACCGCGTGAACTACCTGAACGACGGCTCGGCCCGGATCGCCGCGCTGGGCGCCGACCCACGCTTCCTCCGCATTGCCGCCCTGGGCGGCAACGATCTCCGTGATGCCCACGATCGGCTCGATGGCAACGGCGTCGTCATCAAGGTGCCCGGATCCACCGGAGGTCTCGCCGACCTGCCGTGGCACCGCGATTGCGGAATGGGAGGCCATCCGGTGAAATGCCCGATGCTCAATGTCGGGATCCAGCTCGACGCCGCCACGCGGCAGAGCGGGCAGTTGCAGATGATCCCGGGGTCGCATAAGGGAACCTCCCGCCTGCCGAGTGCACGCGAGGCCGAGGCGCATCCGGTTGTCGCGCTCACCACTGACCCCGGCGACGTGACGGTGCACTTCGGCCACACGCTCCATGCGGCGCCGCCGCCGGAGGACCCGCACGCGTCGGGGCGCCGTGCGCTCTACCTCTCGTTCGTGCCGCCCTTGACCTTCGAAATGGTCGGCCCCGGCCAGGGCTACAACGACGTGCTCTTCACCAGGGGTGAGGGCCGCGTGCAGCACGTCGACCAGTTCCGCTGAGGTGCCCCGCCCGGTGCGGCCACGTCGCCTGGGGCGACAGAGTTCACGTGACATCCATCCGCAGCCGGGTCAGCGTCGAGGACTTGATGCGCCAGACCCCGCCCACCTGCTCATAGGTCTCGTGATAGTGGCCGTCTCCATGCAGCCGCGTGCCGTCCGGCCACACGATGTGGTCGTGCAGCGCCCAGATCCCGGTGGCGGTGGTCGCTGACGTCAGGGTGATCTCGGGCATGTGGCCGTGGTGCACCGTGACGGTGCCGGCGAGCGTCTGCTCCAGGAACTCCATGAACGCATCCGCGCCGTTGACCACACCGCCGCCAGATGCCGTCGTGTCCATCACGACATCGTCGGTGAGCACCTGCCGCATGCCCGGCCAGTCCTTGGTGTCCATGGTGCGGAAGTAGCGCGCCTTCAGCTGCTTGATCGCCTCAATGTCATCCACCTGTGCCGTCCCCGACCTGCTCAGGAGTAACGCGGCGCCCGGGTACCCGGCGGGTGGAAGGTCCCGGGGACGGCATCGGGGTTCTCTACGCAGACCTCGCACTCCAGGCCGTCCGGGTCACGGAAGAACAGGCTGAGCATCGGCCCGAAGTCGGTGACGAAGTCGTCGGCCGCGCCACGGGCCATGAGCCGCTCGCGGATCATGTCGAAATGCTCCAGGGACGCAGCCTGCAGAGCGAGGTGATCGAGGCGACCGCGGCCGAACATCGGAGTCTGGCGGTCGGCCTCGGAGTTTCCCTCTATCTGAAAGACGTTCAACTCCGCCCAGTCGCCGATCTTGATGATGGAGAGACGGGGGCCGTTCCCATCGGGGAATTCGGATCCGTCGTGGACGGTCTCTGCCTCGAAGACCTCCTGGTAGAAGTCCTGGAGGCGCGACGCATCGTTGGTGATGACCGCGACGTGGTTCAGGCCCTTCAACAGCATGGTGTCTCCCTCCGTGTCGTCAGCCGACGATCTCACTGGTCTGCAGGACGGGTGCGATGGTCGTGTAGTTGGCGACGTCGGCCAGCACGTCGGCGGTTCCCTCGGCGGCCATCGCCTGCTGCAGCGCGTCCAGGGAGTCGAACGTCAGATGCACGGCGGCGACATGAGGGCCGTCGACGCCCTTGTCGATCTCGACGCTCACGGGGGACCATGTGCGCGCTGCCAGCGGGACGTGCTTGTCCCGGTAGTAGTCGTGGTCGAACGACGCGCCCTCGGTCACCGGATAGAAGACGGACACACGGATCATGGAAGCTCCCTCGGTCGGCTCGTCGCAGTCTGCCAGGTGAGGACGGTGGCTTCAGGAGCGACGGGTCTGACGGTCCGGCGCGTCGGGGTCGACGCCCCAACTCGACACCCAGGTCGGCGTGATGCGGATGACCTCGCGGCTCATGAACGGCACCGGTGGTTCCACGTCCTCGAGCGCCACCGCAGTGCCGCGGATCTCCAGGCCGCGCACCGTCCAGGGATCCCGCGAGACGAGGTCGTCCACGACGAGGGCGACCTGGCCGTTCCCCTGGACGTTGTGGAACTTGCGGGTGGCTCCCATGGCACCGCCGCCGATGATGATGTCGCCGGTCGCCTCGTCGAAGAACGCGCCGACCGGGCTGTTCTGGGGTGCGCCGTTGGTGTCGACGGTGGCGAGGCGCGCCAGGGGCTGGCTCTGCAGGTAGTCGCGCTCGGCGGCGGTCAAGGTGATGGTCATCCCCGCAGCGTATGCAAGAGCAGGCACCGTGTCCCTGGTGCACCGCCTCAACGGAAGTCCCGACTGGCCGGCACCGCCGTCCCCACCACCAGCGCCTCCACCCGTTCGGCGTCGAAGCTGACCGCTCCCTGCCCCTTGCGCACGCGCCCGTGGATCACCAACACGGGAGCGTGGCGGGCCACGTGCTTCCAGCGGGCCCAGGCGCCGCGGGAGAAGACCACGTTCACGTGGCCCGTCTCGTCCTCCAGGTTGACGAAGACCGCGCCCCGCGCCGTCTCGGGGTGCTGGCGGTGCGTCACCACCCCGGCCACCGCTGCCCGCTCGCCGTCGTCGCACGCCTCCAACGCCACCGCCGTACGCACGTCCATGGCCTCGAGCCGCTCCCGGGCCAAATGCATGGCGGTGCGCTCGGGTGCCAGCCCCAGAGCCCACAGGTCGTCACCCACCGAGTCGTAGGGGCTGGGCGCGGGCAGCGGCGGCGCCTCGGCCCCCACCACGATCCCCGGCAGGCGGTCCGGCGTGCCCTGGGCCGCCGCCCCCGCCGCCCACACCAGCCGGCGCCGCGAAGCCGCCATCCCGCGACCCTCCCCCTCCCCCTCCTCTTGCTCTTGCTCTTGCTCTTGGCCGCCGGCGGCAGCCACATGCTCGGGCACCTCGGGGTCGAGGGCGCCGGCGGCAGCGAGCGTCTCGAGCTGGGCCTGGGTGGCGCCCGCCCGCCGCACCAGGTCCTCGCCGCCGGCCCAGGGGCGGCCGGCCACGATGCGCGCCGCCGTCGTGTCGCCCACGCCGCGCACCGACCCCAGCCCGAGACGCAGCACCGCCTCGCCCGGCCCGCCGCGCTCGAGCGACGCGCCCACTTCGGAGCGGTTCACATGTGGCCGGCGCACGCGCACCCCGTGCCGGCGGGCGTCGGCCACCAGCGACTGGGGCGACCAGAACCCCATGGGCTGCGAGTTCAAGAGTCCCGCGGTGAACGCCGCCGGGTAGTGGTGCTTCAACCAGGCCGACGAGTACACCAGGTGGGCGAACGACACCGAGTGCGACTCGGGGAAGCCGAAGTTGGAGAAGGCGGCCAACGCCTCGAAGACCTGGTCCGCCACGGCGCCCGTCACGCCGCGCGCAGCCATGCCGTCGAAGAGCCGGGCCCGCATCTTCTCCATGCGCGCCGCCGAGCGCTTGGCCGCCATGGCCTGACGCAGCTCGTCGGCGTCCGCCGGGCTGAAACCGGCGATGGCCACGGCCATCTCCATCAGCTGCTCCTGGAAGAGCGGGACCCCGAGCGTGCGCTCGAGGATCGGCTTCAGCAGCGGGTGCAGGTAGGTGACATCCTCCTCGCCCCGGCGCCGGCGGATGTAGGGGTTCACCGCATGGCCCTGAATGGGACCGGGCCGGATGAGCGCCACTTCAATGGCGATGTCGTAGAACCGGCGCGGCTCGACCCGGGGCAGGGTTCCCATCTGGGCCCGGCTCTCGACCTGGAAGACCCCGACCGTGTCGGCCCGGCACAGCAGGTCGTAGACAGCGTCCTCCTGGGGCAGCTGACCCAGGTCGACCTCCACCCCGTAAAAGGCGCGTACCAGGTCGACCATGCGGTGCAGCGCCTCGAGCATGCCGAGGCCGAGCAGGTCGAACTTCACCAGCCCGATGGCAGCGCAGTCGTCCTTGTCCCACTGCAAGACGCTGCGCCCCGGCATGCGGCCCCACTCCACCGGGCACACCTCGACCACCGGCCGGTCGCACAGCACCATCCCGGCCGAATGGATGCCGAGGTGGCGCGGCCGGTCCAGCACCTCGGCCGCCAGCTCGGCCACCAACGGCGGCACGCCGCCGCCCCGGGCCTCCGACACCTCTTCGACGGCGGCTGACGACGAGATGCCGCGCCCGTGGCCCGCATCGATGCCGGCCGCCCAGGCATCCACCTGCTCGGGGGTGAAGCCGAACGCCTTGCCGACGTCACGCACGGCCGAGCGCGGCCGGTACGTGATGACGTTGGCCACCTGCGCCGCGTGGCGGCGGCCGTAGCGCTCGTAGACGTACTGAATGACCTCCTCGCGCCGCCCCGACTCAATGTCCACGTCGATGTCGGGCGGCCCGTCACGCGCCGGTGAGAGAAAGCGCTCGAACAGCAGCCCGAGGTCGACGGCATCGACGTTGGTCACACCGAGCGCATAACAGACAGCCGAGTTGGCCGCCGAGCCGCGGCCCTGGCAGTAGATGTCGAGCCGCCGGCACACCTGCGCGATGTCCCACACCACGAGGAAGTAGCCGGCGAAGCCCAGCTGTCCGATCACCCCAAGTTCGTGCTCGAGCTGCTTCCAGGCGCCGGACACCCGCTCGGCCCCGGGCGGCCCGTAGCGCGACAGCGCACCCTCGGTCACCAGCTGGCGCAGGTAGCCCTGCTCGTCCATTCCCGCGGGGACGGGGAAGTCGGGCAGCCGCGGCGCCACCAGACGCAGGTCGAAGGCGCAGGCGCGGCCGAGCTCGGCGGCGCGCTCGACCACGCCGGGCCAACGGGCGAAGCGCCGGGCCTGCTCGGCGGCGGAGCGCAGGCAGGCCGCCGGGGCCGAGGGCAGCCAGCCCTCCAGCTCGGCCAGCGGGCGACGCGCCCGTACCGCGGCGAGCGTGGTGGCGAGCCGGAAGCCGGCCGGCGTGGCGTAGTGCACGTTGTTGGTGGCCACGGCGTCGACGCCCCACTCGACGGCGAGGCGGGCCAGCGCGTCGTTGCGCGCCGTGTCCAGCGGGTCCCCGTGGTCCCACAGCTCCAGCGCGACGTTGGCGCGCCCGAACGCGTCGACCAGGTGCCCCACCTCCCGGGAGGCCGCCCGGGGCCCGGCATCCATCAGCGCGGCGGGGACCGCCCCCTTCCGGCAGCCGCTCAGCACCAGCCAGTGGTCCCCCGCGGCGCGGGCCAGCGCGTCCAAGGTGAAGACGGGCTTCCCCTTCTCCCCACCCGCCAGGTGGGCGTCGGCCAGCACGGTCGACAGCCGGGCATAGCCCTCGGGATCCCGGGCCAGCAGCACGAGGTGCGCGCCGGTCGGGTCGGGCTCGCCGGTGCGCGCGCTGGCCGGCGCCAGCGTCACCTCGGAGCCGAAGACGGTGGGCAGCCCGCACACCCGCGCCGCCTCGGCGAAGCGCACCACGCCGTAGAAGCCGTGATGGTCCGTCAGCGCCAGCGCATCCAACCCGAGCCGGTCCGCTTCGGCCACCAGCTCCTCGGGGTCGCTGCTGCCATCGAGGAAGCTGAAGTCCGAGTGGGCGTGCAGCTCGGCGTAGCCCTCAGTCATAGACGGCTTCCACCCACCACTGCCCCCGCTCGGTGCACAGCAGGCGTGCCACCCCCTCGGCGGTGACCACCTGCAGCCGGGCCCGGCGCCGGCGCACCGACCACCAACGTTCGGTCACCGGCCAGGGGCCGGCCCACCCCAGGACCGGCTGCCACGGACCGCCGGCCACCGAGAGCTGCTCGATGCCCGCGGTGAGCAATCCCCTCCCGCTCACCTCGACGGCACGGCCGGAGTCGTCGGTGACCTCGGCGCGCAGCGGGACCCGCAGCACGTCGGTCGGTGCCGGCGGGGGGACGCGCCCGGGCCACGGGGCACCGACCGGCGCCGCCTCCACCTCGGGACTGCCCCAGGGCAGCAGGACCGACTGGCCCGCCGGGTCCCGCCCGCCGCGCAGCCGTCCCATCACCACGGCCTCCACCCCCAGGCGCTCCTGCACCCGGACGAAGGAGCGGGCGGCCCGGGCGTCGGCCTCGGAGGCGCCGCCGAAGAAGCCGGGCTGGGAGGGAGGGGGCGGGACATCGGGGCCCCGGTCGGGATCCTCGCCCCGGGCCACCCGCAGCCGCCGCTCGATGCCGCGGTCGCGCAGCCCGGCCAGCTCCCCACTCTCGGCCCGGGCCACCGCGTGGCAGGCGGACGCGTCCGCACCGAAGCGGTCCGAGATGCTCGCCGCGGGCAGCGCGGCGAGCTGGGCCAGGGTGGTCACGCCCAGCCGCTGCAAAGTGACGGCCAGGTCCGGGCGAGCCAGCGTGGCCACCGACCAGGGGCCGAGAAAGTCGGCCGTCCCCCCGGACGGGACGATCAGCCCTGACCGGGCGGCCAGCATGGCCGCGAAGAGCCCGTCGGCCACGCCGATGGTGGCCTCCTCGCCCACGATGCCGGCCAGGCGCGCCACCACCGCCTCCTCGCCACCGAAGAAGCGGGCGGGGCCGCGGGCGGGTAGCGCGCCGACCCCGAGGCGGACCGCATGGACCCACGGGCAGAGCTCGCCCGCCCGCTCCAGGACACGGGCGAACCGCCTCGCCTCCTCCCCCTTCGCTCCTTCCTCGAGGAGCCCGGGACACCAGATGACGACCAGCCGTTCCACCACGTCTTCTCCATCACTCCGCGTAGGCGCCCACTAAGCCGCCTCCGGCCCGTCACCGGAGTCGGCGCCCGTCGGCCCGCGCGCTTCCATCGCGGTCCGCCGTCGTGCGTCCTCGGAATCCGCGCCCTCCACCGCGCCCGAGCCGGCAGGGAGCCAGAGCGAGCACTCGCTGACCCGGCCGGCGGCCCGGCGCCCGCTGACCCGCACCTCGGCCCGGCGGCGCTGCAGGTGCCCGTGACCCTGGCCGACGCCCTCCCACTCGACTGCACCGACGGTCAGTGCCAGGTCTCCCCCCTCGGGCCAGGCGGCGGGACCCTCGAGCAGGACCACCAGCGCCGTCTGGCGCTCGCGGGCGCGGGCCGTCAGATGTCGTGCCGCGGTCAGGCGGGCCCGGCCGGGCGGGCGCACCAGGACGGCGTCGACCCCCGAGAGGAGGTCGCCGGCCGCCTCCGCCCACCCGTTGCCGGGGTGGGGCACGAAGACGACGCGGCGCAGATCGAGCCCGAGCCCGGCGGCCGCCACCACTCCCGGGTCGGGCAGGCCGACGGCGGCGCACCAGCTCCCGGCGGCCGACGCCGCGGCCAGGAGGGCCAGGGCGAGGGTGGTGGCGCCGTGCCCGGGCAGCCCCGCCACCGTGGTGGTCGTGCCCCGGCGCAGGGAGCCGGCCGGGAAGAGCGGGGCCAGGGGCGGGGGCACCGGCAGGGTCCGTCCGGCCACCGGCGTGGCGGGGCGGACCCGGTCGGCCAGCCCGGCGGGAAGCTCCCGGGAACGGGGGGACGACGGGTCCCCGGCAGAGAAAGCGAACATATGTTCGTACCATAGCCAGGCCATGTGCCGCCCGCTCGGGGGGCCGAAAGACCAGCTCAGGGGGACGGACGCCGCTCAAGCCACTCGCTGGGTCACAATGCTCTCCGCATGTGCGGTCGCTTCGCTCTCTACACGCCCCCGGCCAAGATCGCCCGCTATTTCCAGGCTGACCAGGCCGAGGGGGACGACGGCGAGCATGCCGCCAGCTGGAACGTCGCCCCGACCGATTCGGTGCTCGGGGTCCGGGACCGCCCGGTCCGGCCCCCGGAACAGGATCCGCCGCAACAGGGTCCGGCGGAGGGAGGCGGCGAGCCGGAACGAATCCTCATGACCTTCCGCTGGGGTCTCATCCCATGGTGGTCCAAGGACGCCAAATCCGGGAGCAGGCTCTTCAACGCGCGCGGCGAGACGGTGGCCACGCGTGCCTCCTTCCGCGAAGCGTTCCGGGAGCGGCGCATCATCGTCCCCGCCGACGGCTTCTACGAGTGGCACAAGACCAAGACCGGCACCAGACAGCCGCACTACTTCACCCGCGCCGACGGGCAGCCGCTGGCCTTCGCCGGCCTGGCCGAGCGCTGGCGCGACAAGAACGCCGGGCCGGACGCGCCGCTGGTCCGGAGCTGCACCGTGATCACGACCTCGGCCGGTCCGGACATGTCCGGCATTCATGACCGGATGCCCGTCATTCTCGATCCCGCCACCTTCGATCTCTGGCTCGATCCGGCCAACGAGGACGTCGAGGAGATGCGTGCCCTGTTGCGGCCCCCGCCCGCCGGCACCGTCGTGCACCATCTCGTCGGAACCCGTGTCGGCAATGTCCGCAACAACGATGCCGCTCTCGTGGAATCCGTTTGACCAGTACCTCGGGACCGTCGTGTCCCGAACATCGCGCCGCCCTCGGTTGACCGGATGGCACCGGAGGGACACCGCGTGACATCTGGGGGTACCGTGTGACACCTGGGAGTCCTACGTGACATCGAGGAGTCCTGTGTGACATCTGGGGGTGCACGACCGGGCTGAACCGGACGCTGAAAGCGGGGCGTATGACAGGGGAGGCCGTATGACATCCGACAGATCCTTGGATCGCCCGCGCTTCGATCGCCGCACGATGCTCGCTGCCGCACTGGCCACCGGCGGTGGGGCGATCCTGGCAGCGGCGAATCGGGGCGACCGCGCCGGCGCCGCCATGGCGCAGTTCGCGGCGCGCACGAAGCCGGCAGGCTCCGATCTCGGGGCGATTGAGCACGTGGTCTTCCTCATGCAGGAGAACCGCTCCTTCGACCACTACTACGGCACGTACCCTGGGGCTCGGGGCTTCGACGACCACCCACACGGCAAGCTCGGCAACTTCGCCCAGGCCTGGCCCGGTGGGCGCGACAAGACCCTGCTCCCCTTCCACCTGGACAGCGCGTCGGGTATCGGCGAATGCACCCAGGATCTCGATCATGGCTGGCCGGCCGAGCACTCCAGCTGGAACAAGGGCACCAACGGCGCTTTTGTCAGCACGCACGTGCAGTCCGACTACCAGGGACCCGAGCATGGCGTCCTCACCATGGGCTACTACCGCCGGCAGGACATCCCCTTCTACTACGCACTGGCCGATGCCTTCACCCTGTGCGACAACTACCACTGCTCGGTGCTGGGGCCGACGCACCCCAACCGCCTCATGGCGCTCTCGGGCACCATCGATCCCACCGGCGCGGCCGGGGGGCCGGTGGTCATCACGAACGGGTCATCCGACGCCGTGGGCAGCGTGCACTGGGACACCATGCCTGAGGTGCTCGAGGACGCCGGCGTGAGCTGGAAGGTCTACAACCCGACCGGGACGCTCTATGCGCTCGATACCTACCAAAAGTACGGCATTCTCAGCGACGCCATCCTCCCCTACTTCAGCCAATACCAGAACCCTTCGTCGACTCTGTACCAGAAGGCCTTCCTGCCGCAGTACCCGAGCGAGTTCGTCAGCGACATCAAATCGGGAACGCTGCCCGCGGTGAGCTGGATCATTCCGCCGCTCGGCTACGACGAGCACCCGTCGTCGCCGCCGGCGCTCGGCGAGTGGCTCACAAGCCAGGTGCTGGCGGCGCTGGTGTCCAACCCCGAGGTGTGGTCCAAGACGGTGCTCTTCCACATGTACGACGAGAACGACGGGTTCTTCGACCACGTGGTGCCTCCGGTGGCGCCGAAAGGGACCCCCGGCGAGTACCTCACGGTCTCGCCGCTGCCGGACGACGCCGACGACACGGCCGGCCCTATCGGCATGAGCTTCCGGGTGCCGATGCTCGTCCTCTCGCCCTTCAGCCGCGGGGGCCACGTGGCATCCGAGGTGTTCGACCACACCTCGCAATTGCGCTTCTTGGAGGAGCGTTTTGGCGTGAAGGCACCGAACATATCCGCCTGGCGCCGCCACACGGCAGGCGACCTGACGTCGACGCTGCACCCGAAGCGCAGTGACCCGACAGTGCCCAAGCTGCCCAGCACGTCCAAGGACCAGGAAGCCAACGTCATGGCGTTGGGGTGCACGCAGGCCTCCATCATTGAGGCGGCGCCTGCCTCGGCCATGCCGGTGTACCCGGTGCCGTCCGTGCAGTCGATGCCGAAGCAGGAGACGGCCTGAGCGGCGATCTCCGGGGCGGTCCCGGGACGATCGTCGTCCTGAACGGGACGCCGCGCTCGGGGAAATCGACCCTGGCCCATGCCGTGCAACGGTCCCTGGACGGAATCTGGATCAACCTGGGCGTCGACTCGTTCGCCCACACGCTCCCCGAAAGCGCACGGCCCGGCATCGGGCTGCGGCCGGGGGGCGAGCGACCCGACCTGGAGGACACCGTGGTGGCGCTGTTCGACGCGCTCTACGCGTCGGTCGTCGTGTGCAGCCGGTCGGGGCTCAACGTGGTCGTCGACGTCGGCCACCACGACGACTATTCGCGGCCCTTGGGCATCCTGGCGAAGGTCGCCCGCGAGCTGCGCACGTTGCCGGCCTCGTTCGTCGGCGTCCGCTGCCCGGTCGAGGTGGTCATGGCCCGCCGGGATGCGGGCCCAGCCGATAGCGGCTACCTCAGGAGCGCGCCGGACGGGAAGGTGCCCGAGGCCGTCACCCGCTGGGAGCGGGCGGTCCACGATCCGGGCATCTACGACCTGGAGGTGGACACGTCGAGGGCGTCGCCCGAGGCCGGCGCCGCGGCCATCGCACGCCGGCTCGAAGAAGGGCCGCCGGTGGCCTTCGCCGAGCTGGCTGAGCGCTGGGCCTGAGCAGTCTCCCCAACTACGATTGCAGCACGGCCGAAGGCCTACCCGAGCCGGGTCCCGCCGTGGGAACCCGGCGCTGGACTCGGAGGTCCCACACATGGCCACGTGCAAGAGGCGGCACCACACCAGCGAGTCGGCAGATGTCTGAGGAACACCAGTTGGTGCAGGTGGTGTCCCACGTCACCAGCTTCGTAGGCCGCGTCGGGGTCATCGGGCTGTGCTCGTGCGGATGGCTCGCCGGAGAAGAGGGCGAGGACACCAGGTTGGCGGTCCTCAGGCTCAATCAGGCCTGGGAGGCCCATCTTCGGGGCGAGGCCCCGCCGAACCGGGCCAGTTGGCCCCTGCCGCCGGCAGCGTCCTCGTAAGTTCCGGTGCGATCAGGCGGGAAACTGCACCTGCTCGGCCTGGGCCAGGAGTGAGGCCTTGTCGGCACTGAGGATGTACCCCGAGGCGATGGCCTTGTCGAGGCTCTTGGTGTACTGCGCGACGTAATTGCTCTGGGTGCCGTAGAGAGCGGCGAGCTGGGCCGGGGTGAAGGCGACGGTGGATCCGAAGAGGCCGCAGATCGCGTTGGACCCCGCGGCCGGCGCGCCGCTGAGGGTCGACACCGGGACGTCGACCGCCGGTGTGCGGACGCCGCCGATCACGTTGCCGTGCGCATCGAGCGCCAACGCCGCCGGATGCGTGCTCGACAACTTGAAGGGCGGCGGGCTCGGGGGTGGCGTGCCGTGGTCGACCCACTTGTCGAACGCGGTGAACCCGGCCTGGACCACGTTGTGCTGGGGGCCGCTGTTCACCGGTGTCGTGCAGCCGAGGAGATTCGCGGCGGCGCCTACGGTGAAGGCGTCGGCGTGGGCGGTGCCGGCGATCTCCCACGTGCGGATCTTGTCGGTGTTGGGCTGCTGCGCGGGGGCGTAGCCGAGCTGTATCAGGTCGGTCTGGGTCTGGGACATGAAGACGGGGACCTTCAGATCGGTGCGGATGCGCAGATTGTCGGGCCCGTTGCTCTTCGTGATGGATGTTCCGGCCAAGGAGGCGCCCGAACCGCCGCGGCTGTGGATGAAGATGCCGTCGTAGACGTTGGTCAGCGGCTGGAGCGTGTCGGCGAACGTGGTCAGGTAGAACGCCGACTGGGACTCGCCGACGGCCAGGATGTGGGTCTGCTTCAGGCCCCCCAAAGCCTTTTGGTGCGGGGCGCGCAGGGCCTCGCCGATCTGGGCGTACATATCGAGCGCGTACTGATCGCCGGGATGGTGCAAGGACCCGTAGCGGGCGGGTTCGTCGCCGACCAGGCCGCCGCTCGGTCCCGACGATCCCGGTGAGCCGAGCAGAGCCGTCCCCCCGTCCACGCCCAGCTTCTGCGCGGAGACGCCGACGTAGGCGTAGCCCTCGCGCATCAGCATCGGATTGAGGAAGTCCCAGTCGGGCGCCGACTCGCCGGCCGACACGTTCATCCACTCGACGATGACGGTCCCGTTGAAGTGGGCCGGATCGGCCGGACGGCGCACGATGATCCTGGTCTTGTAGCTCGCCGCCGTGGTCGGCGTGACGGTCCACTTCCCGTCGCTGGGCATGGAGTCGGCTTTGAAGGCGGTCGCCGTCCCCGAGGCGAAGAACTCCTGCTCGACGTAGCCGCTGGCGGCGAGGTCCACCGTGTGCGCCGAAAGGGGCTCGACGACGTGCCCGACCGTGATCGGGCCGGTCAGGGTGGCCGCGCTGTGATAGCTCACGGCCGCCGTGGCGGCGCCTGCCGCCTGCGGGGTGACCAGGGTCAAGGGAACCAACGCGAGCGCGAGGAGCGCCGCCAGGCCAGCAAGAGCGGTTCCGGTTTTGGGCACAGCCGGACAGTGCTTTTCGCTCCACGACATGGACAGCCCCCTTGGTGCAGTGCGCCGGTGACTCTACACACGCGGGTCGCGGGCGGGCCCCGGGCATCCGTCCGAACCCCAGAAACTCCCATGGCGACGGTACGCTCTGGCGATGCCCGAACGCGTCTCTCCGGACGCACCGCGCAAGGGGGCCACGCTCTCCTACCTGCCCGCACTCGACGGGATGCGGGGTGTGGCCATGCTCGGCATCATGGGCGTGCACGCCGGCATCTACCTCACGTCCGGTGGATTCTTCCTCCTCGACAGCTTCTTCGCGCTCTCGGGCTTCCTCATCACCTCGCTCCTGATCGTCGAGTGGCGCAAGCGGGGCACCATCAAGCTGGGTGCCTTCTGGGCCCGCCGCGCCCGGCGGTTGCTCCCCGCCCTCCTGTTCATGCTGCTCGGCGTCGCGGTCATTTACGGGATCTTCGTCCCGGCCGGTACCTACCCGACCCTGCGGGGCGACGCGCTGTCCGCACTGTTCTATGTCGCCAACTGGCACTACATCGCGGCGGGCTCCGACTACTTCCACATGACCGCGCTCACGTCGCCGCTGATCCACACCTGGTCCCTCGCCGTGGAGGAGCAGTTCTACCTGGTTTGGCCCCTGGTCTTCCTGGTCGTCATGAAGCTGACGCGCTCGTTGCGGGTGCTTCTCGTCGTTGCCGTCGTCGGCGCCCTGGCGTCCGCGACCGAGATGGCGCTGCTCTACAACCCGACGAACATCAATCGCCTCTACTTCGGCACCGACACCCACGCGCAATCTGTCCTCGTGGGAGCCACGTTGGCCATCTGCCTCCGCCTGTGGGCGGAGAGCCGGAGGAAGGGCGACGAGTTGAACTGGGAGGCGCGGACACCGTGGGCGCGCCAGGTGCTGACCGTCGTCGGCTTCATCGGTCTCGCCATCAGCATCGTCTTGTACATCACAGTGCACTCCGACGACGCCTTCGCCTACCGCGGTGGGTTCCTCATTGCCGCGCCCGCCGCGTCCGCGATCCTGCTCAGCGTCTCATGCGCCCAGTACTCGCCACTGGCGCGACTGCTCTCGTTCCGTCCCTTCACCTTCATCGGGCGGATCTCCTACGGCATGTACCTCTGGCACCTCCCCTTGTTCATATTCATCAACGAGCAGCGGACCGGTCTGAGCCCCTGGCCCCTCTTCATCGTCCGGGTCGTCCCCACCATCGGCATCGCGACCCTCTCCTTCTACGTGGTGGAGCGGCCGATCCGGCAGGGCACCTTCTTCACCCGCTTCCGGGCCCAGGTCTTCACGGTCCCGGCACTCGGCGTCGTGATCCTGGCCATTGTGCTGGCCACCCTGCCCGCGGCCGACACCATTCCGGTTGGCGCCGCTGCCACCGGCCTGGTCCCGGCGACCGCCATCACGTCTGCGGTGCCCGCCACGTACGCCTCCACGCCGACCCGAGTCCTCCTGGTGGGCGACTCCCAGGCGCTGACGCTGGGGATCGGGCTGGAGGCCGCGCTGGAAGCCCATCCGAAGAAGTACGGCGACCTGCATCTGCTCAACGAGGGGATCCTGGGCTGCGGTGTCGCCGACGGGACAACGGGCGAGCAGTCCGGCGGGACGTTCGTCGTCGGGGCTCCCTGCACGCCGGACCCGCAGCGCGCGCAATGTCCTCCCGGCGGGGTCTTCGGGCCAAAGCAGAACGTGCCCTGCCAGGCCTGGAGCGCGGCCTGGAGCGATTGGGTGCGGCAGTTGAAGCCGAACGTGGTCGTGCTCCTGGCCGGCGGCGGCGAGGTGCTCGACCGCCTCTACCAGGGTCAGATGACCAATATTCTGCAGCCGGCCTTCGCCGACTATGTAAAGAGCCAATTGGAGAAGGCCGTGCAGATCGCCACGGCAGGCGGTGCGCTCGTGGTCTTCGAGACCAAGCCCTGCCAGAGCACTGGCGAGCAGCCCAACGGTCAGTCGTGGCCCCAGGACAGCGCCGCCCGGCAGGCCGTGTACAACGGATTGCTGCGCGAGGTGGCGGCCGAGCACCCGGGCCAGGTCTACGTGCAGGACCTGAACTCGTACGTGTGCCCCGCCGGCAACTACACCGAGGATCTCGACGGGGTCCCCGTGCGCGAGAGCGACGGCAGCCACTTCGCCATGCAGCCCGGTGGAGGCGGCGACTACCTGGCGCCGGCGATCCTCCCCTACTGGGAGGATCTCGGCCATCTGCAAGAGGCGCGCACAAACGGGGCGAGCGTGCCCAGCGGGACACTGCCCAGCTTCTTCGCCCCGCAGTGAGACCCGGCGTCGGTCGCAGTCAGTCGGCGGGCGCGGCCCGGGCCACGATGACGTCGGTCTCGCCGGCACCCGCCCGAAGCCGGTGGCGGCGGCCCGACCAGCCGGTGAGGGCAAGGGCGCGGTCGAAGTAGGCGTTGTCGAAGCCCAGCTCGAGCCAGCCGTGGGTGCGGCTGGACCACACCGACAGACCGTCCAGCCGCGGCCCCCAGGGGTAGTCCAGCCTCTGGATCGGCTCGGCAGCGAAGAGCACCACGCCGCCGGGCCGCACACTGTCATGGAGGCGGTGCAGCATGGCGATGTGGTCGGCGCAGTGGTGGAAGCTCTCGAAGAACACCGCGGCATCGAACGGCTCGTCGGCTACGAACCCGAGCATGTCCGCCCGCACGACCGTGACGCGACCCGGCCCCGCGCAGCGGTGCGCGATCAGCTGGCAGAACTTCTCGTCCAGCTCCACCGCGGTGACGTCGAACCCCGTGGCCACGAGGTCACCGGTCAGGTTGCCCCAGCCCGGACCGAATTCGACGATGCGCGGGGGATCACCGGCGGTGGCTGCGGCTCCGCCCCTGGCGAGCGCCTCCGCCTCGGCGAGGCACTCCAACACATGGCCCCGGGCGAGCAGATCCCGACCCACCAACGCCAACGACCCCGTCTGGTACGGGAAGGGACGCTCGCGCGCAGCCACCAGGTCGAAGGGGGACGCCTCGTGCGCCGTGTCGTAGGCCCCCCGCCCCGAGACTGTGCGGTAGAGCCCCCAGGTCCACTCGCGGTAGGCGTCGGAGAAAGGATCATCGGGCGGCGCCGTCGGGAGGGCGAGGACGATGCCGTCGAGAAGGGCGCGCGCCTCGTCGGGGGCGGGTCCCATGAGCGCCGTGGCGCGGTCGAGCACGTCGTCGAGCTCATTGAGCGTGACGGAGCGGGGCCCGGGTCGCATGAGGACGGAACGCACCGAGCTCCGCCACCGTGGCGGCAGGGCATCGACAGCACGGCCGCCCAGGTGCAAGACGGTGCGGCTCCAGTCGCTCATGCAGCGGCGTTACCGCTCCGGGGACGCGAACGCCGCTCAGCCGGCCGCCGGCATCGTGGGAGCGGTCGGGGAGGCGTCGAAGAAGCCGGCCGTTGCTCCGGTGATGCGGGACAGGTTCCGCTCACCGAAGGCGATCTCGTGAGGCTGGGCGAGGTGCGCGTCGAGTAGCTCCTGGACTCCCCGCACTCGAAGAAGCGAGAGGTGTCGGGCGCTTCCAGATCCTCGCCCCAGAAGTACTCGAGGCAGCCGGCGATCATGCCGGCTGGCCTCGGTCACCTCGGCCAAGCTGGCCAGGACGTCATCGCGGTCCGAGGGGTCGAAGCTGAGCGAACCGGTGATGATGATCATGCGAGGAGGGTGGCGGCGTCCTTCATGCGGCGCTGAGAAGGCTGAGGTCGTCGCGAACAAGCGTGCCGCCCTTGACGATCGCCAGCAGCCGCGCCTGGTCCTGCAGGAGCGCGATGTCGGCCAGAGGGTCGCCGTCGACGACGAGCAGGTCGGCAAGGTAGCCCTCACGCACCGACCCGAGCTCGTGGGACCGGCCCATCAGCTCAGCTCCGTTGCGGGTAGCCCAGCGAATGACGTCGAGCGGCGGGATGCCCGCCTCCTTCACGTAGAACTCCAATTCGTCGGCGTAGCGGCCGTGCGGCAGGCTGATGGCGCCGTAGTCGTCCCCGCACAGCAGCTTCACGCCGGCCTCGTTCGCGGTGGGGAGAACGGCGAGCGCCCGTTCTATGTCGTCGGCCATGGCGGCGGTGAACCCGAGCCCGCCCCCACCCATCATGGCGGCGAAGCGGACGGGAAAGAGCTGGCTCGGGACGAGGAAGGTGCCGAGCTCGACCATGCGCTCGATGCCCATGGCGTCGAGACCGTCTCCGTGGTCGATGACGTCGATACCGGCGTCGAGGGCCATATGGATCGCCTCGCGGTTGGCGATGTGGCCGCGCACGAGCACGCCACGCTGGTGCGCCGCCTCGATGCCGGCTTTGATCTCCTCGGGGCTCATTTCGGTCTGCTCGCTCGGCGCGACCGTGCCGTGGCCACCCGTGACGAACATCTTGATGATGTCTGCGCCCTGCTTGATCTCCTCGCGCACGGCGCGCCGGAAGCCGTCCGGGCCGTCGGAGCGGTTGATGGCGCCGCGTGCCCCAACGTCCCAGTACCAGGGGAAGCTCTTGTCACCGGCGTGCCCCGTCGTGCTCACGTCGCGGCTGCCGGCCATCAGACGCGGCCCGGGGAACAGGCCCTCGGCGATGGCGGCCTTCATGGACGCGTCAATGGCAAACGGGGCGCCCGCGCTGACGGCGCCGGTGAAGCCGCTGCGCAACAGCAACTCGAGATGGTGCGCCGCCCGCACCGCCTGCAACGCTGGCGGCTCCTCGAGCCCGAAGGGAGCCGTCTTGGAACCGAGCTCGTTGTAGGTGGCGTGAAAGTGGCTGCTCACCATGCCCGGCATGACGGTGCGCCCGGCCAGCTCGACCACCCGGTCCTCGGGGAGGACGTCCACGGGTGCGCCGGTTCGCACCGTGCTCATGCGACGGTCCTCGACGACGACCGTCGTGCGGGGGCGGGCGCCGTCCGCGTCCAGAACGGTGGCGTCCCGCAGGACGAGCCTAGGCACGGGCCGCGGTGGCTTGATGGGCTCCGGTACCGTTCTCGAACACGAAGGGAACGATAGTGACGCGAACCCGACGCCCGCGGCGGCATGCCCCGGCCACGCCATTCCTCCCCGTCTCGACACACCGATGACCCTCGGCGCGGGCGACAGTGTGCTCTGCTCGGGCACCATCCGGGCCGAGGCCTCCTTCCGGGAACGGCTGGCCGCGGCCCAGGCCGGCGGCTTCAGCGCTCTGTCGCTCTGGGGGCGCGACTACCGAGCGGCGCGTGACGAGGGGCTCAGCGATCAGGACATCCGCCTGCTGCTGGCCGACCACGGCGTGTCGGTGGCCGAGCTCGACCCCGCGTGGTGGTGGCCCCCCGGCGCGTCCGACATCCGTATTCCGCCCGAACTCGACGAGGAACGGATCTTCGGCTTCGGCGAGCGGGAGCTGTGCGCGGTCGCCGACGCAGTGGGGGCGCGCTCGCTGAATGCGGTCGACGTGTTCGGCGGCACCTGGTCGCTCGACGAGGCCGCGGCGGCTTTTGCCGGGTTGTGCGACCGAGCGGCTGAGCACGGCCTGCTCGTCCATCTGGAGTTCCTGCCATGGTCCCGCATTCCCGATCTGGCGAGAGCATGGCAGGTCGTCCGTGGGGCCGACCGCCCCAACGGAGGCCTCATGCTCGACGCCTGGCATTACTTCCGCAGCGGGCCCGACAGCACGCTGCTCCGTTCCATCCCGGGCGCGTCGATCCTGGGCGTCCAGCTGTGCGATGCGCCCACCGTGGCCGAGGCGAATGTCCTGCAGGCCACGCTGCACGCGCGGCTGTTGCCGGGCCAGGGCGAATTGGCGTTGTCCACATTGCTGCGCGACCTGCGGGCGACGGGAACGGACGCACCGCTCGGTGTCGAGGTCTTCTCCGACGAACTCCATGCCCTCGCACCGGAGGAGGCGGGCCGCTTGGCCGGGCGGGCGCTGCGGGCCGTCCTCGACGCCTGAACGCGCCGCCTCAGGTCAAGGCGACGTAGTCGAGATTGACCCCGCCCTGGTCGGAAGATTCCACGCTGCACACCACGAGGTTGGTGCCGGCCGCCATGTGCAGCGTGACCGGCACGCTGGACCAGGAGGTCCAGGCCGACGCGCTCGGCACGTCGAGGGTGGCTGTGCCGTAGACGTGGCCCGTGGCGGGGTCGAGCGCGCGCACGGTCAGCGCGGACGGGGTCCCGGTGGCGTTGGCCACGCGACACACAAGGCGCCGACTCCCGGCCTCGTGCACCGAGATGGCCACGGCCACGCTGCTCCCCACCGTCTCGAGGCCGGTGACGTAGCCCATTCCTTCGTGACCGCCGAAGGCGTTCCCGAACGCGGCCGAGCCCGCCCAGGCACCCACGTCGGCCTGGAAGTGGACGGCACCCTGTGGCACCACCGAGATGAGCGCGGAGGCGTGCGGCCCCAAACTCACCTGGTAGCTCGTCATGGAACCCAGGTCCTGGTGCGCCCAGAGATCTCGGACGGCGGCGGGACCAGTGACGCCGAGAACATCGGCGAAGTCGATCGACTTGGTGACGCCGGCGGCGTCGTCGGCGCGGTTGAACAGGGCGACGGCCCAGCTCCCGTCGGGCAGCTGACCTATCCAGCGCTCCGAGTCGCGGCTCGTGAGGTCGTACTCGAGCGCGTGGCTGTTGTTGAAGATCGGTTTCCCGACCAGGCCGGCCTTGCGCAGGGCCAGCACCTCCTGGTTCTGAAAGATGTGGGCGTTGTCCCCGATGGTGTCGACCTGATCGGTGATGGCGATGGCTGCCCCGGCGAGGGTGAAGAGATTGATGGCGCTTTGGCGTTCCTCGTCGCGGGTGAACGACGACATGATCAACGGATCGCCGTCGAGGATCATCTGACCCCGGCCCGAGATGTCGGCGAACCCGGTGAACCCGAGGAACGGATTGTTCCACTGCGACCATTCGGGCTGCCAGGTCTCGCGGCCGCCGCTCAGGTTGAACCAGGTCCCGAAACTGGCATCGTTGCCGATACGGATGAGGTCGCCGAATTGCCGCTCCCCCGTCCCGTGGTCGAACAGGTTCGGCATCACGAGGCTGATCTGCATGCCCTCCGCCGCCTCCCAGATCCACTGCAGGGCGCGGAGATAGGACGCGCGGCCGTGGTCCACACCGACCGTGCCGTCGTTCTGGTCGAATCCGGTCTCGTAGTAGGCGAGGAAGTCGATGCGGAGGAACACGGCGCCGAGCTCGCGGAAGTACGCCACGTAGCCCTTCACGTACTCCTCGGCCCCGTCCCGGGTGGCGTCCACCCATTGCAGCTGCCCGCCGCCGTCGAAGTAGTCGTTCGCGTTGACGATGTCCCCGACCTTGACGTCGGGCCGCCCGACGACCGTGACGGAGGGGTTCGTGACCGCTGACTTGGTGGCCCAGAGGGGGTTGTAATAGACGCCGAGCTGCATCCCCTTGGCCTTCAGGTAATTGGCCCACCAGGCCCAATCGTGCTCCCAGTCGTCCGCCTGGCTGACGATATAGCCGTGCCGGCTGATCTTCTGCGTCCCGTCGATCCATCCGTCGGTGCACACCATGGTGTAGCCGTACTCACGGAAGGTCTCCGCCACCCAGTCGATGTTGGCCTTCCACACGGACTCGGGGATGAGGGTGTTCGAGACGTTCTCGTAGTCGTAGGTGCTCCAGTACAGGGGCCCGGGGCCACCGGGTCGGAACCCCGGGACAGCGGCGGGTGCCGGGGTCGATACGACCAGTTCGGACGCACTCGCACCGGCCGCCGTCGGCTTCCCTGCGATGTCGGCGCTGACGGCAGCGCCGCCCAGACCCGCGAGCACGGCGCCCCCACTGCCCTTGAGCAACTCGCGTCGCGTCGGCACCAGATCACTCCCCCGGTCTCGAACCCCTCGGACCGCAACCGTAGTCAAGCCCGGCCTTCTCGCACCGGCACGGTGCCCTCGGCGCCCGCGTTGTCGAGGAGCCGCCGCGACCACATCGGAGGACACCGGCGAAGGTGCTCCTCGTTGTTGTCCGACAGCGTCGTGCCGTGTGGCGTGGCGCGCCGCGGCGCCGGCGCGGCGTGGTCAGCAGCCGAGCCCGGCGTCCTACGTCACCGGCAGGAAGAACTCCCACTGAATGTTGTCTGGATCGCGAAAGGCCAAACCCGATCCGTAGAACGCGTCGACGATCTCTCCGTGCTCGATGCCGAGCGCGTCGAGCCGCGCCGGCCAGGCTTCGAGCTCCTCACGGGTGGCGCACCCGAACGCAATGTGGTCGAGCCCGATGCGGTGCTCGTCGAAGGGCGACCCGTCGGAACCGGTTCCGTGCGCGTGCAGCGCGAATGACGGTTCGAGCCAGACCGCGAAGCGGTAATTGGCCTCGTCGCCCACGAAGAACGCGGGCGTCTCGAAGAGCGCCTCGTACCAGGCGATGCTGCGATCGAGATCGCTGACGGTCACGGCGAAGTGGGTGACGGCGGGGAACGGTGGCATGGAGTTACGATACATGCGGCACGTATCTTCGTCAAGAGGCGGTAGGTTCTGCAGGCGATGGCACCCCGGCGAACGACGGATCAGGCGGCCGAGACCCGGGCCCTGCTGGTCCGTGCCGGCAGGGATCTGTTCGGCACCATCGGCTTCGCGGCCGCCAAGGCGTCCGACATCGCCCAGCGTGCCGGAGTGACCCGCGGCGCGTTGCTCCACCACTTCGGAGACAAGGAGGGCCTCTTCGTCGCCGTGCTCGAAGAAGTCGAAGCGGAATCGGCGGCCCGTGTTCTCGAAGTCGCCATCACCGGATCCGATCCGCTGGAGTGGCTCCGCCTGGGATTCGAGGCCTTCCTCGTCGAATGCGTCAAGCCCGACATCACCCAGATCATGCTGATCGACGGGCCGTCCGTCCTCGGGTGGGAGACCTGGCACGAGATCGATGCGCGCTACGGATACCGACCGCTTCTCGACGTGATCGGCGCCGCCGTCACCGCCGGACTGGTGGAGTCCGACGACCCTGTCTCCCTCGCCTACCTCCTTCTCGGCGCTCTGACCGAAGCGGGGACGGTCATTGCGCATGCCCCTGACCCCGAGGCCACGCGGGTGCGGATGGCCACGGCACTCAACGGCCTCGTCGACGGGCTTCGCCCGCGCCGCGACTGACCTCAGCGAGGGCGGCGGCGCAGCGACGGGTCCGCGATGGCGGCGGGGACCCAGCCGACGTCGGTGTCGTTGAGATCGGTGCCGGGCGCCACGATTTCGTCGATGCGGTCGAGCACGAGCGGGCTCAGGCGCAGCTCGAGGGCAGGCAGCTGTGAGTGCAGGTGCTCCATGGTCCGGGGCCCGATGATGGGCGACGTCACGCCGGGGTGCTCGAGCACGAAACCGAGCGCGAGCTCAATGAGCGACAGGCCGGCGTTGTCCGCCAGCGCAATCAGCTGGGTGACGGCCTCGAGCTTGGCACGGTTCCCCGGCACCTCCATGTCGTAGTGGTGGGGCAGGAAGGTGGCACGGCGGCTGGTGTTCTCCTTGCCCGGCCCGAAGGCGCCCGACAGCCACCCACCTGCCAGCGGGCTCCACGACAGCACGCCCATGCCGTACTTCTGGCATGTGGGCAGCACGTCCTTCTCAATGCTGCGCACCAAGATGGAGTACGGCGGCTGCTCGGTCACGAAGCGCTCACGGGCGCGGCGCTCAGCCACCCACTGAGCCTCCACCACTTCGTGGGCGGGAAAGGTGGAGCTACCGAAGTAGCGGATTTTGCCCGCACGTACCAGATCGGTCAGCGCACCGAGCGTCTCGTCGACGTCGGTCTCGGGCGACGGCCGATGAATCTGGTAGAGGTCGATGTAGTCGACACCGAGCCGGCGCAGGCTGTTGTCGCAGGCCGCCATGATCCAGCGCCGTGAATTTCCCTGCGCGTTGGGGTCCTGGCCCATCTGGCCGTGCACCTTCGTCGCCAGCACCACCCGGTGGCGCTTCGTCTGGGCCAGCGCCTTGCCGACGATCTCCTCCGACTCGCCGAAGGAGTAGACGTCAGCGGTGTCGACGAAGTTGATGCCGGCGTCGAGCGCGGCGTGGATGATTCGGATGGACTCGTCGTGGTCCGTGTTGCCGAAGGATCCGAACATCATCGCCCCGAGACAGAGAGGGCTGACTTTGAGGCCGGTTCTTCCGAGCGTGCGGTATTCCATGCGGCGCAATCTACCCACGGACCCGCAGAGGTGGGCGGCGGGCGGGCCGCCTCAGAGGCGCTGGCAGGCGTCGGCGGCGGCCAGCAGGACCACCGCGTCGCCTGTACGACCGAAACTGCGCAACGCCGCCTCCGTCAGCTTGATGGCGTGCTCGTCACCGGACGCCACCGCACTCTCCACCAGGACGTCGGTGGACGGCGGCGTGTCCGCAGGTGCCGGCGCGACCCGGTCGACGTCGTAGGCGACGTGCAGGGCCGCCGCGGCCTGCCAGACGTAGCCCAGGGCCGCAGCGCGGTCCTCCTCCGCCAGCCAGGGCAGCACCAGCTCGCAGGCCAGCGGCGAGGTCACCGCGTGCAGCAGGCCGAAGGCCCCGCCGTTGTCGACGTTGCGGAGGTAGGCGAACGCACCCCCCGCGGCCAACTGGTCGAGCAGGTCCACCACGCCGCCCGTCCAGCCGAGGGATGCCACCGCCTGCTCGAACTCGTCGGCGATGTCGGCCACGGCCGCCACCCGGTCACTGATCAGGAACGGGCGCGGCGCGTCGTCGGGGAGGTACGGCAGGTCGGCCAGGGCGTCCGCCACCCCTTCGTGCCCGATGAGCAGCGGTGGTCCCGGCAGCTCCTGGTAACAGCTGGCCCAGAAGGCCAAGCCGTTGGCCACCTCGAGGCGCCGCGGCGGCGTGTCGGCATCCCCCAGCCCGCGCAGCGTGTGACCAGTGCGGATGAGCCCGTGCGTCGCTGCTCCGACGGCGCCCGGAAGCAGCCGTGGCGCCCATTCGCCCACAACCGCAGCAACGGGACGATCGGCGATCTCGCGCTCGAAGAGGGCGAGCCACGCGGGGAAGCGGTCGTCGCGACCGAGCGCGGCGGGCCACTCAACCTCGGTCAGTGGCCGCGCCGGTGGAGGTGCGTCGTCGAGACGGGAGCGGTACTGCGCCACCCAGTCGGGTATGGCGTCGTGCCGGCCCAGGTGCGCGAGCGCCTCGGCGGCCATCGGCCCGTGATTGGCCAGGCCGAGCGAGCCGTAGGTGGGTGCGGTGGCGGCGAAGACCGTGAGCGCGTCATCGAGGGCCTCCGTCTCCATCGTCCCAGTATGGCGAGGTCCGGCGCCCGGCGCCCGGGGCGGCGGCCACTACGATCCGCCCTTTGACGACGGGAGGGCCGATGGCGACGACGCCGCCACTGCAGGGATTGAGGATCATTGAGTGCTCGGCCCTGGGGCCGGCCGCCATCACCACCGCCCTGGTCGACCTGGGCGCCGACGTGATCAAGGTGGAGCCGCCCGCCGGCGACTACATCCGCGAGATGACGTGGCCCATCGTCGAGGGCACCTCCCTCATGCACCTGCACCTCAACCGAGGCAAGCGCTCCCTCGTGCTCGACCTGCGCACCGATGCCGGCGTCGCCATCCTGAAGGAACTGGCCGCCGGCGCCGACGTCGTCGTGGAGGCAATGCGGCCCGGCGCGTTGGCACGACGCGGCGTCGGCTACGACGACCTGCGGGCCCTCAACCCGAAGATCGTCTTCTGCAGCATCTCGGGCTACGGCATGACCGGGCCGTACCGGGACTATCCCAGTCACGGGGTGGCTTACGACACCTGGGCCGGCATCGTCAACGTCGCCACCGACGACGAGGGCTTCACCTACATTCCCGAGCACGTCTCCATCGGCATCAACGCCGGCCCGCTCTACGGCGCGCTCGGCATCCTGGCCGCCGTGATCCGAGCCCGCGCCACAGGCGAGAGCTCCTTCATCGACCTGGCGCAATCCGATGCCGCGGCGGCGATGGACTGGTACCGCTCCGAGACCTGGCGCGCCTACGAGCGGCCGCAGTCGGAGGTCACTGGTAACAAGGCAGACGATTACGAACGCCGCGCTCCGGGCACCGCCGGCATGGTGGAAGGCGTGCGCTACCAGGTCTACGAGACCGCGGACGCCAGTCACGTCCTCTTCATGGCGTCGGAGCAGGCCTTCTGGAAGAACTTCTGCGAGGGCGTCGACCGCGTCGACCTCTTCGAGCGCTGGCCCGGCTCCAAGTACGCGGACCACGCCCGGGGCAACCGCGAGCTCCAGCGCGAGCTGCGCGACATCTTCCGCACCAAGACGGCGGCGGAGTGGTTGGAATTCGGCGGCCGGGTCAACACGCCGATCGCCCCGGTCAACACGCCCAAGACGCTGCTCGAAGACCCCCAATTCGCCGACCGCTTCCCGTTGCTACCGGCGTCGGACATGGGGGCGGACCAACTCTTCACGCCGCTGCACTTCGTGGGCGAGGAGCTGCCGCCCCCGGCCAAGGCGCCCACGGTGGGCCAGCACACCGAGGCCGTCTTGCGCTCGGTGCTGGGATATGACGACAATCAGATCTCCGCCGCCCGGGACGGGGGCGCATTCGGGACCGACACGTAGGCGGCGTCGTCGACCAAGGAGGGTCTGATGGACAGGGTCCGGCTGGGCGTACTGGGTGCCGGCAACATCGCGGCCATGAACGTGAGGGGGTATCTCGAAGACCCGCGCTGCGACATCGTCGCCGTGTGCGACACCGACGTGGAGATCGGGCGCCAGGCCGCCAAGGAGTGGGGTGCCGAGTCGGCCTACACCGACCTGGCCGACCTGCTGGCGGACGATTCCGTCGACGCGGTGGAGGTGCTCACCCCGACGCACATGCACCACGACCACGTGATCGCGGCGCTCGAGGCGGGCAAGCACGTGTCCGTCCAGAAGCCGGTGGCCAACTCCGTCGAGGACGCGCTCGAAATGGGGGCGGTGGCGGACCGGATGGGCCGCACCCTGCGCATCAGCGAGTGCTTCGTGCACTACCCGCCCCTCGAGCTGGCCAAGCGCCTCGTCGCCGAGGGCGCCATCGGCAAGCCGACGTCGTTACGCATCCGGACCCTGGTCGGCCAGACCAATTCGGACTTCCAGGCTTCCCTCCGTCCAGAAGGTTACGGCTGGCGCCTCGACAAGCGGAGCGCCGGCGGGCACCTCTTCGACGACATGGTGCACAAGTACGCCATGGCGCTCTGGCTGCTGGACATGGACATCACCTCGGTCCAAGCCGTGGTGCGCCGGCGCGACTTCTTCTTCGAACCGTGCGCCGTCATCTTCGAGTACGAGGACCCCGGCGTGCTCGGCACCATGGAGGTCCAGTACGCACCGAACTTCTACATGCGGTCCAAGTACTACGGGGCCGACGAGTTCTTCGAGATCACGGGCGACGAGGGGCAGCTCTGGGTGACCCGGGCCACCGGCGAGATGCTCGACCTGGCGCCCGTGATGTTGTTCACCGGAACGGCGAACGAAATCAAGACGACGGAGTTCACCGACGTCGACGCCGACTGGGGCACGGGATTCGCCCGCTCGTCCCAGCACTTCATCGACGCCCTGGTCCACGGGACCGCCGCCGCCATGACCGCGGACGAGGCCACCGACGTCCTCCGCCTCTGCTTCGCCGTCTACGAAGCGGGAGCGACCCGTCTGCCGGTCGATCCCCGCGGCATCACGGGCACTGTGAGCCCCCCGGGCTGGGGGGAGTGGTAGCGGGCCCGGTCACTCCCAGGGAGGCCGGCCCACCTCCAGGCGGGTCATCGAAGACACGACATGGCCGAAACGGCCCTCGTCGGCCGTCCACTGCCGCCTGGCTTCGGAGAGCTCCTCGCGGCTGCGGCCGACGAAGTTCCACCACATGAGGACGGGTTCGGAGAAGGGCACGCCGCCGAGCAGCAAGGCCCGCGCCGCGTCCACCACCTCGAAGCGGCACTGATCCCGGCCCAGCCCGAGATAGGCCAAGGCGCCGGGCTCCACCGCGACGCCGTCCACCGTGACGCGGCCCTCCAGCACCACCAGTGCGTGCTCGTAGTCGGTGCGGAGCGGCACCTCGGTGCTCGGCCCCTGCAGCGTGAGCTCCACTCCCATGTGCTCGGTGTCGCGGCGGGCGGGCGAGTGCACCCCGTCGAAGCCGCCGAGGAGGACGGTCCCCTCGGCCCGCTCGAGCTCGAGGCGAGGCAGCTCGGCGTGGTGCTCGAATGCGGCCGGACCGTTGCGGGTGGCCTCCGGCTGCGCCACCCAGAGTTGGACGGCGTGGATTCCCTCGGCCTGCGCCGGATCCTCCTCCGCATGGGACACCCCGTGCCCAGCCGTCATCAAGTTCAGCTGGCCCGGGCGAATGAGCTGCTCTGAGCCCAGGCTGTCCAGATGCAGCAGCTCGCCCGCCACCAGCCACGTCACGGTCTGCAGGCCCAGGTGCGGGTGCGGCCCGATGCCGAAGGCGGCGCCCGGCGCGGCCCGGACGGGGCCGACGTGATCCACGAAGCACCAGGACCCCACAGTGCGGCGCGGCCGTTGAGGCAGGACCCGGCGCACGGGCAGGGAGCCGACCTGGGTGACACGCCCCGGTGCGACCTCGACGACCGGACCCTCCGCCTGGTCCGGAGTCCCGGGCACCGGCGCGGCGTCGTCAGTGGCGACCGGTCCGCTCATCGCTGCTTTCCTACACCTTTAAGGTGGTGGGCGGCACAGGACCAGACAACCGGGAGGCCGGACCCCATGACGATCCCCGCCGACAACGACGCGGTCGTCGACGATGCCGCAGGCAGCCGCTTCGTGGTCCGCGATGGCGGCACCGAGGCCGAGCTCCTCTACGTCATTGAGGGCGACACGATGCTCCTGGTCCATACGGAAGTCCCCCCGGCATGGGGCGGGCGGGGCATCGGGGGCCGGCTGGTCCGCGCCGCCCTGGACAAGGCCCAGGCCGAAAGCCTGACGGTGGTGCCCTGGTGCCCGTTCGCCCGGCGTTGGCTGCAAGAGCACCCCGACGCCGCGGCGGTCGTCACGATCGACTGGAAGACCCCACGGCCCTCCCTCTGATGACTCCCCGCTGGTACGGCCGGCGGGACCGCGGCCGTCCCCGCCGGCCTTGCGCGGGCAATTCCCAAGGTGTAGTCCTAGGGCGAGGACCAGGGACTTTCGATGGAGAGGGCGCGACGGAGTGAGTGCGACACCGCAGCCGCAGGACGAGTCGGACGAAGCCCGGACGGATCGGGACGACTACCTCGACGGGCAGGAAGAAGATTCCTTTCCGGCCTCGGACCCCCACTCGGACTGGTCGGGTCCCCCGCCCGACGACGACTGACGCGGCGGCCGGCGCGCTGCGTTGTCGATCGCTCCCGCTTTAATTGTCCAGTTCGAATTGTCCGGTTCGCACAGTCCCGCGCTGCACTCGCCCCAAGACCTGAGGAGGCCCGATGATGGCCGATGACTCCGTCGCATTTCCGACCCTGACCGATGCCGACATGGCGGTCATGGACAAGCTGGGCACGCGGCGGCCGATGGCCGCGGGCGACTACCTCTATCGAGAGGGTGACCCGACCTACGACTTCATGGTCGTGGTGTCCGGGGCGGTCGACATGGTGGTCTCCGGCCGGGGAGAAGATGAGGTGGTCGCCCACCACGAGGCCGGCCGCTTCCTCGGCGAGCTGAACATGCTCACCGGCATGCGCGTCTTCGTGTCGGCCCGCGTGGCGGAGTCGGGCGAGGTGATCGTGATCCCGCGGGAGCGGCTGCGCCGCCTCATCGCCACCGATCCGGGTCTCGGCGACACCATTTTGGCTGCCTTCATCGCCCGGCGCTCGGTACTCATGGACGGCGCGTCGGCAACCACACGGCTCATCGGCTCGCGTTACTGCCCGCTGTGCCTGCAGGTGCGCGAGTTCTTGTCCCGCTCCCGGATCCCCTACGAGTGGCTGGACCCCGACAGCGACCCCGAGGTGGAGGCCCTGCTTGATCAGTTCGGCGTCGACCCCGACGAGCTCCCGGTCGTCATCACCTCGGGCACGGTCCTGCGCCGGCCCAGCCCCGGCGAGCTGGCCGAGTACCTGGGCCTCACGGTCGAGAGCCTGCCCGGGCGCTGCTTCGACCTCGTCGTCGTGGGCGGCGGGCCCGCCGGCCTGGCCGCCGCCGTCTACGGCGCCACGGAGGGGCTCAACACGCTGGGGGTCGAGAAGTTCGGCGTCGGCGGCCAGGCGGGGTCGAGCTCGCGCATTGAGAACTACCTCGGATTCCCGATGGGGATCTCCGGCGGCGAGCTGACGGGGCGCGCCGTCGTCCAGGCCGAGAAGTTCGGGGCGCACCTCACCGCGCCCTGCGAGGCGGTGTCGCTGCGCGAGGAGGCGGGCCACCTCATTGTGCGGCTCTCCGATGGCTCCGACGTGGCGGCGCGCGCCGTCATCGTCGCCAGCGGAGCGCGGTACCGGCGCCTCCCCGTCGATCGGCTCGAGAAGTTCGAAGGCAACGGCGTCTACTACGCGGCCACCGAAATGGAGCGTCGCCAGTGCGCGGCGTCTCCCACCGTGGTCGTCGGTGGCGGCAACTCAGCGGGACAGGCGGCGATGTTCCTCTCCGACTCGGGCCCCGTCACGGTCGTCATCCGCGGTGACGACCTCGGAAAGAGCATGTCGCGCTACCTGACCGATCGGATTGACGCCCACCCCGCCATCACCGTGCGGACGGAGACGCAGGTCACGGGGCTGGTGGGGGACCCCGACCTGCGGGCGGTCCAGATGGCGGGCGCCGACGGGGAGACGGAGGTCCCTTGCGCGGGCCTCTTCTCCTTCATCGGCGCCGAGCCCTCGTCGGACTGGATCTCGGGCTGCGCCGCCTTCGACGAGCGCGGTTTCGTCTTGACTGACCGCGCCCTCGGGCCCGACCACCTCGACGAGCGCTGGGCGGCCCTGGGTCGGCTCCCGCTGCCGTTCGAGACGAGCCATCCCGGCCTGTTCGCCGTCGGCGACGTGCGCTCCGGCTCGACCAAGCGAGTGGCGACCGCCGTCGGCGAGGGCTCGGCGTGTGTCGGCGCGGTGCACCAGTACCTCACCTTCTCCCCCGACTGATCTGTCCGCCGGGCGAGCGCGCCCCGGCTGGGCTACGTCCGGCCGAAGAACTCGATCAGGGAGTCGGCCACCGCGTCGGCGTGGGTCATGATGCCGATGTGCCCCGAGCCGGCCACCTCGGTGTACGCACAGCCCGGAATGGCCTCGGCCGCCTGCCGGGCATAGCGGGGCGGCGAATCGACGTCATGCTCGAAAGCCAGTACGAGGCACGGGACGCGGACCTCGGGCCAGCGGGTGGTGCGGACCGGGTCGGTCGACCAGGCGAGCGCCGCCTCGTACTGTCCCAGGCGCCCGGGGTTGGGCCAGACCGGCAGGTCGCCCATCATCGAAAGCCAGACGCTGACGACGTCATTGTCCTGTATGTCGGCGATGGGCAGGTAGCGCAGCGTCTCGGTGGCGTAGAAGAGCGGGGGCAGGTCGTAGTCGAGACGGGCCAGGTCCCGCTCGACGGTCGTGATGGCAATCTCCCACGCCGTCGGCGCGTTGGCACTGCCCATCAGCGCGGCGGACCGGATCCGCTGGGGCCGGTCGAGCACCAGTGTCTCGGCGATCCACCCGCCCATGGAGTGCCCGGCGATGCGCACCGGATCGACCCAGCCGAGGTGGTCGAGCAGCGCGACGGTGTCGGCCGCCATGCCCTCGACGCTGTACGGCGCCGGCGGCGAGGAGGAGGGCTCGACGCCCCGGTTGTCGAAGGTGGCGACCTGGTAGCCCGCGGCCACGAGGGACGGCACCAGACCCAGATGCCAGGCCACCGCCGGCTGGCCGCAGCCAGCGATGAGGAGGAGCGGCTCGCCCTCGCCGGTGACCTCGTAATTGAGCGTGGCGCCGTTGGCGCTGACTTCAGGAATGGAGCACCTCCGACAGCAGGTTCGGCGCGAGGTTGCGCCCGGTCAGCAGCACGACCGTCTCCCTTCCGCCGACGTCGGGGGTCACCACGCCGGCCCGCAGCGCCGCCACGCCGACGGCACCGGCGCCTTCGAGGACGAGTCCCATCTTGGAGGCGGAGAAGGCCATGGCGGAGCGGATGTCGGCCTCGCTGACGGTGAGGACGTCGACACCGTGGGCGAGCGCGACGCCGACGGTGACCGCACCCGGCTCGAGATTGCCCGCCAGCCCGTCGGCCACGGTGGGCTCGACCTCTATGGGCACGATGCCCCCGGCCCGCAGCGCCGTGCTCATGGACGGTGACGCTTCGGACTCGATCCCGACCACGCGCACGCCCGTTCCTTCGAGGCCGAGGATGGTGCCGGCGAGCAACCCGCCGCCGCCGCACGGCACGACCACGGTGCCCAGACCCGGGACCTGCTCCACCAGCTCCCGGGCCAGGGTGGCCTGCCCGGCGATGACGTCGGGGTCGTTGTAGGGCGAGACGTAGCGGCTGCCGTCACGGTCGGCGAGCTCGAGCGCATAGGTCTCGGCCTCGCGGTAGCCCTCACCGTGCAGCTCCAGGCGCACGTCGAACTGCTGGAGGGCCGACACCTTGGCCGCCGAGGCGCCAGTCGGCACCACCACGGTTACAGCGGCGCCGAGCTTGGAGGCCGCGTAGGCCAGTCCCAGGCCGTGGTTGCCGGCGGAGGACGCGACCACGGCGCGGCCCGGGTCCTGCTCCAATGTCGCCGACACGGCGGCGAGGCCACCGCGCACCTTGAAGGAACCCGTGGGCTGGACGGTCTCCACCTTGACCGAGACCGCGTGGCCAAGCTGCGGCGCGCCCACCACGGGTGTGACCGCCAGGAAGTGGCGCACCGCCTTCCATGCCGCCTCGCGACGGCTCGGATCGGGGAGCTCCACCTCGCGCACCGGTCCAGTTTGGCCGAGTCCCGGCCTGGCATGCTGAACGCCGTGCAGACCGGGACCCGGACCATCGACGCCGCAACGGTGCACGTCCTGCCCGGCGTGGCGGCCATGGCCCGATCGGCCGCCGACGAGGCGTTGGCAGTCATGCAGGCCGCCGTGGCCTCCCGAGGGACCGCCCACGTGATGTTCGCGACGGGCAACTCCCAGCTGGCTTTCGTACACGCGCTCGTGCACGAAATCGCTGGGGTGCCCTGGGCCGACACCGTGGTCTTCCACATGGACGAGTACGTGGGGGTCGGACCGGACCACCCGGCCGGCTTCCAGCGCTGGATCCGCGAGCGCATTGTGGAGCCGGCCCGACCCAAGGCCGCCTATTACGTGGAGGGTCTGGGCGACCCGCAGGCAGAGTGCCGCCGCTACGGCGATCTGCTCCGGCAGTACCCGCTCGACCTCTGCTGCCTCGGCGTCGGCGAGAACGGCCACCTGGCGTTCAACGACCCACCGGTGGCGGACTTCGCCGACCCGAGCGACGTCAAGGTGGTCGAGCTCGAGGCGGCCTGCCGCTTGCAGCAGGTCAACGAGGGGCACTTTCCCGGCCTCGACGACGTCCCGGCGCAGGCCATCACCGTGACCATCCCGGCCCTCCTCCGCGCCGGCCGAGTCCTCGCCGTCGTCCCCGAGGCGCGCAAGGCGGAGCCGGTCGCCGCCGCCCTGACAGGGCCCATCAGCACCGTGTGCCCTGCCTCAGCGCTGCGGACGATCTCCCACGCCGCCGTCTACCTCGAGCCGGACTCGGCGCGGCTGCTCCCCGATTGAGGGCCCAAGTGCGGGGGCCCGGGACTCAGGACCCCGGACGCCCCGAGACGTCGTGCAGATGATGAACCGGGTCGTGGAGCAAGTAGCGGCTGAAGCCCGCAATGCTGAAGCGGGCGCCGTCGCTGCGGCGGCCCGTCCGGAACCATTGTGCAGGTTGCACGCCGTCAAAGGCCGCGGCCAAGCCGGAGGCGGCGTCACGCAGCTGCAGCGACACGACCGCCGGGTCCTGCGCGCCGTAGCACTCCTCGATGGCGGTGGCGTCCTGGTCCCAGTTCGGGTACAGCGGGTCGTCCTCACCCAGCATGAGGACGAGGCGTTCGTGATACAGCGTGCAGACGTCGCGCACGTGACAGGCGTACTCGAGCGGCGCCCAGACGTCGTCCGCCGGACGCCGTCGCACCGCGTCGTCGGGTAGTTGCAGCACGCGCGTCCAGGACGCCGAGTTGGCACGCAGCCGCGCCGCGACGGACTCGGGCGGCACCGACGATGCGTCGAACCCGCACTCGGGACACGGGCGCTCGAGCACCCACGTCCAGTCCTTGTCGTCCGGGACGATCGGCACGCTCAGACCTCCCGGTCGCGTTCGAGCCAGGCCAGCATGTCGTCGGGAGCCATCGCAGACAGGCGCGCACGGTAGTGGGCCATTTCTTCCGGTTGCAGCAGCGCCCGTCCCTCACCCGATCTTCCTCGGCGGAAGAACGCCGCCGGATCCTTCAGGACGCGCAGGTCCGCGTCGGGTGCGCGCGCATCGGAGCGCATCGACTCGAACGTGGCGGCCCGGACGAGTGCAGGCCAGCTCTCCTCGTCGACCCGGATGGCGAGCAGCCCGGCGAGCCGGCGCATGGAACCGTCGAGGTCGGCCAGGAGGTCGTCGTAGTGCACCAGGACGACATTGGGGTCGTGGCGGCGGGACCAGGCGTCGGAGAGATGGAGCATCGCCCCGGGCAATGTGTCCAGCCACTTGCGGGCATCGCCTTCCCAGTCGATGAACTGCACTAGCCACTCGCGCAGGGGAGGACGGGGCGGGCGATCTCTCTCGGGTTGACCCGTGAGCTCGGCCATGCGGCTGCGGTCGATGTTGTCGCCGTGATGGTAGAGGGAGACGGCCATGTCGAGGGGGTCACGTCCGACGACGATGTAGGTGGCGCGATCGTCGAGGGGCACTCCGTCGAGCGGGGTGTGTGTCTTGATGACGCGACGGTGCGCTTGGTCGGCCAGGCGCGCCAAGACCTCTTCTTTGGGCTCCACCTGCCAGTCCAGCCAAGGCGACAGCCGGCCGAGACGATCCGGCAGTTCGGGGCTCGCGAAGACGAGCACGAGGCAGATCATCTGCACCCAGGTGGTGCCCGACTTGGAGCGGGTGCTCACCACGATGTCGCCGGAGCGGAAGGGAAAGTCCCACCAGCGGGCGCTGTCCTCGTCGGGCGACGTGTAGTGCCACAAGGATGCCGGCGGCCGGTCGCACTCATCTCCCATGCCACAAGCATGGCGGACGGTGGGATCGGTGCAACGGTGACGACCTTCTCACGGCAACCACACCGAACCCGCCGGGCAACGGCGGGGCAATGGCGGTTCCGTAGGTTGCTGGCTCGGAGATCTGGGGTGCCGGCCGGGAGGCGCGGGCACTGGAGGAGGGGCGAGTGACGACTGCCACGGCAGGACTGGGCCTGGTCGCCCCGTCCACGACGCCGCGCCAGGATCCGGGCCGGGATCCGGGTCGTCGCTTCACTCTCAAGAGGGTTCTCCTGGCCGCCGGGGCCGGGCTCGCCGCGCTCATCCTTGTGGTGGGGTCGTGGATCGGCATCAGCCTCTACCGCATCGATCACGCCGTGCACCACGTCGGGGTGCCGGCCTCGCTGCTGGCCAAGGGCAAGAACGACCTCCTGGCCATCGTCAAGGGCCCCGATCACAGCGAGCAGGTCTACGTCTTCCACGCGACCGGCGGGCACACCAACGTCCTGCAGATTCCCAAGGCGCTCGGACTGCCTGTCGCTGGCGGCGCCACGGTCCCTCTGGGCGCGCTCAGCCTGCACGCGCCCTCCGCCATCATCTCCGGGCTGCGCCATCTGGGCATTCCAGTGAGCCACTACGTCGGCGTCGATCTGCATGCAGTGAACCCGGCCTCCTCCCTTGGGCAGCTGGCCACAGGGAAGCTGTCCGTGTCCTCCATGATGTCGAACCCGACCGGAACCAGCTCGATCCTCACGCAGGTGGCCTCGCACATCTATCTCGGACCCGGCACCCCGGTCTCGGCCGTCCTCTCCCTGATGAACGTGCCTACGGCGCACCCCGTCCCGGTCCCGACGGAGCGGGACGTGCACGGCACGGTCGTGCTGGCCAGCGCCTTCGAGAACGTGCTGCGCGCGTTCCTCTAGTCGCCTGGGCCGTCTCGGCGGCCAAGGGCCCGCGCCTTGATGGCTGGCGTCCGGCGTCCGGCGTCCGGCGTCCGGCGTCCGGCGTCCGGGTGTATATACCCACTAGGTCACCTAGTGGGTATATACATTCAACGGGCCCATGCCCGCCGGCCGGAAAGTGGCGACGACCACCCAAAGAGTCAGCCCTGTCCCTGGTCTCAGGTTGGGACGAGGCCGAGCCAGCGGTCGAGGAAAGGCAGAGCTTCCGTGCCGTGCCACTGGTGCCCGCCCTCGAAGATGTCATGCACCAGCCGATCGCCCGCGCCCAACTCCTCGTAGACGAGCCGGGTACGGCGCACCGTCTCGGCTGCGACCGCATACGGGAAGAGGTCGTCCCCGGTGCCGGATTCCACGAGCAGCGGCCGTGGTGCCACCAAGGCACCGAGATCCTCGTGCTCCAGGCGGCCCAGCATGCCGAAGAGGATCTGCGAACCGCACATGTTCCACGGCATTCTGTGACTCTCCGCCCATGATGAGAAGTACCCGCTCACCACCGACGCCGCCACGCGGGAGTCGACGGCAGCCGTGAACAGCGTGACCGTGCCGCCGTAGGAGATGCCCACCATGCCCAGGCGCTCCGGGTCGACCAGCGGGTGCTGCTCCAGGACATCGAGGGAGCGCCGGAGGTCCCAGATGTTCTGCGCCAGGGGATTCCAGCCGGCCATGGCGGCATGGACGAGGTTGGTGTCGCAGGCGTAATGGTCCTCGGGGTTCCAGTCCAGCCGTTCGCCAAAACAGCGGAGGTCGGGCGCCAGCACGACGTAGCCTCGGCGGACCAGCTGCAATGCGTAGTCGGCGTTGGGCATGTCGGTGTGCTCCAGCCCGACGACCTGGGTCTTGCCTGGCCCATGGCCGTGGCAGGCGAGGACTGCAGGGCCCGGCGGCTGGTCCAGCCGGGAATCAGGGACCAGGAGGTACGCGGGGACCGACATGGTGTCCTCGGTGTCGAAGACGATCTTCTCCCGGCGATATCCGTCGCACTGCTCCGACTCGAGCGTCTCGAGGTCGAGTGGGACCTCCTCGGGGTCAGGCCCGAGGAGCTCGGACAGGCGGGCCCGGCGCCGCGCCACCCAAGCCGGCATGGCGGCGGGGTCGCGTTCGGGCAGCGGGTCCTCGTGGGTCGTCGCCGCCAGCCGGGTCATCCACTGGTACCAAGGCGAGTAGTTGCGGGCCGGCGGGGTGAGGACGAGGCCCCCGGTGTCTTCGCTCATGAACGGCCCTTTCTGGCGATGCAACGTGGTGGTTGGAGGGCCAATGTAGGCGGGCCGGGTCTGCCCCTGACCGGAGAGTCCCGGGGTCGCGTCCACGCCACCGAGGCGGCTCGGGCACAATTGGCCCGTGACCCTCGCCACCTCCCTCAGCGTCCACCCCCTTTCCCCGACCATCGGCGCGGAGATTTCCGGGGTGGACATCGCGCTCCCGCTGGCGCCTGAGGTAGTGGCCGAGCTTCGCAACGCGCTGAACACCCACCACGTCATCTTCTTCCGCGACCAGTCCCTCACCGCTGACCAGCAAGCCGCATTCGCTCGCCAGTTCGGCATCGTGACCGAGGCGCACCCGGTGCTCCCCTCCATCGAGGAGAGCCGCGAGGTGCTCGCTATCGACGGCAAAGTGGACCGCGCCAGCTGGTGGCACACCGACGTGACCTTCCTGGAGACGCCGGCGATGGGCTCCATCCTCTACATGCTCGAGGCGCCCGACGTCGGTGGCGACACCATGTGGGCCAGCCTGCAGGATGCCTACGACGGGCTCGCCGCACCGGTGCGCGCCATGTGCAACCAGTTGATCGCCATTCACCACGACCCCTGGTTCGCCGGCGACGTCGCCGAGCGCGGCGGTTACGAGTGGGACGGCACATGGCGCGACCGGCTCCTGCCGGCCCTCCACCCGGTTGTGCGCACACACCCCGAGACGGGCCGCGACGGCCTGTTCGTCAACCGGCAGTTCACTCGGACCATTTTCGGCTTGTCGGACAACGAGAGCAGCGCCATCCTCGAGATGCTCTACACCCACTGCGTCAAGCCGGAATTCACCTGCCGCTTCCGCTGGCGCGCCGGCTCGGTCGCCTTCTGGGACAACAGGGCCACACTGCACTACGCGCTCGACGATTACGGGACGGCCGCCCGGTACGCGCACCGGGTGACCCTGCGGGGCGACAAGCCCTTCGGGCCGGCGATGCCGCTGCCCGCGGGCTGACGGCGTCCCTTGCCAGCCGGCCTGGGGGCCGACCTCGGTGTCGCCGCGGCGGCGTTCGTCGGGACCAACATCGATAACTGCGTGGTGACCATGGCTCTGGTGGCCGGAGCGCCGCTCGAGCGGGCGCACCGCATTGCCGCCGGCCAGGTGATCGGGTTCGCCGTCCTGGTGGCAGTGGCTGCCGCCGCGGCGGCGGTGCTCTTCGAGTTCTCGGCCGCGGCGGTCGGCCTCCTCGGGCTGGTGCCTCTTGCCCTCGGCCTGCGTGGGCTGGTGGCGCTGGCACGGTCGCACGGCGGCGAGGAGCACCAGGAGGAGAAGGGCCGCGGGCGGAAACGTCGCTTGCGACCCGAGGAGAGGGCCATCGGCCGTGGCCTGACCGCGGCGGCGTTGATCACCGTCTCCGCCGGGGGTGACAACCTCGCCGTCTACATCCCCCTCTTCCGCGTCGGTGGCGCGACCAACATCGGGGCCATTCTGGCGGTCTTCGTCGTCGGTGAGGTGCTGGTCACCTGGATCGTCCTGGCCGGAGGCCGACACCCCGGAGCGCGGTCAGTGATGCTGCGCCTCGGGCACTTGGCGGTCCCGATCCTTTTGTGCTGCATCGGCGTGCTCGTCATGGTGGAGGCCGGGACCTTCTCGCTCCTGTGACCCGGCGCGACAATGGACGGGTGCCCGACCCCGTCGATTCCTTGATCCTGGACCTTCTCGAGTGGGTCGGCCCCACCGCGCGGCCCTACGAAGAGGTCATGGACGCGTGGCGCACATCGTGTCCCGGCCTCCCAGTCTGGGAGGACGCCAACGAGCGAGGCTTTCTCCTCCGCACGCACGTGCCTGGCCGGGGCGAGCTGATTGCGCTCTCCCCCGCCGGCGCCGATCACCTACGGCGCCACCGCGTCAGCGCAACGGCCTGAGCCGATGCTCCGGAGCCGGGTTTCTTGAGGCTGGCCGCACCCGCGGCGCCATGGTTGACTGCGTCGGCAGGACGAGGGTCAGACGAAATCGGGAGGTTCCGTGGAGGATCTGCAGGGCAAGGTGGCGGTGATCACCGGTGGGGCCAGCGGCATCGGCCGGGCCGTCGCCGATCGGGCATTGGCCGAAGGCATGAAGATCGTGCTGGCCGACATTGAGCAAGGTCCGCTCGCGGCGGCCGTGGACGACCTCACGGGCAACGGGGGCGAAGCTCTCGGGGTGGTGACCGACGTGTCAGATGCAGCATCGGTGCGGGCGCTACGCGACCGGGCTCTCGACCGCTTCGGGGCGGTGCACCTGGTGCACAACAACGCCGGCATCGGTCTGGGCGGCCCCATCTGGGAGGTCAGCGAGGCGGACTGGCGCTGGATCCTCGGCGTGAACCTCTTGGGCGTCGTCCACGGCGTTGCCGCCTTCACGCCGCTCCTGATCGAACAGGGAGAGGGGCACATCGTCAACACCGCCTCTATCGCCGGCCTGATCGCGGCTCCGTTCCTCGGCCCCTACAACGCCACCAAGCAAGCCGTCGTCGCGATCTCGGAGACGTTGTACAAGGACCTCCAGACAGTGGGCGCGCCGGTGGGTGTCTCGGTGCTCTGTCCCGGGTTCGTGCAGACACGCATCGCCGAGTCCGAGCGGAACCGGCCGGACTGGGCCGCACCCGATGACGTTGTTGCGGGGGCGGAGGCGGTCCGGGGTGTGGTGCAGACCTTGGTGGACGGTGGAATCGCGCCCGCTACGGTCGCGGACCGCGTCATCGACGCGGTCCGCGACAACACCTTCTACATCCTCACGCACCCCGAGCTCGATGCCGCCATCAGGACCCGCTTCGACGACATTGTGCAGGGGCGGGCGCCGAGCCCGACGATGATCGCCTGAGCCCGGGCGGCCGGCGCCGTCAGCTCGATGCGGGCAACGGCTTGAAGGGCTGCACCGTCACCCAGCAGGTCCCCTGGGCAATGCCGCTCTTCGGCATTTTGCAGAGCGCCGACTTCGGCACGTTGTTGTGAACCTCCACGACCTGGTACTGGGTCGGACCGTAGAACTTGTGCGGCCCGAAAGTCCACGTGGGCGAGAACGTGCCCGGGTAGTTCGTGATCTTCGACATGGCTTCCACAAAGGTCCGGCGGTTCAGGTTCTTGCCGGCGTCCTTGGCTGCGGTGGCGAACAGCCCGATGGCACCGCACC
The DNA here is from genome assembly GCA_963850185.1 of uncultured Acidimicrobiaceae bacterium. Classification (GTDB taxonomy): domain Bacteria; phylum Actinomycetota; class Acidimicrobiia; order Acidimicrobiales; family RAAP-2; genus Bog-473. The sequence continues at coordinate 251,683 of CAWKKE010000006.1, forward strand.
AGGCCTGAATCGGCCCCTGCTCCTCGATGTAGTGGTAGAGCGTGCCCGGGATCGGCTTGGGGTGATAGGCGTGCCACGTGTTGTAGCAGGCGCGCACGCCCGGGTCGTAGCCACCCTGGCTCTGCGGGCGGTTGTCGTCGATGCCGCCGAGGGTCTCGGTCGTCACGCCTTCCTGCCCGTTGAGCGCCTTCTCGTAGGGGGTTGGAATCAGACCCAGTGCGACCTCGATCGACGACTGGTAGTCGCTCAGGAGAAGCTGCGGGTAGTACTCCTGGGACGTCTCAGCTCCGATGTAGGGGAAGAACGCATTCTCGCGGAGCAGCGGGATCACGGACTGCACGCCTGCGGCCTTGAACTTCTCGACGGCCAGCTGTGCATCCGTGTTGGTGGTGGCGGTCTGGTCAACGCTGCCGGCCACGGTCTCGACGACCGGCGTGATGCCCACCTTTTTCAGGTCCGGGAGCAGGAAGCCGTTGAGCGCGTCCTGATCGGGAGCTTGGTCGGACACCACCACGCCGACCTTCTTGCCGTGGCCCAGACGGCCCGAGCTCATGCCCCACTGGACCACGGCGGACAGCACGGGCGCCATGTCCGCGCTGGTCCACCAAAGGTAGGGCGAGCCCAGATTGGTCCAGTTGGTCGTTGTGGACCAGGCGCTCAGCAGCGGGGTCTGGCCCTGCTGGGTGACGCAGAGCTGGTCGTCCTGCTCCCAAGTGCCGATGCCGTCGACGACCGCAAAGGCGGGCGGGCTGCCCTGAGTCCATTGGCGGCACAGGGACTCCATTTCGGCGTCATTGGTCGGGTCGTACTGGGCGATGATCGGGTTGATCTTGCGGCCGTTGATGCCGCCGGCCTTGTTGATCTGGTTCACGTAGAGGTGGATCGCCGGGACCTGCTCGTTGTACTCCTTGTCCGCGGAGAAGCCCTCCTTCCCGGCCAGGCTGTTGATGGCCACGACGGGGAAGACCACGTTGATACTGGTCGCCGTGACGCCGCGGGTGCTCGTGCTCGCCTGGGAGACGGGCGTGGCCGTCGTGCTCGACGACGCCAACTCTGCCGCGCCGGCGCTGTCCGACCCGCCGGGGGTGCCCGCAGGGGCGAGGACGAGCCAGGCAATGAGCCCGACGACGATGGCAATGATGATGAGTGCGGTGCGCACCTGCGTGGCGCGAGGACGACGCCGCATGCGCCGCCAGGACCGGGCCAACGGCGCCAGGGGATGGAAGGACGCTCCCCGGTGCGCAGAAACCTCCATGCTCGCTTCCATCTTCACCCTCCTTCGCGGCGATCTGCACCGCCGCCCTCCCCGATCGGGCCCGACGCCATGATGGCCTCGTCGCTCGCACCAAGGTAGGCGGCCAGCGCCTTCGAGTCAGCGCGGATGACTTCGGGCGGCCCGGCGGCCACCACGCGGCCGAGCTCCATCACGACCACGGTGGTGCAGAGCGCGAAAACCAGGGGCACGTCGTGCTCGACCAGGACGATGGTGGTGTCCGCCACCTCGTGGATGCGCTGCAGGAGCGGAATGAAGGCTTCAGCCTCCCGCTGGGCGATGCCCGCAGTGGGTTCGTCGAGTAGTAGCAGCCGCGGCTTGGCCAGGACGATGGAGGCCAGGTCGACCACTCGGCGGGTCCCCGTGGACAGTTCGGCGGTGCGGTGGTGGCGGAACCGCTCGAGGCCAAAGGCGGCAATGACCTGGTCCACGGCTTCGAGCTTGCGCCGCTCTGTCCGACGCGCCCACGGCATACGGAGCGTCGTGGAGAGCACCGCCACCTCTTTGCGGGCGTCCTCGCTGAGGAGCAGGACGTCGAGCACCGTCAGCTCCGGGAAGAGCCGGCAGTCCTGGAAGGACCGCACCATGCCGACGCTCAGCCGTTCCTCGGGCAGATATTCCGCCAGGTCGGTGTCGTCCAGGCGCACGCTGCCCGACTGCGGCGCGACCATCCCCGAGATGACGTCGAGCGTTGTCGTCTTCCCCGACCCGTTGGCGCCGATCAACCCCACGATCGAGCCCGGCTCCGCCTCGAACGTCACCCCGTTCAGGGCGTGCACGCCGCCGAACCGCACCTGCAGGTCCTCGACCTTCAGACGGGCAGGGTGCACGGTGACGCGGCTCACGGCGACGGCGGTCACTGCTCGGCCCCATCCGCGATCAGCGTGGGGGTGACCGGGGGCCCGGCGTGCCGTGAGGTCAACCGTTCCTGTGCCGAGCGGATGCCCAACGTCACTGCGTCGCCGGCACGATGCAACAGCTCGGCCAGCCCACCTGGCAGGTAGAGAATGAACAGAATCAGGCCGAGGCCGCTGGTGATGAACTGGATCGTCTGATTGGCGCCGAAGAGCGCGGGCAGCCCTTCGAGGTAGATGGCGCCGAGTATGGCCCCGGGAATGGAGCCCAGGCCGCCGATGACGACCATGGAGATGATCACGAACGAGGTCGTGGGGTCGAACGTGATGTCGGTGTTGTTGAGCTGCTGGGTGGCGAAGGCAAAGCACACTCCCGCATAACCGGCCATGAAGCCGGACAAGCCGAAGGCGAGGAGCTTCGTGCGCAGGATCGGGATGCCCATGGCTGCTGCGGTGAGTTCGTTGTCCCGCACAGCGACGAGGCGTCGCGCCACGCCTTTGTCACGCCAGATCCGCACCATGAAGACGGAAAGCAGCAGCACCCCGAGCGAGAACCATGCGAAGGACTGCTGGGAGGCCAGGCTGATGCCGAAGAGCGAGGGCCGCCCGAGGTAGGTGTAGCCGGGGTCGGGCAGCCCGGTGCACAGGGTCTTGTTGATGCCGGGCACGGTGAAGCAGGGCGTGGCAAGCACCGCGCTCTGCATGAAGATGGCAAAGGCGAGCGTCGTCACGGCCAGGAAGAGCCCGGGCATGCGCAGCGCCGGCAGACCAATGAGGATCGCCACCAGGGCGGTGATCGCGCCGCCGTAGAGCATCACGATTGGCAGGGGCAGGGACGTCCCGAGGTGCACCGCCACCAGCGCGCCGACGGCGACGAGGCCAAATTGCCCCAGTGAGACCTGGCCCGCCCACCCCGTCAGCATGGTCAGGCTGAGCGCGACGACCGCGTAGATGCAGATCTGCGAGAACAGGACGTTGTTGCCCACGGAGAGCGCGAACGGCAGCAGTATGGCGGCGGCAATGGTGACCCAGATGCCGGTGACCGAGACCCGGCGCCGGAGCTGATCGACCCCGGCCCGCATGGTGGTGGCGGCCCCGTGCTGCCAGGTGCTCCGCTCGCCCGTGCGCGCCCCCTTGCGCAGCGCGCCGACCCGCACCAACAGGACCACCATGACGACGATGAAGACGATGAACTGCTGCTTCGCCGGCGAAGGGATGTTCCACTCGAGCAGCTCGAGAAAGACGCCCATCCCGATGCCGGCGATGAACGCAACCGTCAGGTTGACCATGGCCCCGATGAGTGCAGCCGTCAGCGCGTACAGGAGCAGATCGGGCGAGAGCGCCTGGGTCAGGGCGCTCGTCTGGTTGGGGGCGTTGAGGATGGCCGTGAAAGCCGACAGCGCGCCGGCCACGGTCCACGTCAGGGTGGACGTGCGGCGGATCCAGACCCCCGAGAGGCGGGCCGAGTCCGCGTTCTCCGACATGGCGCGCATGGCCAGGCCCCACGAGGTGAACCGGACCGCGAACACCAGGACCAGAGTCACGATGGGCGCCACAATGAGGGTGAGCACCTCGGTGGGCGTGATGATGAAGGGGCCAAGCGAGAACTGCAGGTCGAACGGCACCGGCACCGGTTTGTAGAGATTGGACGGCCGGATGAACGGCAGCGCGGTCAGCGCAAGCAACACGTAGCTCAACCCGATGGTGGCCACCATCACGAGCACGCGCGGGCGGCTGAAGAGCCGCCGCAGCAGGAGCTCGGACAGGGCACCGGTGAACGCGGCCAGCCCGATGGAGAGCACGAGGGCGAACCAGTAATTGAAGTGGAAGTCCGCCGTCAGCTTGACGAGGAACACGGCCGCGATCACGCCGATCTGGCCCTGGGCGAAGTTCAGAACCCGGTTGGTGCGGTAGACGAGGACGAGGCCCAACGCCAGCAGCCCGTAGCCCAGCCCGTAGAACAGCCCTTGGATGAGGACGAAGTTGGGAGCCGAGAACGCCAGCACGGGCGCCTACGAGAGACCGGCCGCGGCGGTGCCGAGGAATACCGGACGCAGCAGGTCGTCGCGGGCCATGAGCTCGGCCGTTGGCCCGTCGAAGCGGATCTCACCGCGTTCCATGAAGAAGCACCGCTCGGCCAGGCTGAGGGCCCGGTTCAGGCTCTGCTCGACCAGTATCACCGTGGTGCCGGAGTCGTTGATGCGCCGCACCATGGCCATGAGCCGCTCCACCGTCATGGGGGCGAGGCCGAGAGCCAGCTCGTCAATCATCAAGAGTCGCGGGCCGGTCATCATCACCCGCGACAGGGCGAGCATCTGCTGCTCACCGCCCGAGAGGGTGCCCGCGGGCTGGTCGAGCCGAGCCGCCAGCTCGGGGAAGGCCTCCAGCGCTTCGTCGTGCGCCTTCTGCGTCTTGGCCCGGTTCTTCCGCAGCGTGTGGCTCCCGATACGCAGGTTGTCGCGCACGCTGAGCCCGGGAAAGGTCATCTTCCCCCCCACCAGCAGGGCGACGCCCTCGTCGATGATCTGCTCCGGTTCCAGGTAGGTCGAGTTCATCCCGAAGAGCCGGACCACCCCGCGGTGCGGATGCGACAACCCGGAGACGGCGCGCAGCAGAGTGGACTTGCCGGCACCGTTCGTCCCCAGCAACGCGACCATCTCGCCTTCTTCGATCTCGAGATTGATGTCGAAGAGGACCTGGTTCGTGCCGTAGAAGAAATCGAGGTTGTGGACCTGTAGCGCGGGGATCTCCCCCCCGGCCTGGCGGCGCTTCCCCTCGGCGTAGCGTTCGAGGACGTCCTCGATGACGAGGGTAATGTCGCGTCGCACGCTGCGCGACCCGATGACGAGCAGCAGCCCGCCGACAGCGCAGACCGGGAAGATGATGGTCAGCGCTACGACGATGCCATGCAGCCCACCGATGGCGTCGGACACCGCCCCCAGCAGCACCGAGCCGGTGAAACCGCCGAAGACCAGCGAGTACACGCCGAACATGGCGAAGCAGATGGTGCGCATTTCGGGCGGGGCAGTGGCGGCCAGCGTCAGGAAGATGCAGATGGCCAGCGGCGAAACTGCCGCGCTGGCCAGGAACTGCAGGGTCACGCAGAGCCAGAGCTGGGGCACGTAGAGCGACAGGACGAAGAGGCCCCCGTACGCCGTGATGCAGATGCCGGCGATGACCAGCGGGCGCTGCGGGGCGCGGCGGAAGTAGCGGTCACCGAAGACATAGGCCAGCGGGAGGCCGAGGAAGGCGGCCAGTCCGATGATGGCGTAGACCTCGCTGCGTGATGCCGTGTCGAGGTGGAACTTGTCGATGAAGAACAGGTTGCCGAACAGCGGCGCACCGGTCCCGGCAAAGCCGAGGATGGCCACGGCCACCAGCTCGAAGTAGAGGGAGCGGACCCGCAGCAGCCGGGTCACGGCGGAGCCGAGCAGGACACGGGGAGCCTTCTCCTGCTGGCTGTGGAGATCCATGCCCGAGGCCTTGAGGATGTGGCTGCTCTCGTTGGCGCCCTTCTCGGGCTCTCGCAACGTGAACAGGGCGAAGCCGAGCGGAATCCCGGCCAAGGCCACCAGCAGGCCATAGCGCCAGTTGTGCGAGACGGTCACGACGTAGCCGAAGATGAGGATCCCGATCGTCTGTGACAGCGGGTCGGACAGGTTGTGCCAGCTGAAGATGCGCCCCCGCGACTCGGTGGGATAAGCGTCCGAGAGGTACGAGTTGTGCACCGTGTTGTTCACTCCGGTACCGATGGAGGCAGCGAGATACAAGAAAGCGAACGCCCAGACGTTGGGCGAGATGGCCATCAGGCTGCCGAAAGCCGCAAAGACCAGCAGAGCGATGGCCGCCACCTTCTTTCGGCTGCCGCGGTCGGCCCACACCGCCAGGGGGACGGCCCACAGGAGCTGGGACACCTGGGCGATGAAAGCCACGGCGCCGAGCGATGCGTTCGACATATGGAACGAAGTCTCGAGGTTCTTGCCGATGAGGGCGATCCCGTTACCGAAGGTGCCCGGCACCAAGGCCGCTGCGGTGAGCAGGACCAGGGGCGCGTAGCCCGAGCTCCGCAGGATGCCGATCAGTGGGGGCGGCTTGCCCTCCCCCGTGCCGGGCATCACATCGAGGTCCGCCACGACGTCCGCATCCCTGACCTGGGAGACCGCCTCGCGCAGGAGATCCTCCGGAACAGCGAAGTCGAACAACGGATCGTTTGGCACCGGCTGGGGACTCTATCTCTGACACCGGCGTCAGGGAAGGTGGCGCCCTGCTGTGGGTATCACCGTCACGCCCGATGACGGCGGGGTGCCAAATCGAGCGGCCCCGACGCGTCAGGTATTCCCAACCAGGGCGCTGGTATCTTCTGGCTGGCGGGCGAGCGAGAGCCCTGAGGGCGGTCGAAAGAGCCGGCCATCGGGGAATGGCCGCTCAATTGCCGATCAGCCCTGCCGATAGTAGGTCATGAGTCTCGACATTTTTGAGGAGTGGGAATCGGAGGTACGCGGCTACATCCGATTGTTCCCCACCACTTTCGACGCTGCCCGAGGATCGCTCCTGATCGGCGAGGACGGCAGCGAGTACATCGACTTCTTCGCTGGCGCCGGAACGCTGAACTACGGGCACAACAATCCGCTCCTCAAACAGGCACTGCTCGACTACATCGAACGCGATGGCATCATTCACGCTCTCGACTTGGCCACTCGGGCCAAGCGCGAATTCATCGAGACGTTTCGCGATCTGGTTCTGACCCCGCGCGGGCTGCGCTACAAGTTGCAGTTCACCGGGCCCACCGGCGCAAATGCAACCGAGGCCGCAATCAAAGTGGCACGGCTGGCGACTGGGCGTGCGAACGTCATCGCCTTCACGCGCGGGTATCACGGGCTGAGCCTTGGTGCGCTCGCGACGACGGCGGCGCGGCAATACCGAGCGGCGGCCGGCGTTCCGCTGGACAACGTGACGTTCGCGCCCTACGACGGGTACTTCGGTCCTGATGTCGACACCATCGCGCTCCTCGCCAGGCAACTCGAAGACCCGTCGGGCGGCATCGACAGGCCGGCCGCCGTCATCGTCGAGAGCATTCAAGGCGAGGGCGGGGTCAACGTCGCGAGCCCCGAGTGGCTGCGGCGACTCGCCGCACTCGCGGCGGAACACGAGGTCCCGCTCATCATTGACGACATTCAGGCGGGCTGCGGCCGCTCCGGGGACTTCTTCAGCTTCGAGCAGTCCGGCATCCGTCCCGACATTGTGGTGCTCTCCAAATCACTCTCGGGCTACGGCTTGCCGATGTCACTCGTGCTGATCAGCCCCGAACTCGACGTGTGGGAGCCCGGAGGGCACACCGGCACGTTCCGAGGAAACAATCTCGCCTTTGTGGGTGCGACCGCAGCGCTGCGGACCTACTGGGCTGACGAAGACTTCAGCATCGAGACCAAGCGAAAGGGTGAGCTGCTGCAGAGTCGCCTGGCGGCCATTGCGGCGCGCCATCCCCGTGACCTCGTCGAGCGTGGCCGCGGCCTGTTCCGGGGCCTGGCCTCGCTCAGCGACTCCGATTTCGCCGCTCGTGTGTCACGAGAGGCCTTCGCGCAGGGTGTCGTTATTGAGACCGCCGGCGCCTACTCCGAGGTCGTTAAGTTCCTCCCTCCGCTCACCACCGACGACGAGACGTTGCTCAGGGGGCTCGACGTCGTTGAGAGTGCGATCGAGGCGCAGTTCGCCGCCGTCCGATAGCACGGCAAGACCCCTGGCGTCCACGTACGCGGCACCCGCCAGGGAACAGATCAGGAAACCGCCGGGGAGTCCGGCAGCGGAACGCGATCGGCGCTGTCCACGTTCACTGCGGGCTCGTTGTGCCCTTCAATGTGAACCACGGTCACTGTCGCCTCGATGAGACGACGGAGCTCGTCGTGATCAGCGGTGGTACCCATGAGATGAAACACGTGGGCTTCAGAGCCCTCGCGCCAATCGATCCTTTGGCCGGGGCCTCTCACCAGCACGATCTCCTCGACGCCGTCCATCTCGCGTAACGCCGGCAGGCCCTCGACGCTGTCGATCCACTCGACGTCGGTCTCGGGAAAGGCGTAGAGGAGGTACCCGATCCGCGAACAGCCGACCGGCCCCTTGAGCTCGACCGGATCGCCGACCGCCAGTCGGAGCGCGGTGCGCAAGATGCTGAATCCGGAAGCACGTTCGAGCATCTCCGACATGCCGCCGCCCGGGCGCCCGTTCACCTCAATGACGACAGGACCGGCGTCTGTCAGCTTGATCTCGGTGTGCAGGCAGCCGATTGTCACCCCAAGTGCCAATGCTGCTTCTTCGGCGACGCGGAGAACATCGCCCTGCAGCTCGGGGGCGAGCGCGGTGGGCGTGCAGTAGCCGGTCTCGCGGAACGGCCAACGAAATGGCGTGCGGGCGCTGATTGTCGCGTGCTCGACGTCGCCGTTCTCCACGACGCTCTCCACGGAGACAAATCCTGCAAAACCAGCCCCGCCGAGGTCGCTGGTGGCGTCCGGCACGAATTCTTCGAGCACATAGTCCTCGGGTTGCCAGTCGGGCCGCTCACGCAGCTGCGCGAGAGTCAGCTGCAACTCCGAGCCGGACGACATCGGCAGGGTGTTGCGACTCGCCTGACCAAAACGTGGCTTCAGCACGGCGGGGTAGGTGAACGCCTTGGCGATTTCGGCGATGGTGGCAACGTCGGCGTTCTGATCAATGATCCGATACATCGGGACCGCGAGTCCCGCCGCGGCCAGGGCGTCACGCTGCGCAGACTTGTCCGTGAGCTTCAACGCCGTGGCACGACTGTGGAACGGAAGTTTCAGCAACTCGGCCAGCTCGGCCGTCCACACCAGGTCGGCATCGTGCATCGACAACACGCCGTTTGGCTCGAGCTCTCGCAGCGCGGCCGCAACGCGGGCGACATCGCCGTCCGACGAGTCGATGACGGGCCCGAACTTGCGCACGAGGCGCGCCGCAGCCGCCGCTTCGGGATTCGTGTAGTCCACCACCCACACCAGGCGACAGATCCCCTCGGCCGCCTCGATGATCGACAGCGGGCCGAACGAGAGTGGATCGTAGACGTACGCGAGCTTCGGAAGTGGAGCCACTACCGAATTTAGATTGACTTGCGCAAGGGGAGCATTTCCGCGTTCTCGTGCAAGTACCGGTCGTTGCTGACCATGATCAGTGCACCGCAGGAGTCGCGGACGACGCGCTCGAGCCGGTGCTCCGGACCGCGCCGGAATCCATTGATGCCACAAATCTGCAGTGCCGCGGTCGCGGCACGCATGGCGGCAGTCGACGTGACGACCTTCACGTTGCGCAGGCTCATGATCAGCCCGATGTGCTCGAGGGAGTCGGATTCGATTGCGTCCTCAATTTGTCGCTGTGCCTCCGCCAGCGTGCTGCGCGCAACCTGCACCTCGGCGAATATCTCCGAGAGCCGCAGAGCCGACTGCGGGGTGGTGCCGATGCTGCGTCGTGCCGCCGCGCGGACCGACTTGTGTGCCTCCTCCATCGCTGCCTCGGCCAGGCCGGTCCACACCGCGGTCAGGAGTATGTGCCGCAGCTGACCACCACCGCCGTTGGCGATTTCGGAGAACGGCGCCGGGAACAGGTCATCAGCTGTCACATGGCCAGTGATGTGCAAACCGGAGCTGCAGGTACCGCGCAACCCGAGGGTGTCCCAGCCGCTCGTCGGTTCGAGGGTGAAATTCGCCGTACGGAGGAGGCACAACGCCTGATCCGTGTCTGCCGCGTCCGGCGATCGCCGCGCCGTGGAAAGGATCATGTCGGAGTCGAGGCCATACGACGCCGCGAGCGCCTGCTTGTCGAAACGCCAGCCGTCGCCGTCCGGCTCCAGGGCGGCGTTGCTTCGCATGACGTCGCCGCCGATCCCCACCTCGCTGTTGGCGTTGGCGATGAGCAATTGCTTGTCTACGACCTCCTCCACCACTCGTCGCAGCGACGGTGTCGTGCCGTACTTGAGCAGGACGAACATCTGCTCCATGTGCATGGCGAGGACAGATCCCGTGGCGGCGCACGAGCGGCCGAGCACGCGGATCGCGTTGCTGATGTCCGTGAGCGAGGCCCCCATTCCGCCTTGCTCGACCGGAACAAGCGACGAGAGAACCCGCTCATCCTTCAGGGCCGCGACCGCCTCAGCGGGAAAGCGGGCGTTGAGGTCGACGTCGTACGCGGCCGGACCGGCCACCGTGTCGGCGATGCGCTCGGCGATTTCTACCAATCGTTCGCCGGTTGACAGATTCTCGGAACGGGAAGAATCTGGAAGTGAGGTCATAGATTTCCCTTGTAGAGACGGGTGGACGGGCGACCGATGCCTGCCTGCGCAGCAGCAGTCTACGGCATAACACGGAAGCCACACAGCGCCTTCCCAGCTTCGCCGGGCTGGGCAGTGTCCCGGTCTGGTGGCTTCGACGGCGAACGGGCGTGCGCACCGGGAGCGCTCCGCCGATCGGGTGCCACTCCGTGGCGCCACTGAAGAATTCGTCGGCCAACCCGCTCTCCTTGAGCCTTTTCTGCTCCGTACCGACGGTGGGCCGACCGCGCGTGAGGACGCTCCCACGTTCGGCGTTGTGCCAACGGTGTGAATGCGGCAGCAGCCTCAATCGGTGCCACGCACCGTCGCCACGGTGAGCGGACCCTCAGGCATGACGGCCACCCGCGCCCCCGGACCCAGGCGCCCGAGCGCCGCGGCCACCGTCCGGTCGAGGTCCGGTGCCGCAGTCAGGAGTGCCGCCGGAAGTGCGTGGTCGGCGAGGCCCTCGGCATGCAAATGGACCTCGGCACGTGCGAGCACGCGCCCGAGCACCTGGGCCTGCCAGCGGTCGAGCTCGGGTGCCCCTGAGGCACCGGCCAGGTCGTCCGGGGTGCGCGCCGTCGGCCAGGAGCCGGGCAAAAGCGCCGTCAGCGGGCACGCCGTCTTCGCAGGCGGCAGCCATGATGATGATCCCGCCCGGGCGCACAATCCGTTCGGCAGCCGCCATGCCCTTCACAGCCTGATAGAGGTTGCGGTCGAGGGGGTATCCGCCGTTCGTCGACACGACGAGGTCGAACGGCGCGTCGACCACCCGCACCGCCGAGGACCGCACGTGGGCGCAGGCGGCATCGTGAGCCTCCGGGAGCGGGCCAGCGAAGACGGCCGTCACCTGCCGGGCCCGGTTGATGGCAACGTCGAGCGACAGGTGCGGCGGCGCCAGCGCAGTGGCGGCCCGTACGAAGTCATGCACCGGGTTGCCCGTCCGCGTTACGAAGGTGGCCCGGGCATCGGCGATGCGGCGTGGGTGGTGCGCCTCCAGGATGGTCGCGCTGGCGGCGAGTCCCGGGCAGACGGCCTTCGGGCCGCCGCTGAAACCGGCGAAGAAGTGCGGCTCGACGAACCCGGTCACAATGCGCAGGTCGGCCTCGACGTACTCGCGCTGCAGCAGCACCGCCGCCCCATCCACCTCGCCCACGGCGACGTGCGCCGAGCTCGTCGCATCGTGGTCGACCACTCGGTAGCGCCCGACGATCTCGGGCCCGACGAGCTCCTGCATTTCGGCCAACGACGCCTGCCGGTGGGTCCCCGTGGCGCAGAGGAGCGTGATGCGCTCGTCGGGTACGCCGCCACGCGCCAGCTCGGCCAGCAGCGGGGGGAGCACGGTGCGGTTCGGCATCGGGCGCGTCAGGTCCGGGAAGACCACGGCCACGCGGGCGGCGCCGGCCGCCAGCTCGCCGAGCGGCCTGCCGGCCCACGGCTGCCGCAGGGCCGCCGTGATCGACGCGGTTTCGTCCGTCAGGGCCGGTTCGTCCACCGGGAGTATGACCTCGCCGCTGTCGGGGACCTCGACCACGGTCCCGTGGCGGCCGTAGGCCAGCTCGACGCGCACGGGTCAGGTCGCGAAGGGAGTAGTTCCCGGGAGCGACTCGGTGGCAGCGAGCACGGCCTCGGCCACATGGTCGACCCTGGGCCGGAGCGTGCGGTAGAGCTCGACGGCGGTGGGAGTCGGCTGGATCACGGCCGCCACGGGGTCGATCTGGTCGAGCGTGAGCCCCAGGCCCAGCGCCTTGCCGGCCAGGAGGGCCGCGCCGGCAGACGCGGCTTCGCCCGATCGGTGGCGCAGCGCTGGAAGGCCGAGCACGGACGTGAGGACCTCGACCCACACCGGCAGTCCGGACCCGGCGCCGCCCAGCGTCACCCCTTCGGCTGTCGAGCCGCCGAGGCGCCCGACCGTGACCACTTCCATCACCCGCGCCACGTCCCAGGCGACCGACTCCACGACGGCACGAGCCATGTCGGCGGCTCCGTGGGCGGCACCGAGCCCCATGAACCCGGCCCGCGCGTCGTCCCGCCACCACGGGGCGCGGGCGCCGTCGAGCCAGGGCACAGCGACCACGCCGCGTGCGCCGGGGCCGCTCTCCGCGGCCAGGCGCCCCAGCTCCTCGGTGCTGCGGTCCAACAGGCGGCCGAGCCAGGCCAGGAAGGAGCCGGCGGCCGACAGTCCGCCTTCGAGCAGCCAGCCGCCGTCCGCGGCCCGGGTCACCACGGCGCCCAGCGGCGCTGGGACGGGGCGTTCCTGCACCGGCACCGACACGTTGGCCGTGGTGCCCCAGCTCACCATGGGGTGGTATTCCGTCGCGCCCGAACCGAGCACCTCGCACTGCCGGTCGCCGGCCCCGATGACGATGGGGACCCCAGGTCGCAGGCCGAGTTCGGCCGCCGGTACCGGCTTGAGCTGGCCGACCACGGTGTCGGACGGCACCACGCTGGGGAGCTTGCCCAGGGCGGGGCCGGCCAGTTCGCGCACGGCATTGCCGTCGAAGTCGTACAGCCCGCTACGCGACGCGAAAGTTGCGTCGGTCACGAGCTGATCGGTCATGCGGTACACGATGAAGTCGCGCGGCGACAGAATCACGTGCGCCGCCGCAATGCGCTCAGGCTGGTGCTCGGCCAACCAGGCCAGCTTCGCCGCCACGGCGCCGGCGTCGAGGGGGATCCCGGTCCGGGCCCGGTTGATGTCGTCACCGCCCATGTGCTCGGCCAACACCCGCGCCTGGGCCGCGGCCCGGTGGTCCGACCACAGGATGCCCTTGCCGATGGGGTCGCCCTGGGCGGAGACGGGGACGAAGGTCTGCCGCGCCCCCGAGCAGGACACCACGTCGACCTCGGCGAAGTCGAGGGGTGCCTGGGCCCGGGCCTCCGCGCACGCGATGACGAGCGAGGTCCACCATCGCAGCGGGTCCTGCTCGGTCCAGCCGACCTGGGGGAAGGTCGTGGTGAGCTCGGAGCGGGCAAGCGCGACCAAGCCCTCGTCGCCCCACAGTCCGACCTTTGTGACGGACGTGCCGAAGTCGATGGTCAAGATCATCGGCCGTGCACCACCGCGCGGACCAGGCCGGCTGCCTCCGCCGGATCCGGATCCTGGTAGATGGTGCGGCCCATCGCCATGCCGGCTCCACCGCCCTCCATGACGTCGCGCACCTCGTCGAGAACGGCGTCACGGCCCGCCGCCGTGCGCGGGCCTCCGAGGAAGAGGACGGGGACGTCCACGCTGGCGACCACCCGTGCCACCGCACGCTGGCGGTCAGCACCGGGAGCCTCTGCCGGCACTGGGACCTTGATCACCGGGGCGCCCATGTCGTGAGCGATGATCGACGCCAGCACAATGGCATCGGTGTCGCGCCGGATTCGCCCGCCTTCCCACGCCAGCGGCTCAATCAGCGCCTCCAGACCCGCCTCCTTCGCCTGCTCGAGCACCTGGCCCAGCAGCTCGAGCGCGGACGCCGTGGCGGCGTCCTCCATGTCGATCCGCGTCATGTGCTTCACGCCCGACCAGCCCTCGGCCGCAGCACGCGGCACGCTTGCCACCAGGCGGTCGTCCAACTCGAAGACGGAGCCGGCCAGCCCGGTGCGGTTGATGGAGAGGTAGGTGCGGTGCAGCGCCGTCAGATGGCCCGCTGCCGCCAGCGCCGCCAGGGGCTGCGCCGTGGCGAGGATGCCGTCACACGAGGGCAGCGCCTGGGCCAACGACCCGAAGAACTCGGCCCAGTTCTCGGTCGTGATCACGGCACGGGCGCGGTGGTCCGCCGCCAGAATCAGGGCGGGCGTGGGCAGCGGGGGCCTCCTCGTCATTGGGCGCCGGCCAGCGCCAGCACGACCTTGGCCACCGCCGAGAAATCCTCGCGTCCGTACCCGGCCGCGCTGGCGGCCGTCAAAAGCTGGCGCGCCGTCGCAGTCGTCGGCACCGAGACGCCGCAGCGCACGGCATAGGCCATGGCGAGGTCGAGGTCCTTGGCCATGAGGTCGGTCATGAAACCGGGCTGCCAACCGTTCGACGCCGGGCTCTCGGGGATCACACCCGGCACGGGCAGCCGCGTGCGCACCGCGACGCAGTCACCCGTGGCGTGGGTCAGCACCAGCAGCAGCTTCTCCAGGTCGACTCCGGACTTGACCGCCATGGCGGTCGCCTCGGCCGTGGCGGTCATCTGCGCGGCGTAGATCACCTGGTTGCACAGCTTCACGACCTGGCCCATACCGGGTCCGCCGACGTGCACGACGAGCCCGGCGAAGGGCTCGAGCGCAGGCTCCATATCGGCCAGCGTCCCGGCGTCACCACCCACCATCAGGGTCAGCGTTCCCTTCTGCGCTCCGGCCGTGCCACCCGAGAGAGGCGCATCGAGGTAGCGCGCGCCCGTCTCCCCCACCCGGGCGTGCTGGGCCCGCTCGACCTCGGGGTCGATGGTGGACGTGTCGATGACGGTCATGCCGGCGCCGAGTGCCGGCAGCATGGCGTCGATCACCTCCACCACCTCGGGCGAGTTGGGGACACACAGGATGATTACGTCGGAGGCCGCGGCCACCCCTCCCGGCGAGCCTCCGTCGACCGCACCCTGGGACACGGCCGCATCGATCGGGCCCCGGCCCCGCGACGCGACCGTCACCTCGTGGCCCGCGGCGACCAGGTGGCCCGCCATGGGCAGGCCCATGGCCCCGAGCCCGATGAATCCGATGCGCATGCGCGTTCCTCCCGACGTCCCGCTCAGCGGGAGGCGAACTGGGGCAGCCACTCCGACGTGCCGGAGAGGAGCTCATCGACCATGGCGTCGGTCACGTGCAGGTCCCCCCGGCCCGCCAGCGGGTCGAGCGCGAAGGCCTCGGCCGCGAGGGTGCGGTCGCCCCGCAGTGCCGCCTCGACGGTGAGCTCCTGGGTGGCGACATGGCGGCGGACGATCTCGTCGTACGGGGTCGGCAGAGCGCTGCGGTCGCGGCCGCGGATGCCGTCCCCGTCGATGACGCAGATCGACTCGACTACCGCGTCCTGCGGCAGGCCGACGGCCTGACCCGTGTTGGGGATGTTCACCGGAGCCTCGAAGGGCTCTCCCGTGAGCATGGCCTGGATCATGGGCGACGGCAGCTCGCCCGACTGCCAGGTCTGCAGGTCCTTGGTGCCGGCCAGCCAGGCGTCGACGTCGGCGATGTAGTCCGCCTGGTGCTGCTCGCGTCGTGCAATCGGGCTGAGCTCAATGTTGTAGGCCGCACCCCATTCGGACTCGGGCGTGAGGGCGAACGAGACGAACTCGGCAATGTGGCGGTCGCCGGCCGCCGGGAAGGTGCCCCAGCGATTGAGCAGCGTCAGCTTGAAGAGGTGCCGCTCGGCGAAGTCGAGCTTGGAGAACGTCTCGGCCTCCGGACGCCCCGGGTACGGGGCCAATGATGCCAGTCCGCCGACCTCCTCGACCAGATCGCGCAACACGTCGAAGCCGTCCGCCCCGTCGACCTCGAGCGAGGTGAGCACCGGGAAGTGGTTGATCCCCGTCACCGAGGCCGAGACCGCCTCCAGCGGCCGGCCCAGCGCGATGGCCAGGTCCATGCAGAAGTTGCCCACCTCGTGACAGAGGCCGACCGTCTTGATGCTGGTCTCGCGACACACCGAGCGAGTCAACGCCGTCATGGGGTTGGTGATGTTGAACAGCCAGGCATCCGGGCAGCGCTCCTCCATCGCGTTGCCGATGCCGACGAGGACGGGGATGTTGCGCAGGGCGCGGTTGATGCCCCCCGGCCCCACGGTGTCCCCCACCGTCTGGGTGATGCCGTGGGTTGCCGGCACGTCGAGGTCCACCGCCATGGAGCGGAACCCTCCGGTCGAGATGCACACGATGACGAAGTCGGCACCGTCGAGCGACGCATGCAGGTCCGTGGTCGTGGCGATCGTCGCCTTTGCGCCCATGGCCTCGTTCAGCTTGTGGGCCAATACGTCCATTTTCGCCAACGGCGCGGGGTCGATGTCCTCGAGCACGAGGTGCATGCCGGCCAGCGCCGGTGTCCCGAAGAGGTCGGCCATCAACTCCGGGCCCCACTGATAACTTCCGCCGCCGACGATCGTCACTTGGGTAGGCACGCCGCCACAGTACAGTCCCGGTCATGGTTCGCCTCCGGCGTCGCGCCCCGCAGGTGCTCGCGGCCGCCTTTGTGTCCAGCGGCGTCGTGCATCTGGTCCGGCCGCAGGTCTTCGCGTCGATCATGCCGCGCGCCATCCCCGAGGAGCACCACACCAACCTCATTTACGCCACCGGCGTGGTCGAGCTCGTCTGCGCAGTCGGTCTGGTCCGGCGTACCCGTTGGGCGTCGGCCGCCAGCCTGGCCACTCTGGCGGCCGTGTTCCCAGCCAACATTCAGATGGCTCTCGATGCCGGGACGGGACGCAATCCCGGCCCGTCGAACAGCCGAGCAGTTGCCTGGGGACGTCTCCCCCTTCAGCTGGCCATGGCATGGGCGGCGCGCCAGGCGCGCCCCGAACCAGGCTGACCACCGGGAAATCGGGCGTGGAGATTCGGATCCTGCGCCCCGGTGACGACCGACTCGTCGCGGCGGCCTCCCATCTGTTCGACGGCCCGGCCCGGCCCGATGCCACGGCCCGCTTCCTGGCCGAGCCGGGCCACCATCTCCTCATTGCCTATGAGGGTGGCCGGGCGGTCGGGTTCGTCAGCGGCGTGGAGGTCACCCACCCCGACAAGGGCACAGAGATGTTTCTCTACGAGCTTGCCGTCGACGAGCCCTTCCGGCGCCGTGGCATCGGGCACACCCTGGTCGAGCAGCTCGCTGCTCTCGCCCGCGCCGCTGGCTGCTATGGCATGTGGGTCGTCACCGATCACGACAACGAGGCCGCCCGGAGCACCTACGAGGGAATGGGCGGAGCGCCCGAGACCGGGCAGGTCGTCGAGGTCTGGACGTTCTAGCTCGGCACCGTGTCGGGCGCCCTCAGGACTTCGATGGCGCGGGCCGACGCGGCCGGGTGGGCCAGAGCCAGACCGCGGCGACGGCGAGTGCTGAACCGATGAGGTTGTCCACGACGCGGTTCGAGATGGCCGTGCGGGCCGGCAGCCCGCCGAAGGCTGTGAGCAGGACGAAGATGCACGTGACGAACGTGATGTAGAGGCCGAAGTTCACCCGCTGCACCGAGAAGGCGATGCCACTGGCGACGACGGCGAGCACGGCCAGAAGCGTCGTGTCGGGTCGCAGCGCGACGAGGACCACGGTTGTCAGTGCGGCACCCGCCACGCTCCCGATGACGCGCAGTACCGCCCGCCGTCTGGTCAGCTGGCTGTCGGGCCGCATGATGAAGAGCGCCGCCTCTGGGATCCAGAACCCGTCCCCGGGGTTGGTGACCCGAAACAAGACCGTGCCGGCGAGGGCCGCAGCCGTCAGGCGAACGGCGTGCCAGAAGGGGGCGGAGCGAACGTGGGTGGCCCGTCGCATCGTCGACTCCACCTCGCGCGCCCATGCCCATCCGGTGGCGCCCGAGTGGCGGGTCGCATCGGCATAGCGGGCGAGGCCGCGCCTCGCCACCACGGCGAGGACAGCGGTGAAGAGGCCGCCGAGCAGCGTTACCCCGCCGACCACGAGCGCCTCGGTCGCAGAGACATCGAACGAGGCGGAGAAGACGAGGGAGGTCACCGACGAGACCCCGATCAACGCGGCTTGCGGGCCCAATTCCACGAGCAGTCCCGCCCCGAAGGTACAGAGCGCCACAACGGGATAGATGGCGATGCCGCGGATGCCGCACAACGCACCCAGGAAGGCACCCATCGCCACCAGAACGCCCGTGCCGGCCACGATTCTCGCCCGGAAACGGTGACCGGGCTGGAAGACCGCCATGTCCGTGAAGAAGGCACCCACGGCCGCCCAGCCGCCGGCCCGGGGATAGCCCGTGGCGATGCCGACGGCCAGTGGACCTCCGATGGACACCGCACAGACGAGTCCGATGAAGGGCGATGCCATGGGCCTGTTCATCTGGAGTGTCCAGGCCCACCGCTGTCGGAACGGGAGCCCGGCCTCCTCGGGAGGCCGGGCGTCGTCGCCCACCGCTGCCGGTCCCGTCACCACGTCAGGCTCCTCGTTTGATGCGCCGCTGTGCAACCCAGTCGCCCTGCACCGCGATGAGGGCGCCTCAGACCAGCCGCTTCTCGCCCCAGAAGCACGCAAAGGGATTGTCGTTATAGGGGGCGATCTCCATGTACCCAGCGCCTCGGTAGAGGCGCTGTGCCGTCACCTGCTTCGGGCCCGTGTCAAGGCGGGTGCGTGTGTAGCCCAGTGCCCGCGCCGCCTCCTCGAGCGCGCGCAGCAGCGCCGCCGCCACTCCGCGCGACCGTGCCTCCGGCCGCACGTACATGCGCTTGATTTCGGCCACGCCGTCGCCGAGGCGCCGCAGCCCTCCACCGGCGACGGCCTCGGGACCCTCATACCCGACGTAGTAGGCCCCGTCGGGCGCGCGCAGCTCGGCCGGCCGGAGCGGCGGGTTGTCGAGACGGCCGGCGTCGTCATAGGCCCCGATGAGCTCGGACCGCATGGCAGCCAGAAGCTCCGAGGCCGGTGGCTCTTCCGGATCGCGCAGCGCGAAACGCAACTCGGCGGGTGCCCCGTCCGGGGGTGTGCTCACTGCACCCGGTCGGGATGCAATGCCTTGGCCATGCGCCGCATGCCCTCGCGCCACGGCACGCTCGTCTGCCCGGCGAGCTCATGCATGCGCGTGGTGTCGATCGCCACGCTGTCGATCGTCTGGACCGTCGGCTCGAACCGGGCCTCGGTGCCGGCCAGCCCAGCCAGGTACGTGCACCACTCCTCGATGCTGACCGGCTCGGTCCCGCCCCAGTTGACCGTCACCGCCGGCACAGAAGCAGCGCCGAGCAGGCGCGGCACCATGGCCAGGATGTCATCGGCGTGCAGCGGGTGATAGACGCTCGGGGCGTCCACGTGGACGGGGATGGCCGACCCGTTCAGCATCATGTGCAGATGGATCGCCGGCCACCCCCCGTTGTCGCCGTAAGGCACGGACAGTCGGGCGATGGTGGTGGGCAACTCGAAGCGCTCGGCGCCCCAGCGGGCCGTGCCCTCCGCGGCGATTTTACAGATGCTGTACGTGCGCAAGAAGGGCCACACGCCGTGGTTGTCACCGAGTGGCCCGTCCTCGTCGAAGACACGATGCCCTTCCGGCTTGTAGACCGCCGTGGACGAGCAGTGCAGGAAGGCTCGGGCGCGGCGGTGATGCTCCATGAGGTAGGCCAGGCCGCCGCTGTTGGCCGCCAGGTCCCTCTCCCAGTCGTTGGTCTTGGCGACGGCGAAATGGAGGATGTAGTCGGCGTCCTCGGGCAGCTTGCCCATGTCACCCGACACCAGGTCGACCGGGACGCACTCGACGCCGGCGGTCTCGAGCTCGGTGCGCGCTGCCGCGTCGGAGAACCGGGCCGCCCCGATGACGCGGTTGTCCCGGGCCAGGGCAGTGGCCAGGGGGCGCGCCACCTGGCCCGTGACCCCGGTGACGACGATGGTGCTTCCCTGCAATTTGTCTGGACTCATGCGCCCTTTCGTACTCGCTACGCTTCGGCCGTGCACCTCTTCGCAGCCTTCCTGGGTGGTGAGCTGGCATCGGGACGCATGGGCGAGGACCATGAGGTCGTGTTCGTGGTGGCCGACGACCTTGAATCAGCCCGACGGGCCGCCAAGGCCAAATGGGGCGGCGGTGGACGGCCCCATGTCGACGCCCTCACCCGCCTGGACATGATCGATGGTTTCGCCGTGGGACTCGAGGCCGTCGGATCTGGCGATACCACCGAGACCACCGGATACAACTGACCTCCGTCCCGGGCGAACTCGCGCGGCACGACAGAGGACGAGCGCAGTCAGCGAGACGACTCAGACGACCGGCGACAGGCCACCATCGAGATTGATCGCGGTCCCGGTCAGATACGTGGCACGTGCTGACAAGAGGAAGCAGCCGAGATCGGCGAACTCGGCGGCTCGGCCGAAGCGGCCGAGCGGGATCCCGGCGTCCTCGGCGAAGCGGTCGTAGAACTCCCGCAGGCCCATCCCGGAGCCCGCGGCCGTGCGGACCCATTGACCGCTCTCGATCAGCCCGATCAGGACGGCGTTGACCCGAACGCCATCGGGCGCGAGCTCATTGGAGAGTGCCTTCATGAGCGCCATGCCGGCGGCACGCGTCACCGAACTCGGCTCGCTGCGTGCTCCGGGCGCCTTGGCCGAGAGGGCCAACGTGAACAGGACAGCGCCCCGGCTTTCCCGCAGGTGCGGGAGGGCCAGGCGGGTCAGCCGCACCGCGGCCATGAGTTTGAGCTGGAAGTCCGACTCCCAGGTGTTGTCGTCGATCGTCTCGATGGAGCCGCCCGAGGCACGCCCCGCGTTGTGGACGACCCCATCGATCCGTCCCCAGCGGGACACGGCCGCCTCGACGAACTCTTCGAGGTCGCCGGCCCGCGACACATCGGCCCGTTGCGCCAGCACGTCGCCGCCCACCGCCCGCACCTCCTCCTCGGCGTCGCGTAGCCGCTCCTCGTCGCGCCCGCACACGCCGACTGCCGCTCCCTCGGCCGCCAACTGCGTGGCAAGGGCCAGGCCCAGTCCATCGGTGCCCCCGGTGATGAGGACGGTCTTGCCGGTCAGCTCCAGATCCATGGGTCACTCCCTCATTGAGGCGCTGATCGTCACCTCGGCCAGGAACGCATCCGTCTCCCGCTGCGACCGGAGGCGGACGAACCGCAACCCTGCCCAGCGCGGGTCGTGCTCGGCGTCCCCGTAGCGCCGACGATAGACCCCGTGCCGGGCAGCGGCCCAGGCGATAATCGACTTCCTGGGATTGAAGGAGTACAGGTTCGACCACGGCTCCTTGTTCCCGTTCCAGAGCTCTTGGCGGGTGACGGTACGGCGCACCGTCCGCCTGATGGTTCGGGCCATCACCACTGCATAGGGCAGGTCGAACCACACAATGGTGTCGGCACGCTCCCACACCCCGTCGCGTACAGCGGAGTAGTTGCCGTCGACGACCCACGCCGGTGCCGCCATCGCCTCGACGACCCGCGCCCTGAAGGTGTCGTCATCGAGCGGCTCCCATCCCGGCTGGTGAAAGAGGGCGTCGAGCTCGATGTGCGGCGCATGCAAGACGCGCGCCAACCCGCGGGCCAGAGTCGTCTTGCCCGATCCGGAGCAGCCGACGACCGAGACCCGTTCGATATCAACGCTCCTGTTCCGTCGGCCTGATCAGGATTTCGTTCACGGCGACGCGGCGGGGTTGGGTCACGGCGTATCTGATGCTCTCCGCGATGTCCTCGGCGTGCATGATCTCAATGCCGCCAAAGGTCTGCGCCATGCCCTCCAGGATCTCGGGCCGGTTGTGAGACGCCAGCTCGGTGGCCGTCGCCCCGGGCTCGATAAGCGTGACCCGAACGTGGCGGGTGGTGACCTCTTGCCGCAGCGACTCGCTGAAGGCGCCCACGCCGTGCTTGGTGGCGTTATAGACACCGCTGTTGAGGCGGGCGACTCGACCGGCGGTCGAGCTGACGTTGACGACATCGGCCACGGAGCGCGGCTCAGCCTCGGCGGCCGTCAGCAGATGCGGCAGCGCGGCGTGCGTGCAGTACAAGAGCCCGAGCACGTTGAGATTGACCATTCGCTGCCACTCTTCGACCGGGGCGCCCACAATCGGCCCCAGCAACATGACGCCGGCGTTGTTCACCAGCGTGTCCAGGCGGCCGAATTCGGAGACCGTCCGGGCAACGGCGTTCTCAGCCTGGGCCTGATCGGTGATGTCGGCCTCAATCACCAGCGCCTTTTCGGCGCCGCCGAGCTGTTCGGCCAGCGCCTCGAGGCGATCACGGCGCCGGGCCACCAGGGCGACGGTCGCTCCCTCGTCTGCCAGTGCGCCCGCGGTCGCCTCGCCGATGCCGCTGCTGGCGCCGGTCACCAGGGCGACCGTCCCTTCCAGTCTCTTCGTCATGAAGCCCTCCACCGATGTCCCGTTCGGGCCGTGTTCGGCCCCGGCCACGGTCTACCGGAACAAGTGGCGCCTCCGCTCGGCGCTACGTCGGGGAGCCGCTTGGTTCGTTCTTGGCGTGGCCGTCGGAGTCAGCGAACGGCTCGATCCCGAACAAGCCCACAGGAACACCGATGTCCTCTGGCACTCGGGTCGGCGTGTCGCGGTTGAGCGTCTTGCCACGGAAGAAGTCGGGTCGGATGACCCCGTAGACAACCATCAGAACCACTCCGAGGAGCACGGACAGGACGATGAGGACGAAGACTCCGCCGATCACGTGGTGGGTCCCCGGGAAGGTCCAGGTGGTGTAACTGTTGCTCGGGGTTACCCAGTTGTACCAAATGAACCACACCATGCAGAACCAGAGAATGAGGCCTCCGAGCAACGGGAGGATGCCGCGCAGCCACAAGCTGCGGGCGCTCTCCGTCAGGCTGCTGCGGTAGAACCAGACGCAGGCGAAGCCGGTCAATCCGTAGTAGAAGGCGATCATGGCCCCGAGTGCCGACACGGAGTCCCCGATCACGCTGCTCCCGTTCGACAGGTAGTTCATCACCACGTACAGCGCGATGGACACGACGCCCATCGCCACTGTCGACGTCGTAGGCGTGAGGAAGCGCTTGTGCACCTTCCCGAATGCGTCGGGGATCGCCTTGTAGGCGGCCATCGACAAGGTCGTTCGCGCCGTCGGCAGGATGGTCGTCTGCGTCGATGCCGCCGCCGAGCTGAGCACCATCAACAGCAGAAGTTTGATCATGAACCAGCCGATGCCGGAGCTGCCGAAGACCGATGCGCCCAAGGAATTGATGACATCGCCCGAATTCGCAGAGTTCCCGAGCCCGATGCCCTTCGTGCCGATCCCGGCATAGGACTGCGAGGCCACAATGACGATGGCGTAGGTAGCCAGCAAAATAAGCGTCGACAGCACCGCGGCCCGGCCGGGCGTGCGCGTCGAGTCCTTCGTCTCCTCGTTCACCGAGACCGCGGTGTCCCAGCCCCAGTAGATAAACAGCATGAGCGTGAACCCGATCATGAAACTCGTGAAGCTCAGATGGTCGAACGGATTGAACCACTGCGCGCTCGGCGTAAGGTGCCCGGCCGGCGCCTTGCCGGCGCCGACCTTGACCAGGGCGACGGCGGCGAAGATGAGAAGGACCGTCAGTTCGATACCGAGAAGGGCCTTCTGCATGTTGGCGGATATCTCGACGCCGACGTAACAGATGGCGGTCATCACCACGATCCAGAGGACTCCGACCAGCAATACCCACGTGCTGGAGGGGTCGGACCCGATGCCATTGGCGCCGAAAAGCAGAAAAACGTACTGGCCGGCGATCTGGGCCAGGCTCGCCATCACGAGGATGTCGGCCACGACGATCCCCCACCCGCCGAACCACCCCGTCCTCGGCCCGAAGGCCCGCGTGGCCCAGGTGAAGGTCGTGCCGCAATCGGGGTCGGCGTTGTTCAGCTCCTTGTAGGCGTAGGAGATGAACAACATGGGGACGAAGGCCAGGATGGAGATGATCGGCGCCTGCAGCCCGTCAATGGCGATGACGACGAAGCCGAGCGTCGCGGCCAGGCTGTAGGCGGGCGCCGTCGAGGCCACCCCCACCACGACCGACGAGAACAAGCCGAGCGCCCCGCTCTTCAGACCCTTGTCACCGAGGTCCTTCTCTTCCTTGGCCAGCGTCGCATCGAGATGAACCATGGCAGCCCCCATCCTTGTCGAGAGGATTTGGCCCGCACCCTACTCAAGCGCCGCGAGAATTTCCTTACATTTCTGCTGATCTCGACTTGTCGCGGAGCTCTGCTGCCGTTTTCGGGGTCGCCCCACCCGCAGGGTGCCCGAAATCGTCGCCGTCATCGTCGGCCGGCCTCGGTCTGACCGATACCGTCACGCAGCTTCTGGAGGCTCGAGGAGAGCAACCGCGACACGTGCATCTGGCTCACGCCGACGGCGGCCGCGATCTCCGACTGGGTGAGACCCTCGACGAAGCGCATGCGCAGGATCGCCTGCTCGCGCTCGGGGAGGGTGGCCAAAGCCGGCCCCAAGAGGGCCCGGTCCTCGACAGAGTCGTAGTTGCCGTCCTGCTCCCCGAGACGTGCCGAGAGGGGGTCGTCCTCGCTTTCCGAAGCGTCGATAGACGCTGCCCGGTACCCCTGTCCGGCCTCAATCGCTTCAATAACGGCCTCCTCGCTCGCGTCCGTGGCCTCGGCCAGCTCGGCCACGGTCGGGTTGCGGCCGAGCTGTTGCACCAGCGTCCCCGTGGCGTGTCCCAACTCGAGGTACAGCTCCTGCACGCGGCGGCTGGCGCGCACCGCCCATCCCTTGTCTCGAAAGTGCCGCTTCAACTCCCCGATGATGGTCCTCGTCGCAAACGCGGCGAAGTCGACGCCGCGCGAAGGATCGAAACGGTCGACCGACTTCACGAGCGCCACCGACGCCACCTGCACCAGATCGTCCAGGGGCTCACCTCGATGGAGGAAGCGGCGGGCGAGCTGATGAGCCAACCCGAGATTGGAGGTGATCAGCTCCTCGCGCGCTGCCGCGTCGAGGGCTGGAGCGTCAGATTCCGCGGCGTCCGACAGCGTCCCGGGATCGTCCGCCCGGTCTACCGTCACTCTGCATGCCCCCCCCGGCGCTTCCGTAGCCAGGCACGTACCGAGCCGTCCCGGCTCTCCCTTCCGTGCTCGTCCACCAGCGCGTCAAGAATCTGCTCGCTCAGACGGGCGACGTCGTCCCCGTCGGGCTCGAGGGCGCTCGCTATTCCGGCCCTTTCGAGCGTGCAGACGACTTCAATGGCATCACCGAGAACATTGAGCTCGAGGCGAAGGTCCCCGTGCTGCGCGTCACTGCCCTGCAGCGTCAGAAGACACAGTTCGCCAACCGCCAGGCGCAGGTCCTCCAGCTCCTCGATGTCGAACCCGGCGCGAGCAGAAATTGCGCTCGTGACCAGTCGGGCAAGGACGATCAGATCGCCCCGCGCCGGAAACCTCAGCTCAACCCGATCGCCGCTCTCCAGCCGGTCGGTCGTCTCCGTCACGCCGCTCCAGCCGATTCAAGCGAGTCGGCAATGGTGAACACACTGGTGAGACCGGTGATTTCGAAGATCTTGACGATGCGTGGGTCAGCCACCACGACGTGCAACTCCCCGCCCAGCTCGCGGCAGCGCTTGAGAGCACCGACGAGGACTCCCAAGGCCGTGGAATCCAAGAACGTCACCCCCAAGAGGTCCAACACCACCGTCGCCTGGCCCCGTGCGATGACGCCGTGCAGGCGCTCGCGCAGCTGCGGGGCCGTGGCAACGTCGATCTCCCCGCTGACCGCAATCACCGGAGGTGATGAACCCGCCCGCTCCTCTATGTGAAAATCCTGTTCCACTCCGCCCTCCTGTGGCCTCATCCTTGGCCGCGCCGAGGACGTCATGCAATGCCGATTGGCCAGTCGGTCTATTGCCCCTGGGGGATGAACCTAAACCTCCTGGACGTCTCCCGGGTTTCCCCCGGGCCGCCCAAGGGTAGTGAGTTGCCGTAGCAACCCCGGTGAAGTACCGGAGTTGACCTGGCCGCCCGGCGAGGGGAATAGCGTTTCGGACGAGCCCGCCGACCACGGGGAGAGTACGTGCCCGAACCAGGAGACGAGGAGCTTTCGCCCACTCCCCGTAACGCTCGCGGGGATCGGGCCGAGGCCGTGGCGACCCTGGTTGCCCTCGTCTGGGCCTCCACGGTGGGGATCGTCTTCGCCGTGTACGGGGGCAACGTCTCCCTGGTCGGCCTCTTGGCCATCTCCCCCTTCATCGCCTGCGTGTTCGCGCGCCCCTCGCGGGTGGCGCTCGTCGGCGTCGTCACTGCGTTCTTTGCCCTCATCATCAGCACACCACCGCACACCTACGGAGAGCTCAACCACACCCTGCGTGTCGTGACGATGCTGGCAGCGACAGCGGTGGCCATGTGGATCTCCTACCTGCGCGGTCAGCGCAACGTGCAGCTGTGGACTGCTCGCTCCGAAACCCGCAACGAACGGCGCCGGCGCGTTGCCGCCGAGACGGCCCAACGGATGCAGACCATGGCGCGGGCACTCACGACGGCCGCCGACCCGGCGCAGGTAGCCGACGCTGTCTTTGCCGCCATGCGCGACGAGTTGCATGTCGATGCATCGACCTTTGCCCTCCTCGACGAGTGGGGCACGCTTCACACCCTCCGGCGTTTCGGCTACGCACCCGATGATCCGACGGACGGAGTGCTGGCTTCGCTGCAGACCGATGGCCCCGTGCTGGGGCACAATGTCGCCTTCTTTGCGGAGACGATCGACGATCTACGGCGCGATCGGCCCGACATCTCCACGTCACTCAATTCGGACCGCTTCCGGGCCCTTGCCATCATCCCGCTTGTGGTGTCCGACCACACCATCGGTGCGGTCGTGGTGCACTGGGAGGACGACCGGGAGATCTCCGAGCCCGATCGGACCTTCCTCTTCACCATCACCGGCGCGGCGGCTCAGGCAGTCGAGCGGGCCCGGCTCACCCTGACGGAGTTCGTCAACCTGGAGCGAAGTCAGCATCTGCACCAGCTGAGCTCGGCCTTGGCCGCAGCCACGACGCCCGGCGACGTGGCCCATGCTGCCATTGCGGGCGGTCGCCGGGCTCTCGGCGCGCAGTCCGCCGTCGTGCGCGTCCCGGCTGCTGACGAGCGTGGACTGGCCTGTCTGGCCAGCAGCGGGCATCCCGCGCTCCTTTCCCGCTCCACGGTGCCCTTGGAGGGCAGCCAGACAGGAATGTGCTTCACGCGCGGCCGGACCGGAGTGGCCAGCGTCGCCGAGGACGACGTGCGTGAAGACGTGGCGGCCGAGATCGTTCCGCGGGTCCTGCGCGAACTTCCCAAACCGGTGACGATCGTCAGCGAGCCCCTTATCGGAAGCGCCGGAGCGCTCGGCGTGCTTTCGCTTGCCTTCGTGGCGCAGCCTGAGCTGAGCGAACCCGATCTGCGATTCCTCTCGACGTTGGCCGGGCTGACGGCACAAGCCTTGGAGCGGGCGCAGCTCTTCGAACACGAGCGCGACGCCCTGCGCGACGCGGAAGCGGGACGCGAGCGGCTCTCGCTCCTGTCGGAGGTGACCCGGCTGTTGAGCTCGAGTCTGGAACCCACGACCGTGATCCAGCGAACCATGAGCCTCGTCGAGGGCCGGCTGGCCGACTCGTGCTCGGTCCTGGTCCCTGGTGAGAGCGGGCTCGTCCGGCTGGACGTGCCTGATTCCGGGCCGGCGCCGTCCGCGCATCAGCGCGAGTACGACGTGCTCCCATTCAACTCCGACGCTCCGGCGGCTGTCGCCTTCCGCACGGGCCGGACCCAGTTGGCTCCGCTCCATGACAATGAGCGCGGCAACCAGCCGGCAGCTGTCTCCACCGGCTTGTCGGTCCCTCTGACCGCCAACGGCGAGGTCATCGGCGTCATGACCTTCGTGGACGGGCCGGGCCGCCTCTTCGAGGCGGACGATGTCTCACTGGCGACCGAGGTGGCGAGCCGGGCCGGGGTCGCCTTGTCCAACGCCACACGCTTCCAACGCGAGCACGTCGTGGCGGACGTCTTGCAACGCGCCGTCCTCCCCGACTCGCTGCCCGAGGTCGAGGGCCTCCTGTTCGATGCCGAGTACCGGGCCGGTGTGGCCGGCACCTACGCCGGTGGCGACTGGTACGACGTCTTCGAGCTCACGAGCGACCTGGTCTTTTTCAGCGTGGGCGACGTCATGGGCAAGGGCGCACCGGCAGCCGCCCTGATGGGTCAGGTGCGCAGTGCCATCCGTGCGTACGCCGTGTCCGGCTTGTCACCGACGGAGGTGTTGTCGTCGCTGGATCGCCTCTTCGACACGCTCATCGAAGACAGAGTCGTGACGGCTGTCGTGGGAACCATCACGCCCTCGACGGGGCGCGTCGTGCTGAGCAACGCCGGTCACCCACCGCCACTGGTGATACGGGCCGACGGCAGCGCGACGTTTTGCCCCATGGAGCGAACGCTGCTCATCGCGGCCGGGCTCAGCGGAGCCCCCCGGCCCCGAGATGAGGTCGTTCTCGACCGGGGTGATTCGCTCATCATGTATTCCGACGGCCTGATCGAACGTCGGGGCGAGCTGATTACCCACGGCATGGAGCGGCTGGCGACTACGGCAACCATCGTTGCGCGGGAGGGGTGGCCGGACCACCCCGCGGTCACCTTTGCCTCCATGTTGAGCGTCGAGGAGCGTACCGACGACATCGTGGTGCTGTGCCTCAACTACACGGGCATCTCCGCAGAACGCATATCCGCCCCAGCTGTGGGTACGACACGGGATGGCATGTCAACGCTCCACCTCGAACCGGTCGTCGAGAGCACCCCGGTGGCCCGTCATTGGGTTGCGGCGCATCTTCGCGATCTGCCGGCCGAGGTGACGGGATGCGCCGCTCTTCTGACCTCGGAGCTAGTCACCAACGCGGTGCTGCACGCTGCGACCCCACTGTGCGTGACTCTCCATATTTTGCCGGACCGCATCAGAGTGGATGTCGCAGATGGCAACCCCTCTTTCCCCTCCATCAAGGAATACGGCAAGGACGCGGCCACCGGGCGGGGCCTGACGCTGTTCAATACGCTGGCATCGAACTGGGGAGTGCAGGCGGTCGAAGACGGCAAGATCGTGTGGTTCGAGCTCCCTGTCCAGTTTCCGGTCGCCCCGTCGAGCGTCTCCGATGGCAGTTTCCGCTTCAACCTGACAGGCGTGACGCGAACGAGTCTGGAGAGCGACGTTGATGACTCGCCGGAGATCGCGGTGCGGGTGCTCGGCATACCGGTGGCACTCCTGCAGAAGTCGAGTGAGCAGTACGAGGCGCTGTTCCGCGAGCTCCGGCTGATGAAGGAGCGCGCACACGCGCCCGACTCACCCGCCCTGCCCGAACGGCTTGCCGTGTTGGTCTCTCAGATCGGTACCCGCTTCAACGGTCTCGGCCCCGGGATGGACGACATGTGGCAGACGGCGGTCGACAACAACCTCGAGTTCTTCGACTGGAGGCTCGACCTCCCGCAGTCCGCCGCGGCCACCACAGAGTTCTACGACGGCCTGCTCGACGAGGCAGACGAATTCGGGTTGGCGCAGCGTCTTCTGACGCTCCCGGCGTCGCCGGCGAGCGTGGCCGTCCGCCGTTGGTTCCTCTCCGAGCTGACGGGGCAACTGCACGGTAAAGCGCCGGTGGCCTGGGTCGACAGCCGATTTCACACCGAGTTGCAAGCCCTGACGCGCCGCTGATCGGCGCCGGTCAGCGGTTCTTCCCGATGGCCTTCTTCAACACCTTGCCGTAGCGCTCCAGACCCTCCGTCGAGAGGGGGGCGGTCGGCCCGCTCGCGATGGAGACCCGCTCAGGGATGGTGCCCCACACCGGCACCTTCAGGTCGTTCCACCATTCGATCGTCGCCTCGAGATCGTTCGTGCCCAGTCGGGCCGAGCAGATGACGACGCCGGCCGGGATGTTGCTGGGCGTCATCTCCAAGGTCGTCACGACTCGGTTGGGCTCGACCCCGCCGGCCCGGGTCGGGATCACGACGGCGTCGGCCCGGGCCAGTGCCGCCTGGACCACGTTGCCTTCCCCCGGCGGGGTGTCGACCACGACGATGCCGTCCTCCTGTCCCATCGCCTTGGTGACGGTCCGCACCGACGGTCCCTCAATCAGTTCGACCCCCTCGAGCGGCTCGACTTCGTACCACTCTGCCGTGGAACCCTGGGGGTCGGCATCGACCAGCAGCACCGGACCACGCCCTCGCCGCGCCGCCGCTGCGGCCAGGTACACGGAGGTGGTGGTCTTGCCGACCCCGCCTTTGACGTTGCTGACGACGATGTTCATTGGGTCTGGTCCTCTGGCGATGGGGAAAATCGGCCCTTACGGTACCGGCCGTCCGGGGTCGCTCGTCACGGCAGGAGGAGGGCGCCCAAGCGTCGCCTGGTGATCAGGACCCCCACCACCGCCATTGCCACCAGGTAGGCGATGTGACCCAGGAGGGTCCAGGCGAAGATGCCCAGGTCGGCGGCCCGCACCAGCACCACCCCCTGGTAGAGGGGTGTGCAGCGGATGACCGCCTGCAGCCACCCGGGGTACACCGTCAGTGGATAGAAGGTGGCGGAGAAAAGGAAGAGCGGGATGAAGGCCAGCGAGACCATGTCGAAGTCTTGCCAGGTCCGCATGTACGTGGTGCCGGCCATGCCGGCGGAAGCGAAGGCCAGGCTGATCAGCACGGCAGCCGGCCAACACAGCACCGCCCAGGGAGAGACGATGTAACCCAGGATGGCCATAATGCCCAGGAAGGCAGCCGAATAGAGGGCGCCGCGGAGGACGCACCAACTGAGCTCCCCCAGTGCCACGTCGGTGACACCCAGAGGGGTCGACAACATGGCGTCGTACGTCTTGGCGATCTTGAGCTTGAAGAAGACGAGGAACGTCGAGTCGAGCATGGCGCCGTTCATGGCCGAGGACGCGAGGAGGCCGGGGGCCACGAACGCGGTGTACGGGATCTCCCGACCGTCAACGTTGATCGGGCCGACGAGGTGCGAGAGCCCGACGCCGATGGACAGCAAGTAGAAGAGCGGCTCGAAGAAGCCCGACACGATGAAGATCCAGGAGCGCCGATAGACCAGGATGTTGCGCTCGAGCACCCGGGACGCGTGGCGACCCCCGAGGAGTGCGAGCGGGGTGATGCGCGCCGCCACCCCGGGAGATCGCTGGTCCAGGGCGGATGCTGTGCCGGTAGAGGTACTCGTCATCGCCTCACACCACCAGCCGCTTGGCGAACGTTCGCCGGCCGGCCGCGTAGCCGGCGGCGATCAGCGCGCTCAGATAGGCCACATGTCCAAGGTCGGCCCAGCTCACCTGGCCAAGCGTCAGATCGCGACAGAGCGACACCCCGTGATAGAGGGGCAAGCAGTAGGCCACGATCTCGAGCCACGTCGGCAGCTGCGAAACCGGGAAGAACGTCCCCGAAAAGAGGAACATCGGGATGATGGCGAAGCGGTACAAGGTCGAGAAGGACGAATCCTTGTCCTGGGTGGCGGCAAACGCGCTGACCGGCGCGGCGAAGGCCATCCCGGTCAGGACGGCGGCAGGCAGCGCCAGGATGGCCCACGGGGAGTAGATAACCCCGAAGATCGCCATCACCGACAAGTAGATGGTGCTGACAATGGCCAAGCGGGCGCCAATCCACGCCAGGTGCCCCAGCAGGACGTCGTAGACGCTCAGCGGTCCAGCCAGTTGGGCGAAATAGGTGCGCACCCACTTGATGGCCCCCATGACGGGATACGTCGCGTCGTTCGTGCCGATCTGCATGCAGGTGCCGGCGAGCAGCCCCGGTGCCAGGAACGCGACGTAGGTGACTCCGTCCACGCCGTGTGAGTGCTTGTCGATCAGCGAACCAAGGGCGACGCCCATGGCCGCCAGGTACAGCACCGGGATCAGAAAGCTGGTCACGACGGAACTGCGCCACGTTCGCCGGTACTGGAATCCCCAGTAGCGGGCGGCCCGCAGCCACATGGGGGTGGCAAAGCGACGCCGTGCCACCTCGTCCCCGTGGCCGAAGAGCGCGCCGCTCCCCGGTGTCGCCGCGTCGCTGACAGCCGTCATCGGATCAGTCGACCAGCGAGCGCCCGGTGAGGCGCAGGAACACATCCTCGAGTGTCGACCTGCGCACGAGCGTGGCGCGGGCGATGTGCCCCATGCGGGCCACCTCGGCCAGGGCGGCATCGCCGTCGTCGGTGTAGAGAAGAATGCGGTCGGGCAACACTTCCTGGCGCTCCGCCAGCTTCGTGAGCGACGGTGCGATCTCCTCGTGCTGACCGGGAGCGAAGCGCAACTCGACAACCTCTCTGGTCGAGTACTTCTCGATCAACTCGCGGGGCGTGCCCTCGGCGGCGAAGCGGCCCTTGTCCATGACGACGAGGCGGTCGCAGAGCTGCTCGGCCTCATCCATGTAGTGCGTGGTGATCACCAGCGTCACCCCGTCTTGCTTGAGGCGATAGAGCCGGTCCCAAAGCAGGTGGCGGGCCTGGGGGTCGAGCCCGGTCGTGGGCTCATCGAGGATCAGCAGGTCCGGGTCCGAGATCAGGGCGCGTGCGATGGTCAGGCGTCGCTTCATGCCACCCGACAGGGGATCGACCCGGTCGTTGGCCCGCTCGGTCAATTGGGCGAAATCGAGCAACTGCTCCGCCCGCTCGCGGATCACCTTCTTGGGCATGTCGAAGTAACGCCCGTAGATCATCAGGTTGTCGAGCACTGTGAGCTCCAGGTCGAGCGAGTCCTCCTGAGGTACCAGGCCCATCCGGGATCGGATGCGAGAACCATCCTTCGACGGATCCATGCCGAGCACGCGGAGCGTGCCCCCGCTAAGGGGGCTGATGCACGAGATCATCCGCATGGTCGAGGTCTTGCCGGCCCCGTTTGGTCCGAGAAAGCCAAACGACTCGCCCTTGGCGATGGTGAAATCGACTCCGTCCACGGCAACGAAATCACCGAAGCGCTTGACGAGCCCGTGCGCCTCCACCATGGGAGAGGCCGTCGAACCGTCCGGCGGGCCCGTCCCCGTCCGCTCCGAATCAGGGACGTCAGTCATCGGCGAGGAATGTGACGTCATTGTCAGGGAACGATACTGCGCGACCCGAGGACCCAACACAAGGGCAGGCCGGGCCGCATGGCTGGGAATGGACTGGGCCGATGCCGGTCTGTCCCGGGCCGGCACTACGCCGTCAGTGGCGGACGCTCGCCACTCCGGAGGTCCGCTTGCTCAGACGGCGGCCAGCTCCGTGGTCGCCACGATGGCATCGATAACCGTGCCCCACAGCGGCTCGGGGAGGTCATGCCCCATACCGGGGATGGTGAGCAACCTGGATCCCGGAACGGCGGCAGCGGTGGCCTCGCCGCCGCTGAGGGTGACGAGCGGATCGGCCTCTCCGTGCACGACAAGACACGGGATGCCCACACCGTGCAGGCCCTCTGTGCGATCGGGTGAGCCGAGGATGGCGCCCAGCTGCCGGGCAGTGCCTTCGGGGCAGTAGGAACGGTCGTACGCCGCGGCCGCCCGCTCCCTCAGGATGCGCTCGTCGGTCGGGTATCCCGGTGATCCGATGACGAGACTCCCCTCGACGCTGGCTTGGATCGCTTCCTCCCGGCTGGCTGCGACCGGTCGCAGCAGGGCAGTCATGGCCTCACCGGTGGGCGCTCCGACGGCACGGTCCCCCGTCGTCGACATGATGGAACTCGCGCTGAGGAAGAGCTCGGCGTGGTTGATGACCAGCGCCTGGGTGATCATCCCTCCCATCGAGACGCCGACCACGTGGGCCTTGTCGATGCCCAGGTCGGCCAGAAGTGCTGCGGCATCGTCCGCCATGTCCTCAATGAGGTACGGAGTCGAGGAGAGGTCGGCACCCGTGAAGAGGGCCGCGATGTCCGGCAGTCCCTCGAATTTCGGTGGACAGCCCACTGTCTCGGTTGTCGAACAGGATCACGAAGAATCCGCGCTGACGGAGTCCGTCGACGAAACCCTTTGGCCATGTCGTGAGCTGTGCGCCCAGGCCCATGACGAGGAGAAGTGCCGGGTCCGTAGGGTCACCCTCGGTGACGTACTCGATCTCGATCCCATTGACGTTGGCCAGCGGCACGGACGACTCCCTTCGCAGCTTCAGCCTGAATTCCTACCAGGCGGCCGGACTCAGCGCGTTATTCCTTCCGCCGCGGCCGCCGAGCCGGCCCCGGGATGACGAGCGAGGTGAAAACGCGGGCCGAGCTCGAAACCGATCAGAATTGATTCCACGGTGGCAACGCAGGCGACAAAGAGCGGGAAGGCCACCACGTCGAACGTCCAGTGGTCCACAGTCAGCAAAAGGACGACCATGCTGATGACGGCGCCGATGTAGGAGTGCACGGTCTCGGACCCAGGGTGCGTCCAGCTCTTCATCAGCGTCGGTATTCCCGCCAGGAAGTCGGCCGCGATGGCGGCGGAGATGGCCAGGACGCCGTTGCGAGTCACGAGCCAGACGATTGTGCCGACGACCGAGACCGCGCCGCATGCATAGTCCATCCGGCGCACTTTCCACACCGAAGCAGAGTTGTGAAACGAGCCGATGAAGATCAGCAAGGGCATAAAGCCCACCATGAACGTCGGGAGTGCGCGCAGGCCGGCGCCTTCGTTGAACTCGACCGCGGCGGCGAGGAGGGGCGCGACAGCCCAGAGGAGCCACGTGACCCGATTGGGCTGCGTCGTTCCCCGCAAGGTGTCTCGCAGGTATACGGCGGCGCCCGCCGCGCCGATTGCGGTGCCCAGGTAAATCCAATTCTCGTTGATCACCGTTGCACAGTCTGCAGCGTGGCGAGCCTGCCGTCACCCCTCCAGGGCGACACCCCTCGCGGGATCCCGCCCGCTAGGTTCCACCGAGAAGACAGTCCAGAAGGAGAAGCCTCTATGCCCGCCCAGGGATCGCAACAGAGCGACTCGCATGGGTGAGCTCCTCGTGGTGGCGTTCCTCGGTGGATTGATCACCGGGTTGTCTCCCTGCATCGTTCCTGTCATCCCGGTCGTGATGGCGGGCGGTTCGGCGGGAACGAGCAAGTGGCGGCCCTATGTGATCATCGCCGGGCTCGTGGTCAGCTTCAGCCTCTCCGTGCTGTTTGCCAGCTCGTTGCTCGGTTTTCTCCACCTGCCCCAGGACCTCTTGTTCTGGCTGGGCGTCGCCCTGCTCGGGCTGTTGTCGGTCGGCCTTCTGATCCCCAGGGTCGGCGAGGTCATAGAGCGGCCTTTCACTCGGCTGGGCGCGTCGCGCTACGCCAACGAAGGAGGCGGCTTCGTCCTTGGCTTGAGTCTCGGTCTGGTCTTCGTGCCGTGTGCCGGACCGGTCCTCACGGCGATTTCGGTGGCGGCCGCACACCACCATGCGGGCGTGTCCTCACTCCTGGTCACGCTCTTCTACGCGCTGGGCGTCACCATCCCGCTCCTCGTGCTGGCGGTGGTCGCCCAACGAGCCACCACGTCGTGGTCCTCACTGCGCAGCCACTTGCCCACGGTCCGCAAGGTCGCCGGTGTCGTTCTGGGTGTCGCCACATTGGCCATCGCCTTCAACTGGCTCGGCGCTTTGCAGCGCGACGTCCCTGGCTACACCAGCGCCCTCGAGGACCACATCGAATCGACCGGTTCCGCCTGCACGCAGCTGCAGCACCTCAGCGGCGAGCACCAGAACCAGTTCGCTGCCGCCAACGCCCGCCTGGAGGGAAAGAAGGCGACCTGCGCGGCAACCGACCAGGGAAATTCGCAGAGTGGACACCTGACGGCAGGGGGGACGACGACAACCACGACGACCGTCCCCTCCTCCACTCCCACCTCGGCTCCCAAGGCGTCGGTGTTCATGGCCAGCAAGACGAACCTGCCGAACCTCGGCCGAGCCCCGAACTTCGCGGGGATCACGGCCTGGTTCAACACTCCCGGGAACAAACCGCTGACGCTGAGCCAACTGCACGGCAAGGTGGTCCTCATCGACTTTTGGACGTACTCGTGCATCAACTGCCAGCGTGCGCTTCCCCATGTGGAGGGTTGGTACAACGACTACAAGAAGGACGGCCTGGTCGTGGTCGGTGTGTCGGCGCCTGAATTCGCGTTCGAGCACGTCGTCTCCAACGTGGTGAGCGCAGCGGGCAGTCTCGGCATCGACTACCCCGTCGCGGTGGACGACAATTTGGCGACGTGGGACGCCTACAACAACGAGTACTGGCCGGCGGAATACCTCATCGACCCGACCGGCATTGTGCGCGCCTATGACTTCGGCGAAGGCGGCTATTCCAGCATGGAAGACAACATCAGGATGCTCCTCTCGGCCAATGGCGTCACCGACCTCCCCCCCGGACCGACGTTGCCAACACGACGCCGACCAACGACCTCACCCCGGAGAGCTATGTGGGCGACGAACGTCTGGACAATGCCGTCGGGACCGCCGTGGTGCCGAACAAGGCGATTGTGTACCACCCGCCCTCGACAATTCCCGCCAACAGCCTCGCCTTCGGCGGCACCTGGACGGAGCACAGCGAGGAGGCGACGGCGGGCAGCAACGCGACGCTGGGCATCCAGTTCACCGCCGACGACGTCTATCTCGTGCTGAGTGGGGAGGGCACCGTCGGGGTGTCGTACAACGGCAAATACCAGAAGACCGTGAACGTCTCCGGGATCCCCAAGCTCTACACGCTGTTCTCGGGGACCGTGCTGCAAAACGGCACGCTCACCCTGACAATGTCACCCGGCCTGCAGGCCTACGACTTCACTTTCGGATAGCACCAGCGCATCGCACCTCTCCGTTCGGAACGGCTCCACATGGGCATCGACCGTTGAAGACGAAAGAGGAAGAACGCCCATAGGACTCGAAGAAATGGCGCGCCATGCAGCGGAGGCGGCAGGTAGGACAACGGACGTCGTCGGACGCGCCACCGGCGACAAGGACGTGGAGAGAATGCGCAACGCCCGGCAGGTGGTTGGCCCACCTCAAGCAGGCAGCCGAAGATGCGAAAGACGCAGCGCGAAGCGCCGTGGACGATCAGAAGTAGCCGGCGCCGCGGCAGCGCTCGACCTGCGCGAGCCAGTGCTCGACTTCGACGTCGCTGCCGCGCCGGATGGGCCAGTCCAACACGCGGACGAACAGGTGGCCCAGGTAGGCGGTGCGACGGACAGACGGGAGCGGTTCCAGCGCAAGGCCGAAGAGGTGCCGGCGCAGACTTGAGGTGCAGGTGACGGTGGTGCTGCTCAGCGCCAGCGCGACGAGGTCGAAGGCGGCATCGCCGATGGCACAGAAATCCGTGTCGACGACTGCAGAGAGCCGGCCTTCCTGGGCGAGCAGGTTCCCGAGGTGGAAGTCCCAGTGAATGATGTCGCGAGCTCGAAAGTCTTCCGGATCGACTCGGGCACCAAAGGCCTCGATCTCGTCGACCAGGGCAGCAGTTCGGGCGTCGTACCCGCGCAGCGACTCGTGGAGGCAGTACGTCCGACCGCCCTCCACCAGTGTCCGGACCAGACGCTGCGCCCAGCGGTCCCCGGCACCATCGTCCCCGAGGTCCAACCGCTGGCCGTGCAGCCGGAGCAGCTCCTCCGACACTCCGGGCGTCAGGATGCCGATCGGTTGTCCGGGCATAAAAGACTGCAGCACGAGCAGGCAACCCGGGGCCTCGATCGTGCGTTGCTGCGGGACGGGCCAGCCTGCCTCGGTGCGCAGGCGCTCGGTCAGTGCAACGCCCTCACGGCGCAGCGTTTGCGAGTCGGGATCCGTCTCCCACTTGAGGACAATTCGCTCGGTATCGGGCCCTCCCCGTACCTCGTGCGCTCCGGTCTCACCGCCGCTGAGCAGGCCCACCAGTTCGTACGGCTCGCCCGTCGTCTCCCGCAAGAGCGCAACTGCGCGCTCGGCACTCAGGCTCGGCATCCTCAGTTGATGGAGCGTTCCTTGCCGGCCCAATAGGGCGCTCGCAGCTCACGCTTGAGGATCTTTCCGGACGGATTACGGGGCAGTGCCTCCGTGACGTCGACCGACGTCGGACATTTGTAGTGGGCCAGACGATCGCGGCTGTGCGCGATGACGCCCGCTTCGTCGAGCGCTTGTCCCGGAGCCAGCACGACGATCGCTTTGACCGTTTCCCCCCACTTCGGGTCCGGAACGCCGATCACCGCAGCGTCAACGATTGCCGGGTGAGAGAGCAGGACGTTCTCGACCTCGGCCGGGTAGATGTTCTCACCGCCGCTGACGACCATGTCCTTGATCCGATCGTGCAGGTACAGGTAGCCGTCCGCGTCGAAGTAGCCCGCATCGCCGGTGCGGAGCCAGCCTTCGCCGTCAATGGTCGCTGCTGTCTCCTCCGGCTTCCGCCAATAGCCCGCCATGTTGTACGGCGAGCGAGTCCAGACCTCCCCGACCGCGCCCGGCGCCACGTCGAGTCCGCTGTCGGGGTCGACCACCCGCAACGCGACTGACTGGTGCGGCTTGCCGGCTGAGCGCAAGAGGCCGCGCCGAGGGCCGTCGGGGTCGTGGTCGTCGAAGGACAAGGCGGTGATGGCACCGGTGGTCTCGGTCATGCCGTAGACCTGGCAGAACGCGCACCCAAAGGCTTCCATGCACTTGACCAGGACATTTTCGGAAATTGGTGAGGCTCCGTAGAAGATGAGGCGCAGGCTCGAAAGGTCGGCATCCTGCAATGAGGGAGTGGCCAGCATCAGCATCAGGACGGCGGGAACAACGAACATTTCGGTGATGCGCTCGACGGCGATCAGCTCGAGGAGCACGTTCGGATCAACGTCGCGCAGAATGATCGAGCGCCCTCCCCGTGACATGGCGCACAAGGCCCAGCCCGATCCGCCGATGTGAAAGAGCGGCATGGCCACCAGGCTGACCGTGTCGTCGCTGATGTGGAACGTGATGCCGGCTTCGGAAATCGCGGTGGAAAGGTTGGCGTTGGTCAGCATCACCCCCTTGGGCAATCCGGTTGTCCCGGATGTGTAGAGCTGCATGCTGACCTCGTCGGGTTCCCCCACATGGCCCGGATCCTCGGCGATGCATCCGTCGATCCATGCGTCAAAAGACACGACTCTTTCGTCCGCGCCCAGGGCTGCCTCGTGGCCCACGACCACGATCCGACGGACCGCGGGCAAACCACTCGACATGCCCGCGAGTGCCGACACGTATTCGGCGTGGATCACAAGTACCGGTGCGCCCGAGTCGTCGATGATGGCGGCCATTTCTGCGGGCGCCAATCGCCAGTTCACCGCGACGTTCACCGCGCCGATGAGCGCGCCACCGAACAGGAAGTCGAAGTAGGCGATGCCGTTGCGGTCGAGGAAGGCGATGCGATCCCCGACGCCGAGCCCGTCCCGTTTGGCCGCCTGGGCCACACGACATGCAACGTCGAACTCTTCTGACCAGGTACGGCGCGCCGCGCCCTGAACCAGCATCTCGCAGCCCGCTTGCTGGCGCGCCAGGTGACGCAGCAATCCCGCCACGGTGTATCGGTCCTGTTCAGTGACGGTGACGCTCGATCCCACCCATGACCTCCCTGACCTCGTCCCAACCTTTCTGAACGGCACCCTACGCAGCCCGACACGGCCGTGTGGAGGGCCGTGGGAGGCTCTCGGCCTCTTCTGGATCAGCGTTACTACTGGTCAGGCGCTCTTTCTAGAAATTAAGGACATATTTACATCTCCTATTGACATAAATACGACGCTCCGACCTGGGACTTTGTGATTTCTATCACAAGACTGTTGGCTAAAACCCCAGTTCAGCGTGCTGAAACCGCACTCGAACATGGGTTCGAAGCGTGATCCTGTAGATTGCACATCACAAAGCCGGATTGACCTTTCGGATGCATGCTGCGAGCAGGACTTCCAGTTGCACACGGAAAACAGGTGGTCAACCGGGAGTATTGAGACTGATCGAAGTCTCGGCGCCTCGAACTCCGGGCGCCCGGGACGCTGAATTGAGGACGACACCCAGGATCAATCCAGGGGCTGTACACAACCGGCCGCACACCCTGCGGCGACAAGCCAGAACGGACGACGCCTTCCCGCTCGCCGTTCGGGGCGCGAATGCAATGGCCGGAGCCCGCCCACACCGAGCAGAGCCAGGTGCGCGTTGCGCGCCCGACGAAGGGAGGTGCCGTGCGGATCCGCATTGCACTAGCGGCGGCGACAGCCGCCATAGCTCTACCCGCGATCTTTTTCGCGGTTTTCAGCAGTACGTCCGCGGCCTCGCCGCGGACGATCCGGCACGAGGCGAGCAGCCAAGGCCGGACGGTGAAGATCGACGACACGCTGATGTCGTATTCCCAAGCCGAGAACGTCGCCAAGCTGGTGAACTTCTCCAACGCGGTCGAGTTGCACGAAGAAGAGACGTATCTCGCCGAGGTTGCCTACCTAAGGTCTCTTGCGACGGAGCAACAGTTTCTAAAGGCGATTGCAGCGCAACAGCATGCTGCCGCGCAAGCTGCGGCTGCAGCGCAAGCTGCGTCAACCGCGGCGGCGGCGCGGTCACAGGTGGTCACGGCGCCCGCAACAGCGCCGGCTCCGGCTCCGGCACCAGCACCGACCGGCGGAGTAAGCGACGCCACCAGCACGAGCACGGCGGATTGGGCCTGCATCCGTCAGCACGAGTCCAATGACAACTACGCCGTGGGCAATGGCGGCGCGTACCAGTTCCAACTCGGTACGTGGAACGCGCTGACGGGATTGCCTTCACCAGCAGAGGACTACCCGCCGGCGGTGCAGGATGCCGCCGCACTCAAGCTCTACGCGCAGCGCGGCTGGCAGCCGTGGAGCACCCGCTACGTCTGCGGGCTCTGAGCACCCGAACCTAGAGGCACCCCGGATCACCGGGCCCGAACGAAGGACGACACCGAACAAGAACCGCAACGGGCTACACACAACCGGCCGCACACCCTGCGGCGGTCATCAGCCAGAACGGACGACGCCTTCCCGCTCGCCGTTCGGGGCGTGAATGCAATGGCCGGAGCCCGCCCCACACCGAGCAGAGCCAGGCGCGCCGAGGGCGCGCCCGACGAAGGGAGGTGCCATGCGGATACGCATTGCACTATGGACGGCGGTGGCCGTCATTGTTGTTGCTGTTCCATCTGTATTCACGTCGCTGATCAGCAGCGACCCAGCCTTGGCCCAGGCGTCCCGCCACGAGGCGGTCGGCACGCATCAGGGGGCCGACGCCCAACATGCCGTGCGCATCAACGACACGTTGATGTCCTACTCACAGGCACGCCAGATCGCACAGGAAGTCACCTACGCCAACGCGGTCGAGCAAGCCCAACGCGTGACCTTCTACAACGACCTCTTGTTCTTCCAGGAGGTCTCTTTCTTGCAGGCCGTCGCGGCCCAGGAAAACACCATCCCAGCGGCGTGGACGGCCACTGCCATCTGCGAGGAAGGCGGCCAGAACAATCCGTACGCCGGATACTTCGGCATCCTCGAGTGGAACGGCTTCGACGGCTATCCGACGGCCGGCAGTGCGCCGGTATCGGTGCAACTGGCCTGGGAGGCGGCGCACGGTCAAGGGCCGCCCGACGCACCAGGAGAGTGCCACAGCTACTGAGATTGAGCGCCACGGAGCGAACGGCTGATTCGCCCCTACCCTGCTTCGAACATGCTCGTCACCTGTGCCATGTCGAAGTAGTCCCGCCATGCGGTGATCTTCCCGTCTGCGACGCTGAAGGCACCCATGACGGGAAGGGGGGCGGACGTTCCCTTGATGGTGAAGACGTCCGTCCTCTCAGTGAGGACGGTCGTCCCGTCGCTCGCCAGGTGGTGCACCTGGAACTCCAGGGCGTCACACATTCCGAGAAACATGCCGATGACCGCCATGGTCGCCTCGATGCCCTCGGCCGGCGCCATGGGGATGTTGTGGTAGACGACGTCGTCGGAAAAGAACGCTCGCAGCACCGCGGGATCCCGCGTGCTCGCTGCGGCGCAGAAGTCCCGCACGACCTGTTCGGCGCTGGGCATCGGCACTCCTCTCACTGAATGGGCAGCCCACGCTAG
Organism: uncultured Acidimicrobiaceae bacterium; assembly: GCA_963850185.1. Lineage (GTDB taxonomy): Bacteria > Actinomycetota > Acidimicrobiia > Acidimicrobiales > RAAP-2 > Bog-473. Next base: position 293,673 of record CAWKKE010000006.1, read on the forward strand.
CCAAGCATCGGGCATGATGACGGCGTGACAGTCACTTCGAAACGGGTGGCGGTATTGGCCCCGATGCAGCCCGAACTCAAAGCCATCGTGAAGTCTTTCGGGTTGCAGGCGACATCCGCCGACCCGGTGTTCTCCCATGCCGGGACTGCCGGCGCATGGTGGGTCGGGACTCTGGTCACGGGCATGGGTCCTGCCCTGGCCGCCGAGGCAACGCGGAGGGCATTGTCAACCGGGCCGATCGACCACGTCATGGTTATCGGCATTGCCGGCGGGCTCGACCCGGCACTCCCCGTGGGCGCGCTCATGGTGCCCGAACGAGTGCAGCTCTACCCGGATGGACCCGTCTTCCACACCCATCCGATCGCACCGCGGGAGGTCTCGGGAGGGCTCATGACCACCGACGGACTCTTCGACAATGACGATGTGTGGCGTCCCATCCTCGAGAGGGGATTCGGCGCCGTGGACATGGAAGCGGCCGGTGTGGCCCAGGTGTGCGAAGCGGCAGGCGTCGCCTGGTCTGTCTACCGGGGCATCAGCGACCGGCCCGATGAGCACATCGTGGACCAGGCCGTGTTTTCCTTGAGCAAGCCGGACGGGTCGGCGGATCCGGTCGCGGTGGCCAAGTTCCTCGCCCGAGACCCTCGCCGCGCCAAGGCGTTGGCTCACCTCAACAAGTGCATGCAGCTAGCGGCCCGCACGGCGGCGGACGCCGCCTTTGCCGATCTCTCAGGTGCCTAGCCGGCCTCGTCTGCAGGCGGTCGATCCCTCGCTTCCTGCCGGCGGGCGATCACGTGCAGGTCGATGTCGTTCTCGGACGCCATGCGCAATATCTGCTGCACGACCGACCCTCGAGTCATCGACTGCCAACGGGTCAGGCGCGATGTCCCGATAACGATCTGGGTGATCTGCTGGTCCACCGCCGCGGCGAAGATCGTCTTTGCCACGTCGTCCCCCTCCCTTGTCTGCCAGGTACCGCCGACCGCTCTGACCAACTCTTCGAGCTCTGCGGTGCTGGCCTGGTTCGAGTTGCCATCTCCGGAGACCACATGGATCGCCACGAGGGGAGCTTTGACCCGGGCCGCGATGCGCGCGGCCCGCCTGATCACCGAGGCGTTACCCGGTGCACCGGTAACGGCCACCATGATCCGCTCGGTCGTTTCCCACAACTCCCCACCTGCTCCCTTCGAACGGAGGTATTCGAGGAGCTCCTCCTCCGTCTCGTCCGCGACGAAACGCAGCGAGAGCTCGCGCAGGGCCGCCAGGTTCTCGGCCCGGAAGAACCCGTTCAGGGCAGCCGGGACCTTGTTCTCGGGATAGATGTTGCCGTGCAGCATGCGCCGCCGGAGCTGGTCAGCCGAGGAGTCGATCAATTCGATCTGATCTGCCCGCCGTACCACCCAGTCGGGAACGCGCTCGCGGACGCCGACACCAGTGATCCGCTCGACTGCGTCGGCCACCGACTCAATGTGCTGGATGTTGACCGTCGTGATCACCGCGATGCCGGAATCGAGGATCTCCAGGACGTCTTCCCACCGTTTCTCATGGCGACCCGAATCGGGCACATTTGTGTGGGCGAGTTCGTCGATCAACACCACCTTGGGCCGGCGGGCAAGCACCGCGCCGATGTCCATCTCCTCCCAGTCCGCGTCGCGGTAGCGGACGTGCTTGCGCGGTACCACCGGAAGATCGCGGATCTGCTCCACGGTGTACGCGCGCTTGTGCGTCTCGACGAATCCGATGACGACGTCCGCCCCGCGCTGGAACCGACGCCAGCCCTCGTCGAGCATGGCGCACGTCTTGCCAACGCCGGCGGCCGCTCCGAGGTACACCCTGAACTTGCCGGTTGGGCGAACACCCTCGTCTTCACCCGTGCTTGCAGTCATGGCCACCTCTCCTTGCCGGGTCCCGCCGGGGCGTCGATACACTCCAAAGACGCTCCGAAGGACGGAAGATTGTGACGAACGTGAGACCAAGCGGGCTTGGCGGTAGCGCCACGCATCGGCGAACCGTGGTGGGAATCGTAGTCACCCTGGCCGGTCTCAGCGCACTCACGGCCCTGCTGCTGCCCTTCCGAGAGCACCTCAGCGCAGCCATTCCCGCGCTGGTTTTCGTTTTGCCCGTACTGGTCGGGGTCGTTATAGGCGGGCTCGTCCCGGGCGTCTTGGGCGCACTTGGGGGGTTCCTCGTCTACGACCTCTTCTTTCTCCCGCCGTACAACACGCTGACCGTCCGCTCGCCCGAGAACTGGACCGCCCTCGGCGTCTACGCCGTGGTCGTGCTGGTCGTCTCTCAGGTCGTGGCGAAGCTGCGCAGCGCTCGCGAAGAGGCCGAGCGCCGGACCGAGGAATCCGAGCGGTTGTACGAGTTGTCGCACGCGCTGATCGGTGATCTCACCCTCTCTGAGTTGTTGACGCACATGGTCACCACGGTGCAGACCGTGTTCGCGCCACGCTGGACCGCTCTGGTGCTGCCCGATGGCGAAAGGGCCGACCCAGCGTCTGGTGCACTGCGCGTGGCTGCGAGCGGGGGACAGCCCATGACAGAGGAGGATGTGAGCTCCGTTACCTCGGGCGGCGGTCAGGCGACGTCCCTCGGATTGCTCGACGACGCCGGCCCGCGCCGGGTCTCCGTGGCGTTGGTGGTCAGTCACCGGCCGGTGGGCATGCTTGTCCTCCAGGACGTACAGCTGCTCGAACGCGAGCGAAGCTTGCTCGGCACGTTCGCCAACCAGGCGGCACTTGCCGTGGACCGGGCCCAACTGAGCGAACAGGCCATGCGCGCACGCCTCCTCGAGGAGATCGACCGTTGGCGGCGCGCCCTCATGGGCGCGGCCTCGCACGACCTGCGCACGCCTTTGGCCTCCATTAAGGCTGCTGTCTCCAGCATGCGGCAGGTCGACGCCCAGCTGAGCCCGGAGGACCGGGCCGAACTCCTCGAGCTTATTGAGCTGCAGTCGGACCGACTGGCGCGACTGGTGACCAACCTTCTCGATATGACCAGGCTGGAAGCCGGGGCGCTCGAGCTCCGTCCGACGACGGTCGACTTCGGCGAGCTGGTCGACGAAGCGGTGGCGCTCCTCGGCGGCGGTGTGACGACTGGTCGGGTGACCATCGACGTGCCGCCGGACCTGCCCCTGCTTCAGATCGATCCGGTCCTGATGAGCCAGGTCCTCGCCAACCTCCTTGAGAACGCCGAGCGGCTCTCCCCCGCCGACAGCCCTATCCAGGTGAGCGCATGTCGCGCCTCGACTGGCGCGCCCCAGGTAGAGATCGCGGTCGCAGACGATGGTCCCGGCATCGCCCCGGAGCACCGTGAGAGCGTCTTCGACATGTTCAGCCAGAATGGCGGTGGCGGCAGAGCAGGACTCGGCTTGGCCATCGCCAAAGCGTTCGTCGAAGCGCACGGTGGACTCATCTGGATCGACCCCACGGTGGCCCATGGCGCCCGCATCATCTTTACGGTGCCAACCGAGACCCGTGTCGCGGCAACGGTCTGAGCGACCGAAATGACCAAGGTCCTCGTTGTCGACGACGATCAAGCCCTTTTGAAGGCCCTGCGGATCGGCTTGACGGCCCGCGGCGACGACGTCATCGTGGCGCACTCGGGTGAGGAGGCCATCAACCAAGTAGCGCTGGCCGGGCCGGACCTCGTCATCCTCGATCTGGGACTGCCCGACGTCGACGGGCTCGATGTCTGCCGACGCATCCGGGAGTTCTCGGACGTGCCCATCGTGGTGCTCTCCGCCTATGGCGACGAGCACCGCAAAGTCGAGGCGCTCGACAGCGGGGCCGACGACTTCGTGACCAAGCCTTTCGGCATGGCGGAGCTCGAGGCGCGACTGCGCGTGGCGCTCCGCCATGCTGCGGCCCGCCATGACTCGAGCGATAAGTCGGCGACCCTCGAGGTGGGTGACCTCGACTTGGACCTGGTCCACCACATGGCGACCCTGGCGGGCTCGGAGATGCAGCTCACGGCAAAGGAGTTCGAGCTTCTCGCCTATCTGGCACGCCACGCCGGCAAGGTCTGCACCCACCATATGATCCTCAAAGACGTCTGGGGACCCGGCTATGGCGCCGAGTCCAACTATGTCCGCGTGTACACCCACCGGCTGCGCAAGAAGATGGGGGACGAGGATGGACAGCTGCTCAAGACGGTTCCTGGCGTTGGCTATCAGCTGGTGGCCGACGCTCACGAGCGCGCGAAGGAGTAGAGCGGATTGCGGATTAAGAGCGCACCTCGCTCCAAGGCCGGCGTGCCTTCTGCGACCACTCGGGATCCAGAGACCATCCCGGGCACGGCGGACCGGCCAAGGAAGCGCAGGATCAGGGCGCCCGTCCCATCGTCCAGGAGTGTGTCAGTACGGACCCACGGCCTCTCGTAGGAGACAACCGACCGAATCTCGCCCGTCACAACCGCGCGTTGCCGAGGTACCAGCGCCGCAATGGCGGTCGTGGCGACACTCACTTGAGCTTGGCCAAGGCCTCGTTCAGTTGCAACACGTCGACGTAGGACGTTCCCAAGAAGCCGAGCTCGGCCCCCTGTGTCTGGCTGATGACCAGATGGCGGAGGACTGAGGCCGAGAGCCCAGTGGCGCGGGACACCATTGGGATCTGGACCAGTGCGTCGGGTTGGCTGATGTCTGGGTCATACCCGCTGCCCGAGGTCGTGACGAGGTCGGGAGTCGGGTTGACGCCCCGGGCCTTCCAATACGCCACGAGTGCCTGTGTGTTCTCTTTGAGGGTCTTTGAGCGGGGACCGAGGTTGCTCGCGCCCGACTCCCCGGAATTCAACACGCCGGGCTTGCTTGGGATGTTGTTCGCCTGGAGTGGGTTGTCGCCGCCGGCGGCCGCGGGGTTGAGCGAACCGGCGTACGGACCGACGGCATCCGGGCGTCCCTGGAACACACAGGTGCCGTCCCGGTGGCCCGGACAGGACGCCTGGGACCAGTTCTGCCCGATCAACGTCGAACCTTTGGCCGTGATCGATCCGTCAGCCTGGTGCTTGAAGAGCAGCTGCGAGACGCCGGTGCCGAGAAACGCGAAAGCGAAGGTCAAGACCAGCGCCGCAACAACAAGGACGACCGAACGGCGGATATGGACGAGCATCAGAGGATCTCCATCAGTAGGCGTGTAGCGCGACAAGAATGAGGTCGATCAGCTTGATGCCAATGAATGGGACGATGATCCCGCCGACGCCGTAGATCCACACGTTGCGCCGCAGGATGGCGGCCGAGCCAGCCGCCCGGAACTTGACGCCTCGGAGCGCCAGGGGGATCAATGCGACAATCACGAGCGCATTGAAGATGACCGCAGAGAGCACGGCGCTCTGCTGATTGTGCAGATGCATGATGTTCAACGCATTCAACTGCGGGTAGGTGGCGACGAAGATCACCGGGATAATGGCGAAATACTTGGCCACGTCGTTGGCGATGGAGAACGTCGTCAGCGAGCCCCTGGTGATAAGTAGCTGCTTGCCGATCTCGACCACGTCGATCAGCTTGGTGGGGTTGGAGTCGAGGTCGACCATGTTGCCGGCTTCCTTGGCCGCGGTGGTCCCGGTGTTCATCGCCACGCCAACATCGGCCTGGGCCAGCGCGGGAGCGTCGTTTGTGCCGTCGCCCGTCATGGCGACCAACTTGCCGCCCTCTTGTTCCTGCTTGATGAGTGCCAGCTTCGCCTCGGGCGTTGCCTGGGCCAAGAAGTCGTCGACACCCGCCTCCTGGGCGATCGTGGCCGCGGTCAGGGGGTTGTCGCCGGTAATCATCACCGTGCGGATCCCCATGGAGCGCATCTCTTCGAACTTCTCCTGGATGCCTTCCTTCACCGTGTCCTTGAGCTCGATGACGCCGAGGATTACGGGGCCATCCGCCACGACCAGGGGCGTCGACCCAGCGCGCGAAACGCGCTCGACGATGGGATCGAGATCGGAGGGCACGGGCCCACCCTGCTCGGCTACCCACTGCTTGACCGAGTCCGCCGCACCCTTGCGGATCTGGCGTCCGTCGAAGTCGAGGCCCGACATGCGGGTGGTGGCCGAGAAAGGCACGAAGACGTGCCCCGCCTCGAGGTGGCGTTCTCGGATGTCGAAGCGCTCCTTGGCCAGGACCACGATAGAGCGCCCCTCTGGCGTCTCGTCGGCAAGCGACGCCAATTGAGCCGCGTCGGCAAGGTCGCGCTCGCTGTGGTCGCGGACGGGGTAAAACCCCGACGCCATCCGGTTGCCCATGGTGATGGTGCCCGTCTTGTCGAGCAGGAGAGTCTGCACGTCGCCCGCCGCTTCCACAGCTCGACCACTCATTGCGAGAACGTTCTTCTGGACGAGACGGTCCATTCCGGCGATGCCGATTGCGGAGAGCAGGGCGCCGATGGTGGTTGGGATCAGGCAGACGAGCAGGGCGACCAGGATCACCACCGACACCGCGCTGCCGGAGTAGACGCCGAAAGCCTCGAGCGAAACCACGACGGGAATGAAGATGATCGTGAGGACGGCCAGCAGAATCGTCAGAGCGATCTCGTTGGGAGTCTTCTGGCGGTTGGCACCCTCGACCAGTGTGATCATCCGGTCCAAGAAGGTCTGCCCGCGTTCGGCCGTGATACGAATCACGATCCGGTCCGAGAGCACCCTGGTGCCACCCGTGACGGCCGAGCGGTCACCGCCCGACTCGCGGATCACGGGTGCCGACTCACCCGTGATGGCCGACTCGTCGACCGAAGCGATGCCCTCGACGATTTCGCCGTCGGAGGGGATGAGGTCGTTCGCCTCGCAGACGACCATGTCGCCCTTATTCAGCTCGGCGGCCGGCACCAACTCCTCGGTGCCGTCGGCCCGGAGCCGCCGCGCCTCGGTCTCCGAGCGCATCCGGCGCAGCGTGTCGGCCTGCGCCTTACCCCTCCCCTCGGCCATCGCTTCGGCGAAGTTGGCGAAGACCACCGTCAAAAACAACCAGACGGTGATGGACCAGGTGAAGAGCGACGGGTGCGAAATGGCCTCGAGAAAGGTCACGACGGTGCCGACGAGAACCACGAACATCACGGGATTACGGATCTGCACCGCCGGGTTCAGCTTGGTCAACGAGTCGACCAGCGCTTGGCGGACGATGGGGCCGTCGAAGAGGCTCCGCGACTCGGCGACACCGTGTGGCGCACTGGCCGGCCCCGGCTGATCCGGTTGAGTGGTGGTCATGGTCATGAGAAGAACGCTCCGTGGAGGGTCATTTAGAAGAACTGTCCGTGGCTGAGCTGCTCGACGATCGGTCCGAGCGCGAGGGCCGGGAAGAACGTCAGGCCGCCGATGATGACGATGACCCCGATGGTCAGGCCCACAAACATGGAGTTGTCGGTCCGGAAGGTGCCGAGCCCTTCAGCGACCGCCGGCTTTGCCGCCAGCACGCCACCCAGGGCGAGCGCGGGGATCATGATGCCGACCCGGCCGATCAGCATGTCGATGCCGCCGATCACGTTGTAAAAAGTCGTGTTGCCAGTCAGGCCCCCGAAGGCCGAGCCGTTGTTGTTCCCCTGCGAGGTCAGCCCGTAGAGAATCTCGGTGAACCCGTGGGGAATAGCGTTGAGCGGACCCGCTCGGCCGGCATGAATTGAAACGGCGATGGCCGTGAAGACCAGCACGATCAGCGGCATGACGAGGGCCCCGAGACCCGCGAGTTTGACCTCTTTCGCCTGAATTTTCTTTCCCAAGTACTCCGGCGTCCGTCCGATCATCAGGCCACCGATGAACACGGCGATGATGGCGTAGATGAGGATGGTGTAGAGGCCGCTCCCGGCTCCACCAGGAGTCACCTCTCCCAACATCATTCCGCTGATGAGGAAGAAGCCGCCCATCGGCGTGAACGAGTCGTACGAGGCATCGGCCGAGCCGGTCGAGGTGCTGGTCGAGGCCACCCCGAATACCGCCGTCGACGTGTCCCCGAAGCGCACCTCGTGACCCTCGGTGTTCCCGACGGTCGAAGTCACGCCGGCAGCGGCGACGGCGGGGTTGTTCTGGTGCTCGTAGTAGGTCGCGCCGCCCACCCAGACTCCAAAAATGATCACCATGGCCGCCAGCAGGGCGGCGCCATGGCGGACGCTGCCCACCATTTTGCCAAAGGTGTAGGTAAGGGCGAAGGGAATGGCCAGCAACAGGTAGATCGACAACCAGTTTGTGAGGCCCGTCGGATTCTCGAAGGTAGTCGCCGAGTTGGCATTGAGGAACCCGCCTCCGTTGTTGCCAAGCTGCTTTATGGCCTCCATGAAACCGATCGGGCCTCTCGGGATTGTCTGGCTGACACCGTTCAAGGGATCGTGGATGCTGACGGTGCCGGCCAACGTCTGCACGGCGCCCTGGCCGACGAAGATGAGCCCGGCGAGGAACGCGATCGGGAAGACGATGTAGAGCAGGCCCCGCGTCATGTCGACCCAGAAGTTGCCGATGGTGGGTGAGCTCCGCCGCGAGAAGCCCCGCACAAAGGCGATCGCCACTGCGATGCCGATCACCGGGCTCAGCATCTGCTCCAGCGTCAGCGCTCCGATCTGCGAGAAGTACGACATGGTCGTCTCGCCGCCATAGTTCTGCCAGTTGGTGTTGGTCATGAACGAGGCGGCGGTGTTGAAGCTGAGCGCCTGAGGCACGGCGCCGAGGTGTTGCGGGTTGAGCGGGAGTGACCCCTGGATCCTGATCAGCAGATATGTCACGCCCATGGCGACAGCAGAGAAGATGACCATCGAGGCGGCGTAGCGCTTCCAGTTCTGCTCCTTCTCGGGGCTGGTCCCGAGAAGCCGGTAGACCGGTCGCTCGGCCCACCCTAGGAAATGGACCCGCCCATCGAATACAGCGGCCATGTAGGAGCCCAGATAGCGCCAGGTCAGCCCGAGAGCAATGACCAGAGTTCCGATCGTGATCGCGAGATCCATGTCAGAACCTCTCGGGCTTGAACATGGCGACGCCCAGGTAGAAGAACATGACGATGGACACCGCCAGAAGGATCCCCTGGGTCCAGGTCATACCCGGTCCAGCGCCCAGATGAGCCCCAGCATCGCCGCGACGAAGGCCACGATGCCGATCACTGCGAGGAAGTCAGCCATGGACCCATGTTGGCGGCGCGTTCGTGAACCAGTTGTGAACGCGGCGGCGACCGGCATCAACAGAATGTCAATGCGCGCCGGGTGCTGGCTGTGCCTAAGGTGGCAATCGGCTCGCACGGAAACGAAAGTGGGGTGGAACATGGCGTTGGACCTGCAGGGGTGCCGCACGCTGGTCACCGGGGGGTCCTCCGGCATCGGGGCCGGCCTGGCCGAGGCGCTGGCCGAACGAGGTGCCATCGTCGGCATATGCGGCCGACGGGACGAACTGCTCTCCGAGGTGATCGGGCGCTGCATGAAGCATTCGCCCGACAGCCGGATGTGGGTGACGAACCTGGCCGACCCCGACGCGGTGGACAAACTGGCCGTTGACGTGCTGGACGCCTTCGGCGGCGTCGACCTGCTGGTCAACAACGCAGGCATCCCAAAGCGCCGCCACACCACCGCGCTCGACATCGACACCATCACGGCCGTCATGCACATCAACTACCTGTCGCCGATGCGCCTGACCTATGACCTTCTCCCCCAGATGCTGGCCCGTGGCTCGGGCACCATCGTGAACATCTCGTCGATCGCTGCCCCGCTCAGTGCGCCCGGCGAGGCGGCCTATGACGCCTCGAAGGCCGCGCTCACGGCCTTCTCGGAAGCCATGGCCGTGGACCTGTGGGAGACCGGCATCAAGGTCATGGTGGTCTATCCGGGCGTCATCGACACCCCACTGTTCACGTTGCCCGACAACGACGTGCCCGACCTGCCGATCCCGGCGGAGCCCGTTTCGGCCATGGCCGACGCCATTCTGGCCGGCCTCGACTCCGGTGCCGCCCAGGTCTACTTCCCCGAGTACTTCAAGGACCTCGCCGCGTCCAAAGCCCAGGACGTCGGCGCCTTCCTGGCGGGTACCGCAGGCTACCTGCGCGAGCAGAAGCAGAAGAAGGGGTAGTTACTGCGGAGATGAAGACCGACGCAGCATCAGCCGGGATGAGCGAGGGACGCCTCGAGCGCATGACCGAGCACTTCTCCTCCACCTACGTGGAACCCGGGAAGATCGCCGGCTGCCAGATCACGGTGGTGCGCGGCGGGCACGTTGCCTACCACCGCTCCATCGGGTTGATGGATCGCGAAGCAGAGAAGCCGATGGCCGACGACGCCATCTTCCGCATCTACTCCATGACCAAGCCAATCGCCTCGCTGGCGCTGATGCAGCTCTACGAGCGCGGCAGGTTCCAGCTGCTCGATCCCGTGCACCGCTACATCCCCGAGTGGCGAACGCTGCAGGTCGGCGTGGTGGCCGACGACGGCACCGTCACCCTGGAGAAACCCGATCGCCCCATGAACATGCGCGACGTGCTGATGCATACGACCGGCCTGCCCGGTGGACTGTTCCCCGGCAATCCGATCGATGCCGCCTTCAACGAGGCCCGCGCCGGACACCGAGGCGAGCACACCCTCGAGAGCATCACGGCGCTCCTGGCCGAGCACCCGCTCAAGTTCCACCCCGGGACGCACTGGAACTACGGGATATCGACCGACATCGTGGGCCGGCTGGTCGAGATCCTCTCGGACGAGCGCTTCGACGAGTACCTCCGGCGCGAGGTCTTCGAGCCGCTCGGCATGGTCGACACGGGGTTCTACGTTCCCGAGGAGTCGCTGCCCCGCTTGGCGGCCTGTTACCAGTACCGGCCGGCCAACACCCCCCGCCTCATGGACGGCCCTTTCGCCAACTCCATCCGGCGTCCGCGTTCCTACCTCTCCGGCGCGGGCGGGCTGGCCTCGACGACCCACGACTACGTGGCCTTCTGCCAGATGCTGGCCAACGGCGGCCAGCTCAATGGCCGCCGGGTGCTCGGGCGCAAGACCCTGGAGCTGATGACGGTCAACCACCTTCCCGATGGCGCCACCCTGCAGGACATGGCCGTAGGCGGCTTCGGCGAGGCCAATTTCGAAGGTGTCGGCTTCGGCTTGGGCTTCGCCGTCGGCCTGGGGCCGGCGGCGACCGCCATGGCCGGCTCGGCCGGCGACTTCTACTGGGGTGGGGCGGCGAGCACCGCCTTCTGGGTCGACCCGGCCGAGGATCTCTTCGTCGTCTTCATGACCCAGCTCTTCCCCTCAGCCGCCTATCCGTTCCGGGCGCAGTTGCGCGCACTCGTCTACCAGGCCATCGACGATTGAGCCGCCGGGCTGAAGAACCCGTCGGCCCCGCCGACGCCAGCGTCGTCCCGCGTTTTCGGGATTCGCCACTTTTGCCCGGCTGCCCACGTCCGACCAGGTGGACCACTGGGACATCGGGGTGGTCGGCGTGCCCTTCGACGGCGGCACCAGTTACCGGCCCGGGGCTCGCTTCGGGCCCTCTGCCGTTCGCCAGGGCTCGCGCCTGCTCCGGCCCTACAACCCGGCGCTCGAGGCCCTGCCCTTCGAACTGGCCCAGGTGGTCGACGTGGGCGACATCGCCTGCACGCCGTTCAGTGCGGAGGAGGCGGTGGCCCAGATCGAAGTGGGTGCCGCCTCGCTGCTTCAGAACGGCGCCCGCTTGCTGGCCATAGGGGGCGACCACACCGTCGCGCTGCCGCTGCTGCGGGCCACGGCGCGCCGACACGGGCCGCTGGCACTGGTCCACTTCGACGCGCATCTCGACACGTGGGATACCTATTTCGGGCAGCGCTTCACGCATGGGACGCCGTTCCGGCGCGCCTGGGAAGAGGGGCTCTTGCTCCGTGACCACAGCGCACACGTGGGCCTGCGGGGCCCGCTGTACTCCGACGCCGACCTCTCGGACGACTCCTCCATGGGCTTTGCGCAGATCACGACCGACCAAGTGGCCGACTTCGGGGTGGCCGAAGTGGTGCGCCGGGTGCTGGCGCGGGTGGGCGACGCGCCGGTCTACGTGTCGGTCGACATCGACGTCCTCGACCCCGCGCACGCGCCAGGCACGGGCACGCCCGAAGCAGGCGGCCTGACCAGCCGCGAGCTCCTCGCCCTTGTGCGGGGGCTTCGGCCCGCTGTGGTGGTGGGAGCCGACGTCGTGGAGGTCTCGCCGGCCTACGACCACGCCGAGATCACGGCGATCGCCGCGGCACACGTGCTCTATGACCTCCTCACGATCATGGCGGCGCGGGGGATTGCCTGACGTCCGAGCGGAGCGATCCACCGGCGTTGGAACCGCCACCTTTGTAACAGTGCATTCACGTACGGGAAACGAAGGGCGAACCTTGCCTTCGTAGGGTGACGGCAGAGCGCAGTACAGAGGTGGGAAACCAGGTACCCGACGTGAAGCGAGATCTTCTGGTTGGTGTGGCCCAGTGGCTGGCCGCACCTGGGGAGCGGCGCCAGAACATGAGCGTGGCGCTGAGCATGATGGACGATGCCGCGTCGCGTGGCGTCGAGCTCCTGGTGCTCCCGGAGCTCTGGTCGTGCGGTTACGACCCCGAGACACTGGCTCAGGACGCCCGAGCGGACGCGGAACCCCGGGACGGTCCGCGCTCGAAACAGCTCGGCGAAGCGGCGATGCGGCGTGCCATGTGGCTTGCCGCCGGCAGCGTGCCCGAGCTGGGCGAGGACGGCCTCGTCTACGACACGGCACTGGTCTTCGACCCCAATGGCGAGCTGGTGGCCTGGCACCGCAAGGTGCATCTCTACCCGCCGACGCTCGAGCCTTCCGTGTTCACCCCGGGCGACCGGTTGACGACGTTCGACGACCCCGCCCTCGGACGAGTGGGCCTGGTCGTCAACTTCGACGGCGACTTCCCCGAGGTTGCCCGGACGATGGCCCTACGCGGCGCACGGCTCGTCCTGGCCCCTGCGGCCTACGAAGTCGAGGGAGCCAACGCGTGGGACCTCCTCTACCCCGCCATTGCACTGACCAACAGCCAGTGGTGGGTGCAGGCGAACCAAGCCGGGTCCCACTCGACGTCGACCCTGCTCGGCGCGAGCCGGATTGTCGCACCGACCGGCACCGTGGTGGCGGAGGCGAGCCGGGCCGTCCCGGGCTCGCTGTGCCGGGCCGAACTGCTGGTGCACCGCATCGACCTGCACATCGCGTACGAGCGTGAGGGGATTTCGGGCCTGCTCGAGGACGAGCGCCATCCCGACCTCTACTTCGACAGGATCCCGGCCGAGTCGGGCTGAGGGCAGCCCGGTGTCGATGCCTGCGGAGGACGACCCTTTCAGTTGCCCTCCACCGGCAATCTCAGGGCGGTGCGCACGCGATCACGAAAGATGACGTACTGCTCCTGGGCCCGCCAGGGGAAGGCGGGCAGCCGATCAATCAGGTGCGGCGGTTGCACGACCTCTCCTTCTCTGAATTGCCGCCGGGTGAGATCGACGTCGATGCCGGCAAAGCGGTTCCAGTAGTGGAAGCCCTGGTGTGATCCGTCGGCGTGGTGCACCTCTGCCTCGAGCAACTGCCCACCCAGAAGGTCGTGCAGGACAAGTGCCGTGACGGCGCACTGGCCCTGAGAAGGCTCGGCGGGCGTCCAGGTTGGGACATCGGTCGGGTCGCAGGTCTCGATTGACCATGACGCGCTGATCGCCGACTCCAGGACCGCCAGCGTCAACGGTCGCTCCTCACCAACTCGAACAGGCGATGTCACCTCTTAATTCAACACGCTCACCGATGCCTCCTGTGCACCTGCTCATGCTGGAGGCTGCGGATGGGACCACGTGCGAGCTGTGCGTCAGTGGCGCTTGCGTCGATCACGTTGGGACTGGGCGCGCTTCGCCTTGCGGTTCCTGCGTCCTGCCGCGTCCGGGTGGGTGCCGTGGGCGGCATAGGTCGAATCCGCGTCGACGGAGGTGGCGCGCGCTTCTTCACCACGCAGGGACCGGCGCCGGCGCGACATGGTGGTGACGCCGGCGATGATCAGGAGCACGGCGGCCAGGCTGAAGATCAGCACGTAGAACATGGTGCATTCAACCACGGGCGCCTGACCCTCCACCTGGTTACGCTGGCGCCCTCCAGCCGGACGCGATGTCCCCGACGAGAGGACTGGAACGATCATCTCATTGCAGCGGGTTGCCTTCGTCTGTGCAGTGGCCGTCCTCGCCGTGACGAGCTCGCTCGCCGCGGCCACCGGAGCCAGCGCTTCCCCGAGCCCGCTGCCGTTTCGCGGCCACGGCTCCATCGGACAGGCCTACGTGACGGGTGCCCCTCCCGGCGTGCGCCTGACCGTCGTCACCGCGGCAGGCGCCACGGTGGGTTCCGGAGTCGTGGACCGGCTGGGCAGCCTGATTGTGCGCAATCTGACGGCTGGCCCCGGCTACCGCTTCGAGGAAGGGACCGGGCCGGGCGCGCGCCGTACGGCTGCCTTCTCTGTGCTGTCGACGTCCTCGACACCGGGCGCGTCCTTGTACTCGTCACAGCATCTCCATGCCGGTCTCAACTATGTGCGGATGCGGGACGGTGTCCTGCTCGCCGCCACCGTGCGCCTCCCCCCCGGCAAGACGCTGGGCGACGGGCCATTCCCGACGGTGATCGAATATTCCGGCTACAACGTCGCCGGACCGCACAATCTCATTGACGCGCTGGAGGGTCACGCTTCGTCTAGCGATCCGCTCCTGCCCGACACCTCGACCGTGGTCGGCTCGGTCGTCGCGCCATTGCTGGGCTTCGTCACGGTCAGCGTCCAGATCCGCGGCACGGGCTGCTCCGGCGGCGCGTTCGACCTCTTCGGACTGCCCTCGGATTACGACGGCTACGACGTCGTCCAGACGGTGGGGGCGCAGCCCTGGGTCCTCAGCCACAAGGTCGGGATGGTCGGAATCTCCTATTCGGGGTTCTCCCAGCTGGTGGTGGCGGGCACGGACCCGCCGGACCTGGCCGCCATTGCGCCGCTCAGCCCCACCGACGACCTGTACTCGACGGGCTACCCGGGCGGGATCTACAACGACGGCTTCGCCGCCAGCTGGGTGGCCCAGCGCGTGTCGGACGCCCGCCCAGCACCCGGAGGAGGGCAGCCGTGGGCGAGGGCCGAGATCGCGACGGGCGACACGACGTGCCTGGCCAACCAGCGCCTGCATCTGCAGGCCCAGAGCCTCGACTCGCTCATCAGCCCCAGCCTCGGCCGGACGCCCGCGCTGTTCGACCAGCGCTCGCCGACCGTGTGGGCGTCGCACATCAAAGTGCCCGTCTTCCTGGTCGGTGCCCTCGAGGACGAGCAGGTCGGACCGCAGTGGCCCTCGCTGATCACCGCCCTACACGGCGACAAGAACGTCTACGTCACCATGCTGAACGGAACCCACACCGACTCGCTCGGTCCGGAGACGATTTCGCGCTGGCTCGAATTCCTCGATGTCTACGTCGCCGGCCGTGTGCCGACCGCGTCCCCGACGCTCACGGCCCTGGCGCCCACCTTGTACTCGAGCCTCACCGGCGGCGCAGCGGCGGCACCGGTCCCCGCCGTCCGCTTCACCACCGAGCCATCGGTCGCCGCCGCCAAGGCCGCCTTCTCGGCCCAGGACCCACGGGTCCGCGTGCTCTTCGACAACGGCGGCGGCACCCTCGGACCCGGCGCCCTGCAGCCGACGTCCGAGGCGGGGTTCTCGGCCTGGCCGCCCGCCGGCACCGTCGTGCATTACGGCCTCGGGCCCGACGGCACGCTCCAGACTGGCACGCCGCGGGCCACGTCCAGCGTCTCGTTCCACCCGAACCCGGCCGTCCGCCCCGCCGACGACCTGCCCGCGTCGGCCAATGCCTGGGCCGCCCAACCGCCTTACGACTGGACCACGGTCCCGGCCGCCAATGGCATCGCCTTCGAGACCCCCGCCTTCGCCGCTTCGACGACGATCGTCGGTCCCGCCAGCCTCAACCTCATGTTGCGGTCGACGGCGCCCGTCACCGACCTCCAGGTGACGGTGACCGAGGTCAGGCCGGGTGAGACCCAGGAGGAGTACGTGACGTCGGGCTTCCTGCGCAGCAGCGACCGCGCCCTGTCGGGTGTGTCGACCGTCCTCGACCCCGTGCCCACATACCTCACGGCCGATCGGCGAACCCTCCCGCGCGGTCGCTTCACCCTGGTGCGGATCCCGGTCGACCCCATTGCGCACACGTTCCGCGCCGGGACACGGCTGCGGATCGTCATTTCCGCGCCCGGAGGCGACCGTCCGTCGTGGACCTTCGACACGCAGGACACTCACGGTGCCGTGGTCGACACCGTGTCGCTCGGCGGCACGCACGGGTCCTCGCTGGTGGTCAACGAGGTGGGCGGTCTCGTCCCGTCCTCCGCCATGCCGGCCTGCGGCGCACTGCGAGGCGAGCCCTGCCGGGCCTACGCACCGCTGGGCAATCAGGGCTGACGATCGGACGGCCGTCGCCGGCTCTGGGTAGGGTCCCCGCCATGGCAGGCACTACGGGCGACGAGCACCCCGAGGAGGTCTCGCTCTACCAAGGCCTACTGACCACGCGGGCCATCCGGCGCTACACCGACGAACCGGTGCCCGACGAGGCCCTGCGCGACATCCTCTTCGCGGCCACCCGGGCACCCAGCGGGTCGAACCGCCAGCCCTTCCGTTTCATCGTCCTCAGCGACGGGCCGGTGGCACAGGAGGCCAAGCGGCTGATCGGCGGAGGGGCGCGCCGGTTCTGGGCGTCAAAGCGGGAGGCCGACGGGTACGACACCGGGTCGGGCGCGGTGGCCGACTCCCCCAAGGCGCGCATGGCCCGCACCATGCAGCACTACGTCGACAACTACGAGTCGGTCCCCGTGCTCGTGCTGGCCTGCTTCCGGCGCTACCGCCATGTCGACACATACACCGACGGCGCTTCGGTCTACCCCGCCTGCCAGAACCTCTTGCTGGCCGCACGGGCCCTGGGGTTCGGAGGCGTCATGACCGGTTGGCAGTTCGCCGCGGACGCCGAGCTGCGCTCGTTGCTGCACATCCCCGACGAGGTGGAGATCATGGCCACCATCACCCTCGGCCGGCCCCGGGGCCGGCACGGCCCGGTACGGCGCCGGCCGCTGCCCGAGCTGGTCTACGGGGATCGCTGGGGCGAGGCTCCCTCCTGGGCGGTCGACCCTGCCGGCGCCGCCCACACGTCGGCGGGGCCCCCGACTCGCAGCCAATAGAGTCTGCTGTGTTGCGCACGCTCGCGGAAGGCTGACCATGCACGCTGTCGACTCGCCCGTCTTCGACGCGGACAACCACTACTACGAAGCGCTCGATGCCTTCACCCGTCATCTCGATCCGAAACTGGGGCCGCGGGTGATCGAGTGGGTCGACATCAACGGCCGGCGCTACCACGCGCTCGGCGGGCGGGTCAGCCGGGCCGTCACCAACCCGACCTTCAACCCGATCACGCCGCCCGGGGCTCTCGTCGACTATTTCCGCGGCAATCCCGACGGCCGGCCCATGCACGAGCTGATGGGTAAGCCCGAGCCGATCCGCCGCGAGTACCGGGACCGCGACGCTCGCCTCGCCACCATGGACGTCCAAAACCTGTCCAAGGTCTGGCTCTTTCCTACCCTCGGCATGCTCTACGAGGAGGCGCTCAAGCACGACCCGGGTGCCGTCGTCCTCCTGTTCCGCGCCTTCAACCGCTGGCTCGCCGAGGACTGGGGCATGGCCTACCAGGACCGCATCTTCGCCGCGCCCTACATCACGCTCGCCGATGTCGACGAGGCCGTACGTGAGCTGGAGTGGGCGCTCGACGAGGACGCCCGGGCCGTGGTGATGCGGGCGGCAGCCCCGATCACGGTGGGTGGCCCACTCTCCCCCGCCGACGACGTCTTCGACCCCTTCTGGGCCCGGGTAAACGAGGCCGGCATCACGGTCGTGGTGCACGCCGGCGACGCCGGGCTGTCCTCCAACGGCTACGCGGCCGACGGCTTCTCCGCCTCGTTCCGCGCCGGCCCGTCGCGGCCGAGCATCAAGATGTTCGCCATTGAGCGAGCCGCCCACGACTTCTTGGCCACGCTCATGTTGGAGAAGCTCTTCGACCGCTTCCCCAACGTCCGCGTCGCCTCGGTCGAGAACGGCTCCGAGTTCCTCGCCCCCCTCTTCGCCAAGTTGCGCACGACCACGCGCCGCATGCCGGGTTACTTCTCCGAGGATCCGGTGGTTACGTTCCGGCGCAACGTGTGGATCAACCCCTTCTGGGAGGACGACGTCACCGAGATCGTGGACCTGATGGGTGACGACCGGGTGATCTTCGGCTCGGACTGGCCACACATCGAGGGACTCCCCGAGCCGACCGACTGGGTGACCGAGCTGCAGAAGCTGCCCGTCGAGTCCGTGCCGAAGATCATGGGCGGCAACGTGACGCAACTCAACGAGAGGAGGCCGGCGTGACCGAGGTCGTCGACCAGAGCGAGACGGCCGACTCTGCCGCCCCGGGCTACCAGATCGAGCCCCACGTGATCATCCTGTTCGGCGCTACCGGTGACCTCGCGGCGCGCAAGCTCATCCCCGGCCTGCTGCATCTCGCCATCTTGGGAATGATGCCCGACTACCGCATTGTGGGGAGCTCGACCAGCGACCTGAGTGACGAGGAGTTCCGGCATCTGGCCCGCAATGCCGTCGACCACTTCTCGACCGACAAGGTCTCGTTGCTGCAGTGGGCCAGTTTCGAGAAGCGGCTCAGCTTCTGCTCCACCTCGGCGGGGCCCGAGGCGCTGGCCGAGCACGTGGCCAAGGCCGAAAGCGACATGGGCGGCGAACCGCCGCGGCGGCTGCACTATCTGAGCGTGCCCCCCTCGGCGGACCATGCCGTGATTCAGATGATCGCCTCGGCCAAGCTGGTCGAGCGGTCGCGCGTGGTCATGGAGAAGCCCTTCGGCACCGACCTGGCCAGCGCCGTGGCCCTCAACGACATGCTGCACTCGGTCTTCGACGAGGATCAGATCTTTCGCATCGACCACTTCCTCGGGAAGGAGGCGGCACAGAACATTTTGGCCTTCCGCTTCGCCAACGGGCTCTTCGAGCCCATCTGGAACCGCGACCACATCGACCACGTGCAGATCGACGTCCCCGAGACCCTCGGCGTCGACGACCGGGTCGCCTTCTACGAGGCGACGGGCGCCTTCAAGGACATGGTGGTCACCCACCTCTTCCAGATCCTGGGGTTCATGGCCATGGAGCCGCCGACGGCACTCGCCGCCGGCCCCATCAACGAGGAGAAGAACAAGGTGTTCCGCTCCATGCAGCTGCTCGACGTGCACGAGGTGGTGCGCGGACAGTACGAGGGCTACCGCGACATTCCCGGCGTGGCACCGGACTCCGACACGGAGACCTTCGTCGCCTTGAAGGTGGAGATCGACAACTGGCGCTGGGCCGGTGTCCCCTTCTTCCTCCGCACGGGCAAGAAGCTCGGGGGTGGCGAGCGCATCATCTCCATCGCCTTCCGTGAGCCCCCGAAGTCGATGTTCCCGGACAACTCCGGCGTCGGCGCCCAGGGCCCCGACCATCTCACCTTCGACCTGGCCGACTCGTCGAAGCTCTCCCTCTCCTTCTACGGCAAGAAGCCGGGGCCCGGCATGAAGCTCGAGAAGCTGAGCCTGCAATTCGCCCTGCACGAGACCGGCCAGGACGCCGACGTGCTCGAGGCCTACGAGCGTCTCATCCACGACGCCATGATCGGCGACCACACCCTCTTCAACACCGCCGAGGGCATTGAGCGCCTCTGGGAGGTGTCGACGCCGCTGCTGGAGAACCCCCCGCCGGCAGAGAGCTACCCCCAGGGGAGCTGGGGGCCGTCCGCCATCAACGACCTCATCGCGCCGCGCACGTGGCGGCTGCCGTTCGAGCGCCGATGGCGCGGGAACGCGGCCGGCTGAGGCAAGGCTGTCCGCGCCGCGAACTCCTGCAGCCCGCGCACTGCATTGAGGCTCCGTTGAGTTCCGGATCAGTTCAGTTCCGGGTGCGCGCGCTCGACCGCGCCCGTCACGCCGCCGAGATCGACGGGATCGATGGGCTGGAATTCCGGGCCGAGCTGGAACCTGGGCCGGCTCCGCTCGTCGAGCACCGTGGTGGCGGTGAGGACGTCCCACGGGGCGCGTCGCGGCTGGCTGAAAAGGCCATCGGGCGGCGAGGCGCCGAAGGCGAAGCAGAGCAACACGACGGCGCCGACGGCCACGGTCGGGACAATCAGGAGCGGGCAGCAGATGCCGCTGCGGAGGAACGACCGACTCAGGCCGATCGGCTGCCCGTCGGAACGGCCGACCACGCGCAGCCCGAGCAGCCGGTACGTCGGCGTGCGGCCACGACGCCACTCAAAGACGCTCCAGACGAGCCAGCCGACGACCAACGTCGCCGCCACCAGGAGCACGCCCAGGGCCAAGGCCCCGATACGCCGGCCTAGGCTCGCTGCCCGCTGCTCTCGGACCACGTTGAAAAGCGTAACGACCATTGGCGCGTCCGGCACCTGGGCCGCCCGACCTGCAGGAAGACGCGCCCCCGGAGCCGAGAGAAGACGGGTCAGCCGAGGGAGTCCGGGCTGACCCCGATCCCGCCCGCCGCGCTGCTGGTGTAGGCGGCGACAGCGAACCGGAGGATGTCGGCGGCCTCCTCGCCGCTCCACAGCATGGGGCCTTCGCCCGTCCTGAGGTAACGGAGCCAATGCAGGCCCGAGTCGCGGAAGCTGCTCGCCCAGTCGTCGTCGAGGGCGTGGTACGAGCGCATCACGCCGTCGAGATAGACCTCGAGGCTCGGCTGCTGAATGCCCCGGCCCGTGCAGCGGTTGACTCTGGCGTACCCGGCGCGGCCGGTGACTTCCCAGCGCTCGTCGTTGGTGTAGTAGTCCGAACGCAGGTACATGTCTGTTGCCAAGGTGATGTCCCACACCCCGCGCACGCCATTCTCGTGCTCCCACACGATGGTCGCTGGCGCGTCGACGGTGATTCCGGGAACCACCTCGGTGCCGCCCAACCAGGCGCGCACCTCTTTGACGGGCCCGAAGAGCCAGTGGGCGGTCGCCATTTTGTGCCACCCGTCGTCGAAGACCAGGATCCCCCGTCCCTCCTGCATCTGCCGGAACTGCCATTCGAAACTGTTGGCGGGGACGTCCCAGCCACCTCGGCCGCTCGCCACCATCTTCATGTGGTAGCCGCTGACGGAGCCGATCTCCCCCGACTCCACGACCTCCTTGAGCTTGACCAGGGGCTCGTAGAACACGTAGTTCTCCATGATCCGCAGCAGGCGGTTGCTGCCCGCCGCAGCCTCCACCATCCGCCGTGCCCCCTCGAGGTCGTTGCACATCGGCTTCTGCAGGTTCACGTGCCAGCCGTAGCCCAAGAGCTCGACGACCGCCTCATCGTGGAGCGGCGTCGGGAGCAACACCTCCACGGCGTCGACCTCCAGACCGCTCGCCGCGAGCTCGGCCGCGGAGGCGAACGTCTTGGCCTCCGGCCAGTCAGCGCCGCGCTCGTCGCGGCGCGCATCGAGCTGGTCGACGAGCGCCACGACCTCGACGTCGGGATTGTCGAGGTAGGCCCGCACGTTCAGGTCATAGATGCGCCCGAGGCCGATAAAAGCGGCTCGAACCGGTCGGTCGTAGGGCGTGAAGCTCATGGAAAGGCACCTCGCATCGAATCGTCGCCAGAAGCGGCACATCTTGGCGCGGATCGGTCCGATGTGCCTGGGGTTGCGGTTGCTCGGCCCGCCAGGGTTGTCAGCGCCGATGATTCCGGGGGCGGACCCTGCTCAGAGAGGGGTCGTCGTCTGAGCTACTGTGAGCGACGTGCCCGCGGTCCTCGAGGCCCTTCTCATCGGGCTAGTGACATCCCAGATCTCTTTCATCGTCACGACGGTGTATCTGCACCGGGCATTGGCGCACAAGGCGATCACCCTGCGGCCTTCGGTGGCTTTCGTGTGCCGCGTCATCATCTGGATGTCCACCGGGACCCGCCCGCGCCAATGGGTGGCCGTGCACCGCAAGCACCATGCCCACACCGACAAGGAGGGTGACCCTCATTCGCCCGTGATCTTCGGCTACTCGCTCGTCCAGTTCGGCAACGCCGTTCTCTACCGGCGGGTCTCCAAGAAGCGCGAGCAGGTGGTCCGCTACGCCAAGGATCTCCCCGAGGACCGGTGGGACAAGGTGCTCTTCAATCACGCGCTGCTTGGCCTGGCGCTCGGCATCGGGCTCCTGGTTGCCGTTTTCGGCTGGGAGATCGGGCTGATCGCCGGAGCGGTCCACGCCTCCATCTATCTCCTGGGCGGGGGCGCCATCAACGGGATTGGACACAAATGGGGCAAGAGGCCGCACGACAACCTCGCCACCAACAATCAATGGCTGGCCTGGCTCGTCGCCGGTGAGGGGCTGCACAACAACCACCACGCTGTCACTACGAGCAGCCGGATGTCGTTGGCCAAGGGAGAGATCGACCCCGGATGGTGGGCCATCAAGGTGCTCGTCATGCTCCGATGGGCCTCGTTGCGCCACGAGAAGTTGGCCGTGAAGCCGGCGCGGACCTGACCCTCGCGTCGAGCGGCCGTCCGGGCGCTGGTCGGGCAAGCTGGTGCCATGACCGAGGACGAGCCGAGGCCCGACGGGCCCGACGGGCACGACGTGGAACTGCTGGGCCAGCCGAAACCGGACTCGCTCGACGAGGCCCGCGAGCTCGAGCTGATCCGCCTCGTGCGGAGCCTGGGGGCAACGCCCGAGGACGTGGCGGCGACGACCAACCTGGGGGAACTGGCGCTCGACCTGACCCTGCGGCCACGGGGGCCGGCCCCGCTCGGCGAAGTGGCGGCGGACGCCGGCCTCGACTGGCCGACAGCGCTGCGGCTCATGACTGCAGTCGGCCTCCCGACCGACCCTCGTTCCCGCGTGTCAGCCGGCGAGGCAGCCGCCCTCCGGCTGCTGGCCGGAGCCTCCAGCGAACTACTCGGTGAAGAGGCGACGCTGCAGCTGGCGCGCGTCACCGGCAGCACCATGGCGCGGCTGGCCGAGACCATTGTCGGTGTCTTCAGGCTGCAGGTGGAGCTCCCGCGGCGGACCGGCGGCACCGCTTACGTCGACATCGTCAAGGAATACGCCGAGCTGACCCAGACACTGCTCCCGAACTTCGTCTCGACGCTCGACGCGGTGCTCCGTCGTCAGATCGTGGCCGTCGCCGATCGGATGTGGTCCACGGACCCGGAGCGATCGGTCGTGACCGTGCAGCGAACCGTCGGCTTCGTCGATCTGGTGGGCTACACGTCATCGACCGCGTCCTTGTCACTGCGGCAGCTGACGGACGTCCTCGTCGAGTTCGACCTCTGCACCTCCGAGATCGTCGCCGGGCGCAACGGACAGATCGTCAAGACCATCGGTGATGAGGCGATGTTCGTCACCGAGGACACCGAGGACGCCTGCCAGATAGCGCTTGACCTCTTAGAAGCCTCGAGCGGGTCGGTTCCTGCGGTCAGGGTCGGGCTCGCCGCCGGGGAGATGGCCTCGGTCTTCGGCGACCTCTACGGGCCCGACGTCAACCTGGCCGCCCGGCTCGTCGCCGCGGCCGAGCCGTCGACGGCTGTCGTTTCCGAAAGTGTCCGTGCAGCACAGAGCGGCGGATTCCGGTTCGAGCGCCTGCCGCCTCTGACATTGAAGGGCTTCGCGGGCACGACGACGGCCTATCGGTTGGAGCGGCGACCACATCCGTGACGACGCGAGCAGCCCTGATCGGCACGGTCGCGTGAGCCACGGCCGTCAGGCCAGCAGGTCTCGCTGCGCCCGTCCATCGGGCGCTGCTCATGGCAACGGCTTCCAGTTCTGCTCTACGACCCAACAGACGCCTGCCGGCGGTGACGTCGCCGGACCTCGTTTGCACTGGCTCGTCGGAGGATGGTTGTCGTGGACCTCGACCACGCGATACTGCGTGGGACCGGAGAATTTGTCCGGTCCATAGCTCAGGACGGGCGAAAACCCACCGGGGAAGTCCGTGACGTGCGACATCGCCTCGACGAAGGTGCGCCGATTGAGGTCCTTGCCCGCCATGGTGGCCGCCTTGGCGAAGAGGCGGATCTCCTGACACCAGGCTTGGACGGGGCCCTGCTCTTCAATATCGTCGTTGATGTTGCCCTTGGGAGTCTGCGGGTAGGCCTTGTGCCACACCGTCCAGCAGCTCCGCACGCCCGGGTCGTATCCACCTTGCGCCTCGGGCACCGGGAGGTCGATCCCCCCGAGGGTCTCTGCCGTAACGCCCTCCTGGCCATTGAGCGCCTTGTCATAGGGAATCGGGATGAGCCCGAGCGCAACCTCAATTTCTGATTGGTAGTCACTCAGCAGGAGCTTGGGAAAGTACTCCTGGGCCGTCTCGGCACCGATGAAGGGCGTGAACGCGTTTTCGGGAAGGAGGGGGATCACGTCCTCGACGCCCGCCGACTTGAGCCGTTCGACGGCCAGCGTGGCGTCCGAGTCTGTCGTGGCGGTCTCTCCGACGTCGGCTGTAACGGTCACCACCTGTGGCTCCACGCCGACCCTCTTCAGATCCGGCAACAGGGCGGAGTTGAGCGCGTCCTGGTCGCTGACCTCGTCCGAGACCACGACACCGACCTTGTGGCCGTGTCCGAGACGCCCCGAACTCATCCCCCACTGCACGGTGGCCGCCAGGATGCCCGCGTCGTCCGCACCCGTCCACCACAGGTAGGGCGAGCCGAGATTCGTCCAGTTCGTGGTCGTCGTCCATTGGGAGAGCATCGGCGTGTGGCCCTGCTGGGTCACGCAGAGCTCGTTGACCCCTTCCCACGTCCCGAGCCCGTCGACGACAGCGAACACAGGCGGGCTGCCCTGGGTCCACTGCTTGCACAGGGCCTGCTGTTCGTTCGGGTTCGTCGGGTCGAAGCTCACGATCATCGGGTTGATCTTGCGGCCGTTGATCCCTCCGGCATCGTTGATCTGATTGACGAAGAGGTGAATCGCCTTGGTCTGCTCGCCGAACTCGGCGTCGGACTTGATCTCGAATTCACCCTCGATACTGCTGAAGGAGATGAGCGGAAAGACCACGTTGATGGTGCCGGCCGAGACGCCCCGTGTGCTGGTGCTGGCCTGGGCGACCGGCGTCGGGGCACTGGCGGCACCCGCCGGCGCCGCCAGGCCGAGCGCCGCCGCGCTCGCCAGGACGGCGAGCGCGCCCGCTGACCGGGGCAGCCTTCGCCCCACTGCCGGTTTCCCCCAGTTCCGCATCGCCAACCCCCGAGAGCGCGTCGTTCCGAATCACGCGCCGCCTGAGGCTATCCCCGGAGGCCCGGCGGCGAGTGGCAGGCCCCTGCCGTCAGTCGAACACCGACTCGCGCCGGCGCAGAATGGCGCAGAGGGTCTCGTTGTACGGCGTCTCGAGCCCGAGCTCCCGGCTCAGGGTGACGACCTGTCCGTTGATGGCGTCGAGCTCAGAGCGGCGCCGGGCCAGCTGGTCGAGGCGCATCGACGGGCTGGCGTTCGGAATGGTGGCCGCAAACTCGGACACATAGCGCAGCGGGTCGTCGAAGGAGAACTCGACGCCCATGGCGACGCCCAGCCGGTGGGCCTCCGCCGTGCAGCCGAGGGCGACCCTCCAGGACTCGGGGTTCGCCATCAGCTCACCCACCGTGACGTCGAACACGGCACAGGGAGCGCTGAGGGTCACGTTGCAGAGGAACTTCTCCCAGATCATGAGCGCCACATCCGCGAAGGCGCGGACAGTGAACCCCGCCTCGTCCCACAGGCGCGCTACCCCCTGGACGCGGTCACTCAGGCCGCCCTTCATTTCGCCGATCCGTATCAGCCGCATGCCTTCGTGATGCACGTGCCCAGGCTCCGGGACGGACGACCCGAACCCCTCGGCGATCCCGATCACAATGTGCTCTTCCGGGATGCGCCGGGCTACCCGCTCGCCTGCGCCGAGCCCGTTCTGGAGCGCCATGACGACGCTGTCGGGCTTGAGCAGCGGTGCGATCTCGGCTGCCACCGCTTCGACGTCCGCTGCCTTGGTGGCGATCACCCAGACATCGCAGGTTCCCGCAGCAGCGGGCGTCTCGCCGACATGGAGGTTGTCCACCACGTAGGTGCCACTGGCCCCCGACACGGCAAGCCCCGATCCGGCGATGGCGTCAATGTGCTCCCGCCAGACATCTATGGCCCACACCTCGTGGCCAGCCTTGCCGAATAGGCCGGCGTACACCGAGCCCATGGCGCCGGTTCCGACAATCGCGATCTTCATGGTGTCCTTTGTGAGTCGCCCACGGCCGGAGAGAGATCCTACGGGACCGGCTCGACCTCCCATCCACGGTCGGCATGGAACCTTGGCTGCGGCCTCAGGGGACGAGCAGCACCCGGCCGAAGGCCTGCCGGCTCTCGATGTAGGCGTGGGCCCCGGCGGCGTCGGAGAGCGGGAACGTGCGGTCGATGACGACCTTCAGCTCGCCGCGCCCGATGGCCTCGAGATGGCCCGCAATCATGGCGTGCGGCCGCGGCGACATGAGCAGCTCCGCTCCCAGGAAGTAGCCCGACAGCGTCTGGTTGTTGCCGCGCATGGCAGAGATGTCGAGATGTTCGGCCGCAGCCCTGCCGGCATCACCCACCGTGACGCAACGTCCCCTATACGCCAGCAGGTTGATGCTCCCCTGCAGCGTCAGGCCGCCGACCGAGTCCACCACCACGTCCATGCCCCGCCCGTCGGTCAAGCGACGCCCCTCGGCGACGAAGTCGTGGGTGACGTAGTTGATGCCCTCGTCGAGCCCGAGCTCCCTCAGGCGCTCCAACCGGTCGTCGCTCGACGCGGTGGCGAAGACGCTCGCTCCGGCCCGTTTCGCCATCTGGATCGCCGCGATGCCCACCCCGCCCGCGGCGGCATGAACGAGGGCCGTCTCGCCCGCCTGCAAGCGGCCGAACTCGAAGAGGCAGTCGTCGGCCGTGCCGAAGGGGACCGGGACGCAGGCCGCGTCGTCGGTCGAGACACTCTCGGGGATCTTCCATGCGAACCCCTCAGGCGTCGCCCGGAGCTCGGCATGCGAGCCGTCCAGTCCCACGGTGACGGCGCGGTCCCCCACCGCGAAGCCACGAACGCTGGCGCCGACCGCCGCCACGGTGCCGGCAGCCTGGTAGCCGACCACGTGCGGGACCCGGGCCAGGTCGCCCCCCAGCCGATTGAGCGTGTCCCCACCTTCGATGCTCACCGCCTCGACGTCGATCAGCACGTCGCCCGGACCCACCTGCGGGTCGGGCACCTCCTCGTAGCGGAACACCTCGGGTGCCCCGGTCTCGTAGTACACCGCTGCCTTCATGACCGTACATACTCCCGCATCCTGAAGCGCTTCGTCCTCTCCACGTACCAGCTGGAGGTCTGGGGCAGCTGGGTGGCGATCTTCCCGTTCGCGTTCTTGAAGTAGCTCTGGCACCCGTCGCTCCACACCGTGCCCGCCAGCGCCTCCGCCAGGTCGCGGTTGTAGTCCTCCATCACCTCCCGGCGCACGTCAACGGATTGCGCCCGGTGCCGCCGCATGGCCCGCAGCGCGCCCAGCACGTAGCCGGCCTGTGCTTCGAGCATCACGATGATGGAGTTGGCCCCCTGGTTGGTGTTCGGCCCGTAGAGCATGAAGAAGTTCGGGTACCCCGACACCGTCAGGCCCAGGTAGGCGTGCGCCACGTCGGACCAATCCTCGTGGAGGCGGCGGCCGTCCACGCCGACGATGTCGATTCCCTCGAGGTACTCGGTTGCCCGGAACCCGGTGGCGAGCACAATGGCGTCGACCGGCCTCTCGCGCCCGTCGTCGGTGACGATGGAGCCCGCGGTCACCCGATCGATGCGCTCGGTGACCAGTTCCACGTTGTCCCGCAGCAGCGCCTTGTAGAAATCGCTGCACACCAAGGTGCGTTTGCAGCCGAAGGGCTGGTCGGGGGTCACCTTTGCCCGCAGCTCGTCGTCCGCGATCCGGTAGGCAATATGGCTGCGCGCAATCGCTTCGAGCTGCTTGGGCCCGTCTTCGCCGCGGCGGAACGCGATGTTGTTCTCGTAGGCCAGGTAGATCTCCCTGCGGTGACGCCGCATGGCGATGCGGTTGCGGGCGAACCGGCGCTTCTGTTCCTCGGTGAACGGCTTGTCCGAGCGCGGCAGGATCCATTGCGGCGTGCGTTGGAAGACCAACACCGACCGGGCGCCCTTGGCCAGTTCGGGGACGATCTGCGCCGCGCTGGCCCCCGTCCCGATCACGGCCACATGGCGGTCCGCTAGATGGTGCTCGTGCTGCCAGCGCGCCGAGTGGAAGCAGGGCCCGTCGAAGTTCGCCAGACCCTCGAGGTCGGGCACCGACGGCGTCGTGAAGGTGCCGATGGCGGACACGAGCACATCGGCCTCGCAGGTGCTTCCCCCGGCGTCGGTGAGCCGCCAGCGCCGCGTCCCGGCGTCCCAGACCGCCGACGTGATGCATGTGTTCGTTCGCAGGTGGGGGCGGATTCCGAAGCGGTCGGCGCAGTCCTCGAAGTAGCGGAGGATCTCGGGTTGGCTGGCGTACGTCTTCGACCAGTCGGGCTTCAGGGCGAAGGAATAGGAATAGAGGTGCGACGGCACGTCACAGGCGGCGCCGGGGTAGGTGTTCGTCCGCCAGGTGCCGCCGACGCCGTCGGATGCCTCGAAGAGCGCGAAATCTCGCCGTCCCGACTTGACCATCTGGATGGCGAGGCCGAGGCCGCCCGGCCCCGCTCCGATGATCGCCACCTCCCAATGGGGAACCGCGCCGTCACCCGTTGTCGTCTCGACGTCGCGCGTGGTCATCCCAGAACATGCACCTTTGCCATTAAGCCCCGAGCGAGGGGATCCGAGGCTCTGAGTCTGGCACCACAGGCCGGGTACGGTCTGGGCTGGGCGAGGTGGAAGGGAGGCGCATGAGCGAGGAGGCGGGTGCACTGGCGCTGGTGATCGGCGGCGGCTCGGGCATCGGCGCCGCCCTGGCCGACGCCTACCGAGCCGGCGGCACCACGACGGTGACCTGGGACATCGCGGGCCCCCACGATGTCCGCTGCGACGTCGCCGAGCCCGACGCCATCGACGACGCCGTGAGGGTGACCAGGGAGCGTTGGGGTGTCCCGACCTCGGTGACCGTCACCGCCGGGGTCGGCCACGCCGGACTGCTGTCCGAGGCCGACCCCGACGCCTTCGACCGGGTCATGCGCATCAACGCGCGTGGACCGTGGCTCTGCATGCGTGCCTGGGTCGGCGCCATGCAAGAGGAGGAGACGGTCGGCTCCTTCGTCGCCGTCTCGAGTGTCAGCGCGCGCCTCGTCGACCGCAGCATGGGCATCTACTGCGCGTCGAAGGCGGCCCTCTCCATGCTGGTCCAGGTCGCCGCCGCCGAATGGGGCGAGCTCGGCATCAGGGTCAACGCCGTGGCGCCCGGCGTGACCCGGACGCCGATGCTCGGGCGCGGGCCCTCGGTCACCGTCGAGGGCTCGCCCTGGTTGGCCGGCGTGGCCGAGCGCACGGCGCTGGGCCGCCTGGGCGAAGCGTCCGACATCGCCCAGGCCATCATTGCCCTGCACGCTCTGGAGTGGGTGACGGGGCAGGTGCTCGAGTGCGACGGGGGGTTGTCGCTGCACAGTCCCGCCGATCCGTATGGGGCGATGGTGCGGGCGTGGCCCCCCAAAGGCGGACGCTGAACGCGCCGATCTACCTCCCGGTCAAGCCAGGAAAAAGCCGTCGGCTGTTGGCAGCGAGCGTGTGCGGGACCGGACCTGAGGCTTCTTCGATCGCACCGAGGGGTTCTGCCAGCATGGCCACGACGGCTTCGGGGGTGAAGGGATAGTCGCTTCCGTAGTGGAGGTGCTCGGCGGTCGTCAAGGCAAGGAGCGCGTCGAGTTGGCGCGGCAGAGGAAACCCGGCGAGGTCGTAGTGAAGCCGCGCCAGGTCCCGATAGACGTCGGCGCCAGGATCGAGATCCTCGAGGATGAAGGCGAAGGCGGCGACTCGATCGGCGATGACGGGCAGGGTCGCTCCGGCATGGGGGACGATGACCTCGACGTTCGGGTGCCGGGCAACGACGCCGTTCAGCACCATGTTGACCACGGCCCGGGAAGTGTCGAACAGGAATTCGATCATCGCCCTGGTGCGCCCGAACGCGGTCTGCTCCCAGCACAGCGGCGACGTCGGGTGAAGGAAGAGCCGGGCGTGGCGGCGGTCGAGCTCGTCGAAGAGCGGTTCGAGCGCCGGGTCGCC
Source organism: uncultured Acidimicrobiaceae bacterium (assembly GCA_963850185.1). Lineage (GTDB taxonomy): Bacteria > Actinomycetota > Acidimicrobiia > Acidimicrobiales > RAAP-2 > Bog-473. Next base: position 323,836 of record CAWKKE010000006.1, read on the forward strand.
GAGGTACACGTCGCCGGCGTGGGTGAGCAGCACGATCCCGTCCACGCCGAGCTCGTCATAACAGAAGGCGACTTCGTCGATCGCTCCCCCGACGTCGGGAACAGGGAGGCATCCGAAGAGCCCGAAGCGTCCCGGGTGGGCTTCGGCGGCGCGCTTGCCATCCTCGTTGACTTGGCGGGCCAATGCCCTGGCGGCCGCGTCGTCGCCGAAGTACACCCCAGGGGAAGAGACCGAGAGCAGGCTCGTGGCAATGCCGAGGCGGTCCATCAGAGCGACGTGCGCCGCGGCCTCCCAGAGGGGCACAGGCATGCCGTCGACCATTCCGAAGCCGGCGGCGTCGAGGGCGGCGCGATAGGCCTCGGGGAGGAAATGGGCGTGGACGTCCACGCGTCCCGATGTCACGAACGCCGAGATCCGGTCACACCATGACGACGACAGGGTCGAGACCGTAGAGGCCGCGCCCGTACGTCTCCAGGGAGATGTTCGTGGCGAGGAAGGCATGACGGCTGCCGACGTTGAGGTCCCGCCAGTGCCGCTGGAAGACGTTGGCCGAGGCGAACGATCCCGCGCCGCCGACGTTCAGCAGCGTGTCCACGCCCCGGCGAAGCGCCGCCAGGAGATAGCCGCACTGCCCGCGCACCCGCGCCTCCTCGAGGGGATCGCGGGGGGCACCATGCCCCACCGCATCGATGTATCCGGCGGCGTCGAGGGCGTGCATGACACCGGTGTCCACGTCGAGACGAGCCCGGGCGATCTCGGCCAGAGCGACGGTCGAGTCGGTCGTCGCCGCATAGCTCGTATATGACAGGGCCCGTTTCGGCGCCTTCTCCGTGACGAGGTCGGCGCACGCTCGTGCTGCACCCAGGAGCGGTCCGGTCAAGACGACCGACAGAGCCGAGCCGAGGGGCCAAAGATCCGCGGGATCGCTCCCTCCCGGCGTTTCCTGGCCCAGCGGGGTGAGATGGTCGCTGGGGACGAACGCTTCGTCGAGAACGACGGTGTTGCTGGCGGTGCCGCTCATCCCGGCGACGAACCAGGTGTCCTCGACGGTGAAGTCGCTCCTCGGTGCGAGGACCATGCCGATGCCCGTGACCGCGCCGGCAGCGTCGACCACGGTGACCCCACCGGTGAACCAGTTCGCGTAGTAGGAGCCCGAAGCGAAGCTCCACTTTCCGTTGACCCGGTAGCCCCCATCGACCGGCACTGCGGTGCCCGACGGGATCAGCACGCCACAGACGCGAGGCCGTACGGCACCGTCGAACAGCTCCCGGGCGGCGTTGGCCTGTGAGGCCGCCCATGTCGTGATGTTGAGGAGGGACTGCACCCAGGCCGTGGACGCGCACGCTTGTCCGAGCTCGGCCGCGACGCACAGCTGGGTTGCCATGGACGCCCCGAGGCCGCCGAGCCGCTCGGGCACGATGACCTCGAAGAGCCCTGCGTCCTCGACGGCCCGCATCACCTCGGGCACCACCTGGCGCTCCGACTCGGTCCGATCGGCATGCTGGGCGAGGAGCGGTCGGAGTGCGGAGGCGCGGGCGACCAGGCCGGCATCAACCGCGGCACCGAAACGCAACGCGCTCATGCCTCAGAGTCTGTTCAGTTGAATAGGCTCTTGTCAATATCCTGTTCGATTGATTAGGATGCCCCGGGTGGCGCAGACAGCAGCCGTTCGGACGACGAGGCCCTCGGCCGACCCCACCCGCGAGCGCATTCTCCATGCCGCGCTCGACGTGTTCGCCGAGCGGTCCTTCGACGGTGCGAGCACTCGTGAGATCGCCCTACGCAGCGGCGTCACCCAGCCCCTCCTGAACTACCACTTCTCCACCAAGGTGGAGCTGTGGAGGGCGGCGGTCGATCGATTGTTCGCGTTGCTGACCGCCACGCTCTCGGCACGCGTCGAGGGGCTCAGGGGCGTCGATGACCTGACCACGACGCGGTTGATCGTCCGCGAGTTCGTGTACTTCTCGGCCCGGCACCCCGAGCTGCACCGGATCATCACGGGCGAGTGCAAGACCGACACCCCCCGCATGGACTGGATGGTCGATCGGCACATCAGGCCCCTCTACGAGGAGACCGTGGCCCGGTTTGCCCGCCTGACCGAGCAGGGGCACCTTCCCCCGATCCCACCCGCGCACCTCTATTACATGTTGACCGGCGCCGGGCCCACCATGTTCGTGCTCGGCCCCGAGTGCCGGAGACTGACCGGACTGGATCCCACCTCCGAAGATGTCGTAGAGGCGCACGCCGACGCCGTCCTCACTCTTCTGTTCGGCAGCTGAACGGCGAGGGAACTACACATGCGCCACGACATCGAACTCGCCTATGTCGGGATTGAGGTACCGGATCCCAGGGCCCTCTCGGCGTTCTTCGCGGGAATCATCGGTCTCGCCCCCGGAGAACCGGCCAGCGACGGTGCACTAACCTGGCGCAACGACGATGCCGCCCACCGGGTCCTCGTCCAATCGGGTCCCGGGAGCGATGCTTCCTTCATCGGCTTCGAAGCAGAAGACGAAGCTGCCTTCGAGGCGACGGCCGGCAGGCTGCGTGCGGCCGGCTTCGAGCTCTCGGAGGGAACCGACGACGAACTGAAGGCTCGACGGGTGCAGCGTCTGCTGCGGACGGCTTCTCCGTGGGGCGTCGCGGCCGAGCTGGTCTTGGGGCTGGCCCAGGCCACATCCCCGTACGCATCTCCACGGATGCCGGCCGGCTTCCTCACTCAGGGGGTCGGTTTCGGCCACGCCGTCTTCGCGACGACGGCGTTCGAGGAGTCCGACGCCTTCCTCGTGGATGGTCTCGGCTTCGAGCAGTCCGACTGGATCGTGTTCGAGATCGCCGAGGGAATTGAGCTCGAAGTGCGCTTCTACCACTGCAACGAGCGTCACCACAGCGTGGCGTTGGCCAAGGCGCCATTCGAATTGCCACAAACGTTGCACCACCTCATGTTCGAATCCAACAGTCCCGACGACGTCGGCGCCGCCTTCGACCGTGCATGGGCATCGGACCTGGCCATCCCCAACGGCCTCGGCCGCCACGACAATGACCGGATGTTCAGCTTCTATGTGGCCAGTCCGGCGGGCTTCATGGTCGAGGTCGGCTACGGCGCCCGCGTGGTGACCGACGGTTGGGCTGACAACAAGCAGTACGACCGCATCAGCGTGTGGGGACACCAGGCCCTTCGTCAGAGCGCCTCATGAAGGTGGCCAACAGCGACGGCAGGGCCGTCCTCGTCCTCGGCGACCAGATCGCCGACATCGCCGAGGCCACGGAGGGCCGGTTCGGTCCCGACCCCATGGACGTGTACGCCAATTGGATCGAGTTTCTCGAGACGGCCCCCACCATCAGCGCGGGGACGGCACCGCTGCTCGAAGCCCGCCTGCGTTGTCCGGTTCCCATGCCGCACCAGGTGTTCGCCGTCGGATTGAACTACCGCACACACGCCGAGGAATCGGGCATGGCCGTTCCCGAGGTACCCGCCACCTTCACCAAGTTCCCCGCCTCGTTGGCGGGCCCCTTCGACGACATCGAGATCGTGGGAGAGAGCACGGACTGGGAGGTGGAGCTGGTCGCGGTCATCGGCGTGCGCGCCGATCACGTCAGGGAGGCAGACGGCTGGTCGCACGTCGCCGGGCTGACCGTCGGCCAGGACATCAGCGATCGTCATCTGCAGTTCGCCGCTGCCTCCCAGTTCTCGCTGGGCAAGTCCCGCCGCGGCTACGGGCCGATGGGACCATGGGTCGTCACGACCGACGAGTTCTCCGATCCCGACGACCTGGCACTGGGCTGCTCCGTCGGCGGCGAGAAGGTGCAGGACGCTCGTACGGCCGACCTCATCTTCTCCGTCCCTCGCCTCGTCGCCGAGCTCTCCGGAGTGCTCCCGCTCTTCCCCGGCGACATCATCTTCACCGGCACTCCCGCCGGCATCGGCATGGCGCGCCAACCTCCCAGGTTCCTTGCTCCAGGCGAAGTCTTGGAAACCTGGATCGAAGGCATCGGCACCATGCGCAACGCATGCATCAACGGTGTCGCATTGTGACCGAAGTCGACCTCGCCCGGAGCGACCACCTCGCCAACACCGAGAGAGTGGGCTCGTAATGGCCACGTTCGCCGGGCGCTTCGGGCCCGACAACCCGGACGTCACCTACATCGCACACAAATACCCCGAGCGGCAGTTCGACACCGGCGAGGTCCGCCTCAACTACGCCACGCTCGGAGCTCGCGACCTGCCTCCCTTGTTGTTGATCCCGGGCCAGACCGAGTCGTGGTGGGGCTATGAGGACGCGATGCCCCTCCTCGCAGACCACTTCTGCGTCTACGCCGTCGACCTCCGCGGCCAGGGCCGCTCGACGCGGACCCCGGGGCGCTACACCCTCGACAACATGGGCGACGACCTGGTGCGCTTCATCGACGGCGTCATCGGTCGACCCACTCTCGTCAGCGGGCTGTCGTCGGGAGGGGTCCTCGCCGCCTGGCTGTCCGCCTATGCCAAGCCAGGACAGGTCATCGGCTGCCTCTATGAGGACCCTCCTCTGTTCGTCTCCGAGGTCGACACCAGCTGCGGGCATTCCATACGCCGGGGAATCGGGCCGATGTTCGCGTTGTGGAGCAAATACCTGGGGGACCAGTGGTCCGTCGGCGACTGGGACGGAATGCTCGCGGCGGCCCCGAACGAGCTTCCCACCTGGCTCACCTCGCTGGTCGGCCTGCTGGGGGGACCGGAACCTCCGCAGAACCTCAAGGAGTACGATCCCGAATGGGGGCGAGCGTTCTGGACCGGCACGGTCGGTGCCAGCTGTCGCCACGATCGCATGCTGTCGTCGGTGAAGGTTCCCGTGCTCCTCACCCATCACTTCTGGACGATCGACGAGAGCACCGGCAGCCTTGTCGGCGCGCTGTCCGGGAGCAGGCGACTCGGGCCTGCCAGCTGATAGAAGCGACCGGCCAGAAGGTCGAGAGGCAATCCTTCCCGACAATGGGCCATTCCATGCACGGCCAAGACCCCGCACTCTTCTCGACGACGCTCACTGCCTGGGCGTCGGGGCTTCTCGCCGGAGCGCAGTAAGGCCGACTACTTCCCGCCGTCGAGGTCGCCGGCCTGCACCCGCAGCCCGTCAC